>JBOGKE010000052.1:0-25673 GCA_050745265.1 Terriglobia bacterium
GAGACGCGGCTCATGCGGGCGCCACGTTCCTCCGATAAATCGTGCGTGGACTCAAACGCTGCAGCCCCGGCTCAGATCGCTCCGTTCGAAGGGAAAATCCCGTCCAGCGGCGAGCGTCGCAGAACCAGCCGTTTGTGCATCACGATTCCGGTAGTTCTTTCGGGAAAGGATGCGAGCGGCAAGGCCTTCCGGGAAGAGTGCTGGACCATGTCGATCAGCCGCCATGGGGCAAGCGTAAAAATCTTGCGGGCGATCGCGCCCGGCGCCGAGCTTTTGATCGAGAATCCCTGCCTGGGAACTACGGCGCTGGCACGAGCGTTAAGATTCAAAGAAGGGCAGTCGGCCAGAGATCTCGGGGTCGTTGCGCTGGAGCTGATTAACGTCAAGAACGTCTGGGGGATTCGATACCCGCCGAAGGATTGGCGGCTGGACACTTTTCCATCGGCAGGCCTCGAGATCAGCGGCCGCCCTCCCTCCGCCGCGGACATTCACGAGATCGATTTGGAGGGCTCGCTCTCATTCCTCCGCACCCAAGACGCGACCGCTTACGCGCCCTTGCAGCCGTCGGTTCTGCCGGTCTCCGGGTCCACCGCGCCTACGTACGCCGAACTCTCCGGCCAGCCTGGCGCACGCGAATCGACGGGATTGAACTCGATGCCGGCGATGGAGGAAACTCTTCGGCGGCTCGAACAGGGCCAGGCGGATATGCTCGCCGCGCAGCAGCG
The DNA here is from genome assembly GCA_050745265.1 of Terriglobia bacterium. Classification (GTDB taxonomy): domain Bacteria; phylum Acidobacteriota; class Terriglobia; order UBA7540; family UBA7540; genus RH2-MAG17b. The sequence goes on from JBOGKE010000052.1 coordinate 726, forward strand.
CTTGGCCTGCTCTGTCGAAACGATTGCGGCTTCGTGCGCCCATCTGGAAGGCCGGCTCTCCGAAGCCAGGAAGGGCGAGAAAAAGCTGCGGGAGCAACTTGCCAGCCTGCTCGAACGATGCGGTACGCAATTCGCCGAACAGCAGGCCCAGCTAGCCTCAGAGATCCAGGCGCAGATCGACTCGGCGGCAGCGCAAGCCACCGTCGAGCCCAGACGCGCCCGTAAAGCTTCGGGGCGTTCGAGCGCTCCTACGAAGTGCGCCCGCCGAGGGCGCCGCCCTAAAGAACCCAAGCCGCCACAACCAGTCGCGGACCCTCCTGAGGAGACTCGCTAATCGGGTTGCCGCAATCCGTCCTTCCGTTATCGGGCACGTCCCCAGGCGCCGCTTTAAAGCTTAGGGCGCACATTACCGATAATTAATCCGGTGACTCAGGCCCTCGGATGTCGCGGGAGCGCCTCTTGACCAGCCGCGTGCGGCCTCCGGAGCACGCCCGAAGCAGCGTTCTGCTGGCCAACCGCAGGCGTTTCCGACAGAACTCGACCGAATATGTCGAGCGTGGCTGAACGCCGGATTTGCTATGTCCTCGGAATCAACAGCTCGGTCCCATGATCCTGGCGGCGAGAAACCTCCGGCGAACGCCCGGCGAAGCACTCGACTGGCCATCGCCGTACCGATTGTCCTGTCCGGACGTGACGCCGCCGGTGAACAATTCCGCGAAGAAACGAGGACGATCTCCATCAGTCGTCACGGCGCCGCCATCGCCACATCCCACATCATCAAGCACGGCGCCGAACTTGTCATCGCCAACGAGTCCCTCGGTGTAACCGCCAGGGCGCGCGCCGTCAGGTTCACGCGAGATGCTGCCTCGGGGGCGCCTCATCAGGTTGCGGTGGAGCTCGAGTCTCGCGAGAGCAGGAACGTCTGGGGAATCCGGTATCCGCCGCCGGACTGGCGTCTTCCCGCAGCGCCGCCCGCTCCCTCGCAATCGCCCGAGCAGCCCACCGACGAGGCCCCCGCACTCGCCGAGACAGCGATCGAAATAGACCTGGGCGGCGCTTTCAGTGCGGAAGCGGCAGGCGCCAGTGCGGGCGCAGACATTCCCGCCTCCCCGCCTGCCGCGTCGCAAGCCGCGCCACCCGAATCGCAACCCTCCGCTCAAGAGCCGGATCAGCCTTCGGAAAGTATCGATGTGGCGAGCCTGGCTTTGGAGGTCGAGGCGCGGGTTGAGGCCGCAGTTCAGGCTGGTCTCGCGCGCCTGGAGCAACGGCAGAGCGGCTTCGCTACGGCTGAGGAAAGCCTGGGCGGCGTCGCAAAACTGGCTGATGAGGCGGGCGTCCGCCTGGAAAGCCTCCTCTCTCGCACGGAAGAGGCTGATCGCCGCGCGCGCGAACAAACTGACCGGGCCAGGTCCGAATTGGAGAGGTTCTCTGGCGAGCTCGTCAGTTCGGTGACCGATAAACTCGGACGAATGCTCTCGCAAGCCGTGGAAACGTCGGCTCCAAGTCTTTTAAACGACTTCAAGAGCCAGACGGCGAACGAAGCAGCCGCGATCTTCGAGCGGTTGCGGTCCGACATCTCCGCCTCACTCGCAAGTTCCAGGGAAGAGGCTCTGTCTTCCTCGTCGCGCGGCCTGCAGGAGCAACAGGCTCAGACTATCGCCGAAACCAGCAACGAACTGAACCGGACGGCTCAGGCCGCAGTTGAAGAGGCCCTTGCGCGAATGCGCGAGCCGATGAAACAGATTCAGGAGTCGGCGCTTCAGGATTTGATCCGCGAATGCCTTGCGCGCTCGGCGGCGGAGATTGACGCCAAGCGGACGATAGCGCTGGAAGAAATCGGCCTCCAAGCCTCGGCAACCACCGCTGCCGCGCAGTCCGGAATGGACACTCTGCGCACGGAGCTTGAGAAATCGGCGGAGACGCTTCGAAGCTGGATGCTCGCGTCACTTTCTCAGGACTTGGCCGCGCAATCCGCGGGAGAGATCGAGAGGACGCGGGCAGCTGCGAGCGCACAAGCTCGGGACGAGATCGAGCAGATCGCTCGCGCTGTGCTTGAACGCTTTCAGGCGCAGATTGCACAGGACACGGGAAGCACGCGCGAGGCCGCCGCGCAAACGGCGGCGGAGATTGACGGCAGGCGAGCTCAGGCTCTCGAAGAGATGCGGGCGCAGGCGTCAGCGGCCACGTCATCCGCGCAGTCGAAAATGGGCTCGCTCCGGACTGAATTCGAGCAAGAGGCCGAGACGCTCCGCAGCTCCAAACTCGCGGCGTTATCCGAGGACTTCGCCGCACAATCCGCCGAAGAGATCGAGAAGGCGCGAGCCAGTACGGGCGCCCAGGCCCAAGACGACCTGGAGAGGATCGCCCGTTCCGTGATCGAAGGTTTCCAGGCGCACGTCGAGCGTGCGATCACCAGCGCGCGCGAAGCCGCCGCTCAGTCGGTGGTGGAGATCGACGGGAAACGCGCTCAGGCGCTAGGCGAAATCGGCGCGCAGGCGTCGGCGGCTACCGAAACAGCCCAGTCCAGCTTGGGAGCGCTTCGGGCTCAGCTTCTGCAAGCGGCGGAGGAGCTGAAGAAATCAAGCCTCGCGGGGCTGTCGCAGGAGTTTGCCGCGCAGTCGGCCGAGGCAGTAGAAAAGGTGCGGGCTTCGTCGGGCCTCCAGGCGAAGGAGGATCTTGACCGGATGCTGCGCACGACTCTGAACGACCTTCAGGCGCAGTCGGAGCAATCCGTCGCAAGGGCGCAGGAATCGAGCACGCGCTCGGCGGCAGAGATCGAGGCTAGGCGGATTCAGGTTCTGGAAGAGATCAACGCTCAAGCCGCGGTCTTGACGGCGGTGGCGGAAGCGGCGCAATCAGGTATTGGAACGTTCCGCAAAGACCTCGAGCAAGCAGCGAACGCGCTTCGCACATCGACGCTTGCAGCTCTTTCCGCTGACTTCGCCGCGCAGTCGGCCCAGCAGATCGAGGAAGCACGGGCGGCGGCGGGCTCGCACGTGAAGGATGAAATCGAGCGAATCGTCCGCGCTGGTATTGACGACTTCACGGCGAAGGTCGAGCACGAAGGCCTGAGCCGCCGCGCCGAAATTGCCGCGACGATCGCGGGCGACTGCTCAGCACGCGTCGCGGAGGAGTTACAGGCGCGCCAATCGAGCGCGATCGCCGCGACTCAGGAACAGCTCCACGGTATGGCGGCCTCAAGCATCGAAAGCATTCGCAATGAGGCCGGGAGCCTTGGGGCAGCGTTCGCCGAGCGGACGGGCGAGCTTGTGGCGCAGTCGCAACAGTCGATCGAGGCGCGTGCAGAGGAAGTCCTGTCGGCAGCCCGGCAAACGGCGGAGCATCTCCGCAAGGATGTCGCGGAGTCGATGCGCGCCGACCTTGGCGCGATGATCCGCGGTACGCTGGCCTCAATGACCGAGGAATCGAAAGCACTCACGCAAGAGTATCGGGAGCAGTGGCGGGAAAGCTTTGAAGCGTTTAAGACCAAGAGCCGCAGTGAAATCGATTCTCAGTTACAAGGTGCGCTCGCAGAAGGGCGTGAAACGGCCCTGCGCCAAGTGCAGAAAGACGCGGAAGACTTCAGCCAAGTGGCGGTCGAACAATTTCGCGCCCGCTCATCCGAGGCTGTCCGCGAAGCGCTGGACGCGGTGCACAAACAGGTCGGAGCTGCAGCTTTCGTGATCAAAGATTGGCAGGACCAGGCCGCTCAGCGTCTCGAATCCCATATGGACCGGCTGAAGGAACAGGCGGATGGCGCTTGTGCTGCCGTCCAGGATCACTCCCGCAGGCTCTCGGAAAGCATGCTTCAGGAATTCAGCAGAGAATCCGAAGCGCTCATTCTCCGCTTGCGTCAGCGAATGCGGTATGCCGCCGATGCACTCGCCATCGAAGCAGCGCCGCCCGACGGCGCTGCGGAGCAAGAGCAAAGCGCGGCGTCTTCACCGGAGCACACTCCAGCCGAGGGCCTCCGGACGCCGCAAAAGTCCACCGGCTGATCCGCGCCATGTCGTCCCGCCCCGGCTGTATAATAGGAGTTCTCGGTACAACACCTTTAATCGTCTTCGGAGTTCACGAAGGACCGGATCACGGCCGGCGCGAGCCGCCTGAGCCGCGAACACCGCGTGAGGCTCCGGCTCGCCGAGGTTCTGTGGCCATTGAAAGACGCCGCTCAGACCGCCTTACCATCACGCTCCCGCTTCTTGTTCGCGGAGTGGATGAGAATGGCGACCGCTTCGAGTGCGACGCGCAAACGGTTAACGTCAGCCGGGAAGGAGCGCGCATTCGCGTTTCGCGCTCGCTCGCTACGGGCCAGCAGGTGAGCGTGAGAAACAAGCTCACCCAGCGTGAGGCGACGTTTCGAATCGCCGGGCCGCTTGTCCCGCTTACGGAGAAGGGCGGCGAGTTCGGCTTTATGGGGCCTATCTCCACCGACCTGCAGCTTGCAAAGCCCACGGGAGCGGGCGGCGACATGGCCGCAAGCCTCTGGGGAATCCGCTTTCCTCCCCTCACAGCGGGTCAAGACTCCCGGCCCAAGGCCCTGCTGGCGTGCAGGCAATGCGGCGGTGCGGAAGTGGCTCCCGTCACCATAATGGAGGTTGACGTGTTGGATTCCTCAGGGATTTTGGCGCGCGATTGTTCTGTCTGCCAGGTGAGCACGCCGTGGGGATATGCCCCGGAGGATCTCGCTGCGGCTGCCGGTCCGCGCTCCGCAGAGGAGCCCGCCGGCGCCGAGCGGCGCAAACACCGGCGCGTCGTGCTGCAGATGCCGATCCTGATCCGCGATTACTTCGGCGGGGTCGAAATAACCACCAGCGAAAACGTTTCAAAGGGCGGCGCCAGCTTTGCCAGCGAGAAAACCTACCAGATCGGCGAAGGTGTGCTGATCGCGTGTCCGTATCACAAGTCGAATCAGAACATCGAGGTTCCCGGCCATGTGGTCTCACGACGTGAGGTTGCAGGCACCAACCGCAGAATTTATGGTGTCCGCTACAAAAGCAAAAACTGAGTGTGGCCACGCGATAGCGGACCCCGCCGCACACCGCGCGCCTGAAGTGCTTCATGTTTTCGCATCGCACGAACTGGTCTCTCGAGATCAATGAGCTCACCCGCCTCACCGAAGAGCGGCGAAGGCGAGCCCTGCCCGTCCTCGACCTGACAGAATCCAACCCTACCCGGTGCGGCTTCGATTACGACCCGGCGCTGCTCGAAGACTTGCGTAACCCGCGCGCGCTCCGCTATGAGCCCGATGCGCGTGGCCTTCGCGAGGGGCGGGAGGCCGTAACGCGCTACTATGCCGAACGCGGCGCCGCCCTGGACCCCGCGCAAATCTTCCTGACGGCGAGTACGAGCGAGGCGTATTCGTTTCTGTTTCGTTTGCTCGCCAATCCCGGCGATGAGGTGCTGGTCCCGCGGCCGGGCTATCCGCTTTTGGCCTTTCTGACGCAGCTCAATGATCTCGATGCCCTCCGATATCCGCTCGTGTACGAGGACGGCTGGCGCATCGATCAGGCGGCATTGGCGAGCGCGATCACCTCGAGAACGAGAGCGATTCTCGCCGTGCATCCGAACAATCCGACCGGCTCCTACGTGCATCAGGACGACGTTGAGGCGCTCGTAACCCTCTGCGAGCGCCACGATCTCGCGCTTATTTCGGACGAGGTGTTCTGGGACTACTCGCATCCCGGCGCATGCGCAGCCCGCGCCCCGAGCTTCGCGGGAGAAAAGCGAATCCTGAGCTTCGCGCTGAGCGGCATCTCGAAAATTTCTGCTCTGCCGCAGATGAAGTGCGCCTGGATCGTGGTAACCGGCCCCGAGCGACTTGTGATCGCGGCGATCGCGAGGCTCGAGCTCATCGCCGATACGTATCTCTCCGTCAGCACGCCGGTCGCCTGGGCGCTTCCCCGACTGATGGATTTTCGCACCGCGATTCAGCCTCAAATTCGCCAGCGGCTGCGAGAGAATCTGCGCGAGCTGGATGCTCTGCTCGAATCGGCCGCCCCTGGCGGCTCGAATGCGGCGGACGCGTCGATGGTTCGTCTCGCGATCGAAGGAGGCTGGTACGCGATTCTGCGCCTGCCCTCGATCCTGAGCGACGAAGGCTGGGCGTTGCGGCTGCTTCGCGAGGACGGCGTGCTGGTCCATCCCGGCCACTTTTACGACTTCGACGCGGACGGCCACGTGGTGGTGAGCTTGCTCCCGCGCACCGAGCTCTTTCGCGAAGGCGTTCGGAAAATCGTGGATCGCACCGTTCGGGTCGTGGCAGCTTTCTCAGCTTAAAATAAGCTGCGGAAAAGGGCCGGGCCGTGTCATTCTGAGGAGCCGCAGGTGGTCCTGAGCGCAGCCGACGGAAGAATCTTGTTTGATTCTTAAATGCAGGGATTCTTCGCGGAGTTTACCCTGAGTTGTTCGCCCGCCTGATGGCGGTCCATAACGCCGGCAACTTCGGCGTCAGCCCGCGCAGCGGGCGAAATAATGTGGCCCACGGCGCGGGAAAGATGTTGGGTGCTCTGTGCTTAACCCCGGGCTTTCGCCCGGGGCTACATTATTGCGGCCCTTCGGGCCTTTCGCCCTCTCCTTATTGAAGTTTCTGGAGAGCGGAGCCGAAGGGCTCAGAATGACAGTTCGCGGCGATTTTTTCGGAAGCCCGCTAAAATCCGTCGGCCAGCGCCGCCTGAGCCGCAAAATAGCCGCACATGCCGTGCACGCCGCCCCCCGGCGGAGTCGACGCGGAGCAGAGATAGAGACCCTTCCCTGAGGTGCGATAGAGCTGGAGCGTCGGTCGCGCCACGAGCTGGCTGAGATTATTTGCGCCGCCGCTGATGTCGCCGCCCGCCAAATTGGCGTTGTGGCGCTCCAATCCCGCAGGAGTGAGGATGCTGCGCGCAAGCACCAGGTCTCGAAATCCCGGAGCGAAGCGCTCGATCTGGCTTTCGATCCGGCTGGCCATGTCCGCCCCGGAGCCATTCGGGACGTGGCAATAAGCCCAAGCTGTGTGCTTTCCCGCGGGCGCTCGCGTGGGATCGAAGAGGCTCGGCTGCGCCAGCAACACAAACGGTCTCTCGCACACGTTGCCTCGCCACGCGGCGCGCTCGGAGGCGGCGATTTCGTCGAGCGTGCCTCCAAGGTGCACAGTTCCGGCTCGCCTGCACTCTGGCGCATGCCACGGAATCGGCCCGGCGAGCGCATAATCGAGCTTGTAGACGCCGGGACCGTAGCGGAAGCGCGCCAGCCTGCGCTTGAATCCCGGCGTCAGCCGAGCGCCTGCGATTTCGATCAGGTGGCGTGGCGTCAAGTCGCAGAGCACGGCGCGAGCGGGCGGAAGCTGGTCGAAGCTCGTCACCCGCGAGCCGGTCACGATTTCGCCGCCGAGCGCGCGCAGGGAGGACGCGAGGCTATCTGCGATTTTTTGCGAGCCTCCCCGAGGGATCGGCCACCCCACCTGGTGGGCTGTGATCCCCAGCACCAGGCCAAACGCCCCGCTTGCCCGCTGTTCGAGCGGGAGCACCGAATGAGCCGCCATTCCTGCGAACAAAGCGCGTGCCCGTTCTTGCTTGAAGAGACTCCGCGCCAGACCGCTGGCCGACCGGAACGCGCTGAAGCCAAAACGGAGCAATGCAAGCGGATGATTCGGCGGCCTGAGGGGCCCCAGAACCGCTGCGGACAGCTTTTGCCAATCGGCGGCCAGCGGTTTGAAGAGCCTGCGATAGGCGTCGCCGTCTTCGCCGAGCGTCTTGGCAGTGAGATCGACCGAGCGCTCGGCCACGACCGCGCTGCCATCGTCAAGAGGGTGGGCCACGGGAGCGGGCGGATCGATCCAGCTCAGGCCGTATTCGCCAAGCGGGAGCGTACGGAACAATGGCGAGGCGCGCGCCAGGGGGTGTACCGCCGAACAGATATCGTGAACAAACCCCGGCAGCGTTAGCGCCGCGGAGCGAGCTCCTCCGCCAATCGTATCTTCCGCCTCGATCACCTGCACAGAACGGCCCGCGCGGGCAAGAACGATCGCCGCGGCGAGGCCGTTAGGTCCCGATCCGATGATGACCGCATCGTAGGAGTGAGCCAAGCTGAGCGCCTCGGAACTTGGGGTTGCAAGCTGATCTCGCTGACCCTCCTTGATGATGTGCCTGATGCCCTGTTTGGAGGCACATTAGCCGAGAACGCTGCGGCGGGAGCCAACTTATGAAAACCAAAACCCGCGTCGAGACAGATTCTCTGGGCGGCGTGCAAGTGCCCGCTGATTCCTTATACGGGGCGCAGACCGTGCGCGCCATAGACAACTACCCCATCAGCGGTCTCCGCGCTCATCCAATTTTCATCCGTTCCTACGCTCTGCTCAAGCTCGCGTGTGCCGAGGCGAACGCAAGCCTCGGCCTGATCCCCGCCACAATTGGCCGGGCGATCGTACGGGCCGCGAAAGAGGTCGCGAGCGGACTCTATCGCGATCAGTTCGTCGTCGACGTCTATCAGGCCGGGGCGGGCGTGAGCTTTCACATGAACGTCAACGAAGTGATCGCGAACCTTGCCATTCTTCATCTGCGGCCGCGCCGCGGGACGCCCGCTCGCCTGGGAGATCATACTCTTGTTCATCCCAACGATCACGTGAACTTTGGCCAGTCGACGAATGACACCTTTCCCACCGCCGCCCGCCTCGCCGCGCTCTTGCTTCTCGAAGAGCTCTATCCGGCTCTCGAAGCGCTGGAGCGCGCCTTCGGCCGCAAAGCCGCGGAGTTTGACGGCATCCTCAAGAGCGGCCGCACCCATTTGCAGGATGCCGTTCCGATACGCCTGGGGCAGGAGTTCGCCGCTTACAATGAGGCGCTGCGGCAGGCAAGGGAGCACCTTCGGTCGAGCGCCGAGAGCCTCCGGCAGCTTGGAATCGGCGGAAGCGCGGCGGGCACGGGACTCAACGTGCATCCCAGGTTTCGGCTGATGGTGATCGCGCGCCTGAAACAGCTCACCAAGCTGAAGCTCGATGCGGCGCCCGACCTGCGCGCCGCGATGCAATCCCAGCTTCCTCTGGCCGCGGTTTCGTCGGCGCTGCGTAATCTGGCGCTCGAGCTGATTCGGATCGCGAACGACCTTCGCCTGCTTGCAAGCGGACCGGTCACCGGTCTCAGCGAAATCGTTCTGCCTCCGGTCCAACCGGGGTCGAGCATCATGCCGGGCAAAGTCAATCCCGCCATGCTCGAACTCCTCGACATGGTCGCTTTTCAGGTGGTTGGGTGCGACACGGTCGTCGCGTTGGCGGTGCAGGCGGGCCAATTGGAATTGAACGTGATGATGCCCGCGATGGTGTGGAACCTTCTGCACGCAATTGAGATTCTCAAGAATAGCTGCCGGGTGGTCGCTGATCGTTGCATCGCCGGAATCCGCGCGAACCGCGAAATATGCGAGCGATACGCCTGGCGCACGCCGAGCCTCGCGACGGCCTTGAATCCCGTCATCGGCTATGACCGCGCGGCCGAGATCGTGAAGAAAGCGCTTGCTTCCGGCAAGACGATTCCCGAGGTTTGCCTGGAGGAAAATGTCCTCAGCCGGGAAGAGCTCGATCGCCGGCTCGATCCGCATCGCATGACCGAGCCGGGAGTCTCACACGGTCGCCGCGTAAGAGCTCGGAGCGCCTCATCGCAGAGAGCAGGCAGAACCCGGAGGAAACCTTCGAAGCCAACGGAGTTATCATCCTGAGCGCTTCGCAGTTGTCATTCTGCTCCGAAAAGTGCGGAGTAGCGCAGACTTGTCCTTTAAGTCTGCGGCTTTTCCGATCCACCGACGAAAAGCCGCGGAGTTAAAGAACAACTCCGCGCTACCCCGCTGAGGTGCTCAGTGGCTAAAGCCACATCGTTCATTACCAATTTACGGCAGGGCTCAAGCCATGTCCTTTTACGGTATGCCCGCTTTTCCACGTTCGGAGTATCGCCCAGCGACATGGCTCCTCACCCCATCCGATTGCCCTGTTTTTCAGCATCCTGTTAGAATTGAATAGGTTATGGTCGAGCTTGAGGAAGTGCTGCGGAAGGTCTCGCGTTATCGCCCCGCGGGCGACCTCGGACTCGTGCGCAGAGCCTACGAATTCAGCGCCCGCGAGCATCACTCCCAGAAGCGCGTCTCGGGAGAGCCTTTTGTTTCGCACCCGCTCGAAGTCGCGAATATCCTGGCGGACATGAAGCTGGATTTGGTTTGCCTGGCCGCGGGCATGCTCCACGACGTTGTCGAGGATACCGCGGTCACGAACGAGCAAGTGCGCTCCGAATTCGGAGCGGACGTCGCAGGCATCGTCGAAGGGCTCACCAAGATCAGCCGCATCGAGTTCTTCAGCCCCGAAGATCAGCAGGCCGAAAACCTCCGCAAGATGGTGCTTGCGATGGTCAACGATCTGCGCGTGGTGTTGGTGAAGCTTGCCGATCGGCTGCACAACATGCGGACGCTCGACCATCTGCCGCCGGAAAAACAGCGCCGCATCAGCCGCGAAACGCTCGAAATTTACGCGCCCATCGCTCACCGCCTCGGCATGGGAAAAGTTCGCGGCGAGCTGGAAGATCTGGCGTTCCGCCATCTCGAGCCGGAGGCGTTCGCCGAGCTGAAAGAGACCGTCGAAAGCCGACGCAAGGTGAGCGAGGAATTCCTGGCTGAGGTCTGCGCCGAGGTCGAGGCGAAGATGCGCGAGGGAGGCATTCCGGCCCGCATCGAGGGAAGAATCAAGCGGCTGTACAGCATCTGGCAAAAGCTCAAGCGCCAGCAAATTTCAATCGAGCAGGTGTACGACCTGCTGGCCGTCCGCATCATCACCGATTCGGAGAAGAGCTGCTACGCCGCGCTCGGCGTGGTTCACAGCGCCTGGCGGCCCGTGGCTTCGCGGTTCAAAGATTTCATCGCCATCCCGCGGCCAAACCTCTATCAATCACTCCACACTTCCGTGATCGGACCGAACGGCCAGCCCTTCGAAGTGCAGATTCGAACCGAGGAAATGCACCGGCTGGCCGAAGAAGGCATCGCGGCGCATTGGAAATACAAGGACCGGCCGGGCGCGGCGTCCACCGGCCACGACGTCGAGTACTTCGCGTGGCTGCGCCATCTGGTCGAATGGCAGCAGGAAATGCAGGACCCGGGCGACTTCCTCTCGACGCTCAAAGTCGATTTGTACCCCGAAGAGGTTTACACCTTCACTCCCAAGGGCAAGGTGATTGTGCTGCCGCGCGACGCGACGCCCATCGACTTCGCCTACGCCATTCACACCGAGGTCGGGCACCACTGCGTCGGCGCGAAAGTCAGCGGCCGCCTCGTGCCCCTGCGATACCAGCTCGTCAACGGCGACATTGTGGAGATCCTGACCCAGGCCGGACACCATCCCAGCCGCGATTGGCTGGGGCTGGTGAAGACCTCGCGCGCCCGCAACAAAATCAAGCACTGGATCAATCTGGCCGAACGGCAGGAGGCCCTTGAGATCGGCAGCAAGCTTCTCGAAAAAGAGGCGCGCCGCCACAACCTCAATCTGAAGGACGCCCCGGATGCTCTCGCGCAGAAGGTGGCCGTCGATTATGGATGCCGCAGCCTCGACGATCTTCAGGCCGGAATTGGCTACGGCAAGTTCTCCGCTCGCCAAATCCTGGCGAAGCTCTTTCCCGCGGCCGGGATTGAGCCCGTTCCCCACACTCGCGCCTCCGCACCGGCAGCAGGGACGTCCGAAGACGGCGCTCCGATCAAGGTGCACGGCCACAGCGATCTGATGATCTACCTCGCGAAATGTTGTAATCCGGTTCGCGGCGAGGCGATCACCGGCTATATCACTCGCGGCAAGGGCGTGTCGGTGCACGCGCGCTCCTGTCCGAACGTGCAAAACCTTCTCTACGACGCCGAGCGCCGGATCGATGTCGAATGGGCGGGACCCCGGAAATCGCTCTATGCCGTAAAGTTGACGCTCACCACGGCCGACCGGCAAGGGATGCTCGCGGAAGTCACGTCGGTGATCAGCGAGGTGAACTCAAACATCCAGAATATCGAGGCGCGCACCGGCGACGAGCGCGCTTCAATCGATGTCACGGTGGATATTAAGGACGTGCAGCAACTGAACAGCGTGATGTCTTCGCTGCGCAGGATTGAAGGCGTCTACCACGTGCGGCGCGTGATGAACCCGTGAGCCGGTTGTAGCGCAGCGTTCGCTCCCTAACGCTGCGGCGCTTGGCGGCTCTGCGACTTGGCGTGAGAGTCTTTGAAATAACTCACGGAACGCGAGCCTTTGCGTCCTTGCAATGCAGAGGTCCGCTTCTGATGCCTGCGGCTTTTACGCCACACGCAACACAACCCCAAAGAATTCGTCTCATTTATCTCATTCGGCGCAGCATTCTCGCGATACAGCGCTAAAATAGGCGCTATGGAAGCGCGGCCCGGAAAAGCGTCAATCGGCACGGCGGCTCGTCACTCTCGAACCCGAAATCCGGAATCTGGAATAATCTGGAACCAAGAATCTGGAATCTGGGATGCCGAATCCCTGTTCCCGAATCTCGCAATTCCGAGCCCGGAGGCTAGCGACCTCGAACCAAAGCAATGGATTGTTTTTTTGACGACCAAAGCCAATATGTGTTTGAAGCTAAAGCGCATTAAAACCTGCTAATGACGAACAAAGCCAAGAACAAAGCCAAGCTTTTTGCCCTCAATCGAGGATCGCTTTTTGAATCAGAGACATTAAAGGGCTAGCGAAAAGCGGCGGCAAACATTAGAAAGCCAAGATGTTCATGAAAACACGCTCTAATCGCAAAGCTTTCGATGCGGCGGGAGGCCCAAGTGGGCAAGAGCCCTAGCCTTGCGGGCGGCGGCCCGATGCCGCCAGTATTTGGCCGGCCATGCCTCGCCGCTCTCCGCAGCCGGCGCGCCTGCACGTCAGCTGCACGGCAAAATCATGCAGCCCTCGCCGGCGTACCGGCCCTGCTCATCGCGCTGTCGATTTGCGCGCCATCTCCCGCGCTCGCCTGGGGGGGCGAAGCGCACGAAATGATTAACGCTGCCGCCCTCCGATCGCTGCCGGAGCCGCTGCGGCTTTATTTCGAGCGCCACCGTTTTTACCTTGTCGCGCACGCGAGCGACCCTGACGCGCTTTCGGCGACCGACCCGCGCGAACACATCCATCACTTCGCCGATGTTGAGGCATACGATTCGTACCCGTTCCGGACGTTTCACACCGAATTCGTGCTGCGGCATTCCCCCGCAAGCGCTGGCGAGAAGAGGAATGGCGACGTGATGTGGCAGATTGAGCGCTTCGATCTCCGCCTCGCTGCGGATTTCAAAGCCGCGGATTGGAATGATGCGGGCCGCGACGCGGTCTTTTGCGCCCACTACGCCGCCGACCTCACTCAGCCTCTCCACACTGTGCTGAACTTCGACGGCCAGCGCACCGCTCAGAACGGAATTCACAAGCGCTTCGAGACGGACTTGGTCGGGTTCTATGCCGATCGATGGGAGCTTCATCCGGCGCCCGCCGCACTGATCCCGAATTTGAGGGAGAGAATCTTTGCCGAACTTTTGAGAAGCTATGGAATGAGCCGGGGCATCTTTGCAGCCGATTTGAAAGCGCGCGCCCGCTGGAGCTACAGCGATCCGCGCTTTCTTTCTGCGTTTTGCAGCCTCGCCGGTGCGATTGCGGAGGCGCAGATTCAAGACGCGGCAGGTTTCGTAGGTTCGCTCTGGTATACCGCGTGGGCTCGGGCGGGCAAGCCGGATTTGAGCGGCTGGACGGCGCAAGCGGCCCGGCCCGTGCCGTGAGTCGATACGAAAAATGGCCGCGCGGTACAAAATCACGCTTGCGGTGGCGGTGCTTGTGTTCGTAGCTCTGGCCGCGTTCGAGCTCGGCCGCAGGACCCAACGCGCCCCTTCTTTCGCTCCGGCTGCGAGCGCCGCGCGAACAGGTCCCTGCGTCGATTTTCACGACGCGGCGTCCCACGTGGGCGAGAAGGGATGCGTCACGGGATACGTCCTGCGCGCCTTCACGTCCCAAGGGGGGAACACGTTTTTCGATTTCTGCCCGGACTACCGCAACTGTCCCTTTACCTCCGTGATTTTTGCCTCCGATCACGCCAAGTTCGGAAATCTTGAAACGCTTCAAGGACGAAAGGTGGAGCTGCGCGGCTTCATCTCGGCCTACCATAACCAGGCCGAAATCATCGTCCACGACCCGTCTCAAATTCAGGTGAACCCGTGACCGTGCGGACCCAGAGCAAATCAGCTCGCCATGCGCGGCATGAGCTATCGAACTGGGCTATGGTTCTAGCGCTCAGTCTCAGCCTTTTTGCCGCGAACGGGCTTTCGTGCTTCGGCCAGGAAAACAAGCCGCCGGCGAACCCCGAAAAAATGAACCGGGCCGCAGAAGCCGCCGTCGAGAGCGGGGAACGCGAGCTCGCCGAGCGCAGCTTCTCGGCGGCGGAAGCGCAGTTTCGCAATGCCGTGGCGCTCTCGCCGAAGCTCGCGGAAGCGCACCACGGCCTCGGCATCGCGCTCTGGAACGAGGGCAAGAGCGACGAGGCGCTGCGCGAACTGACCGAGGCCGCGCAACTGAACCCAAGTTCAGCGGCTTTCCACCTCGACCTCGCGCGCGCGGCGTGGACGCTGGCGAACCGGGCTCAATCCGCCGGCGAAGCCGGCGCCGAGCTGAGGGCGGATTCCTACCGCGAGATCGCCATCGCGCAATTGCAGCAGGCGCTCGGGATAAACGCGAACGATCCGGCGTCGCGCCTGAATCTGGCGGAGCTGGAGCTTGAATCCCGCAGACCCAAGGACGCGGTGACGCAGGCTCAGGAAGTGATCGAGCGCGATCCGGCGAACGCGGCGGCCTTTCTCTTGTTGGGGCGCGCCGATCTTGCGCAGGATAACGAGGTCCAGGCGGCGTCCGAATTCGAGAAGTCGATCGCACTGAATCCTAAGAGCGGCGAAGGCTATCTCGCGCTCGGCAACCTTCGCGCTCGCGAGCGTGATTACCCCGAAGCGGTGAACGCGCTCCAGGGCGCAATCCGGGTTTCACCCCACCTGGGCGCCGCCTACGGCGAGCTCGCGCAGATTTTCGAGATTACTCACCAGGACGCGCAGGCGCTCGCGGTGCTCAAGCAGGCGGTCGCGATCGATCCGGCGGACTGGGAGAGCGCGTACCAGTTGGGGAAGCTGGATGCATCCTCCGGCAAAGAGAACGACGCGATGGCGCTCTTTCAACGGGCGCTCGCCCTGCACTCGGATTTCCCCGAAGCGCGGGAACAACTCGCGCTCGGATTGGTGAGGCGCCGCGATCTGGCGGGAGCCGAAGCGCAGGCGAACACGATCATCGCGCGGCGCCCGAAGGTGTTCGAAGGGCATCGCGTGATGGCGCTCGTATTGTGGAAGCAGCGCAATTACGATTCATCGCTTGCCGAGTGCGCAGTGGCGCTCGACGCGAATCCGCAGTCGCCGGGAGTGCTGGCCGTGCAGGCGCTCGATCTCTGGCAGGAGAGCCGGCGCAATGAGGCGCGCCAAGCGCTTGTGGCCCTCGCGAAAATACAGCCCAACGTCGGCTCCGCCGAGGTTTTCTGCCGCCTGGTTCTGTGCGACGCTTCTGACGCCGGCGTGGTGGGAGATTTTTTGAGGAGGAACGCTTGGGCGTTGAGTCCGCCGGACCAGCCGTGATATCGACGTGCAGCGGCGGAAGGGAGGCTCGCCATCCCGCTCCGAAAAGTTCGGCCAGGGCAGCGTATCGGGATACGACTTTAGTCGTGCCGTTTGTGGGCTACTGCCTGTTTCGGCTTTACAGGCTGCGGAAAAATGCACTTTGAGGGATTTGGCCGGCGCAGTGCCAGGCGCAACCGAGGCGGCCCCAAAAACAGAAACTCCCGGGCGGGAGCTTTCGATTCCCGGCCCGGGAGTTGGGAGAAAATTAAACCAGCGTCAGAACATCAATTGTAAACCAAGCTGCACGATACGCTGGCCGAAGCCGCCGGTGATTTGACCGAAGCTTCCTCCGCACACGCCGTTCACGTTTGTACAGCTCTGGCTAGGACTGTTCCAATGAGGCGTGTTAGTGAGATTCTGCATTTCGACCTGGCCCCTGAGCGTAAAGCGCTCCGTGAGCTTGAAATTGCGGAAAAGGTTGAAATCGAGCTGTGCGAGTCCCGGCCCGCGGAGCCATGAATCCCCGTGGCCGCTGTTGCCGATCGTTTCCGTCAGATCGGGAACAAAAGCCGATGTGTTGAACCATTGCTGCCCGCGACCTGTGCCTTTGATCATCTGCAACCCGCCCGCGAAGTTCGGAACTTGACCGGTGAACGGCGCGTTGAGCACGGAGCCGCCGCTCTGGGTGAGTTCAAGCGGAACGCCGCTCATAATGGTCAGGATGCCGTTGGTCTGCCAACCGCCAAGGATGGCGCTCGCCGCGCGGTTGTTGCTCGCCCATTTGTGTCCAGCGCCGAACGGCAGCGTGTAGAGATACCCCAGAGTCAGAACGTGGGTGTGGTCGTAACTGAGCGTGTGGCGGTTCAGAGATTGGCAGCCTTGCGGCAGTAGAGGGCTCGACGGGCATTGGAAGCGGAGGCCGTCTTCCCAGCCCTCATCGTCCATGTAGCCAATCACCTTTGAATACGTGTAGGCTCCCTGAAAGTAGAGCCCATTCGTCATGTGCCGGCTGAGCGAAACCTGCAACGAGTTGTAGTGGGAGTCAAGATACCCTTGGAAGAGATAGGTATCCGAAATGCGCCCGAAGTTAGCAAAGAGCGGCTGACCAGCCGCCCCTCCACCGATGATGCCCGCGTTAGCCTCCTCTCCATTCAACTGGTGGGCGAGGTGGTTACCCACATACCCGGCGCTCAGCAGCATGTTACCCGGAAGCTTCTGTTCCACGGTGAAGTTCCAGGTCTGCACGTACCCGCGTTTGAACGGGCCGGGCGCAAGCGTGCCAACAGTGTACGTGCCGGGGGGCGTGATAGTGCCCGAGGCGAGGCCAGCCGGCGCCGTGATGAGCGGAACGCCGTCGAAAAGGCCCGGGATCGCGTTCGCGGTATTGGTCGCCGCATTGTAGGTGGCGTAGGGAAGGAAATTGTTGGTGAGGCTGGATGGCAATGAATTCGCCGCGCCGATGGTGTAGGGATAGAATCCGCGCAGCGGTCTTTCGAGCGGCAGCGTGTCATATTCGATCCCGTAGGCCGCGCGGATCACGGTTCTATCACGAAGCTGATAAGCGAGACCAAGGCGCGGCGCGAAGAGCTTCTTACTGCTGGTCACGCCCAAGTGAGTCGGGTTGCCGCCGAGCCCCCCGAGCTTCAGCGTGTTCGTGGCGGCGTCGTAGACCTCGAACTTGCTCTCGCCGTCACGAGTGATGAGCGGATAGTATTCCCAACGCAATCCCGCGTTGACTGTGAATTTAGACGTCGCGCGGAACGTATCGCCAACATAGAGCGCCTCCTGCCAGTCTTTATTGGTGGCCTTGATGAACTGCTGGGTGTTATCCATCGCGTTGCCGAGGCCGAGGTCGAACTCCGCCGCGCCGTTCCAAGGAGCGGAGCTGGGTGTTACGGCTGTGCCCGTTGCCGCGCCGCCGGCAGTGTAAAACGTCGCAGGCGTCCCGAGCCCATCGAAATCGTCAAACGTATTGTCGTCGGAAGTGTTCAGCTCGCCGCGGGCGCAGCAGTCGATTTCCGGCTGCCAGTGGTTCATGTGGTTGTGATTCGCGTCCACGCCGAATACGATATCGTGCTTGCCTTTGATCAACGTGGCGTTTTCGTCGAGCGTGAGCTGCCAGTCGTTCCGCCAGACAGGCTCCCAGGACTGATCGGTTCCCAAGGTAGTGAAGTCGCTGATGTTGACTCCGGGCATGCCGCTGTAACGCGGGTCATTGGATGGGGTGTTGCTGTTCACGAGGCCAAGGACGGTTTGCCCGTACTCCTTGCCGAAATCGAAAAGCTGGTTGTGCTCGCCCATGCGCGTGAAGCCGACGTGGCCGCTGAGGACCATGTCCGGCCGCAGAGTGTAGCTGTGGCCGAGCGTCACCATCTGGGCAAGGTCGTGCGTCAGGCCCGTCCCTCCGCCCTGGCCCGCTATGCCGTAGTCGCTACCATCGTTAAGAAAAGCCTTTTGGGCCGTGTACTTAACCCAGAGCAACTGCTTCTGGCTGATGTTCCAGTCCACCTTGCCCGTATAGACGTTGCGGTTCCAGTCGGATTTGCGCAGCCGCAGGTCGTTGGTGGCAGTGAATTGATTGAACGCTGCGCCGCCCGTGTCGTTCGGAACGTAAGGCGCCATCAACTGCCAGAAGTTCGCGGAACCTTGGTAAATGCGATTCGCCGGGATGACATTGAGCTGGCCGCCGGAGGAGAAGACGCAGCGGCCCTGACCCGTGGTCTGATTTCCGGTTGTCGGGTCGAAGACCATACCCTCCCGCAACGGAGTTGTTGCGCCTTCGGTCGTGCAAACCGTGGCGGGCGTGCCGTCCTGGTTGTAGAGCGGGGCGCCAAGATAGCTGTTGAAGTTCCCCTGGCGCATATCCGTGGGCGGAATCAGGTTAATGTCGGAGGCCTCTTCACGCTGATAGTAGCCGTCCCAGTTTCCGAAGAAGAAGAGCTTGTTGTGCTTGATGGGACCCCCGATGGCAACACCGTCGTTATTGACGAGGTACTGCGGCTTCGATCCGGCGATATGCACGAACGAATTCTGCGCGTCGAGAGCTTGGTTCGTGAAGTAACCATAGAGCTGCCCATGGAACTGGTTGGTTCCGGACTTGGTGATCACGTCGGTGGCGGCGCCGGCGGTCAGCCCTTTCTGGACGTTGAAATCCGCCGTTTGCACGTTCACTTCCTCAACGCTGGCCGTAGGCGGCATAACCACCATGTGGTCGGGCAGCCAGAGGAATTGGTCGGTGGCACCGTCGACGCGCGACGTATTCATGTGAGTCGATAAGCCGTTCGTATTGATGTCAAACGAGCGGTCGGGCGCGTCCGCAATTGAATTTGGATAGCTGTTCGTTAGTCCCGACATCGAAACCACGCCCGGTGTGAGCAGTTCGATGCTCTGGAAGTTATGGTAGACGTTCTCCGGCAGGTTCTGGATGGCATAGTTCGTAAGCGTCGTGTGGACGTCTGTAGTCTGCGTCTGGAGCGTCGCCGTTGCGCCCGAAACCGTGATGGCCTGCGTCACCGCGCCGAGCGAAAGCTGGATGTTCTGGTCGCTCACCGAGCCGACAGAAACCGGAACGCCGGTGCGCGACACGGTTCTGAATCCCTTGGCCGCCACTGTAACGGTGTAGGTTCCGGCGGGGAGGTCGATCACGCGGTAATCGCCCGCCGAACCCGTCGTGGTGCTGCGGGTGAAATGCGTGCTCTCATTGATAATCGTGACCGTTGCACCCGGCACAACGGCGCCAGACTGATCCGCCACTGTGCCGGCGATCGAGCCGTAGAGGACCTGGGCGCGACAATTCTGCGGCGCGCTGAGGAAGATCAAGCCTAAGCCGCATAGCGTCCCGACGAGTAATCTGGTGAACTTGCTGAGCATCGTCTCCTCCCGTGATCTGCGTTGGTAGCCAAGGTCATTGCCTTTCTGACCGTCGGCTTTTGATCCTCGCAACACCAAACCCACGGTCAATCGAAATCCGACTGACGGTGGCTACCGCTCCAATTCGCTTACGAGCCGCCATCCCCGCAGCACACGATTCGGTTTCGGGTTCCGCAACCTCATCAAGCGGAATGACCCCAATGTTGTGGTTTGCTGCACGCACTCAATGCGCTACTTCGCTATCTGATGCCTCCCGGTATAACCGAAAAATTGGCGCGAGTCAATCGGTTTCTTGTAAATCTTTAGCAGGGCTGCTGAAAAACGTGCCCAGGCGGCTTGATCAGGCCCCCGAAAAATGCACTTCGAACTGTCATTCTGAGCCCTTCGGCTCCGCTCTCCAGAAACTTCTCGTGAAGACGAGCGAAAGGCCCGAAGGGCCGCAATAAAGTAGCCCGGGCGCAAGCCCGGGGCGAGGACAGCACCCCAAAGTGCCGCTCCGCGCCCGCCGCCCGGTGCCGGCACCGGGCGCGGAAAGATGATCCTTGGAGGCTCACGTTCCCACGGCTTGCGCCGTGGGCTACTTTATTTCGCCCGCTCCGCGGCCTTACGCCGACGTTTCCGGCACTATGGACCCGCCGCGACGCGGGCAAGCAACTCAGGGTAAGCTCCGCAAAGAATCCCTGCATTTAAGAATCGAACAAATACGGAGATTCTTCCTTCGGCTTCGCTCAGGACCGCCTGCGGCTCCTCAGAATGACAGGTTCGCGGTTTTGCCGCAGCCTGTTTATGCCGCGTGAGCGAGAATTGACAGCGTTGCACTTGGGGCGAGATGAACTCGCCGCTACAGAGCGCCGCGCTGCCGCGCGATCACGACTGGCCTCGCGGCTCGGCGTGGATATTGAGCTTCATGACTTGGGGGTATTCCTTGCGAAACTCAAGCTCCAATTCCTCGGTGATTTCGTGAACGCGCCGCAGCGGCAGCTCGGGTTCGAGCGTGCAGTGCAGGCTGACGACGAAATTCCCGCCCGCCTCGTGCGCTTCGACGGCGTGACAGTCGAGCAGCCCCGGCGTTTTGCGCGCGATCTCGAGCAGGTTTTTCTCCATCTGTTCGCGCAGCCAGCGCACTTCGAGGGCGTGCTCGACGTGGTCGAGCGCGGGCTCGATGTGGATATTCACTTCCCGCACCTGCGGAATCTCGCGCTTAATTTCATTTTCGAGCTGGGTGGCGAGGCGGTGCGCGGCATCGAGCGTGAGGCTCGGCTCGAGCTCGAGATCGAAGCTGAGGTTGACGCCGCCGCCGACCTCGTAAGGCGTCACATCGTGAATCGAGTAGTTATATCGGTTTGCGACCGCGTGAATCTTCTCGATGAGATCGCTCGACGACGGCTGGCGCGGCGCCGAGTGGATGACGATGTCGACGCCCGGAAACACCGCGCGCACGCGCGATTCCACTTCGTCTTCGACCGCCTGCACGCGCTCGATCGGGATATTACTTTCGAGCAGCAGGCGCAAATCGACGAAGAGCTGATTGCCGCTTTGGCGGACTCGAATGCGGTCCTGGCGAATCACGCCGGGCACGCCGGAGACCGCGCCTTCAATCCGCGCCGAAGTGCCCTCCGGCGCCGCGTCAACCAGCGCGTCCACCGTTCGCTTGCCCAGCCGCACGCTGATGTAAATCGTCACCGCCGCCACAAACAGCGCCGCCAGCGGGTCCGCAATCCGCAACCATTCGATGCGCCAGTAGTGCGCCGCCATCACCAGCACGAGCCCAAGAATCACCGCCGCGGAGCCGTAAATGTCGGTTGAGAAATGTAGCGCGTCGGCTTCGAGCGCCTGGCTGCCGGATTGCCGCGCAACTCGGCCCAGCGATCGCGAGCGAACCGCGTCAATACCAATCGAAATTGCCATCACGGCAAACGCAGCGATCGAGGGCTTCACGTGAACCTCATTGAACGCGAGGCGCCGCAGCGCTTCAATCACGATCCAGGCGCACGTTACCAGCAGCAGCACCGTCTCGATGAAGGCGGAAAGGTGCTCAAATTTCCCATGGCCAAACGGGTGAGACGTATCAGCAGGGCGGCCGGACAGTCGGACGGAAATATATGTCACCAGGGCCGCGATCATGTCCAGCGTAGAATGGGCGGCTTCCGAAAGAATGCCGAGGCTTCCGGTGAGCAGACCGACGGTCAGCTTCATCGCGGCCAGCAGCGCGGCCGCGCCCAGCGACGAAAGGGCCGCCGCTTGCATCTGACGGACTTCAAGCGGGGAACGCGACGCGGATGCGGACATGACGCTCTAATGGGTGCATTCTTACGCGCGCTCGAAACTGAGCGCCGGAGGGCATCGTGTTGGCGAGCACCGGAATTATTCTTGACCGCCGATTTGAACTACAGGCATCTGGGAAGCTCCGCCCCGGCAGACCGCTATTCGGCGGAGAGGTCTTCAAGCGCCGCCTCAAGCTCACTCTGCGCGTGCAGGTTGCCTTGCCTGTTGTTGACCTCGATTCCCTTGTGAAGGACCTTGCGCGCCTCGTCTGGGCGGCCTTGCTTCATCAGGTAGAGGCCCGCCTGGAGATAAACGGGCGCGTAATCCGGCTGATGAACGAGAAGGTGCTCAAAATGTTCCCAGGCGCGCAGGGGTTCGCTGGACCGCGAGAGCTCAAGCGCAAGCGCGTAGCGCGCAAACGCGTTCTCCGGCGCTCGCTGGAGCGTCTGCTGAAGAATTTCGATGCGCGATGGTTCCATGAGATGACGTGGCCGACCGGCGGCTGCATTGCCCTGCGAAGTCCCAATCCGGCGCTCCGGGAGAACACTCCCACGCCTTCGGGTTGCGCCACGGGCACAACTGAAATAGTATATGCACCCGGATGTTCGAAGGCAAAAGCGGCGGTGTCGCCCGCTCGGTTTCTTACTGAGCATTTGCAGAGATGCCAAATCGTAAGCCAAGTTCCAAAGGCCGCACGGTGCGCGAATCGCAGGTCGAAATGGTGGAAGTGGTGTTGCCCAATGACGCCAACCTGCTCGGCAACATTCTCGGCGGCAAGGTCATGCACCTGATCGACGTCGCCGGCGCGATCGCCGCCCACCGCCACTCGCGTTCGCAGGTTGTGACGGCCTCGGTGGACAGCCTCGACTTTTTGCACCCGGTGCGCGTCGGACAAGTGATCGTGCTGCGGGCGTTTCTTACTCGCGCCTTTCACACTTCGATGGAAGTGGAAGTGAACGTGTATCTCGAGGACTACGTCGAGGGGCTCAGGCGGCAAACGAGTTCGGCTTTTCTCACTTACGTAGCCCTCGACGCCTCGGGCAGCCCTGCGCCCGTGCCGCCGCTCGTGCCGCGCACGCCGGAAGAACGGCGGCGATATCGAGAGGCGCTTGAGCGAAGACGCCGGCGCCTTGCGCTTGCTGAGCGGACGCATCGCCGCTATTTTGATAAGGACGGGAATTAATTCTTGCGGCCCCAGTTTTGCGGCGGATTCCCGCCGGGGGAGCGCCGGCTTGCGGGAGGCATCGCCGCTCCCGAAACTCCGAGCGCGAGGCCGGCCACATCTCAAGAGGAGGCGCACCATGAAGGTGAAGCGGAGCAAGATATTCTCGGGAACGCCCTGGGAGCCTGTCGTTGGTTACGCGCGCGCGGTGCAGGCGGGTGAGGTCGTGTACGTCTCTGGAACCACGGGAACAGACCCCTCGGGCAAGGTTCTTTCCCCCGGCGACGCCTACGCGCAAACCGTGCAGGCCATCCGCAACGTCGAGAACGCGCTGAAGCGGCTCGGCCTCGGCCTTGAGCATGTCGTCCGAACCCGCATCTATGTCACCGATATAGATCGCTGGCAGGAGATCGCGAAAGCACACGCCGAATTCTTCGGCGAGATTCATCCCGCCACTTCCATGATTGGCGTTCAGCGCCTCATCGACCCCGAAATGCTCGTCGAAATCGAAGCGACGGCAGTCCATTAGTGCTGCGCTGATTCAATAATCACCCGTGGCTCAACGGCTGGGGAAGGCCTAGGCTATGGCCGAGTTTTCACTACATTTCAGTTCAAAATTGAGGCGCTCGGGAATCGAGATCTTCAGTTGCTGCAGGAGCCGCTTCTGTTCGGCGCTAGGCTCGGTGATCCGGCGCCAACGCAGCTCCCGGCCGTCGGTGGTCGACAGAACAGTTTCGGCGCTGTGCAGTGTGGAAAGCGGCGTCAGTGCCCGAGCCGGTGAGAATTCAGAACGACTTCGCCGCAAGAGGTGTTTCAGCGTCACCCAGAGCGCGGTCGTTGCGCCCGCGTCAACCCCTGCGGGGTTGGTGTGGGCGGGCAACCCGGAATCCGTAGGTTTCACCTACGGCTATTCACGGTGTGGCTTCGCGGGAGCAAGGCCTTTCAGGAGCAACGGCCATTAAGTTAGTGGCGGGTGAGGGATTGTCTTCGTGCTTCGCGCACGTTTGACCGATTGCGAAAAGGCCCCTTTGAGGGGCCAGCGATCGCAAAGGCTCCGGCTCCGCCAGAGGACATTTAATGATCAGAAATTCTCGAGCAGCCACACATTACTGCTCGAGCTTTCTTCGGAGAAGGCGAGGTGGCGGCCGTCCGGCGACGGGAACACGTCGGGCGCGAGCGGGCTCGGAACGCGCAGCAGCTTGGAGACTTTACCCGTGAGTGTGGCGTAGATCAGAGTCCAGCGGGCGGGCTGCTGCGTGGTGAGGTACCAGCCTCTGGCATCTCGCGCCCAAGCGATCGAGTGCAGGTAGGCTTCGCCGCCGGCCGTAACGCGGTATTCGCTCCCGCCGGTGCTGAGCTGGCTGGCTTTGTAGGCCAGCGGCAAAACGTGGATGTGATCGTCCACCGGGCTCCATTGAATCCAAGCCAGGCTGGAGAGGTCGGGCGCAAGCGCCCAAGCGAAATGGAACTGCGAAGCGACGGGCACGTGGCCTATTGCTGCGCCGCGGCTCTCGAATCCCTTGGCCGGATCAAAGGCGCGGAACGCGATCTGGCTGCCTTGCCTCTCGGCGAGAACGCAGGGCATTCCGGCGCGCCGCGGGCACTCGAATCGCAACCCCCACTCCGAGTAGCCGGCCGAGGTCAGAACGAACTGGGACGCTCCGCCCGCCAGCGGCGCGCGCATCAGGCTGACGGGCTGCGGTTCTTGCCACTTCACCGGACGGCTGAGGTAGAGCAGCCACTGGCCCTCGGGGCCGAGCCGAGGTGAAAACTGATCGCCGGCGCCGTGAACAAACGGAGCATCCGCCCCGCCATCCAACGAGCGACGGAAGATCTCCCAGTGGCCGAAGCGATTGGAATCAATGAAAACCGCGCGGCTGCCAGGCGCCCAGGCGCGCGGAAGGTCCTCGCTCCCCGCGACAAAACTGAAGCGGCGGACGTTTGCGAGGCGCGTTCCGCCGTCTTCCAGGTCCCCGAGATAGGTGTTGTGCTGGACCACCAGGTCTCGCACGGCAAGGCGGTTGCCGGCG
>JBOGKE010000053.1:0-29223 GCA_050745265.1 Terriglobia bacterium
CGCCCGACGCATGCGCCGGGCGAGACGTGGACGGCAAGGGAGAACAAGGCTGGCTCCGTTCAC
Source organism: Terriglobia bacterium (assembly GCA_050745265.1). Taxonomy (GTDB): domain Bacteria; phylum Acidobacteriota; class Terriglobia; order UBA7540; family UBA7540; genus RH2-MAG17b. Next base: position 64 of record JBOGKE010000053.1, read on the forward strand.
CCACGGCTCGCGCCGTGGGCTATACTCTTTCGCCCGCGCTGCGGGCTGAGGTTTCCGACGGATCTCTGACGCGGGACACGAGCAGGCGGGTACACTCGATTGATTTGCGCCGCCAGAGTTCGCTACAATGGCGAGGTTAGGATGTCAAGCGTTTTCAGTGGGAGGCAGGCGTTGGGTTGCGTACAAAGAGTTTTGAAACGGCCTTGGGCCATAGCTTCCGTGCTGATTCTGATCGGCGCCTTTGCGCCCGCGGGGCGCGCCGCGCGAGCCGGCGGGGCCATCGTTCCGCAAGGCGTTTTGCGCGAGAAGATCGTCACCTACCTGCACAATTTCGGATACGTGTCGCCCGACATTGCCATCCAGACGGGGCCGCTCGAGAGCTCGCAAAATCCGGCATATTACGAGTGCAACCTCACCGTGAACAACCCGGGCAAGCCCCCCAGCACGTCCATGGTGAGCGTCTCTAAAAGCGGCGGTTATCTGGCGCTCAGCCCGATGTATTTCCTCGGCCCGAACACCAGTTCAGAGATCTTGAGCAGCATTCGGGTGCGATTCAAGCTGGGCAGCGAATGGCAATTGACGGATGGCCCGCTCACGAGCTCGCCGATCCCGGGCTTTTTTGAGACTCGCGTGACGGCGGAGAGGGGTGGCAAAAAGCAAAGCCAGGTCTTCTACGTGACGGCGGACAAGCGATTTGCGGTGCTGGGACAGCTTCTCGTGATGCGCTCGCCTACGGCCATTGAGCGCCTGATCGACACGCAGAATCAGCCCTACTCGGGGCCGGCCAACGCCCCGGTGACGATTGTTGAGTACGCCGATCTCGAATGCCCCACGTGCGCGCGGCTGCAACCCTTTCTTGAGAACCAGTTGTTGCCTCGTTACCAAGGAAAGGTTCGGCTGATCTATAAGGATTTTCCGCTGCCCCAGCACGATTGGTCGCGCGAGGCCGCGATTGCCGGCCAGTGCGCCTACCGGATTGATCCACCGGCGTTCGCAGCCTACCGCACGTCCATCTTCGCGCATCAAAGCGAAATTAACGTCACCAACGTGCGCGACAAGCTGCTCGAATTCGGCGAACAAGCGGGCATTGACCGGCTGAAGCTGGCCGGGTGTCTTGACTCGCGTGCTTCTGAACCCAGGGTGAACGCCGATTACCGCGAAGGGGAAAAAATCCAAATCAATTTCACGCCCACCTGCTTCATTAACGGGCGCCCCGTCATCGGCTTTGCTCCTCCGGAGACCTATTACCGCATCATCGATGAAGACCTCCAGCATGCAAAACGAACGGTCGAGGCGCGGGCCCGCTGAGATCCGAGAGCTGCTCGAAAGACTGCCGCGGCGCCGGCGCTTTCGCTTTCGCTCGCCGGCTCAGCGCCTCCGTTCAAGTCTGACGTGTAGGCCGGTCGTGCAAGCCAGCGTTGTCGTTGCAGTGCTCGCGGCAATGGCATTTCCGATTTGGGCGCAACAAGGGCAGCCCGCCGGCGCGCCTTCCTCCACGCAGGCAATCCGAGCGAAAATCGAACATTACCTCAGGGAACGCTTTTCCATCGCCCCCGCCGCCATCATCAGCGTGGGACCGCTTGAGCCCTCCATCTACCCCGGATTCCTGAAAACCACGGTCACGATGGAAAGCGGGAAGGACAAATCGTCGCAAGATTTTTACGTCACGAAAGATGGCGGCTACCTCATCGCCGGAACGATCTACGGCCTTAACAGCAATCCCACGCAGGAAGTCGAACGCCAGATCAACCTGAGCAATCAGCCGTCGGAAGGCCCGGCCAACGCGCCGGTCACGATTGTCGAGTACGCCGATCTTGAATGCCCTCATTGCGCCGTGATCCAGCAGTTTCTTGAAAAGGATCTTCTGCCCAAATACGGATCTCGCGTGCGGCTGGTTTTCAAGGAATTTCCGCTGTACACCGTTCACCCTTGGGCGGTCCAGGCCGCGGTCGCCGACGAGTGCGCGTTCCAGATCAACCCGGCGGACTTTCTTCCGTACCGATCTCTGATCTTCCAAAACCAGAGCTCGATCAAGACCGAAACCCTTCGCCAGCAGTTGCTCGACTTCGGCGCCCAAGCCGGACTCGACCGCCAGAAGCTCGCGGCGTGTTACGATGCCAAGGCTGCGCTTCCCAGGGTGAAGGCGGATTTTCTCGAGGGTCAGAAACTGGGCGTCAACACGACACCGACTCTGTTCGTCAACGGCAAAATGGTGGTGGGCGACATCTCGCCCGCCGATTTCTACAAGATAGTCGACGAGGCCCTCGCGCGCACCGCGACGAAATAGATCAACGGCGAGCGCCCGATGGGCATTGAAAACTGGATGCGTTCCCAGTAAGCTGGCAAAGTGCAATGGCTCCGAGCGGTGCGGCGGTCGAGAGGAAGGCGAAGGGTTCTTTGAAGCGAAGGCGCATCAATTCGCTTGCCGCTAGCCGCAAGTGGCGCGTCGCGGCAATTTGGATTCTCTTTGCCGCTCAATTGCAGCTTGTCTTTGCCGCCGAACTGCACCGGCACGGCTATCCTGTCATCTCGACGGGGCAGCGCGCGATTGCCTCATCGTCAAATGCTCCTTCGGGACATTCTCCCCTGAACGATTCCCCCTGCATCGTGTGTCAGATCGTGCGGCAGAGCTCCGCTCGCCCCGCCGTCATCGGTCGCACCGTGCGCCCGTCGCAAAGAGTCGTTTTCCTCGTCCGCCCTGCGTATTGCCGCGTTTCAAACCTCTCGATCGCGACCCTCCCCGGTCGCGCTCCTCCTCGCCCTGCTGCACTCTAGCCCTTTTGCGGATTTCTGCGGCCCATCGAGCGCAGAAATCCTCGCGCGACCCAATCGTTCTCACACAATCCTTAGGCTGCGGCGCGTTGAGCAGCCTGGATCGGCTCACAGAGTTCGGCTTTGAGGTGCAGACGGGGGTTCAACCCGTTTCCCTACCTTGGCGGCGGGAGGTGATTTATTGAACGGCACAGCAACAGTTCGCAATCTGCACGCGATCGGCGTTCCTGAGGGCGTATCACGCTGGCATCCGCGCAGGCGCGCACGCCTCACATGGCGCGACCGAGCCAAGCGGGAACTTGTATTCGGATTTCTGGCCGTCGCCCTCGCCTTGGCAGGCGGCGTGAGCGCGAATGGGCAGGCCGCGCCATTCGGACCGCCGGGGCCGCCCGCGGTCCGGATTGACCTCGACCAAGCGATTCAGATGGCGCTATCGCACAACCACGCGCTACTGGCGGCCCAGACTCTGATTCTGCAAAGCCGCGCCCTGGAGGTTACCGCTTCCCTGCGACCGAACCCGGTCTTCCTGACTGACGCATTATTCATTCCCTTCTTCAACCCGAGCAGCCTGCAAGGATCGGTGTTGAACAACATCTCGGAATTTGACGCCGGGGTTTCGTACCTGATTGAACGCGGCCACAAGCGCCAGGCGCGTATTCGCGCCGCGCGCGATCAGACCTCGGTGACCCAGGCGAACGTCGCGGACAACGAGAGAACTTTGACGTTCGGCGTGGCCCAGCAGTTCATTCAGGTCTTGTTAGCGAAGTCGACGCTCGGTTTTGCGCAGCAAGACCTCGCAAGCTTTTCGAACACCGTAAACATCAGCCAGCAGCAATACCAGGCGGGCGAGGTTAGCGAAGGAGACTTTCTCAAGATCAAGCTGCAATTACTCCAGTTCCAGACGGATGTGTCTGCCGCCCAGGTGGCGCTAGTCCAAGCGAAGGCGGGTCTGCGCCAGCTCACCGGGTATGACGCGGTGCCGGCTAATTTCGACGTCATCGGCGATCTCACTTATCATCCGCTGCAGCTCAACCTGCTCGACCTTGAAGCCAAGGCGCTGCAGTTGCGTCCCGATTTGCTTGCCGCCAAAGAAGGTGTGACAGCCGCGGGCAGCCAGTATACGCTGGCGCGGGCGAATGGGAAGCGCGACCTCAACACAGAACTCAACTACACGCACGTAAGCACTTTGAATAACATCAGCGCTTTCGCTTCGATCGAGATTCCTCTCTTCGACCGGAACCAGGGCGAGATTGCGCGAACCCACTACGCCATCACGCAGTCCGAGCAGACGGAGCAGGCCACGTCCGATCAGGTGCTCACCGACGTGAAAAGCGCTTTCGCGGCGTTCCAAACGGACGCGCAGGTGGTGGGACTTTACGAGTCGGGCTACCTCAAAGGGGCGCAGGATTCCAGGGATATCAGCCAATACGCTTACCACCGCGGCGCCGCCAGCCTGCTCGATTTCCTCGACGCCGAGCGCAGCTACCGCGCGACGCAGCTCGCTTATCGCCAGGCTCTCGGCGCTTACATGACTGCCGTCGAACAGCTCCGCGAGGCGGTCGGGACAAGGACTCTGCCATGAAAACGAACATGAAGACGCCCGAGTTCGGTCTGGAAAAAACGGCCGGTTTCGTGCCCCCGCGGCTGCGGCCAAAGCGCGAAGCCTCGGCGCCTGAAATGTCACCCCTCCGTCGGATCTTTCCGCGCTCTATCAGACAATTCGCCGCGATCGCGCTCCTTCTCTGGCTGCTGCTTATTCTAATTTCTGGTTGCGGCCGCTCCAACTCGCCAGCGGAAGCGGATTCCACGCAATCCGCGGCGCCCGCCGGAACGGCGCAAGCGTCCTACTTCACCGTGCCGCAGGACGAGATGCAGCACCTCCAGATCGTTACCGTAAGCCGTTCGAGCATTGCGCAGGTGCTTCGGTTTCCCGCTTCGGTTTCCTACAACCTCTTCGCCACCACGCCAGTGATTACCCAGGTGGGCGGCCCGGTCTCGCGCGTACTCGTGTTTCCGGGACAAACCGTTCGCGCGGGCCAGCCGATGCTCGAGGTCACGAGCCCTGATTACGCCCAGATGCGGGACAGCTACGTTAAAGCTCGCGACGCCTACGATCTCGCCGGAAAGAATCTTCACCGCTCCGAAGATTTGTACGCTCATCACGCGATCTCGACGAGCGCCCTCGAACAGGCTCAGTCCGCGTCGGTGCAGGCTCAGGCGGACATGACCGCCGCAACGCAAGCTCTCCGAGTTCTCGGATTCTCGAACCCGCAACAGGTGCTCCAGAAGGCGGTCTCGCCGCTCATCCCCCTGCGCGCTCCGGTGAGCGGCGAGGTGGTCGAGCGAACGGTTTCCCCGGGCCAGGTGGTGCAGGCCGGATCGACGCAGTGTTTCGTGATCTCGAACATGAGCAAGGTGTGGGTTCTCGCCAACGTCTACCAGAACGATCTGCAGTACGTCCACGTGGGCGATCCGGTGACGATCCAGACGGACGCTTACCCACAGCTCTTTCACGGCCGGATTTCCTATCTCGCTCCCGCGATGGATCCGAACACCCGCACGCTGCAGGTCCGCATCGTCACCGCGAACCCCCGGCAAAAGCTTAAGAAGGATATGTACGTCACCGCCATCGTGAACGCGGGCGCGCTCAAGAATGCGCTAACCGTGCCCGATTCCGCGGTGCTGCGAAGCAGCGAGAATCAGCCTTTTGTCTACGTCTCCGCCGAGCCGCAGAAGTTTGCCCAGCGCCTGATCACCATCGGGGATACGCAAGGCGGCAGGACCCAGGTGCTTTCGGGCCTCAAGCCGGGCGAGCAGGTCGTTGCCAATGGCAGCCTGTTTCTGCAGTTCGCCAATTCGTTCCAGCGCTGAGAGGAGCCGATCCAAAACATCCGATGATCCATCGAATCGTTCATTTCGCCCTGCACCAGCGATTTCTGGTCCTGCTCGTCGCCGTCGCGATCGCAATCGTGGGCGTGGCTTCGTTCATCCGAATGCCCATCGAAGCCTATCCCGATCTATCTCCGCCGATGGTCGAAATCATTACGCAGTGGCCGGGCCACGCGGCGGAGGAAACCGAGCGGCTGGTGACCGTTCCAATCGAAGTGGAGATGAACGGAATCGCCAACCTGACGTACATGCGGTCGATTTCGCTCTACGGCCTCTCCGACGTGATCATGACGTTCAGCTACGGCACGGATAAATATTTCTGCCGCGACCGGGCCTTCGAGCGGTTGAGCCAACTGAACCTGCCCGCGGGCGTCACGCCGTCGCTCGCTCCTCTGTCGAGCCCGAGCGACCTGATCTACCGCTACGTCGTCCAGAGTCCCGATCAGAGTCCCATGCAGTTGAAGACCCTCGAGGCTTGGGTTCTTGAGCGGGCTTACCGCTCCGTTCCCGGCGTGGCGGACGACTCCGGGTTCGGCGGCAGGGTGATGCAATACCAGGTGCTGCTCGACCCGACGCGCCTGTTCAACTACCATCTCACCGTTCCTCAGGTGATGCAATCGCTGGCCGCGAACAACGGCAACACCGGCGGCGGCTTCTACTCGCAAGGCGGACAGTTCTATTACGTGCGGGCTCTCGGGCTTGTGAAAGACACTGCCGATATCGCGAACATCGTCGTGGCGAGCCAGAACGGCGCTCCGGTGCGAGTCAAGGACGTCGGCCAGGTGACCATCGGCAACGCGCCCCGGCTTGGAGAATTCGGTTACATGCACCAGAACGACGCGGTCGAGGGCGTCATTCTGATGCGAACCGGAGAAAAAACCCAGCACGTCCTCCAGAGCGTCGAGCAAATGACCGAGCGGCTGAACCGTTCCGTGCTCCCGCGCGACGTCAAGGTCGTTCCGTTCTACGACCGCATGGACCTGGTGAACCTCACGACCAAAACGGTGGAGAACAACCTTCTGCGGGGCATGATTCTTGTGTTGATCGTGCTCATTTTCTTCCTCGTCAGTTTTCGCGCCGCCATCATCGTTGCTCTGACGATTCCTTTATCCCTGCTGTTTTCGTTCATTTTTCTCCACCTCAAGGGCGTGGACGCAAACCTCCTCTCGATCGGCGCGATCGACTTCGGCATTCTCGTCGAGGGCACGGTCATGATGATGGAGAACGTCTACCGCGAGCTGGGCTTGCGCTACGGGCAGTCCTACGATCTTTATGGCGTGATCGCGGCAGCCGCGCACGAGGTTGACCGGCCCATCTTCTATTCGGTGGTCGTGATCATTGCGGGCTACCTTCCGATTTACGCGCTGCGCGGCGCGTCCGGAATCTTGTTCCGTCCGATGGCGGACACCATGTCGTTCGCGCTCATCGGCTCACTGATCCTCACCTTGACCCTGGTTCCGGTGCTTTCGTCGTACTGGTTCCGGAAGGGCGTGAAAGAAAAAGCGAACCGGGGCTACGAGTGGTTCAAGCAGGTGTATCGCCGGCAGCTTGAGTGGTGCCTGAGGTATCCCAAGCTCACTTTTCTGATCGTGGCCGTGGTCTTCGTGGCGGCATTAATGCTGGCTCCTTACATTGGTGCTGAATTTATGCCTCACCTGGACGAAGGCGCGCTCTGGGTGCGAGCGACCATGCCTTACACCATCTCCTGGCAGGAGGCGGCGAATATCTCGCCGCAGATTCGCAACGTTCTCATGTCATTTCCGCAGACGACGATCGTGGGATCGGAATTGGGACGTCCGGACGACGGCACCGATCCCACGGGTTTCTTCAACGACGAGTTTTTTGTCGGCCTCAAGCCGTACAAGAACGCCGTCTGGAAAACGGGGCGAATCCGCACCAAGGAGGAATTGATCGCCGCCATCAACAGCAAGCTGACGACGTTTCCCGGGATCATCTTCAATTACACGCAGCCCGCCGAAGACGCTGTGGACGAAGCTTTGACCGGCCTCAAAAGCGCGCTCGCCGTGAAGGTCTATGGGCCCGATTTGAATGTGCTGCAGTCGAGGGCGATTCAGATCAAGCACGTTCTGGAGCGCGTGCCGGGGTTCACCGACCTGGTGGTGGTCCGCGAGCTTGGTCAGCCGAGCCTGATCGTCGATGTGGACCGCTCGGAGTGCGCGCGTTACGGAATCAATGTCTCGGACGTCGAGGCCGTGGTTCAGGCGGCGGTGGGCGGCCAGGCAACCACCCAGGTGATCCAGGGAGAGAAGGAATTCGATCTCGTCGTGCGGATGGAGCCGCAATACCGCAGCAACGGCACGGAAATCGGAAACCTGCTGGTCGGTGATCCGACGGGTCATCAGATCCCGATCAGCCAGCTTGCGCAGATTCGGATCGGCAACGGCGCCTCCTTCATCTATCGCGAAAACAACTCGCGGTATATTGGCGTGCAGTACTCGATTCAGGGCCGAGATCTCGCGGGCGCGGTCGCGGCGGGACAGAAGGCCGTCGATGCCGCCGTCCAGTTGCCGCCCGGTTACCGAATGGACTGGGGCGGCGAGTACAGCGAATACCTGGCTGCCCGAAAACAAATCCGCGTGATTGGCCCGCTCACCATTTTCCTGATTTTTCTCATCCTCTTTGCGCTCTACGGCAACGTCAAATTCCCCATCATTACTGCGCTAGCCGTCGTGATGACGGAGCCGGTGGGCGCTCTGGTCGCGCTCAAGATCACCCACACTCCGTTCAGCGTATCCTCGGTGCTCGGATTGCTTGCGCTGCTCGGCGTGGCAGTCGAAACTTTCGTGATCCTCTTTAGCTATATCAATAAGCTGCGCCTCGACGGAATGGACATTCACACCGCGACGCTTGAAGGCTCCGTCGTGCGCCTACGGCCCATCATCATGACAGCGCTCGTTGCTTGCCTCGGCCTGCTGCCCGCTGCGCTCTCCCACGGGATCGGATCGGACACTCAGCGCCCCTTCGCCATCGTGATCGTCGCCGGACTGATCTCCCGGCTGTTCCTCGGCATCTACCTCGGACCGGTTCTCTACCAGATGGTCGCTCGCGAGGGTGACACCCTGCAGGTGTGATCGCTCGCGAACAGCGTGTGTGCTCGCGCCGGTCGCGGCGTCTGGCGCCCGATCGCGGTTGCGCCCGGCGGCGCTGCAGGGTGGCGCTCTCACATCTCCGGTGTGTTGCGACTCTGCGACGCTATATGTTACGGTTGAAAAGTTCACGGGACCTGACTTCAACTCAGTCGATTGAGCGCGCATGATCCTGGCATACGCGGGCCGCGTTCCGAGTGTACCGCGCTCGGCCTTCATCGCATCCAGCGCAGACATCATTGGCGATGTGGAGATTGGTGAGAACGCGAGTGTGTGGTTTCAGTGCGTCCTCCGGGGAGACATCGAGGCCATCCGGATCGGTCAAAACACCAATATCCAGGACGGCTCCGTGATTCACACCGTCAAGGATGCGCCGGCGTTGATCGGCGACTGGGTCACCGTAGGACATCGCGCCGTGATTCACGGATGCACGATTGGGGATCATTGCCTCGTCGGAATCGGAGCGGTTGTCCTCAACCGGGTTCGCGTCGGTGAAGGTTGTATTATCGCGGCCGGTTCCGTCGTGGCCGAAGGAACCGTAATCGCTCCGGCGAGCCTGTATATGGGAGTGCCGGCGCGGTTCCGGCGGCAGTTGGACGACGGCGACCGAGCCTTCATTGAGGCGCACGCCCGGCATTATTTGCATTACCGCGAAGTCTATCTCTCAGCACAGGCGGAAAGCCCATCCGCTCCTTCGGCCGCGGCGGAATTATAGCGCCCCATCCGTTGTGCAAATCTGCGGTTCCACCTTTCGCGAAGCTGAAGGGGTGAGGACGATCAGTGGATTGCGGCCTAGGCTTCGCGTCGCAACGCATCGTGTAACATGTCAAGACCAGCCGCATTGATCCAGACCGTCAAAGGCACTCGCGACCTTCTGCCCCCCGAGACCGCCGTTTGGCAGCACGTCGAGGCCGCGTGCCGTGCCGTGCTCGCCGCTTACAATTTTGAGGAAATACGCACGCCCGTCATCGAACAGACCGCCCTTTTCGCGCGCAGCGTGGGTGCGGACACCGATATCGTCGCGAAGGAAATGTACACGTTTGAGGATCGCGATCACGAGTCTTTGACGCTCCGCCCGGAGGCGACGGCGAGCGTGGTCCGCGCCGCCATCGAACACGGCCTGCTGAACGATGGGCGCATCCACAAGCTTTTTTACGCCGGTCCGATGTTCCTGCGCGAACGGCCGCAGAAGGGACGATACCGCCAGTTTTTCCAGATCGGCGCTGAAGTGCTCGGCTCGGACCATCCGCTGATCGACGCGGAGACGCTCGAAATGCTGATGCTGATGCTGGCGCGGCTCGGGCTGAAGGACCTGTCGCTTCTCCTGAATTCGGTTGGCTGCCGCGCGTGCCGCGCGGAGTACCTGAAAATCCTGCGGCGCGCGCTCGATCCAGTGAAATCGCAAATGTGCGCCGATTGCCGGCGGCGTGCCGAAGCAAATCCGCTGCGCGTGCTCGACTGTAAGGTGCCGGAAGACCAGCCCGTTATCGCAAAGCTCCCGAGCATCCTCGACCATCTGTGCCCCGAATGCCGCGAACATTTCGCGCGCGTCACGGGCGAGTTGAAGCGGCGCGAAATTGCTTTCACGGTGAATCCCCGTCTGGTGCGCGGACTCGATTACTACACGCGCACGACATTTGAGATTACGAGCGGCGGCCTCGGAGCGCAGAACGCCTTGCTCGGCGGCGGCCGCTACGACGGTCTCGCCGAACTGCTGGGCGGACCGCCCGCCCCGGGTTTCGGCTTCGCGATGGGAGAGGATCGGCTCGTGCTCTCGGTCGAGGAGGCGGGAGCGGTTGCGGCCGGAAGCGGCCTCGCCGCTTATGTGGCCTGGATCGGCGATCGCGCGCTCGTTCCAGCGCTCGATCTCGTGCGCGATTTGCGCGCACAAGGACTCGCGGTTGAAATCGGATTGGAACCGGCCAAGCTCAAGAAGATGCTCAGCCACGCCAACCGCTATCAAGCGCGCTTCGCGATCATCATTGGCGAAGGCGAGCTCGCAACCGGACGTTATCAAGTGAAAGACATGGCCACGGGAACGCAGGAAGAAGCCGAACCCGGCGCGATCGCAAGCTATCTCCGTCTCGCATCCGGCCGCGCGCGACCGGCAACGCAAGCCGCGGAGAAGGAGCCCGCGTGAAACTCGACCTGCTCGGGGACAACCAGCGCACCCACACGTGCGGCGAACTCCGCGAATGCCACGCCGGGCAACGCGTGCTTCTGGCCGGTTGGGTGGCGAGGCGGCGCGATCTTGGCGGCCTCATCTTCCTTGACCTGCGCGATCACACGGGCGTGACCCAGATTGTCTCGAACGTTGAGCAAAGCGCGGAAGCGCACGCCAAAGCCGAGCACGTGCGGCCGGAATTCGTGATTGCTGTTGAAGGCGAAGTGCTCCGGCGCGCCGAAGCCACAACGAACCCGCAGCTTCCCACCGGGCAAATCGAGGTCCGCGCGAAGGTGCTGCTCCTGCTAAACGAATCCAAGACTCCCCCGTTCCCTATTGATGATGATGGCCGCACGTCCGAGGAAACACGCCTTCGGTACCGTTATCTAGACCTGCGGCGCGCGCGCATGCAGCAGAATATCCGCCTGCGTCATCGCGCGAGCCTTGTGGTGCGCGAACACATGAGCGAGCACGGTTTCGTTGAAATCGAGACGCCGTTTCTCACCCGCTCCACTCCCGAAGGCGCCCGCGATTATCTGGTGCCGAGCCGCGTTCACCGCGGCCACTTCTACGCACTGCCGCAGTCGCCGCAGTTATTCAAGCAGATTTTGATGATCGGCGGCTTTGACCGCTACTTTCAGATCGTCCGCTGCTTCCGGGATGAGGACTTGCGCGCCGACCGCCAGCCCGAATTCACCCAGATCGATATCGAAATGGCGTTTCCGCAGCGCGAGCTCTTGTTCGGCATCATCGAAGAGCTGATGCAGAAGCTTTTTGCGCTGATCGGCATGGACGTTCCACGCCCCTTCCCGATTCTTTCTTACGATGATGCGATGGAGCGCTACGGGTCCGATAAACCGCATGTCGGCTTCGGACTCGAGTGGCAGCGCGTTGCTTTGCCGCCCGGAGCCGAGGAGAAAATCCGTGTGATGAGCCCGCTGAAGGCGATGCGAATCCCGGGCGAGTGTGGCATGAGCCGCAGCCAGCTCGACAAATTGCAGGACACGGCGCAGGCCGCCGGCGCCGATTGGTTCAGCGCAGTGAAGATCACGTCCGCGGGCCTCCAGTCGCCGCTCAGCAAGGCTCTCGGTGAGGAGGCGGTCAACTCGCTGGTTGCGGCGGCAGGCGCGGTCGAAAACGATCTGCTGATCCTCCTGGGCGCAAAGCCTGGCCAGGATCCGTCGCTCACGCGTCGCCGTCTAGACGAAGCTTCAGGCGAAATCCGGCTCGACCTCGCGCACAAGCTTGAGTTGATCAAACCGGGTTGGAATTTCGTCTGGGTTGTTGATTTCCCGATGTTCGAATACGACGAGAAGGAAAAGCGCTTCGCGGCCATGCACCACCCGTTCACGTCGCCGCGCGAAGAGGACTTGGCAATCCTCGAGTCGGAGCCGAGCCGCGTCAAAGCGCGCGCCTACGACCTCGTTCTCAACGGCTCGGAAATCGGCGGCGGCTCGATTCGAACCCACCGCCGCGACATTCAGCAGCAGGTCTTCAGCGTGCTCGGCATGACGCCGGAAAAAGCTCGCGAGCGCTTCGGCTTTTTTCTGGACGCGCTCGATTACGGTACGCCGCCGCACGGCGGCATCGCGCTCGGGTATGACCGAATCATCGCGCTGATGGCGGGCGAGTCGAACATTCGCGAGGTAATCGCTTTCCCCAAAACCGCCAGCGCCGTGGACCCGATGTGCGACGCGCCGTCTCTCGTCGAGCCCGGTCAGCTTGAGGAATTGGGATTGCAAATCAGAGAGGATTGATTCAATGAATCATTGGGTCATTGATTCAATGAGGGAACGAGCCCTGAACGATGCGCGTCAATGAGTAAATGACTCAATGATTCAATGACTCAATCAAGCCATGATTCGCATTCTGCCCGAAGCCGTTGCCAATAAGATCGCCGCCGGTGAGGTCGTGGAGCGCCCGTCGTCAGTGGTCAAGGAGCTTCTCGAAAACTCACTCGATGCCGGAGCGACCCGGCTGGAAGTTTATGTTGAGGCAGGCGGGCGGCGGCTGGTGAGAATCGAAGACGACGGCTGTGGCATGAATCGCGATGACGCGCTGCTCGCTTTCGAGCGGCACGCCACCAGCAAGATTCTCTCCGTCGAAGATCTCTTCGAAGTCACCACGCTTGGGTTTCGCGGCGAAGCGCTGCCCTCAATCGCCTCCGTCTCGCGCGTAATGCTTGAGACGCGGCACGCGCAGGACGCGGCCGGCACGCAGCTCGAGATTCATGGCGGGCGGCTGCGTGACGTGAAGGAAATCGCGTGGCCCGCCGGAACGCGCCTTCAGGTGCGCGATCTTTTCTACAATACGCCCGCGCGCCGAAAGTTCCTGAAATCGGAATCGACCGAGCTCGGTCACATTGCGGGACTCGTCACCCACTACGCGCTCGCCCACCCCGAAAAGGCGTTCCGCCTTACGTCGATGACGCATGAGATGCTGAACGCGCCGCCCGTCGAATCGCTCCGGCAGCGGCTCTATCAGGTTCTGGGCGGTCAGATGATGGAACAGCTCATCGAGATCGCGCCGGTGAGCCGCGATCTGCCCGGCGGTTTTGAGGCTGAGGAAGAGAACGGCGGCAGCGGCCCCGCAGGGCGCGTAAAGATTCGCCTCTTCGGCTTCGTTTCGCGGCCGGAAGTCCAAAAAATCAACCGCAACCAGATCTACTTTTTCGTCAACCGGCGGCTCGTGCGCGACCGCCTGATTCTTCACGCGATCACCGAAGCGTACCGTAATATCCTCCCCACCGGGGTTTTTCCCGTCGCTCTCGTGTTTCTCGAGATTCCTCCTGCCGAAGTCGACGTCAACGTCCATCCCTCGAAAACGGAGGTGAAGTTCCGGCGCTCGAGCTTCGTTCACGATTTCGCCCGCGATTCGATTCGGGGCGCGCTGGTGGCGTCGCGGCCCATGGCGGCGTTTCCGCAGCGGCGCGCCGCAGCTCCTTCTAATCCAGATGCTACCGATGAGATTGATGTAACGGTTGATGTCGATGCGGGAGTGTTGGCGCCGATAGCCGCCGGGATTGCGGCGATGCGTCGAGTCTCCGCGCCAACATCTCCGCCCGTTGCCGCCGCGGCGTTCACGCTCTCACCCTTCAAGCCTCCTCCCGCCGAGGGAGTATTGGCGCTGACGCTGGCGGATATTCCATCCGGTGCGAGCCCGCTCTCGCGTGTCGCGACGGGTGAGTGCGCGCTCGCTCCGCAGGAAAACCGCGCGGAGTTGACCGCGGCGGCCGTCGACGAATTTCCGCCTCAGTTGAGGCCGCTCGGGCAAGTGCGCGAAAGTTTCATTGTGGCGACCGATGATGCGGGGCTTTGGATTATCGATCAGCACGTCGCTCACGAGCGCATCCTGTTCGAGCAGCGGTTGCGCCGGCTTCGGGATAAGGCCGTCGAAAGCCAGCGGCTTCTGTTACCGGTGGTGGTCGAGCTCAAGCCCGAGCAGCAGGCCGTCCTCCAGGAGATCGCCGATGAGCTCGCGGCCAACGGCTTCGACGCCGAACCCTTCGGGCGGCGCACGGTGGCGATCAAAACGGCTCCGGCCGAAATTCGCGCCGAAGCCGCGGAGCGTTTGCTCATCGCGATTCTCGACGGTGTGGGCGCTGACGGCGCGGCCTTGTCGCTCGATGTTTTGCGCCACCACGTTGCCGCCACCGTCGCCTGCCATGCCGCCGTGAAAGTAAATATGGCTCTCGACCGCCAGAAAATGGAGTGGCTGCTCCGCCAGCTGGCAAAAACCCAGTGCCCGATGACCTGCCCCCACGGCCGCCCCATTCTCTTGCGCTATTCCTTGCGCGACATTCAAAAAGCCTTTCGGCGAATCTGATGAGATTTCGAGCGGAGGGCTGCGAATGGCGCAAAAGGGGCGGTGGCGCGCCCGATTCGGCCGCGCATGCGTCGCCGGCCGCAAACCTGACCTCATGACGCCCACACCTCGCCTCATTATCGCCATCGACGGACCCGCCGGCGCCGGCAAGAGCACGGTCGCGCAGAAGGTTGCTGAGCGGCTCGGCTTGGCATACGTGGATACAGGGGCGACGTACCGCGCGGCGGCGCTGAGGGTCATTGAACAGGGCGTCTCGCCTGACGACGAGGGCGGGGTGATTGCCAGCGTCGCTACCGCCGACATTCGCCTGCGGCCCTGCGGCCTCCGGTTTACTGTTCTGCTCGACGGTCGGGACACGACCGCGAAGCTCCGCACCCCGGAGGTCACGATGGCCGCGGCAAAGGTTTCGCGGCTTCCCGAAGTGCGCGTCAAGCTCATCGCTTTGCAAAGAACCCTCGCGCCGGAGCAGGGGGTGGTGATGGAGGGCCGCGACATCGGGACCGTCGTCTTTCCGAACGCGCCGCTCAAAATTTTCCTCACCGCTCGCCCCGAAGAGCGCGCACTACGGCGGCTGAGCGACGAACGGCAGACGGGACGCAATCCGTCGATCGAGGAGACCGCTTGCGAGATGGGCCGCCGGGACCAACTCGATGCCGAACGGAAAGCTTCGCCGCTTGTCGCCGCCGAAGACGCGCACAGGATCGACTCGACAGGGCTTACCGCAGACCAAGTTGTTGAGGAGATCGTCCGCCTGGCGCGCGAGAAACGGCTGATCGGCGCGTAGCCGTAGCGGGATGTGTTCCCTGGGTCTTCATCAGAACGAAAATCGCTCTTGCTGTTCACCCGAATCACCCGATCAGAACGCGTTGATCAGACCGCTCCGTATCGCACTCCGCGTTCACAGCTCGATCCGCACTCGCGTTGAAGGCAGCAGCCGGACGGGGCCCAGCAGTCCGGATGGAGGAATTTCCCGGACGCGGCTTTCGCCGTAAAGCCCCCAGCGGATGCCGAACGTCTCCGCCACGGGTTTCAAATCGGGCGGAGGAAGTGAGACGACTTTCTGGATCCAAAGATTTCCCACGCGCACGGTCAGCCTGTTTTTCCCCGGCTCAAGTGCATGTCGGCACGGCAGCCGCCGCCAGCCTTTCCACGCCGCGCCGAGGTCGGTCCCGTTCAGCGTGACTTCGGCGGTCTCGTGGACCGAGCCTAAGTCGATTTCCCATTCAATATTCGGAAGAAGGCGCTCAATGTGAAACGTGGCGTCGTAGGTTCCCCATCCGCTGTAGCTCTTGCCCGCGGGAAATTCGGTCCACGACTGAAGCGCGCGAACTGTGAACGGCGCCACGCCGTCGAGCGCAAGCTGCCATGGCCCCTCGATCGCTACTGGATCGGGCATTTCCGCGACACTGATGCGGCGCTTTTTGCCGTTCGCACCTATCGCGGCGTACGCGCCGTTCGCCGCGGCGATGCCGCTCACGGTGACGCGATCGCCGGCTCTTTCCACTTGCAGCGGCCCGAGCAGATTGGTCGTCCTCACGTCGGGTGAGGCCGAATTTCCGAACACGATAAAGCACGATTCGAAGGGCCGCAGGTAAACGCCAACCTCAGTCACGCCACCAGAAGGAGTGACGGCATAGCTAAACGCAAGCGTCTCTTCGATTGATCCATCCTCAGGGTTCCATCGTTCGGGACGCTTGTGGCCCGCTCGGAATTGGATTCTCAGGTCTTGCGGGAGCGCCGAGACATTACTGATGAAGTACACGTCTGCTCCGTCCACCCGGCGATGCGCGAAGCCCACGTTCTCGATGGCGTGTTGAAGTGCAGGGCCGTCACCGCCAGCGGCCGAGACGATCTTGAAATCGGCGCCGAGCGCGGCTTGGACATATTTCAATGCGCTGGCGCGATCGGCGCTGAGCCCTGCCTTGCCGTTGCCAACTGCCTGTACGGAATCAACTGTGGGGTGGCCCTGCGGGAAGATCTCGGTCAGCCTCGCTTGCAGCCGCGCGGAGCCGATTGCGCGGTCCGGAACTCCGGGCGCCGATTGCGGCAGCCTCTCGGTAAAAATCAAATAGCCGCCGCTGCGGGCGAATTCGGCGAGGCGGTCGAGGCTCTCCGGCGGCATGAACTCGGCGCCTGGAACGATCACCACGGAGTATTCACCCGTGCCCGCTTTAAGCTTTCCATCTTGCACCGAAGCAATCCGCGCCAGAGCATCGTCATTGATCAGATCGAAGTCGTAGCCGGCTTGGCGCAAGCTGGTGAAAAGCTCGAGGCCAATCCGCCGCTCGATCTCCGTGTCGATTGTCAGCGAGCCCAAGCCGTAGTGCGAGAAAATGTCAGCGAGCGGCACGTAAACGGCCACCGGATTGACCGTCATTCCGTGTAGCAAAACGGCCGCGGCGCGCTGAATATAGGCGGTGAGATGTTTGTAATGCGGCCACCAGATGTTGTTGTGATTAACCATCGTGGAAGCGTAGAACACCCAGCCCGGCTCGCCCGCTTGAGGAGGCGAGTACGAGTAGCCCTGATTGACGATCTGGTTGATACCGTCGAGAAAACTCGAATCGGTTGCACCCTTCATCTGCTCGAGTGTCACGAGGAACCGCGGCTGGCGCAGCCAGGTGTAGCTCTCGCATGAAACAACGGGCTTTCCATAAATATGTGCGGCGGAAGAAGCAAGCCGCCGATGATCGATGATCACGGAGTAGCGGTCCGCGAATACACCCTCTTCGCCTTCGGGAATATCCGCCGCGCCGTAGCCCTGCATCACGTCGCCCATGGCGCCGTGCGCCTGAACGCGAGCCGTCATCCCGTGCTTCCCGCTCCACGCCTGAAGCGGCTTGAAGAGATCGCCGATGATCAAGTCCGAAAGCGTGAGGTGATAGTCGTAGCGCACGGCGGCGGTCATCTCGCCCGCTTCCTCCCACAGGGCCGGCAGGAGTGGCGTGAGGTCGTAGCCGCGCCGGGCCTTGAATTCCTCAAGCAGGCGCGGCGTCCAATCCGCTCCGAAAACCTCGAGACTATCGCAGAACACCGACGTAAAGGGTGGGTCCGCAATAGCATTCAGTTCTCGGTCCGTCCTATTCCCGATCGCGTCGAGAAACAGTTCCAAGGCTCTGCGGTTGAAATGATCGATGACGTAACCTTCCATGCCGATCGTCGGACGCTTGACCATCTGGGCGGTGAGATCGTCGACGAACGCGAATATGCGCCAGCGCCCCTGAGGGGCAGTCCACTGAATCGCAGCGCCCCTGCGCAGCTCGAGAGGAATCACCACCGAGCGCGAGATGTCGACTTCGCCCGAATCGAGCGCGGGTGACGCGACCACGGAGAAGATCCGCCCCCCGCCCGTCATGTAGGGGAAGAGCGGCCAAGTGAACTCGCCGGGACCTTGCGTGTCCCTGCTGATGACGGTGATTTTGTGCGCGGCAAGCCCGCCGGGGATGAACGGCCCGCCGTAAGGCCAGCCGCTGCCGAGCGTCAAATCGAATTGGAGCCCGAGACGGCGTGTCTCCCTGAGCGTGTGTCGCATGAGATCGAACCACTCGGGTGAAAAGTAGCGCGTATTCCGGATTCCGCGTTTTGCGTCGTCGACAGCAACGGGATAGACGGGCTGCAATTCCACGCCGCGCATTCCCGCATCGCGCATCATCTCAAGCTCGCGCGTGATTTCCTCCGGCGTCACGGCGCCGCCGAACCACCACCAGCGCGTCATCGGCTTGGCGTCGTGCGGCGGGTTGAGGAACGCTGTGCGAAGATCAGGGAGCTCGCGCGCTGAGCGAGTTTCACCGGTCGAGGTCCTGACCATGGCTCGCGCTGCCGGCTCGCCCGCCGCAACGGTGAGAGCGGCTGCGCCCGTCTGCGCCAGAAATTCACGCCGCGAAAAACGTTTGCGCTTCACGAATCCTCCCGTTTCTAGGGTGGCGCATAAATCGCACCTTTGGCGACGTGCGCGGCCCGAGGCTGGCCGTAACCGCCGGCCCGGCACCGATAGTCTCACCCGATCCCGGTTCGCGTGATGGGGCGTCTGCGCGTTTGTGACCAGATAATGAGGAGCCATTGTAACGCTGTTCGGCCCATTTGATGGCCTCGGCCGCGAAGCACGGCAACGGGGCGAATCACGTACTGTTGAGCGGCCGAGCACCCCAGTTGCCCACACCCCCGCGGAGCGGCGCATCCGGTGTTCAGATTCGGGTTCAGCGGCTCGCCGAAGGCGCTCTGCCGACGCGCGTGTCATTGGCCTTGCCCGCAGGGCCGGAACAACGACAAAAACACAGCAGAAAAGACCAACAAAAAAGGGACAGTTCCAACGAGATAGGACATTTCTACAGAGACTTGACACAAATCAGTTCATTCAGCCTCTTGACTCCCGGCCCGCAATTCTGTAAAGTTGTTCGGCTGCGACTGAAACGCATGATCTGTGTATAAGTCGCTAGTCTGCTCCGGAGGAGGGAACAATGAAGACAAGCTATATCGCGGTACTCGCATTAGCTGCCGCAGTTGCGTTCGTGCCTGCCGCAATGGCGAGCGACTTTAGCTTTTCGTTTAACGGCCAAGGCATTAGTGCTTCCGGTACGTTCAACGTTTCACAGAGTTCGACGGCTGGTATTGATGACATTACCGGCATCAGCGGAACATTTTCGGATACGAACGTCAATGTCTCCGGCGCAATTACCGGGCTGTACGAGCCGGTGTCGTACGTGAGCGATACTCTGGCCACACCTGGAATTGCGTTTACCAAAGGCGGTTTGTCCTACGACGACACGTTTTACCCGGCGGGAAACTCTCCCGCGATCTGTTACGATCTTAACCCTGTCACCGGTCTTCCCGAGTTGACCTATCCATTTTCCGGCGGCGTGTTCGACATCTTTGGCGTGGCGTTTAACATTGGCGGACCCGGAGGTTACGTTGGTGAACTTTGGAGCAACGGTGATGTGGGCCACGGGCCTATTGTCTACGCAGCCGGACTGGCGAATGCGACGGAGCTTTTGGACGACCCGAATTCCGTTCCTGGCCCCGGTGTGCCCCCCCCGGGCGGTACGGCTCTCTGATCACGAGCCCCACGCCGGAACCTGGTTCGCTGGTATTATTCGGCATCGGGCTACTCGGCGTGGCTGTGCTGTGGGCGCGTAAGCTCGGTACGCTCCGGTCGCCTCAGAATTAAGCGGGCTTCACTCGAAAGGCCACGGCGGACCATTTTGCCAGGTGGATTCAGACGGTTCGCCGTGGTAATGCTCCAGGCCCTCCCTCAGAAAATCCAGATCGGCGCGGGTCAACGTGCCGCTTTTAGAGCCATCCCAAAGTATCCGAAGTTCGAAATAGCGCAGCAGGCGGCGGGCATCAACCCGGCCCGAATCCTTGAGCGCGCGCTCGAAAAATGACCGTGCGCGGGCAAGCTTTTGCGGTTCCGGCGAAGCGTGATTGCGGTTGAACTCGGGCACCCGCCGGAGGAACTTCCCGCGGGTGGCGCCTGCCTTATTTTCACCCGATCCCCGGCCACGCGGTGCGCGCCGGTGTTCCACGGCGGCCCGGAACGCGCGGAGATTGCCGGGCGGTTTCGGGCGGCGCCTCCGCCGGAACTGGTTCGCGGCGCCATTCGGCGGGCAAGTAATCGGGACCCGTCGACTCCTCGACGCAGAGTCTCGACCGCTCGTATAACTCGTTCATGAGCGGGATCGGATTGCCCATCGCCCGGCTGGGTTGAAGCGGCAGTTCCCCAAGCGTCACACCATAGCAGCTAAATTTCTGGTCCGGCGTGGATTGGAAAAGCAGCTTCGCGTGCGCGTGGATCTGATCGTAGGATTCGGCCAAATATTTCATCTGCTCCGGGTCGGTGGTAAGCATCGACGCGAGATGCCGCAAGTAGCGATAGCGCCACAGGCTGATATCCAGGTGCTCGCGGCATATCGAGAACTCTTTTAGCCAGTTGAATCGGGTGTCGAGCTCCTGTGTCTGGGCGGGAGTGAGGTGGCGGCGCGCCAGATTCAATTCTTGAAACATCTGGTCGATTCCGTTCCGGCACTTCTGCTTTTCCGCGATGACGAGTTCGATGTTCTCTTTAGTCGGCTCGAGATACTTCGCGAATTCGGGCAGGTAATACCGGTTCGTGTAGCGCAATAGCGTCTCTTTGCGGGCGATATCGCCGTCGAAATCCGAATTCGTGCTGCTCCCGAGCCCGAGCACGGAAAACGTGAGGTTCACGGCGTCTTCTGAAAGCTGAAGAGCCTTGATGATTTGCGGCGCTGCTTGCTCGCCGTAAATCGGGACGGCCCAGTTGCTCCAGAGCTCCTCGACATCCGCGTTCACGTTCCACGAAAGCTCCCGAGCCGCGTAAAGGTTGATCCCGTTCACAATGTCGTCCGGGAGCGAGTAGTTGGTCTGGTGAGTCGCGCCGTAGCCGAGGCTGACGCCGCCCGAGGGGCCGATAAGATCGAGGCTCTTCTTCATGCTCATCGCGGTGAAGTTCACCGACGAGGCCGGAAAGTAGAAGCGCCCGCGCGTTTGGCCGATAATCTGCCACTCGGCGATTTGCGTGTGGGGTTTCACCCCGCCGATCAGCGGGCTGAAGCGCGGCGCGGGTTCGCAGTCGGAGTCGTACACTTTGGTTTGCAGAATCACGTCCTCCGGAAGCTCGTTGATCACGCGCGACCAGAGCGCCTTGCCCGTGCCTCCGAATGCGCCGTAACCCGGCGCGTGAACGTATTCATCGCCCAGCCAGTGCGGGCATCCCGAAGACCACGTGCGGACGATCAGCTTCTTCCCCATCGAGCTGAGGGTGTCGTGCAGGTTCTTGACGTTGACGCAGAGCTCGTTCGGAAACTTATCGAGACCGTCGCGCTGGCAGCGCGGGTCGTGGCAGTACATGCCGTACTGATCCCAGAAGATGGCGAGAAAGCCATCCGCGCCGCTCTGCTCCATGAGCTCGCGGATGTAAGCGTTGTAAATCTTCCAGGTCATCGGGTCGGAAGGACAAAGCGGCGCTTTTTCCCACGAGTGCGGCTCGGGCACTCCCTGGGTCGAGGGATACGCTTTCAGCACGGCCTGATACAGCTCCGGAGACCAGCGCTCGAAATTGTTGCCGTAAATCGAGGTGTACACGGGAACATCAGCGTCGTGACACTCCTTCACGATGCGCGCACTGAACTCCGCCGCCCGCGCTTGGCGCTCCTTCAGCCGTTGTCGCTCGTCCGCACTGAGGAGGCTGAACAGGTTGGGAAAGCTCTTCTCGAGTGTCGCCACAGCGGGAGCGCCTTGCATCACGTTCGCGCCGAGGAGCGCAACCATTTCGGCGGTCGATTTGCCCCGGCTGCCGTGCGACGTTCGGATCGCGAACGCCGGTTCTCGCAGATACACGCCCGAAGTCCGGCTCCGCCAGAGCGCGGAATCGCCCGCGGCGTAGAGCAGGGACCGCGGCCGGTTTCCCAAGATCAGAGCGCCGCCGTTTCGGAATGCAACCATGTACCCGTCGTGCTTGATCGATCCTGCCCCGGCGCCTAAAAAAGCGAGCTGCGGGCGCGCGCCAGGAGCTACCGCGAATACAATCTCGCGGGTGCGAGGCGTCGCCGCGTGCCGCGCCTGCTGAATCTGATCTTCCGAGAGCGCAAGCTTTCGGGCGAGTATTTGCGCCGCCGATTTCAGCGCTGGATGGCAGTCGTGGGGGATCAGGATGCGACGATAAGGTGGGCTCGCAACTTCCGCGCCGGGCAAACCGGGCTCCGTTCGTTCGGCCATCAGGGCGCCCGGCGCCGCAAAGCTCGCTCCGATGCCAAGCATCTTCTGAAGTGCCGCGCGCCGGCTTGCACCGGAATCTTGCGCCATACTGTGATCCTCCCCGGTTCTAAAGCGCCCGCAACCTCGCAAGAAGGCCTCACCGCAGAGAACACCGAGAAAGCCTCAGCTATCTCTGCGTCCACTATGGTGTCGTCTGGAAACCTCGGTACCGCGGAGCGACCTATTCGGGCGGGCTCTCAGCAAGCCCGCTCGCCGATCGTGGCGAGCTCAGAAGGTAATCGTGCCGGATAGCTGAAAGATCCTCTGGTCGCCGGCTGAACCGATCGTGCCAACCCGGCTGACGTATTGCTGAAGTTGAGTTTGCGGCGGCAAGGCTGGCCGGCGTCGCAGACTTCGTCAGCAGGGTCCCGAGTGCCAGGTACTTCGGCTGGATCCGGTCCGTATAGATGCCGTGCCCCACGCCGCCGGGAATAAAATGGCCCCGGCTACCGGAGTAGGATACCGTCAGGACCGTTGACGGAGCCGACCCGCGGCCCAGGCCGAAGTTGGAGGAATCGATGGTCACGGGATGAGCGCCAAGCTGCGGGTCGGGATACGTCACGCCACCGCCCGAGCGATTTCTACGTGAACACTTTTTGCGAGGCCGATAAACCCGCTACCGCTTCCAACCGTCTGAGCATCTCATATATCTCGGAAAGTTGAAGCTGTCAAGGCAATTAGCAAATTCTCGAGGAGCCTTGACGTGTATTCTGTGGAGTGGATCTACGAGCTGCGCCCGCGCCGGGTTACGGGCCGCGCAACCGGCGCGAAGCCAGCCGCTCTTCGGCGTCGCCCCGCGAACGTGCCGGTCCATCGCGCCTGGATTCCCGCTCCCGCGCTGTCGCCGAGGGCGAGCTTCGCGGTAATGACCAGCGTGGCGCTCATGCGCAGAGGTCATTCGCGCAGCTTACACAATTATGCTTTTCACTCCTTAGTCATCACTCGTCGCTCGTGACTGCTTTTAGCCGTTGACAATGCGCGTCGTTGCTTTACAATGAGCAAGGTCTGAATTCGCGGTGATCCATCCAACTCACGCTGACACACTGCTCGAAACCTCGTTGCCGGGGATCAAGCTTTTTTCACGCGGCAAGGTTCGGGATATTTATGAGCTGAGCGACAACCGGCTTTTGATCATCGCCACGGACCGTCTCTCGGCATTCGATGTGGTGATGGCGGAGGGAATCCCTGACAAAGGCCGCGTCCTCACGCAGCTCTCGTGCTTTTGGTTCGGGCTGCTGTGGGATGTTTGCCGCAATCATTTTCTGACGGCCAATGTTCACGATTACCCGTCGGAGCTCCATCCCTTAACCGAAGGCCTCTCCGGGCGCTCGATGCTCGTGCGGAAGGCGGAGCCGTTTCCGATCGAGTGCGTCGTGCGCGGATACCTCTCCGGGTCGGGCTGGAAGGAATACCAGAGCACAGGAGAAATCTGCGGCGTCCGCCTTCCCGCCGGGCTGGTCGAATCCGCGCCGCTCGACGCGCCCATTTTCACGCCCGCGACGAAGGCTGCGGCCGCTCACGACGAAAACATCTCGCTCGCCGAGATGGCAAAACGGATCGGAAAAGAAACGGCTGGAACCCTGAGAAACCTGAGCCTTGAGCTCTATTCCCGCGCGCGCGCTTACGCCGCGAAAAAAGGAATTATCATCGCCGACACGAAATTCGAGTGGGGAATTTCGAACGGGCATATCACGCTGATCGATGAGGTGCTGACGCCGGATTCGTCGCGGTTCTGGCCGCAGGAGCAATATGTGGCCGGCGGACAACAGCCTTCGTTCGACAAACAGTTCGTGCGTGATTATCTTGAGTCCGTCCGCTGGAACAAGAAGCCGCCGCCGCCGCCTTTACCGGCCGGAATCGTGAAGCAGACCACCGAGAAATACCGGGAGGCCGTTCGGAAGCTGTCAGGACGGGATATCTATTGAGCCGTCGGCAAGCGGCGCTCGAGGGAGTACTGTTCGGCAGGGCCGACTGAGCCGGACGCGATGGAGCGGCGACTCCGGCTTCTCCAGACTTCCTTCGACTCCGTGTCCTCGTTCCGGAATGATGGATTGCTTTTCGGGGAAGTTCCCGAAGTTGATCCCGCTCGCCTGCGGCCGGTCAGAACATGGAAACGTGGAATTGGGTTGACTGGCTGCTCGCAATCATCGTTCTTCTCTCGATTGTGCTGGCCGCCAGAAAGGGCTTCATTCGGGAGCTGATTTCCCTTGCCGCGGTGATTGCCGGGTTGATCGTGGCCGCGCTTGAGTACTGGCGGGCTGCCGCGTGGTTCAGCGACCTGGTGAAGTCCCAGCAAATCGCGGACGGTTGCGGTTTTCTGGCGATTTTTATCCTGATCCTGATCGCCGGCGCCATCATTGCGCTGCTCGCACGGATGCTGGTCCGCACCGCTGGGCTAGAAGGGTTTGACCGTCTCATGGGCGCCGTTTTCGGGCTGGTGCGCGGCGTCATCGTCGATTCGGTTTTGCTGATGGTGCTGCTTGCCTTCTCGATCAAGCCCGTCGCCGTAAGTGAGTCGCGGCTCGCGCCGTATGTCTCGGAGGGCGCGCGGGCGATTGCGGCGGTGATGCCGAGACAAGTGAAAGACGATTTTTGGGCGGGCTTCCAGAAGCTCCGGAAGGGCGTGCTTTCCGAGACAGAGTTGCCCACGAAGGGCAAGACGCCTCGCTGAGGCACAAAGGAACTACTGAGAGTCCTTTCGCAACCGATCAGTGAGCTTCTCCGGCCCCTGACAATCTTGGAGCGCCGCAGCCTGCCGGCATCGTCAGAGCCGCGCGGAATGAAGTCGGTGGAGTGATGTCGTGAAAGACCAGCTTGAAGCGCTGATCAGTCAGATGATGGAGCACGGAGTCCACTTTGAGGACGCCGTCGAAGAATTTGAAAAGCGATTCATCCGAAAGGCGCTCGAGAAGCACGGCGGCAATCGCTCGAAGGCCGCGCAGATGCTCGGCATCCACCGGAATACGCTGAGCCGCAAGATCGACGAAATGCGTCTGGATCACCGCCCGAAACGCAAAAGCCGCTCCCGCTGACGCCCGGCCCGCGCGCCGGGACCCCGCAACTGCGGATCAGTCCCATACATGTTTTGTGACTTCCTGTGGGTACCGGGAGTCGTGCGATGGTTTCCTAATGTGCTCCGTCTGCTACTGTGGCGCCGGACTATAAAGTCTGCGTGGAACCTCCGGCATTTGTAGCGGCGATCTGCGATCGCCGAAGCTCTTGAGAAAAACAGGGCCGGCGATCCCTTCCTGCGCCGGGGCAGGCTTCGATGCCGCTGCACACGCTGCGCAGTTGATGGGGAGGATAGGATTTTTTTATTTTGTCATTCGGCTCGAACTTGGTATTATTAGTTTCAGGGTTAAGTGCTGCGTGGAGTTCTGACCCTCGGAGGCTGGCCGAAAGGCCGGCGCAGTAACGAGTAGCTGGGTGTAAAGTTCGATCCGAAAGTTCCAGTTCTTCCGCACTCTCCGGATCACTTCTGCAAAAGAACCTCGGCGCTGTGGCACAACATTAAAAGCTGGAGTGCCGGAAGCAAAGCAGCCGCCACTATCGCTTACCACAATCTCCCGATGCGCGGGACCGATGCCGGTGTACGCCCGGGCTGATTACATTATTTGATTGAGGAGGAATTAAACGTCATGGAAGCAATCGAACGAGTTGGTGTTTCAACGGAAGTCGGCCACACAGCGGGAAAGATTTGGCAGCAGCTTTCTCAAGGCGGGCCGCAGACGCTGGCGCAATTGAAGAAGAAACTTAACGGCGAAGCCGATCTGGTGCAGTTTGCCGTGGGATGGCTCGCGCGCGAAGATAAAGTGGAGATCGTTTCCGACAAAAGGAACTTCCGCGTCACGTTGAAGTAACGGTACGGGCGCGGTCGCGCCTTCACTCAAGCTCGCGCAACCGCACGGGCCGGTGCTCTGTGGAATCCTAAAGCCCGTATTCGGCCTGTTCGTTCCGGCTCAACCGCGCCGCGTCCTCTAGGGTACCGAACCGTCGCGCGCACCGCGGAAATGGCGGCGTTTACGCAGAGTCCGCCGCGCTTCCGGGCCGCAGCAGAGCTCGGCAGGATCATTCGCTCCGGATCCGAGTTCCCGTCGGCCCAGGTTCACGCGCTTGCTTTGGCCGTTTCACCCTTCTCGATGGGAGCGTCCACGAGGTTGCCCCATTCGGTCCAGCTTCCGTCGTAGTTGCGGACCTTATCGAATCCGAGAAGATACTTCAGCACAAACCACGTATGGGAGCTACGCTCGCCGATGCGGCAATAGGCGATCGCCTCGCGGTCCGGCCGCACCCCCTGGGCGTTAAACAGGCTCGCCAGCTCGTCGTACGATTTGAATGTGCCGTCTTCATTCGCCGCGCGCGACCACGGGAAGCTAATCGCACCCGGAATGTGCCCGCCCCGCTGCGCCGTTTCCGACATTCCCGGCGGCGCGATGACCTTGCCGCTGAACTCGTCGGGCGAACGCACGTCCACCAGATACGCGTGCTTGTTCTTCAGGTTTTCAAAAACCAAATCGCGCTTGGCCCGAACGCTGTCGTCGGGAGCGTTCGCCTTATATTGGATCGGCTCGACCCTCGGCGCCTCAGTGGTCAGCGGGCGCGCTTCGAGCTCCCACTTTTTGCGGCCCCCATTCATCAACCGCACATCTTTGTGGCCGTAGAACTTCAACTGCCAGAGCGCATACGCGGCAAACCAGTTGTTGTTGTCGCCGTAGAGCACTACGGTGGTATCGTTCGCGATACCCGACTTGCCCGCCAACTCCTCAAACTGAGTCTTCGTTAGGATGTCGCGGCGAACGTTGTCCTGGAGCTGCGACTGCCAGTTCCATCCCACCGCGTTTTGAATGTGGCCTTTGTCATACGCGGTGGTGTCGACGTCGACTTCCACCAGCCGGACTTTATGGTCACTGATATGGTCGGCAACCCACTGCGTGCTGACCAAAGCTTCCGGATGTTTGTAGTCACCCATTTTGAAAAATCCTCCCGTTAGGCTAAAAAGATTTGGAAACAAGAGCGGCGTGAAAACGGCGGGCAAACTTCAACAGCAGCAAAGCGCGGCGCGGCCGCACTGACTGCGGCGCCCGGCGTTTTTGCAAATGAGGCGAGCCATAGAACACCATTAATCTAGCATAACGGCGCGGCCGCGGCAAGCGGCCGCGGTCGCCGCGATGGCTTGCTCTTTGCTCTCGGTGGCCCAACGGGTGCCGCCGTGTCGATTTTTGGGAGCGCATGGATAAAGCGCGCGAGCTTTCAACTGTCCTGTTCCGAAATTGACTCATTCCACGCCGGCATTCCGGTCAGGCGGATTCCATTCTGAATGATCCAGAGTAAATCACCATCGCTCCAATGCTGTACGTGTGGAGACGTTAGGTCCATAGCCGGCGGATACATGCTGCGCCCTAATTCCGTGGCGCTACGCCCGTCTGCGCCATGGCACAGTGCGCAGGACCGCTCATATACGATCCGCCCTTCTTGAACGGTTTCCGCGCTAGCGGGCACGGGGTTCTTGGCACTGGAGGCACGAACGGGGATCGCAACATCCTTGGCCGCGTTTGCCAGTATCGCCTCCACCTTCGACGGCCGTTTGTTTGCGGTGCAGGCAATCGCAGTGACGCCCAGAGCCCCCAGGAAAATGACCTTTGCTGATTGCCTCCAGAGACCCATACCATCTACCCCGCACACAGGATGTTACTTGGTCGTAAGGCTGCGGCTTGTCAGAGGGAAGTCAATTTGAAGTCAACATTTCGCCTGTCGTAGCCCGGTTGCGGGATCCGTTTCGGCAGGCAACGTGATCTTTCGGCCGCAGCCCCTGCGAGCTCCCGGGTAGCTGCGCTCTCGGCGCGAGAGACATTTTGGTGACGAAACCGTGAAGCCACGGTGACAAGTCTCCGCCCCTCTTCTGGCACGCTAATCATGGAGGGCTCAACGCCACAAAAGGAGTTTCGATCATGATTCGAAGATGGATCAACCTCCAGGTCTTACTCTCCGCAGCAGTACTCCTGATTTTCGCCTCGGCGCCGCCGTTCCTGCGCGCGGATAGCATGAACAGCTTCGCCCAGCAGAATCTTACTTCAGATCTTGCCGGCGTGGCGAATACTGTCGATTCCAATCTGGTGAATCCGTGGGGAATCTCTTTTCCTCCGGGCGGCCCCTTCCGGGTTTCGGACAACGGTACCGGTGTTGCCACGCTTTACAATGGATTGGGGCAAAAGCTCTATGTGACTTGTGCTCTGCAAGACGGCCGCCCGCCACGGCGACGTGGCCGGAGCGGGGAATGGATACGTGGACGTATTCGACTTGAATGGCAATTTCCTTAAGCGCCTCGTTTCAAACGGTCCGCTCGACTCCCCCTGGGGTGAAACGCTTGCTCCGCAGGGATTCGGGACATTCGGCGGCGGCGCCGTTCGAAATCTCACCCTTGGCGCGAAACCAGTTCATCAAGAGCGGGTCATGGGTGCGCAACATGCGAGCGACTTTCTTCATCGGCTCCAGGCGGCTGCGCATCTCCCAGAAGGTCCAGCAGTCGAGAAACGCTCCGGCCCACCGCAGCGAGCGGTACGTCCAGAAATGAGCGAAGGTCTCCTTCAACTCCCAAGCCCGGGCCGTCTGAAGTTTGCTGGCCCGCAGCGCGTT
>JBOGKE010000054.1:0-15912 GCA_050745265.1 Terriglobia bacterium
CGCTCGAGCGCGGGCGCGTAAAGGCCCACCAACTTGCGCCGCCACCAGAGGCCCGTCGTGCGCTTCGTTGCCAGGCTGGCAAACCAATACCGCCACATCACGGCGCGTACCTCGGACGGCGGAGAACCGTCAAACGGGTTGCCGGCGAAAAGCGATAGCACGCTCGAGTCATTGAGCAGCAGCAGCGCTTCGGTGCGCACAACAAACGGATACTGTTGCCACGTTCCCAGCGTTGCAAACCAGAGGTTCCAGTCAAAGCGCGGCTGATATGGCGCGTAAAAGCCGGGACGCCGCGCCGGATCCTGCGGTTTGTAGCGAAAGGGATACGCGATCCACGCCTTGCCGTCGCGCGAGCCTTGAAATTCGATCTCGTAGCGCGCCCGCGTCATCACGGCGAAGAGCCCGTATTGATTGGCGAGGCGATAAGGCTCGAGCGCCTCAATCGGGCTCCGCGGCAAGGGCAGCAGCGGAAAAAGCATCAGAAGGAGCAGAGCTAACGTGTCGTAGAAGACCCAGCCGAGCAGCACGCCCGTGATCACGCGCGAGATTGGCCTGAACGCCCGAGCTATTGCGCCGCCCGGCGCGGGCGCGCCGCGTGACGGCGCCGGCGCTGGCTCGTGATTCTGCGGCGAGGTCCACCACCGGGCGAGGAACCCGGGTACTCCGTGCCGCGGTTGCGCGGCTTGCGTTGCCGGCCGCCGACGGACGAACACAAAGCGCAGGAAACGGTCGTCCAGCAGCAGGAATCCCAGCGAAAGCACCAGATGATTGAGAAACGCCAGATTCGCCGTGACAATGATGCCAAGCTGAAAAGGCGTGACGATGAAAAAGCACGCAATCCGGAACCGGCGCGGAAAAAAGAGCAGCCACACGAGCCCGAGTTCGATCAACAGCGTGATCAGCGCCACCGCCGCATTGAAGCCGTGCGGCAGGTGCTGCGCGTACCAGCCGATCCAATTCGGCAGCGGCCCGTTCGAATAATAGTCGTAGAGTGCGGTGAGGTGGCGCCACTCCGGATCGCCGCCTGCGATCTTGGCGACGCCCGACTCGAAGTAAATCCTGAACCAAAGCCAGAGCAGAAGAAACAAGCTGGCGCGCGAGGGAGGATGCCGCTCGCCAAGACCCGGAAGGAGGCCGGGAGGAGCGAAAAAGAGCGTGAGGAATCCGGCGGCGAGAAGCATGCCATCGGACTGGTACGAAGAAAAGTCCTGCGCCGCGGCAACAAAAGAGAGATAGGTGACAACGCAAACAGCGACGCTCGCGCGGGGCCAGAGGTTGAGGAACAGCAGAACGGACGCGATCAGGCCAGCCCAGCACAGGACGTGAAGCGCGCCGGAGCCGTTGCCGATCCAGAGCAGCGTGGGCGCGTACCAGTACCGGGACGCGCCGAAGTGTTGCGACAGCGCTTTGAGATACCGGTCTGCCGGCAGGATGCCCTGCGGTCCAACGAGACCATTGATCTGAAAGAGGAGTGAGTAAAAAGCCGAAGCGAAAATGAGCCCGAGGGCCCGCAGGAAAATCCAGCGCGGCCAGAGGTGCCCGGGTTGGTCCGGACGTTCGCCGTCCAGCGCCCAGCGCGAGAATCGAAGAAGCCGGCGGACGAACACATTCATTCAGGTGGGGCGGCAGGCTCGGCCGTTGGAACCTGTAGCGCCGCTCTGTGAGCCGCGAAGCCGCCGGTCATGGCGGTTGCCGAAAAAAGGCTCTGGAGCGTGTCATTCTGCGTGCTACATAGACCTGCGGCCCACCTATTGGAATGACAATCAACGCGATCGTCACCCCCGCGAAAGCGGGGATCCAGGGTCTGGATTCCCGCTTTCGCGGGAATGGCTGGTGCCGATGATCTTCGACAGCGCGAAGCGAAGAATCTCGCCTTTTACTTTCAACGCGAAAAGCAGATGCTTCGTTGCGCTCGGCATGACAGAACCGGGGCCTTTACAAACCTGATAAACCGCCGCTACAGCCGCGCGGCGCGGACCTCGGGCGCGGGGCGCCGGTAGATTTCGTCGATCACGTCGCGGTACCGTTCCTCGACGACGTACCGCCTGATCTTCAGTGTGGGCGAGAGCTCCCCCGCTTCAATGGTGAATTCGCGCGGCAGCAGCGCGATTTGATGGATCTGCTCATAATTCGCGAGAGGCTGGCACACCGCGTCTACGTGCGCCTGAATCCAGCGGCGCACTTCCGGATTGAGCACCAGATCGTCGCGCGACTGGAATGCAATCCCGCGCTCGCGCGCAAATGCTTCGAGGCGATCGAAGTGCGGAACGATGAGCGCGGCCACGAAGTGCCGGCCGTCCCCGAGCACCACCATCTGCGCCACATCCGAGTGACCGTGGAAGAGGCTTTCAATCTTCTCGGGCGCGACGTATTTTCCTCCCGAGGTTTTCATCAGATTTTTCTTGCGCCCCGTGATGGTGAGATAGCCATCCGGATCAACCGTTCCGAGGTCGCCGGTGTGGAACCAGCCGTCGTTAAAGGCCGCCTGATTCTCGCGCTCGAGCTTGTAGTAGCCGGGAAAGATGCTGGGGCCGCGCACGAGAATCTCTCGGCCCGTTCGCCCCTCGGCGTCGACCGACGCCTCGCCCAGCTTCACGTCGAGATTGTCCAGCACGAGCCCCACCGTGCCCAGCTTGACCGCGCCGGGATAATTCACGGAAATGACGGGTGAGGTCTCGGTTAGCCCGTAGCCCTCATAAACTGGCAAGCCCATTGAGTAAAAGAATTCGACGAGCTGCCGGCGAAGCGGCGCCGAGCCGCAGATCAGATACTTGAGCCGCCCTCCGAAACGCGCGCGAATTTTTGCGCCCACCAGTTTATCGCTCACAGCGTGCTCAAGGCCCAGGCGCAAAGAAACCGGCCGCTTCTCGAGCTCGGCGCTCGAGTACTGCCGCCCCACACGAAGCGCCCAGTTGAAGAGTCTCCGGCGCGCGGGCGGGCCCTGCTCCACGGTCTCCATCACTCTCGCATGCACTTTTTCAAGGACCCGGGGCACCACGGCGAGAATCTGCGGCCGGATTTCCAAAAGATTATGCGGGAGCGCGTCGATGCTTTCGGCATAGGCGATGCTCGCGCCCATCCAGAAGGCGAAGTATTCAATCATGCGCTCGAGAATGTGCGCGAGCGGAAGGAACGAAACCAACCGGTCCTCGGGCCTGAACGGGAAGAGCGCCATGCAGGCCTTGATGTTCGCGACAACGTTGGCGTGGGTGAGGATCACGCCTTTGGCCTGCCCCATCGAGCCGGACGTGTAGATGATCGTCGCCGTATCGGCGGGTTTCGACTGAAGCGCACGAGCGCGAAAATCCGCTTCGGGCGCGGTATCGCGGGCGAGCTGCGAGGCGATCACCTGCTCGAAAGAGAGCACGCCGTCCGCGGCCGCCGCATCCATCGCCAGGATGAATTGCAGGCGCGGCAGGCGGTCCCGGATCGCCGCGACTTTCGCAGCCTGATCCGCGGTCGAGAGGATAATCCCGAGCGACTCCGAATCGCGCAGAATAAACTCGATCTCCCGAGCGGGAAGAGTTGGATAAATGGGCACGCCAACCACGCCGAGTCCCAGCAAGGCGTAGTCAGCGAGCGCCCATTCCTCCCGGTTTTCCGAGAGCAGGGCCACCGAAGCGCCGCGGCTCGCGCCGAGCCCATCGAGAGCAAGCGCCAAAGCCGCGACGCGCCGAACCGCATCCGCGGACGAGCGCCCCTGATACCGGCCCTCACGTTTTGAGAGGAACGCGTCCGGCTTCGCGTGCCTCGCGGATGCCGTGAGGAAGAGCTCGTTCAGCGTTTCAAAGTCGCTGCCAGCCATAATCACCGCTCAAGCCGAGCCGAACCGCACCGCTTACTTCCAGTAAGCCCGTCCGGGAAGAACACAGACGAGCGCAGCGAGGAACACCAGCGAGATCGCTCCGTGCAGAATCATCCAACTTTTGCGCGGCGCAAGCAGCGCGCCCGTCACAAACCTTCGCGCCCGGAAGTATGCGATGCCGTGCAGGATGATCAGGGTAGCGACGAGCACCATCTTGGATTGAAACCACACTTCGTGCGGCGCGCCGGGATCACCGATCGCGACCAGAACGATGCCGGTGGCGATCGTCAGGATCGCGCCCGGGTTGGCCATCGCGTTGAGCATGCGCATTCCGGCCTGGGCGAGAGCCAGTTGCCCTTCGGCGGTCTCTTCCCTCGCGTGCTGCGCAAGGAGCGTGGTGGCGACGAGCAAGCCGCCGATCCAGAAAACCAACCCCGCAATGTGAAATAGCAATACCCAGGTGAACATGAAACCTCAGAAGGCAATGACGAGTGATGAGCACAAGCCCGACCGTCGTTTCCCTACCGCCAACTCGTCACTCTTCACTCGTCACTCATCACTTCCTCTTTTCCGCCTTGATGATTCCGGCGCCTTCTTTGATGGTGAGTATTTGGTTCGCCGCAACGCGCGTGAACCGTTCGACTTTCCAGGTGGTCGGCCATTTCACCTCGACCAGGTCGACGAATCGGGCGTCGCCAATTCCGAAGTGCAGGCGCAGATCGCTTTGCGACATCACGCTGCCGCCGCTCGCGACCTCGTCCATCTGGCGGTGCTTTCCCGTCGTCACGTAGGCCCGCGCGCCAACCGCGGTGCGGTTGCACTTCGTCCCGAGGAGTTTCAGTTTGATCCAGTTCTTTTTGTTACCGCCCTCGTTGTGAAGAAGCGACGGAAGGTCGTTCATGTTGAGGATCAGCACGTCGATCCCGCCGTCGTTATCGTAGTCTCCGAACGCGCAGCCGCGGCTCGAGAACTTTTCCGAGACGCCCGGTCCTATCAACTTCGACACGTCCTTGAACTTGCCGGTCCCCAGATTGTGGTAAACGATTCGCGGTTCCTTAAATGTCTCGTCGATGTGCATCGAGTCAATCTCGGGATAGACGTGCCCATTCACCTGGAAAATATCCGGCCAGCCATCGTTGTCGTAGTCGGTGAAACCGCAACCCCAGCACACGTACTGAGTGTTGACTCCCACGCCGGCGACGAACGTCACATCCTGAAAACTGCCGTCGCCATTATTGTGATACAAATCGCAGGTGTCATCGGCGAAGTTGGTTTTGAAAATATCGAAGTTGCCGTCGCAATCGTAATCCGCCACGCCGACGCCCATTCCCGATTGCTCCTGGCCGTCTTCATTATAAGCCACGCCCATCATTACGCCGACGTCGGTAAAAGTTCCGTTGTGATTGTTCTTAAATAGGATGCTGGGCTCGGAATCGACAGCGACGTAAATATCGGGCCATCCATCGTTGTCAAAATCGTAGGAGACGGGCGTGATCGAATAGCGCGGCCCCGTCTTGAGGATGCCGGCCTTCTCCGACACATCCGTGAACGTTCCGTCGCCGTTATTGTGATAGAGAAGGTTGCTGCCGCCGGGCAAACCGCGCGGACCGCACATCACCGGAAAGCCTTTGTACTGGCAATTCGAAGTCTGCCCCGGCGTGGGCACTTTGGCGAGGTCGAGGACGATATAGTTGGCGACGAAAAGGTCCAGGTGGCCGTCGCGGTCGTAATCGAGAAAGCAGCAGCCGGAGCCCCACCGGACTTCATCCTTCCACAATCCGGCTTTGCGCGTGACGTCGGTGAACGTTCCGTCGCCGTTGTTACGGAACAGAACGTTGTGGCCCCAGAAGGTGAGAAAGAGATCATCCCAGCCGTCGTTGTCGTAATCGCCCACGCAGACGCCTGTCTGCCAGCCCGTGCGGGCAATACCGGACTTGGCCGTGACATCCGTGAACGTGCCGTCGCGGTTGTTCTTCAGCAGGTGCGTATGCGGCGCCTGGCCGGGCGGCCACGTGGTATCGAGCCGCGTGCCGTTGGTGAGGTAGATATCGAGCCAGCCATCCTGATCGTAGTCGAAGAAGGCAATGCCGCAGCCCTTCGCTTCAATGATGTACTTCTTGTGAGTGACCCCGCCCCACACGTTTGGCACGTTCACCCCGGCCTGCCGCGCGATGTCCACATAAATCACCGGCGAGCCGCCAGCCCCCGCGGAGGGGGATGGCAATTGCGCCGCTTGCAGATCAACGGGCGCGCTCCAGCGGCTGAAAGGCTTGGCGAGCGATTCAAGCAGTTTGTCACCGACCAGCAGGGATGAGGACGCAAGCAGCCGGCGCCGACTAATTCGGGTTTCCATGTATCCTGATAGGCGCAACGCACGCCAGGCGTGAAACGTGTGCGCGTCGAGCGTGTCACCGCGCTGCGCGGCGTCAGCGGGAGAATCATCTCCGAGCGCATTGCCTGCGCCGGTGAGCCCAAGATGCGCGGTGAGACCAAGACCCGCCCCGCCCCGCGAAGCCGCGAAAACTCACATTATAATACACCGCCCGTCTGTCCGGGCGCCCGCGCGCTTCTCACGGTTGGGAGCGCATCACAGGTCCGGTTCAACTGGCAAGGGGAACGTCCGTTGTCACGCAACTCGCGGGATCGGTGTTTGCCCAGAACGGTGGGGCCGCGAGAAGAGTATCTCATCTGTCGTAAAAGCCCCACCTTGCGTTTCGCCCACCTCGCTGCGCTGCCTCGCCCGAACTCCGCTTGTCGCCTCAGCGCGCCGCGACGACTTATCGCAGGGTAGGTACCAGTACCAGGGTACTAGTACTTCAATAAGGTCCGACGCCGCTTTCTGCCTGCCGATGAGCTTGCTGCGCGGCATTTGCGGCTAAACGCTGCGCGACCACGGTCCGGCGGCGTACCAGTACCGGTCGCGCAGGGCCATTCCACAAGGAGATTGGGATTCCATGATCAAAACGGCGGTGGCGATTGCGGTTCTCATCTTGTTTCCGGGCGCGGCCTTCGGGCAGGGGCTGCTGGGCGGTCTCACGCAACTTCTCCAGCAGACGACCTCAAGCCTGACGCAGACCCTCACCCAGACCACGGGCGGATTGCTGGGGTCCGTCACCGGCAAGATCTCTCCCGACCTTCAGGGGCTCGATCCCAACTCCAGCGTGGATGTGGTCGTGCAGTTCAACCAGGTGCCGGTCGTGAATCTGCTCGAACAGATTCCGCTGCTCGGCGGGGTGGTGCAAACCACCTTTGGCGTGGTGAACGCCGCGCTCTGCACTCTGCCCGCGCCCGTGATTCAACTGGTCGCGGCGCTTCCATTTGTCTCCTATATCTCTCCGGACCGCAGCGTGACGATGCTTCTCGACAATTCCGCCGGCGCGGTGAACGCGAGCGCGGCGTGGAGCTCCGGCTACGACGGAAGAGGCATCGGCGTGGCCATCATCGACAGCGGAATCAGCAATCATCCCGATCTCGACAATCCATACGGCAGGTTTCGCGTCGTTTACAGCCAGGATTTTGTGGGCGGCGGCACGAACGACCTCTACGGCCACGGAACACACGTCGCGGGAATCGTCGCCGCGGACGCGGCCGACTCCGACTGCTCCGTCTGCATCCGCCACTTTCGCGGCATCGCTCCGGAAGCGAACCTGATTAACCTGCGCGTGCTCGATCAGAACGGGCGCGGCAGGGACAGCAACATTCTCCGGGCGCTCGACGAGGTGCTGCGGCTCCAGAGACAGTACAACATTCGCGTGGTGAATCTCTCGCTGGGGCGGCCGGTTTACGAGAGCTACAAGTGGGATCCGCTGTGCCGTGCGGTCGAAGCGCTCTGGAAGCACGGAATCACAGTCGTCGTCGCCGCCGGCAATGACGGCCGCGACAACTCGAACGGCAACGAAGGCTACGGCACGATCGATTCGCCAGGGAACGACCCCTATGTGATCACCGTCGGCGCGATGAAAACCGAGGGTACGCCCGATCGCTCCGACGACCTCATCGCGAGCTACAGCTCGAAAGGCCCCACGGCGATTGACCACATCGTGAAGCCGGACATCGTGGCGCCGGGCAATCTCGTGGTCTCGCTGCTCGCGCCGCACGCCGAGCTCGCCGCCGAGTTTCCGCAAACGCTGGTTCCCCTCTCCTATTACGAGCAGACCAACAGCACCGCGGATTCCACGGCCTATTACCAGCTGAGCGGCACCAGCATGGCGACGCCCGTGGTAAGCGGCGCCGTCGCCGACCTTCTGGAGGCGGAGCCCGCGTTGACGCCGGACCAGGTGAAGGCCAAGATGATGCTCACCGCCTACAAGAGTTTTCCCTTCAGCAGCATCGCCACCGACCCGAGCACCGGCCAGACGTTTGTCGATTACTACGACATCTTCACCGTCGGCGCGGGCTATCTCGATATGCAGGCGCTGCTGGCGGATCATAATGTGCCGACGGGCTCGGCAATGTCTCCGACGGCGCAGTCCGACAGTTCAACCGGGAACACCACGCTGGTGATGGACGCCTCCTCGGTCTGGAATTCTTCGCCGGCATGGGATATGCGCACTGTTTGGGGAACCGGCCAGTTCGTGAACGGCAGCCGCACCGTGTGGGGCACCGGCGAATACGTGAACGGCAGCCGCACGGTTTGGGCCACGGGCGGCGGCACGGAAGGTTACAACTCGGTGTGGGGGCAGCGCACGGTTTGGGCAACCGGCGGTAATAACCCGGATCAGGCCGCGAGCATCGAGGTGAATGGAGAGCAGTGATTTTTCCAAGCCGGCAGGATGCCGGCGCCACCCCCGTTGCCGCCAAAGCTGTCACACAGGCACCGAAGCCGGGTCGCCGCACCGGGTTTTGCGCGGCGGCGAAGGCTGAAAATTTTGGCTGGCGCCCCGCCCTGACCGGTGCTATAGTAGATTGGTAATAACTTCGTGAGAATGGGCTCAACGGGCGGCGAGCGGGGGAAATCGCCGGGGCGTTAACCAATCACAGATAAACTGCAGGACGGGGCACATCGCTCGCGTTCAGCGCGCGGAGGGGATTTTAACCGGTTGAAGGCGTCCCTTCATCCGAATCTCTTCAGGGAGGTGCCTATGCCGCAGCGTTTACGGGCGCTCATTGCAATGTCTGATTCGGGCGGCCAGAGCGCTCTTGCTACTACCGTAGCCGCAAGAGGACTTGAGCCAATCCTTGCCCCGAGTCTGCGGGAGGCCCGGGAAGTTCTCAGTCACAGCCGCATCTCAGTTGTCTTTTGTGAAAACAAGCTGGAGGACGGTGAATTCCGGGAAATGCTTCGGGAAAACACGAAGCTTGTTCCCAACGTTCCGGTAGTCGTCTGTTCCAGTTCCTACGATCACAACCTTTACATGGACGCGATGACCGAAGGAGCCTTCGACTTTGTCGCCTATCCGTACGCTCCGCGCGAGATCGAGTGGATCCTGAGCTGCGCCCTGCCCCGCGCCGCAAGCGCGGGCGCGGCGTAGTTTCCGGCGGTCCCGTCCTCAGTCGATTCCTTCAATTCCGGAAAGGCCTTTAACGGGCCTTTCCGGAATAATCCAACCGTGCTTTATCCCCTTGCCCGCAACGCCGCGCGCCCGCCTCAAGCGAGAGAGCTCAAAAACTCCACCAACTCGGCCGGCAACGGCGCTTCAAAAGACAGCGCAACTCCCGTGGAAGGGTGCCGGAACTCGAGCGCCGAGGCATGCAGGAACGTGCGCGGCAGCGTCTTTCGCATCACGTGCGCAACTCGGAACTGCGCGGGGGCGCCGTAAAGCGTGTCGCCGGCCACCGAATGCCCGATCGAGGCAAGATGGACCCGAATCTGGTGCGTGCGGCCCGTGCGCGGCGCCACCCGGAGCAGCGTAAACCGGGAGAGGCGGCGGAGCACGCGGTATTCGGTGAGGGCGTCGCGCGCGCAGGCGCCGTTCGTCCTCATCCGATAGCGGTCGCGCGTATCGCGGCCGATCGGCGTATCAATCACGCCCTCATCATTCTTCGTCAGCCCGTGCACGAGCGCGATATACGTCTTGCGGATCTCGCGGGCTTTGAAGGCGGCGGAGAGAGCCCGGTGCGCGGCGTCATTCTTAGCCACGATCACGAGCCCCGAAGTCATTTTGTCCAGGCGATGAACGATGCCGGGCCGGTCCTCTCCGGCGGTGGAGGAAAGCTCTCGGATGTGATAGAGCAGCGCGTTCACCAGTGTTCCCGAGCGAATTCCTGCGCCCGGGTGCGCCACCATTCCGGCAGCCTTGTTCACCACCACGAGGTCCTGATCCTCGTAAACGATTTCGAGCGGCAAATCCTCAGGCTCGGCAAGCACCTCCTTCTTCGCCAGTCGCACCTCGATGCGATCGCCCGACGCAACGGTTTGGCCCGTCTTGACCGCAGGCCGCGAGCCGATCTCAACGCAACCCAGCCGGATCAGCCGCTGCAACTGGCTGCGGCTCATCGACGGCAACTCGCGCGCGAGCAAGACGTCCAGCCGTTCGCCCGGCTCGGCGGGATTCGCCGCGATCACACGCGTTTCAAAAACCCGGTCATCGTCATTAGGTTTCGTGTTCACGCCGCAGCAATAAGTGAAGCACCAGCAGCAGCGCTCCAATCACAATCGCGCTGTCCGCGAGATTGAACGTAAACCAGTGATAATCCCTGAAGTAAAAATCCAGAAAGTCCGTGACTCTTC
The DNA here is from genome assembly GCA_050745265.1 of Terriglobia bacterium. Classification (GTDB taxonomy): domain Bacteria; phylum Acidobacteriota; class Terriglobia; order UBA7540; family UBA7540; genus RH2-MAG17b. The sequence goes on from JBOGKE010000054.1 coordinate 10,476, forward strand.
CGTAGCGAATGCGGTCCGCCAAGTTGCTGGCCGCGCCGCCCACAATCAGCGCGAGTGCCACGCCGGCCTCCCAGTCCATCCGCAGGTTTCTCCAGACCACGCCCGCCACCGCCACCAGCAGCACCAGCGAAAGAGCGATCAAAATTCCGGTCTTGGCGGGAGACACTGAATCGGCAAACAGCCCAAACGCCGCGCCGGGGTTGTGGGTGTAGGTAAGGTTGAAGAAATGCGGCACCACGCGAACGCTGGCGTGAAGCGGAATCGACCGCTCAACCACGGCCTTCGTGATCTGATCGCCGGCGAAAACCAGCGCCGCCAGCACCACATAAGCGACGCGTGAGATGCGTTGGACACGCGCCACGAGCGGGCTGATGGCGGGCGCCGCTGATGGCCGGATCCTCCTGGCGGTCAGTTTCTCAGCTCCCATTGGCATTTCGGTCTCCGGGTCGCTCGCGACGCCCTTTCCGCCCAGCTTTTCAGCTCCATTTGGCATTACGCCCTCTTGGCGCAAATCGGAATTCCCGAAGTCCAAACTGGTGATTTAAAAGTCTCAAATATCTAAAATCTAACATCGCTACGTTCCCGCGTCGATTTCGGCGAGCGCGGCCGAGCAGCGCTCGCACACCGTCGGATACGCCCGATCCTCCCCGACGCGTTCCGAGTAATTCCAGCAGCGTTCGCACTTCTTGCCGAGTGCGCGCGCAATTCCGACCCTCAGCCCCGGAAGCTCGGTTGCGGTCACATCCGGCGGCCACGCCGGGCCGAGCTCAACTTGCGAAACGATGAAAAGCGCGGGCAGAAAGCCGCGATATTCTTCGAGCAGCGGCTTTCCCAAGCCCTGTGCATCCAGATAAACCTTCGCCTCAAGGCCGGAGCCGATGCGTGTCTCCTGCCGCGCGGTCTCAAGCGCTTTCATCACGTGGCCGCGCACCTCCATCAGGCGGTCCCAATTCTCAAGCCGCGCAGCCGCCGCCGGGGCGCGCTCGCGCAGCGCCGCCGGTGAGACGAAACGCGCCAGGTGCACGCTCGGCTCGCGCAAGTGCGGCGACGGCATCTGTTCCCACGCTTCGTCGGCGGTGAAAGCGAGCAGCGGCGCCGCGGCGCGCAGGAGCGCATCGAGGATAAAGTAGAGCGCGGTCTGGCCCGAGCGCCGCCGCGCGGAAGCGGCGGGCGCCGTGTAGAGGCGGTCCTTGAGAACGTCGAAGTAGAACGCGCTCAAATCCCCGGACGCGAATTCGGCGAGCGCACGGTAAGCGCGATGAAACTCGAATTTGCGGTACCCGGCTTCCGCCTGTTCGAGCACCTCGGCCGCGCGAGAGAGAGCCCACGCGTCGATCTCTTCGAGCTCTTCGGGTTTCGCGCAATCCTTTTCCGGATCGAAATCACACAAGTTACCCAAGCAGTAGCGGAAGGTGTTCCGCAGTTTTCGATACGCTTCCGAAAGGCGCGCGAGGATCTGAGGCGAGAGAACCACGTCCTCCCGGAAATCGACCGATGCGACCCAGAGCCGCAGGATTTCGGCGCCGTGCGTGCGGATGACTTCGTCCGGCTCGACCGTGTTGCCGAGCGATTTCGACATCGCGTGGCCCTGGGGATCAAGCGTCCAGCCGTGCGTCAACACTTGGCGGTACGGCGCGGCGCGATGCGTCACGAGCGCGACCAGGAGCGAGCTCTGGAACCAGCCACGATACTGGTCGCCGCCTTCGAGATAAACGTCGGCGGGCCACGGCAGGTCCGGACGCCGGCCCAGCACGGCGTACTGGCTGGTTCCCGAGTCGAACCAGACGTCGAGGATGTCCGTCTCTTTCCTGAGCGCCGCTCCGCCGCAATCGGGACAGTGCGCGCCGGGCTCGATGAGATCCTCGACCGGATGCGTGTACCAGGCGTCCGCGCCCTCCCTGCGGAAAAGCTCAATCGCCGGCCGCGCGAGGCGCGCGTCCATCAGCGGCCTGCCGCACGGCTCGCAATGAAAGACGGTGATCGGCACACCCCATACCCGCTGCCGCGAAATGCACCAATCGGGGCGCGTGGCGATCATGTTGCCGATGCGTTCCTCGCCCCACGCAGGCGACCATTCCACTTTCGTGATTGCCTCGAGCGCGCGTTCGCGGAGCGCGTCGTGCTCCATGTTCACAAACCACTGCTCGGTGGCGCGAAAAATCACCGGGCGATGGCAGCGCCAGCAGTGCGGATACGAATGGTCGAGCGCTCCGGGCGCGCCCACGAGCGCTCCGCGTTCGGCGAGCAGCCGGATGATCGCCTCGTTCGCCGCAAAAACGTCCTTGCCTTTATAATCGGGCAGGCCCTCGGTGAAGACGCCGCGGTCGTCGAGCGCACTGTAGATTTCAAGCCCGTATCGAATGCCCGTCTGGTAATCCTCGCGTCCGTGGCCCGGCGCGGTATGCACGCAGCCCGTGCCGTCTTCGGCCGTAACATAGCCTGCGAGAACACCCAGCACCTTGCGCTCGAGAAACGGGTGCGCGAACTCGGCGCGCTCGAGCCGGCGGCCTGGAATGCGCGCCAGAATCTCGGATGCGGCCAAGCCCGTTTCGGCGAGCACAGCAGCGTGGCGCCGGCTTTCCATCAGATAAACTTCGCCATCCGTGTCAGCCGCGGCGACGTATTCGAAGTCGGGATGAAACGCCACGGCGAGGCTGGCGGGAAGCGTCCACGGCGTGGTGGTCCAGATCACCACCCAGACTTTGCGGCCGCGAAGCGCGGGATCGAGCTTTGCCGGATCGGAGACGAGCGCGTACCTGACGTAAATCGAGGGGCTGCGGTGATTTTCGTATTCGACTTCCGCCTCGGCGAGCGCCGTCCGGTCGCGCAGGCACCAGTAGACGGGGCGCCGGCCCCGGTAAACGTATCCGCCGGCGAGAAACTTGAGGAACGCCTCGGCGATAAGCGCTTCGTACTCGGGATCCATCGTGTGGTAAGCCGTGTCCCACTCGCCCAGAATCCCCAGGCGCTCAAAATCGCGCCGCGCCAACTCCACGAATTTCTCCGCAAACCGGCGGCACTCGCCGCGAATCTCCCTCGCCGTCATCTTCGCCTTGCGCGGCCCCAGCTCCTTGTCCACGTTGATTTCAATCGGCAAGCCGTGACAGTCCCAGCCGGGAACGTAAGGAGCGTTGAAGCCGGCGAGCGTTTTCGACTTGATGATGAAATCCTTGAGAAGCTTGTTCAGCGCGGTCCCGAGGTGGATGCGGCCGTTGGCATAGGGCGGGCCGTCGTGCAGGGTGAATAAAGGCGAGTCGCGCCGCGCTTCCCGGACGCGCGCGTAGAGCCCTATTGACTGCCACTTGGCCAGGCGCGCGGGCTCGGTCTGCGGCAGGTTGGCCTTCATGGGGAAGCGGGTCCGCGGCAAATTGAGCGTGCTCTTGAGGTCAAGCGTCTTCTGCATCGTCACTCCGGGGCGCGGTACACCTTATCATAGAAGAGACCTCTCCAACGCGTCCACAAAAGGCGGGAAGATGCGGTGAAAGGGCGTACGCCAGGAAACCATGAATCCCGCGAAGATATAGGGTGCGGCCCGCCCTTAGGAATGATTCTGGACAACGGAATAAGCGTCACGTATCATTTCATTGCCGCGAGAGTCGATTTTATATCGGAGCGCACTGTGCTTTGGGGAGACATTCAAATCAGCTCAGAGTATGACGAGAACGCCCCTGTCACCCTGTTTAACGGGGACCGGCTACATCTGCTCCGCCAGATTCCGAGTGGATCTTGCCGTCTGATCGTGACCTCGCCTCCCTATAACATCGGGAAAAAATACGAGCGGAGGATCGGCTTCAGCGATTATCTTGGCCAGCAAGAACAGACCCTCAGAGAGTGCGTTCGCACGCTTGCGGCTGACGGAAGTCTTTGCTGGCAAGTCGGCAACCATATCGCCGAGGACGGAGAGGTCTACCCGCTGGACATTTATGTCTACCAGATATGTAAACAGCTTCGTTTGACGCTCCGAAATCGCATCGTGTGGTCGTTTGACCATGGGCTGCACTGCCGTCGGCGGTTCTCTGGCCGGTACGAAACGATACTCTGGTTCACCAAGACCGAACAGTACATTTTTAACCTAGATTCGGTACGGGTGCCGCAAAAATACCCCGGTAAAAGGTACTTTAAAGGACCGAAGGCAGGCCAGTATTCCTGCAATCCACTCGGCAAGAATCCGGGTGATCTCTGGATAATTCCAAATGTCAAGCACAATCACATAGAAAAGACTTTTCACCCCTGCCAATTCCCGATAGAGCTCGTAGAGCGCCTTATCCTGGCGCTTACAAAGCCCGGCGACCTGGTGATCGACCCGTACATGGGTGTAGGCAGCACGGCATGCGCGGCGATTTTGCACCGGCGCAGGGTAGCCGGGGCGGAGGTCGTGCTGGATTACCTGAACAGTGCTCGGGCCCGGGTTAAGCTGGCCTGGTCTGGAACGCTGCCACACAGGCCAATCGCTAGACCGGTTTACAGACCGAGCTCCGCGGATCGTATTGCCCAGATTCCGCTGGAACTCGAGCAGTCCAGGTCTGCCTTGCTTAATTCCATTGTCGAAGACTCGCTAAACACGCGGCGTACCCGTTGAAAATAGCCGAATTCTACTCCCACCTGAACGGTCTCGAATTCATTCTGGTCCACAAGCCCAGACTTTGGAAGGAAGTACAAGCTGTCATATCCGCTGTTGATGCTGAGCATTTTCGGACGAAAATCTCCGGAGAGAAGACGATGTTGGGGGAGAAGTTGTTTTCGCCATCAGCAATAAACGAGGCGATGAGAACACGATTCGCCAAGAGCGGGTGGGATGAGAGGCGCGCCTACTACTGGGTCACCAAGGATGCGGGATTGATTCGCAAAACCCTGGACCTTCCGCCAGAGGAGCAAAAAAAAGAAATACTTAAGGCGGGACAAGCGGCCACTCGATCGTTTAACCAAACGGATTTCGTAAAGGAAAGGATAGCGATCGAGGTGCAATTCGGAAAGTACTTTGCGGTCGCGTACGACCTGTTTGTAAAGCATCTCGCGTTCTACGTCGGCGATGTCATCGACGTGGGCGTAGAGATCGTGCCCATGAAATCGTTTGCGGCGTCAACTGTAAAGTCGAGCGGAAAGCGCGCCCGAAACATGTCAACTGGCGTCCCTTGGTATGAGAAGGAGCTCTACAATCTCATCCGAGAGGGCCGTGGAGTTCCAGGTGTCCCGCTGGTCATCGTAGGCGTCGAACCGTAACGTCGTTTTACGCAAGAACATCCCTTTAGCGAGCAACTGGCTTCGATTTGCCGCCGTCGGCACCGTAACTTGACGCGCTCAGAGTTCGTCCCTAGACTAAGGATGGGAGATTGGGGACTCGTGGAGCGATCAGTGCGAAGAGCAGTTGCGGCAGCAGTGATGGCGGTAGTGTTTTTGAGCGCCGGCCTATGGGCGCAGCAAAACACGCAGTTCTTTC
>JBOGKE010000055.1:0-4583 GCA_050745265.1 Terriglobia bacterium
CGCGCGGCCATTGTTTGCGCCGCATGGCGATGACCCCGAGATTCGCGTAAGCGCCGGCGTTGCGCGGGTCGGTGGCGAGCACCTGATCGAACACCTTTTCCGCGCCATCGAGATCGCCGCCTTGAAGCGCCTCTTCGCCGCGAATGAAGAGCTGGCCTATGCCCGAAGCCGGCTTAGATTGCTCGAAAGCCGCGCTGGCAACTGCTCCGCCGGCGGGTGCCCATCCAACCGCCGCCGCCGGGCCGGCGAGCGCCGCGATTGCCGCGCCGAGAGCGATGCTGAAAAGCCGTGCGCTAATCGAGAGGAGTCTCGCTGGAGTGCAGAACTCGTGAGAAGGAGAAGTTCTCATCGTCACTCACCCGAATTAGCGCGCTGCCAACCCATTGTAGCTTCCCATTAAAAGTTTCGAAACGGCTGGAAGTGGCATTCTCCGGGTTGCGGCTAAACGATGAACAGATATAGAATGGTGGGCGTGGCTGGCGTTAAGTGCTTACACCTGCTTCTGCCGGATTCCTCGCTCTCTTTCTCCCGCCGTTCTGATCGGCTACTTCGGACGCCGGCGCCAGGCTGGGCTAGAAGTTCAGGGGCACGCCTGATTTGAGGCGGCCGTCACTTCAGGAGGTGGAGAGATGAACCGAGCTCTTGCGTGCACCGTTTCATGCCTTTTATTGATTGCCGGACTGGTGCGGGCGCAGACGAATCGCGCCACGATTACCGGGACCGTACGGGATTCAAGCGGAGCGGTCGTTCCGGAAGTGACCGTGACCGCCACCGACGTCGCCACCAGGATATCGACCGCGGCGATTACGAACGGCGCGGGCATCTACACGCTCCTCAATCTGGTCCCGGCACAATACCGGGTGGAGTTCGAGAAGAGAGGATTCAAGTTGGTCGTCGAGCCCGACATCACGCTTCACTCCACTCAGGTGGCGCAGATCAACGCGCGGCTCGAGGTGGGCGCGCTCACCCAGCAGGTGACCGTGACGACACAAGCCCCGGTGCTCGACAAGGAAACGGCGACGATTGGCACGAACATGAACAACAAGGTCGTCACCGACCTGCCGCTCAGCATTTACGGTGGCGGGCGCTTCGTCGAGGAGTTTGCTGTAGCGCTGACGCCCGGCTATTCCCAACTGAGCAGTCCCTATGGGTCGGTCATCAATGGGAATCAACAGTTCACCAAGGACTACACGATAGACGGCACTTCCGGCACTGCTCAGATTCAAGGCGATTCGATGGAAACCGGTCCGCCAATGGAAGCTGTTCAGGAGCTTCAAGCCCAGACGAGCGGCATCAACGCGCAGAGCGGCATCACGAGCGGCGGCGTGATCGCGTTCACCATGAAGTCAGGGACGAATCAGTTCCATGGCAGCGGCTTCGTCTATGGCGATAACGAGGCTCTAGACGCGAATACCTGGGACAACAACAATCAGGGGCTTCCAAAGGCCACGGACCGCCGCTGGGATTACGGCGGCAGCTTTGGCGGGCCCATTATAAGAAACAAGACGTTCTTCTTTGGCTCGTTCGAGCGCTACACGCAGCGCGATTTCGCTCCCGGCGGCTTCGGCAGCGCATCAACCGTGCCGACATCAGCTTTTCTGAACGGAGACTTCAGCGCCCTGCTGAATCCGTCGAAGGTTTACGGCGTTGACTCGGCCGGAAACACGATTTATCAAGGAGCGATCTTCAACCCGGCGACGGGCGAGGTCTTCGTCGGGAACAAAATCCCCTCGAGCATGTTCAGCCCGGTAGCGCAAAAAATCATCGCTCTTTACCAGAAATCTTACGCCCCTGAAAACGGAAACCTCATCAACAACGATCGGCTTCCGTCCAGCAATTCGCCCGCGCAGACGCCGAATACGGCTTCGCTCAAAATCGACGAGAACTTGCGCAGCACGGATCACCTTGACGGGTCGTGGATCTATCACCACCAGTCACGCACGCTGGTCGATTCCGGGGGCCTCTGGCAGGTTGGCAGCACCACCGGGGGCCCGCTTGCCGACGCGCGCCTGCAACTGGTGCCCTCGGACCAGTTCCGCGCGAGCGAAACCCACACCTTTGCGCCGAATATTCTGAATGTCCTCAATGCCACGTACAACTGGTACTGGAACGGCTCAACACCAGCAGCGACGGGCACGAACTGGCCCTCCACGCTCGGTTTCGGCAATACCGGCAGCAGCAATTTCCCCAAAATCAACTTTGGGAGCTCTGTCAACGGGATCGGCGAAACTTTCGTCGGGAACACGTGGCAGGGCAACTACGTCAGCTCAACGTTCATTCTGGGAGACTCGGTGTCGTGGATGAAGGGTCGCCACACGTTCACGTTTGGCGGCGACTTCCGGGCCGAGGAAAACAACTACCACGCCGGCTCGGGCGCGCTCACGTTCAACTTCTCGAACAACACCACCGGCGCGCTCGGGAAATCGTACGGCGCAAACGTGGGATTCGGATTTGCCAGCTTCCTGCTCGGCAACGTCCAGACGGCTTCCGAGACAACGCCTGAAGACCTGTATGGCCGCCGTAAGGCGATGGACTATTACGCGCAAGACAACTGGAAGGTGACACCCAAGCTCACTCTGAACCTGGGACTTCGCTGGGATGTGACCTTTCCCTTACACGAGAAATACGGCCACTGGGCCAATTTCGATTTGAACTCCATTGACCCTAACTTGGGAATTCCGGGCGAGCTCGTGTACGCGGGTTTCGGCACCTCATTCGAGAAAGAATACTGGAAGAACATTGGTCCCCAAGTTGGTTTCGCCTACTCACCGTGGCAGAAGGTGGTCTTCCGTGGCTCGTTCGGAATTCTCTATGTCCCGATCGGGATTCAGTACTGGACGGGTGTGCCCTATGGCTTTGCTCCGGGCTACCAGGGCACCGACACTGCAAGTTCGCCGTTCAACTGGAATAGCGGGTATCCCGGTGTGTTTGTACCGGGCACAAAATCGACCACGCCGGCCGCCTCGCTGTTTCCGGTTGTCAATGTTGACCCCAATTCGCTCGAGGCAGGGTATACGGATGCGTTCAACGTCGGAGTGGAGTACCAACTCACGCCGGGCATGAGGCTCTCGGCCAACTACATCGGCAACCGCGGTCACCGCCTGCAAGACTCGGCGTTGAATTACAACGAACCGTCGCCGTCGGCATTTTTTAACCTCGTCAACGCGGGCACGAATTTCACCTACGCGTGCAGCGCAAAACAGGCGGCAGCGGTCGGAGTTCCGTATCCTTACGCGGGCTTCTGCGCGCCCGCGGCGGCGGCCATCGCGCCGTTTCCGCAGGTCGCGTCGGCTTTGGATACTTACTGGTACTACCCGAACCTGTACTACGTTGGGCTGCCGCGCGGCCAAAGTTACTATGACTCGATGGTATTGGACCTGGACAAACGCACTGGAAACGGCCTGATGCTGGACGTGAACTATACGCTCTCGCGGCAGGAGACGGATACCTACACGAACTTCGGCGAAAGCTACGACACTTCCTATATTCAGAACCTGGACGACCTGAGCTTCGACGCCCACACGCTCTCGCCGTATGACCAGACGAGCGTGATCAAGGGCTTCGTGAGCTACGAACTGCCGTTCGGGCCCGGTCGCCGCTGGCTTCACAGCAGTAATCGCGTCGTAAACGCGATGGCGATCGGCTGGACGGTGTCCGAGCTGTTTGGGTATGCAACCGGGCAGCCGATCTCGTTCGGCGCCTCGAACCCGTATTACCCTGAGTGGGCGAACGTCTACGTTGACTACAACCTCGCGGGATATAACGGAAATACATTCAACCGGGTGAACTTCAATCCCGCCGGCGGACCCGGGAACCGGTATTTCCCGACGAGCATCGCTTCAAACCCTCCTTACGGCCAGCTCGGTACGGGTAAGCGGTTGATCAGCCAATTGCGTTGCCCGGGGGCCGACAGCGAAGATGCGAACCTGCTGAAGGATTTTCCATTTGGCCAGGACGGGCGATTCAACCTGCAGTTCCGCGCCGAGTTCTATAATCTGTTAAATCGGCACAGCTACACTCTGGACGGGTGCGCCAGCTCAACGGCAAGCCCGAGCAACTCGAACTTCGGCCAGGTGCTCGGCGTCACCGGGAGCCCGCGCACGGGACAGTTCGCGATCCGGTTTACGTTCTGAGCAGCGCGTCGCACGTGCCGGTGGGTGGCGGAGCGATGCCGCTTTTCCCCGGGTGGCACCGACATGCCGTCGTTCCGCATGTCTGCGATTTCCGGAGTTCGAGAATGTTGTCCCTGCGGGATAATCGCAGACATCAGCAGACGATGTCTGCGCCACCCATTCTTACGATTGCCGTTTCTCTCGCGCTTTCGCTTCGCGGTTTTGCCGTCAGCTATTACGTCAACTGCGCAAGCGGAAATGATGCAAGTTCGGGCCTTTCGGCGAGTGTGCCCTGGCGTTCCCTCGATCGCACCAACCGCACGCTCTTCCACCCCGGCGATTCAATCCTGCTGGCACGCGGAACACGCTGCCGTGGCGAGCTGCATCCGCGCGGCTCCGGCAGTCCGGGTCGCATCATCACACTCGCCGATTACGGCTCGGGCCCGCTGCCGCTCATCGACGCCGGGAAAC
>JBOGKE010000056.1:0-16083 GCA_050745265.1 Terriglobia bacterium
CGCGCGGGCGGGCGCGCTGAGCCTCTCACGCCTTCCGGCGAAGATGATGCGTACGGCGAACTTTCGCCGGACGGGCGCACACTTGTCTTCGCCCGAACGGAGCATGGCGCCACCCGGCTCGAGCTGATGCCGCTTGGGGGCTCCGAGCGGGAATTGATTCCCGCGCCTTCCACCGTCCCTCGCTGGTCGCCCGACGGGAAATGGATCGCCTTTAGCCCCAATCGTGGATACCGGGCCGGGATTTTTGTGATCCGCCCGGACGGCAGCGACATGCGCCGCCTTACGACCTCCGGAGGATGGCCCGTCTGGCTTCCGGGCGGGAAGAAGATCGCTTTCCGCGTGATCGCGCCGGATGGAGGCGAACAGATTCAAACCGCGGCTCTCCCGAATGGCAAGACGGCCCCGCTCGAAAAGCTCAATTATTCGGGTCACAACGACCCTTTCGCCTTTTCGCCCGACGGCAGGCTGATTGCCTACACCCAGAATGAAATCTTCTCGTCCGAGATATGGATTCTTGACGCCCGCCGGTGACGGACATGAGGGAGCATGGCGCACGGATTAGGGAATCTACCCGATGTGAACGCCTCAGGCTCGTGAACTATCATCCTCACATGGCCGACACTCTGATGAAGCGTCTCCTGATTCTCCTATCTGTAATAGCGATTGCGGGGGTTCCGGCTTCAGCGGCTGGGACAAGTAAAAAGGCGATTAAGATCGCCGGCACGACGGAAGGCAACACGGGCTGCATGATTCTCGAAGAGAGCACGCCCGTAAAGGGTAAGCTGCTGCTCGCCGGTGTCGTCTACGTGCGCACCGAGTATCGCGTGATTCAATCGTTCAATTACCAGCCTGCAAAGCAGAAGTACACGGGACCGGGCGCGGTGAAAAAGCTGAACCGCCAAGCCGTGCGGGACAAGGTTAAGTTAGTAGTGCTTCCCTACCATTACCCACCGGCGCAGTTGACCCGCGCCCGTAAGCTCTGCGGGCAATAAGGCCCAGGCCCCTCGGCACTAGAATCACAGCGCGTTCCGCTGCGCCGGGCTCCAAAATCCTAAAGCCCAAATCTACGATCGAAAATGGCTTGCCTCACTCGCATTTGACAATCGAAGCGCTATCGACTTCGTGGCCGGCGGGGCTGTTCGGGGCGGATTCGCCTTTGAAGGGCCAGTTCACATTCAACCACAGTTCCTGCTCGCGGACTTTCGCAGGCACCTTATCGACGCGCAGGTTTTCGAACCAATGGACGCCCGTCTTGCCTGCGACGCAGATATCCTGATCGCCGTCGCCATCAATATCCGTGACGATGATTTGCGTTCCGATCTCCGCCGTGCCGTTGAAGCTGATGGGAAAGCGCGTGAACGTTCCGGTGCGCCGGTCAATCTTGTAGTAGAAGATGCACAGCGGGTAATAGAGGCCGGGATCGGGATCGCCGCGGTAACGTTTGCCCGTGATGAGTTCCGGTTCGCCGTCGCCGTCGATGTCCGCCATTTTCAGCGCGTGCGCTTCCGAAAACGAATCGTCAATCACGTGGCGCTGCCACGTCCGGCGGCCGTTTGCAACCTTCTGCTCGAGCCAATAGAGGCCGAAGCTGTGGCCGTGTCCAAAGATGATGTCCATCTTGCCGTCCGCGTTCACGTCGTAACCAATAATCGGAAAACCCGCTTCGCTAAGTTCCCAATCGGCGTGCCAAATCCACTTATCGTGATCGGGGTCCTGGTTCTCGAGCCAGCCGTGAACCGAGAGGATATCGGGCTTGCCGTTGCCCGTGATGTCCGCCACGCCCACCCCGTGGCCATCAGCGGTTTTTCCGCCCACGAAGTGCGCCACGGGCTCGTGTCCGGCGAAGTTGATCCAGATCAGACTGGAAGGCGAATAATGGCTGAAAATAACGTCCGGCACGCCGTCTCCATTGACGTCGGCGAGAGTCCCTCCCTCGGTCGCGCGCGAGTGGCAGATGAAGTGAGACTTCCAGAAGGCGTTCGGGTCCCTCGGATTTTCGTACCACACGACGCCGTCGGTTTGCCACGCCGCCGTGACAATGTCGAGCGCGCCGTCATGATTCACGTCGATCGCGAACTGGGCGCAGTCGGCCACAAACTCGGTTTTGCTTTCGCCCGTGATGCGAAAAGGCCAGACGCTGACGTAGCGCCATTGATGGCGTTTCCATTCGCCCCCGGCGGGGCCGGGATTCTCGTACCAGTACGCGCCGCTGACAATGTCGGGACGGCCGTCGCCGTTCATATCCATTACGGAGATGGCCTCTGCGTGGTCGGTACCGATCCGGTGGGAGAGAAAGATCGTGGCCTCGCGCGAGACCGGCGTAACGCCTGCCTCGTTTTGCGCTGGAGCGGCGAGGCCCGGGCGGGGCACGCCGGCGGCCGCTGCGATTGCGGGCGCCGCCGCCGCTCCCAAGCCGAGTCCCAAGAATTTGCGTCGCTGCATAAAACCTCCTGAACGTGAGTTTTCGTATCACCTGAAATAGACGCCGGAACTCCTGGAGACGTATGAGTGCCGAGCAGGCTCCGAACTATTGGGCAACGGATAGTCCGTGCGGTAGTGCGCGCCGCGGCTCTCTTTGCGCGCTTCCGCGCAGCGCGTGATCAGCCGGGCAGCTTCGAGCGCATTCTGAATCTGCAGGTGAGGGCGGTCGGGCGGGTCCGCGGGAGCAAGGGTCAGGCGATCGAGGCAGTTTGAGGCTTCTTTCAGCTTGAGGCCCTCCCTCATCAATCCCACCGCCTCCCACATGATCCGGTGGATGTCACGCATCGCGTGGGCCGGATCTCGGATTGTCGCGCTGGCGACCGGAGCGGCGTCGGCGAGCGCTGCAGGTCGCGTGAAAGTCGGAGCGGGGAAACGGGCAGCCGGCGCGCCGCCTAGCGCGGCTCGCGCCGCTTGCGCGCCGAACACAAGGCTTTCGATGACTGAGTTAGCGCCAAAACTGTTTGCGCCGTGCGCGCCCGTGGCCGCGGCCTCGCCCGCCGCGTATAAACCCTCGAGATTTGTGGAGCCGTTCACGTCGACGGCAATGCCGCCGAGTCCAAAGTGAGCCGCGGGGTGCGTCGGGATCAGGTCGGAGGTGAGATCGATATTATTTTCAAGGCACGCCGCGTACAGCCGCGGGAAGTCTCGCTTCACGTGCTCGGGATTGATGCCGGCCAGATCCATATAAACGAAATTGCTGCGCCCCCGCTGCATTTCACTCGCAATGGCGCGCGCGAGCACGTCGGCCGGCGCGAGTTCGCCGTCCTCGTGGTACCGAGGCATGAAGCGCTCGAGCTCCAGGTTTCGCAGGATCGCTCCCCGCTCGCGCAGCGCCGCCGACAATGCCAGGCAAGGCTCGCGCGAGGTGGAAAGGACCGTTGGGTGGAATTGGACGAACTCGAGATCCCTCAGCAGCGCGCCCGCCCGATACGCCATGGCGATTCCGTCTCCGCACGAACTAGGTGGATGCGTTGTGTGAGCGTAAACCTGCCCGAGTCCGCCGGTGGCAAGAATCACTGCGTTGGCGCGAACGGTCTTGATCGAGCGGCTCTGCTCATCAAGATAGCAGGCGCCGCTCACCCGCCCGTCTTCAATAAGGAGCTCCGCCACCATCGCGAAGGGCTTAACCTGCAACGACGAAAGGCTTTTCGCCTTGGCGAGGAGGGTTCGCAAGATTTCACTTACAGCCCAGCCCGCTTCGGAGCGCATCACCCGAGGACCGCGGGCGACGCCAGCGGGTTCACCTGTGCCGCGCTTCGCACTTTCAAATCGCGCCCCCCATGCGATCAGCCGTTTGATTTCGCCCGGTCCGCCTTCCGTCAGCACGCGCACCGCATCTTCGCAGCACAAACCGCCGCCGCTGCGAATGGTTTCCTGCTGATGCACAGTCAACTCGTCCTCGCTGCCCGTGAACGACGCGTGGCTCGCGCCTGGGCTGCACGAAATGCGCACGGACGCGCCGTTCTTGGTCAGGACCAGAACCTTGCCCCCGGCAGCGAGCTCGATCGCAGCGCGAAGTCCCGCGATGCCGCCTCCGGCCACAAGATAGTCGGCTCTGTGCTCCCGGGCCGCTCCCATGATTGCGTCAATCATACATTCGGCGCACCCCGCCCGCAACGGTTTTTGGGTTGAAGGACCCGGCTCCCGGCGAGAAACGCGTTTGTAGGAGCGGGGCGCGGCCGCCTCAAAGCCGGCGGCCATCAGCGGGGATGCTGCCGACCGCGCGAGTGAATCGATGAATGCGGATCAAGCAGGGTAGAGGCGGATGGCCGAGCCTAGAGCAGACCGAGAGATATTCTGACTTGCCCCTCTACGCGCTCAAGCTTTTCGGCGGGCAGAAATCCCAGTGCGGGATGTTGCAGCATGTCCTTTTCGATGGTCGATACCTGGTCGCACTTGGCCCAGCAGTCGCGATCTAATCCCCCATCCCCGGACCTCAGATCAACACGGATGCTGAAGCGGGCATGCTCTTTCGTCGTGATTGGAATCACGCAGACATCAAGAGCATGCTTGTTCAAACTATCGACGGAAAGGATAATCACCGGTCGGAGTTTGTCCAGCCTCGCTAGATAGACTTCGCCGCGCTTGGGATAGGAAGGCATTTAGTCGCGGGATATCGCGCGAATCGACGCAGCCTGAAGTGCTCGCGCCTCTTTCCGCTCCGCATCGCCAGCCTTCGAGAAAAACGCCTGTGCTTCCGCTTCCAGGCTCTCGTAAAGTTCTTGTTGCATGGCGTGCTTCAGCATTTCGTTGACGCGCTCACTGGCGGAGCGGTCCCCTTTGGTTCTGGAAATATACTCATCTACTTCGCGCTCGATAGTAAAGCTCTTACCCATCCGGGTACTCATTGACGTATGTTACCTCATAGAGAAGCTCGCATGTAACATATCAGAAAGGCTGTCAGGGATCAAGCGGCAGGGTTGCCGCGAGTCAGACGCGGTTGCCGCGCCAGGTTGCGCCACTGAGTCGAGATGGAAAGCCACAGAATTGATTCTGTTTTCGCCTTTACGAGGCTGGCGCGGTGTTGTAGCCTTTGATTGTACAACTGCGGGCCGGTAGCTCAATGGTAGAGCACTGCCCTTTTAAGGCAGGGGTTCTGGGTTCGAGTCCCAGCCGGCTCACGAGCGGCGTCGTCAACCGCGGAAGGAGCGTCCTGTGCCTGCTCGCATTCTGAACGGCACCCTCATCGCCGAGTCGATCCGGCACGAACTCACGAGCGAAATCGCCGCACTCGCTTCGAGGGGAGTCGTTCCGGGTCTTGCCGCCGTATTGGTGGGTGAAGCGCCAGCGTCCCAGATTTACGTTCGCAACAAGGTGAAGACCAGCGAGTTGTTGGGTCTCCGCAGCGAGAAATTCGAACTCTCCGCTTCGACTCGGACGGAAGAGCTTCTGAAACTCGTTCACGACCTGAACCAGCGCCCGGAGATCGACGGGATTCTCGTGCAGCTTCCCCTGCCGCCCCAGGTTGACTCGAGACGAGTGCTGCTGGCAATCGATCCCGCAAAGGACGTCGACGGGGTGCATCCGTTGAACGCGGGCAAGCTGATGATGGGCCGGCCGGACATCGCGCCCTGCACGCCCGCGGGCATAATGGAAATCCTCGACCGCTGCGGCATTCCGCTGCCAGGCGCTCGCGCCGTGGTGATCGGGCGCAGCGATATGGTAGGGAAGCCCGTAGCCATGCTGCTCCTTCACCGTAGCGCCACGGTCACGATATGCCATTCGCGGACGCGAGAGCTTGCGTCAGTGGCGAGCCAAGCAGACGTTCTGGTTGTGGCGGTCGGCCAGCCGGCTCTTGTCAACTGGAATTTCATCAAGCAAGGAGCCACGGTGATCGACGTCGGCATCAACCGCCTGACCCGCGCGGAGGAAGTGCGCGCCGTATTTCACGAGCCGCTTGAGGCGCTCGAGCAGCTTGCCGCGAAAGGGTTCATCCTGGTCGGAGACGTCCAGCCCGAAGATGTCCGCGAGAAAGCTGGAGCCTACACGCCCGTGCCGGGCGGCGTCGGCCCGCTCACGATTGCCATGCTGATGTCAAACACCGTGCGTGCCGCGCGCGTACGGCGCGGCGGCGGCCCGGACAGCCGCTTCACAGGCGCCGAAGCCGGATGCTCCACTCAGGGCGCCGCGCAAGTCTGACCCGATGCCTTCCTTTGCCTGTTTCGGATTGACTGGCGGCATCGCATCCGGCAAGAGCACGGTAGCGTCTTACTTCGCGGCGCTCGGCGCGAACGTGATCGATGCGGACCAGATCGGGCACGAGCTGCTCCGTAGCCCCGGCGCCGCGTTTGACGAGATCGTCCAGCACTTCGGTCGTCAAATTCTCGGGCTCTCGGGCGAAATCGACCGCCGACGCCTGGGCGCGATCGTCTTTTCGAATCCCGACCAGCGCCAAAAACTGAACGCGATCCTGCACCCGCGAATTATTCAGCGCCAGGAGGCGCGGGCGCTCGATTTCCACCGCGCGAGCCCGCAATCGGTAATCATCGTGGACGCTGCGCTGATTTACGAAGCGCACGCGGAAAGCCGCTTTACGCAGATCATCGTTGCGTGGTCGACGCCGGAGCAGCAGATCGAGCGGCTGGCGGCGAAAACGGGCCTCTCCCGCGAGCAGGCGGCGCTTCGAGTAGCCTCGCAGATGCGCGGCGATGAAAAGAGGGCGCGTGCCGACTTTGTAGTCGATTGTTCTTTGAGTCTCGAGGAGACGCGCCGGCAGGCGGCGGCGCTCTATCCTACGCTTGAGCGGCTGGCGATCTCAGGCGCGGCGATCACCAGTTCGTAAACGAACCGTCGGGGCGGCTGAGCATCGGAATCGGGCGGCTGCGCTCCGTGACCTCGGCCGCGAGCGCGAGCGGCGCCGTATCGAGCGTAACGCCGAGGCCCGGACGCCGGTTCGGCCACAGCTTTCCGTTTCGAAAGTCGTAGTGTTCGGGAAGGTGCGGAATCGCTCGCGAGCCGTCTCCCAGCATTTCCATCATCACCGGCCCGGAGAACGCGCCGCACGCGTGCGCGAGCGCAGCTTCTGAGAGCGGCCCCGTGAAGTGGGGAATGAGGCCCACGTAGTGCGTTTCGCACAGAGCTTGAATCTTCATGTATTCCGTGATCCCGCCCACGTTCGGAAGCGTGACGCGGGCATAGTCGATGAGCTGGTTTTCAATGAGCCATCGCACGTCCCATTTACTGCCGAACTGCTCGCCCACCGCGATCGGCACTTTCACGTGCGCGCGCAACTCGCGATAGACTCCGGG
This sequence comes from Terriglobia bacterium, assembly GCA_050745265.1. GTDB lineage: Bacteria > Acidobacteriota > Terriglobia > UBA7540 > UBA7540 > RH2-MAG17b. Next base: position 7,230 of record JBOGKE010000056.1, read on the forward strand.
ATCTTCGGAGCGGATCAGGTCCTCGGCGAAATACGGCTCGAGCGGCTCGATGAGTGTGCTCAGCCGCACGGCGTCGGGAAAATCGAATCGCGTATGATAGTCGAGCGCGAAGTCGCCGTCCTCGCCAACGCCCTTGCGAATCTCGGCGCACTGTTCGTAGGTGCGCCGGACGGCGCGATGCGAGTTGAAGGCGGCGCCGCGCGGCGGATCCGCGGTCGAGTGCCGGAAGGCGCGAAAACCCGCTTCGATGCACGCGCGCGCGGTTTCCGCGAGCTCGCCTTTTGAAGGGAAACCGGTGGAATAACACTCCACGTGATCGCGCGCGAGGCCGCCGAGTAGGTCGTACACCGGGACGCCGAGCGCTTTGCCCTTGATGTCCCACAGCGCCAGGTCAATCGCGCCGATAGCGTCGATCTTTTCCCTGCCCGCCGGATAAAAGAGGCCGCGAAACATCATCTGCCAGAGATGATCGGTGCGGAACGGGTTTTCGCCAATGATCATGGCGCCGCACTGCTTCACCATGTCGGGAGTGCCGCCTTCACCGATTCCTGTGATCCCTTGGTCCGTTTCCACCGTGACGATGTGGAAGCTTTGATTCACTTGGGGAGGCGAGAGGGGATTGTGATAAAAGCGGACTCGCGTGATCTTGAGCGGCGGAGGCGGAGCCGCCGCCGCGCCTGGAGCTCCCGCGAGCGCGGCCGCACCGCCTAAGCCTGCCGATTGCAAGAAGGATCGCCGTCGCATGGGTTCCGTCATAAGCGTTCTGTTACTGCCCGATCGCCACGCGGTTGTTACGCCGGCGCCCTCACGAATTTCAGGCAGCGTTTCCGTACCTTATCACGCCTGCGCGGGGCGGGGAAGCGGATTTAGTTGCCAAGCCCCGTCAGGGGCGCACGATGTTAGCCTCGGGCGTCAGCCCATTGGACAGAAGTGCAACTGACAGCTTTTGCCCGGCACCTCTCGATGGATCTCGGACTCGGACCACTCGCTGAACGCCCCTGATCTACAATGGGACCATATGGTTTCCACCCGAAAAAGCTGGGTTCGTTGGCCATCCGCGGTTTCTCGTGTGCTGCCTTTTCTTTCCGGAAGCGCGAACGAACCGCGCTCTCCGTCCTCCGCGGAAAATGAGAAGTCTCCGCGCTGGTGGGAAATGCTGCCGGACATCTGGGAATTTCTGCGGCCGCGCAAGGCGCACCTCGCGGCGGGGTTTGCGCTGATGGCGGTGAACCGCGTCGCCGGCCTCGTGCTTCCCGCTTCGACAAAACCCCTGATCGATAATGTGATCCACCAGAATCGCGTTCAGATGCTCGTGCCCATTGTGCTCGCGGTGCTCGCGGCCGCGGCGGTGCAAGCCGCCACTTCGTTCGGGCTGACGCAGATTCTGTCGAAAGAAGCGCAGCGGCTCATCGCGGAGCTCCGCGTCCGCGTTCAATCGCACGTCGCGCGCCTTCCGGTTTCGTATTACGACTCGAACAAGACCGGCTCGCTCGTCTCGCGCATCATGACCGACGTTGAGGGCTTGCGCAACCTGCTCGGCACCGGACTCGTGCAGTTTGCGGGGGGATTGATGACCTCGTGCCTGGCGCTGATCATTCTCATTAACATCAACTTGATGATGACCGCGATCGCGGTGGGTATTCTCGTCACTTTCAGCCTGACGCTGAACAAGGCTTTTCGCATCATCCGCCCGATTTTCCGCGAGCGCCGGAAAATCAACGCCGACGTCACCGGGCGCCTCACCGAATCGCTAGGCGGCGTGCGCGTGGTGAAGGGGTATCGCGCGGAAGAACGCGAGGGGAGAGTTTTCTTTGAAGGCGTCGAGCGGCTGCTCAACAACGTGATCCGCACGCTCAACGCCACGTCGTTCATGACGCTGGCTTCGACGCTGCTCTTCGGGATCGTGAGCGCGCTCATTATCTATCTCGGCGCGCGAGAGATTCTGAGCAGGCACATGACGCTCGGCACGTTCGTCACCTACACGCTTTTTCTTGGGATGCTCATCGCGCCGGTGGTTCAGATTGTCGGGATTGGAACGCAACTGAGCGAGGCGATGGCGGGTCTCGATCGCACGCGGGAAGTGCTTGCCGAGGTTCCCGAGGATGCCGATCCGAAACGGTCGGTGGCGCTCGGCGCGATTCACGGCGACGTTGTGTTCCGCGACGTCTCCTTCGCATACGAAATCGGCAAGCCGGTGCTGCACGACATCAATTTCGACGCTCGCGCCGGATCGATCACCGCTCTCGTCGGCTCGTCGGGCTCGGGAAAATCCACCATCATCGGGCTGGTGTGCGCGTTCTACACGCCCACCAGCGGCAACATCTTTGTGGATGGCGCCGACCTCGCGATGGTGCGCCTCGATTCGTACCGCAGCCAGCTTGGCGTCGTTTTGCAGGAGTCGTTCCTCTTCGATGGCACAATTCGCGACAACGTCGCCTTCTCGCGGCCCGATTCGGCGGAAGAGGAAATTCTGCGGGCCTGCCGCATGGCGCGTGTGGACGAGTTTGCCGAATCATTCGAGGCTGGCTACGGCACGATCGTGGGCGAGCGGGGCGTGAAGCTGTCTGGCGGGCAGCGCCAGCGCGTTTCCATAGCGCGCGCGATTCTCGCCAATCCCCGCATCCTGATTCTCGACGAAGCCACCTCCAGCCTCGATTCGGAATCCGAAAGCCAGATTCAGCACGCGCTCGGCTACTTGATGCGCGGCCGCACCACGTTTGTGATCGCCCACCGCCTCTCAACCATCCGAAAGGCCGATCAGATCCTCGTCATCGAAGGCGGACGAATCGTCGAGCGCGGCGCCCACGCCGAGCTCCTGGGCGAAGGAGGGCGCTATTTCGAGCTCTATACCCGCCAGCACGGCGTCGAATCAAACGTCTTCCTCGCGCCCGGCGAAAGCCTCGAAGAAGCCGAGGTTTCCGGAAAGTCGGGAGGCGCTCCTGACGCTGCCGCCGCCGAACAGGAAACAGCCGATCCGCTCGGCTTCCTGCGCTCGCGCAGCGGATGACCCGCCGTCGCTCGCCATGCGGCGGTGATCGAGCTGGGGGCGACTTCAAGGGGGAATTCGTCCCTCCTGCAGTCTATAATCATGACGGGAATGTGAGTTGCATCGCACGCGCGCACAATGCGGAGAGAATTAAACCACCCTTCTGGGCCCATAGCTCAGCCGGTCAGAGCAGCGGACTCATAATCCGTCGGTCGCAGGTTCGAATCCTGCTGGGCCCACTACACTTAGCAAATTACGCCTTGCTGATTGTGTCCGATTTTGTGACCAGTCTCTCCGAATTTTGGGGTTTCCAGGGCGGTGGCCTGAGGATTGACGGCTTCCTGATTCAGGGAAGCGATAGCCAGCCGTTTGGCATGGCTTCGGATGTGAGAGTATCTTTCGAGCATTTTCTTGCTGACATGGCCGGCAAGCGCCCTCAGCGTTTCCTCACTGACATTCGGATTCTCGGCTAAACGGCTGATGAAGGTATGCCGACAATCGTGCCAGCGGTAGCGGACACTCGAAACCCGGCAGGCGCGCGCCCATGCTGATTTCCATTCGCGGGCGGGCTTGTCTAACTGAACGTCCCACATCTTCCGCTCGCGGGAATCTCCTGCCATCCCCACCTTGTGGTGAGGGAACACATAGTGATCCGGCCCGGATTCAGGGAACTGCGAGAGCCATAGTGTGAGCGTTGCGCACACGCGCTGCGTGAATGGAACCAGCCTGCCGGTTCCGCCCTCCGTCTTGCTCTTGGGGACCACAACCTCACCCTGGCCGATGATCCCGTCTCTCCATTCAAGGTTAAGATCGGAGCGGCGGAGTGCGCGGACCTCGCTGGCCCGTAATCCCGTATCCACCGAGAAGACAAATAGCGGCAAGAGCGCAGGAGAGCGGCTATTCTGCATCGCCGCGACGAGCATGGTTTCGTCCTCGCGGCTGATGGCGCGTCCGACCTGGTTTTGTTCCTTGAGCGGTTTCACCTTGTCTGCAATCAGTCCCCAAAGCCCGTGCTGCTTGAGGATGCCGCGAAGGGCGCCGATCTCGTAATTGACGCTACGATTGGAAAGCCCTTCGCTAAGTCGCTTCTGCTGGTACTCCGCGATTTCGCGGTCACCAATGTCGCAAACGAGCCGGTCACTAAATTCTCGCTTCAGTGCATCAACACATTGCTCGTACCTCGTCCGGCTCTTCTCAGCAAGATTGGCTTTCGTTCCGAACCAAGCTTGGGCGGCCATGGGAAACATCGGCACGCGCTCGCGCTTGGGGATGTGGTTAATTGCGAGTTCCAATCCGCGCCGGCGTGCTTGTTCGGCTTCTCGGGCTACCACCTTGGAAGTCGAGTGGCTGGACTCGCGCACGGGCATTCCGCGAAACATGAATTTGTAGTGCCAAATCCGACCGCGCTTCAAAAGCATCGTCATTTCCCTCCCTTGGGTGATTTGCTCTTCCGTGGTCTCCCGCCGAGCTTCCCGTACTGCGCACCGAGCTTGCCCCACTCTTGCATCTTCTCCGCGCCGTAGGTCTTAAGAGTCTTCATTCCGCCCCGTTTGCCAAGCAATCGGGCAGCTTGTCGAGCCTCATCTGATTTCTTCATGGAAATAACATACCCCTAGCGGTAGGGGTTGTCAAGAGAAAGTGTGAGAGGGTTTGCGTTGTGCGGCAACTGCTCTCCGCATCTGCAGGCCGTGCTGGTTTCCCCAAGGGGTACGGGTCGCCCGAGAGATAGGCGGCTAAATCTTGCCTTAAATGTGGCCACTTCTCCCGGATTTTGTGCAGTCCTGCAATTTGCGCAAATTGCACGGGAACTGGAGTAAGATACATTCACTGCATGGGCCAGCAAAGGAGGGGTGAACCGTGAAGCATTCCAAGCCATTGTTTTACTTCCTCATCGCCGTTGTCCTGTCACTGGCTGCCCGGCCGCCAAGGGCGCTTAGCCAACTTGACAGGTCCGGCCCTGTGCGATCTTAGATATTCGCCCAGCCCGTTAGACATTGAGTGAGGGACAAATATCTCCGGCATGACTGATGACGGAAACAGTGTGAGCGAGAGTGGCCTGGGAAAATGGACGCTGGTCACGTACGCGCTTGGCGTCCTACTTGCCTGGGTCTTGCGAATTGTCAGGTTCTTGACCATGAGCGCCAGTTCCACTTTGCTTGTGGGAGCAGCGGGGATCATGGCGGGAATCTGGCTAGCCATCCTCGGCGAATGGGGTGCGCTGGGGCTTGGACTTGTCCTGATGATTTGTCTTGTTGCCTTTGGAGTGCGCACTGTCCTGGCGCTTTCGCTTCGGCTTTTCCGCCGCGCGGAAACGGGGAAGCAGCTTCGCAGAGTGTATTTTGGGTTCATAGAGTCCTTCTGCCTCGTCGGGGTTGTCGTCCTCTGGCACTGCGCCGTTCTCTACGTATTCACGGGCCTCGCTGACCGTCGCAGCCTTATCCCAATCCTAATCTTCGCCTACGTAATGGCTGTGCGCCCGTGGGTGAACATGGCAGCCCAATTCTATGCCGCGTCGATGCCTTCTCTTCTAACGAGGCAAACCATCAGCTCGACCCCAAGTTGGAGCCGACACCCTCTGAGTAATACCGAATGGAAAGAAGGAGAGTTCGCACGTTCGAATATGTTCGCACTTGGCTCGGTCCAGCTTGCGTATGTTGTGCTGGCGCTGATGGTTGTGTTCTTTCATCACGTGTCTGTTTGGGCGGGTCTGAACTTGCTTGTAGGATTCTGGTTCGCCGCGTGGATAATCTATGCTGCGGTTTGGACTTTGACTGGTGTGGGGCGCAAGGCTGAATAGGACCCTTGATCGGGGCCGGTCGGACTCCAAGCCCGCGTCAATTGGGTACTGGATGGGAAGTAGGAATGGCACGTCCCAAAAAACCGAGTGCACAAGAAAAAGCGCAGACCGACCAAACGAAGCACTTATTCGCCCTGGCGCAAAAGGCTTCGTGGGACGGCAAGCAAAAGCCTCTCAACCGGGAGGCGCAGGAAATGCAGACTATGCTGGCGGCAATGCCCGCCATTACCATCAGCCATCCTCCGATTTCGCACCCGTGCGAAGAGAAAAAGGCCGCCGACAGGGGGAACGAGGCGTATGTAAACATGCTGCGTCTCAGTACCGGGAGTCTGGGGTTATTGTATTCACCGGAAGCGCTTCACGAGCGGATTCGAGAAGTTTACCGCCTTTGTTTCATGCAAAAGCCAGCGGACATGAGTGTTCTGAATGACTACGCAGCCCACTACCCTGTCCTGGCGTTGCGTTCGCCTTGGCTGGCCGATCTTTTGGACCCCAAAGAGCCGAAGCAGTTTCGATTTCGAGAGGCGGACAGATGCCGGGCGCTGAAAGCTCTGAGCGCAGGGTTCAAGCGAGCGTCCAATCCGAACACCGGGAAAAAGCGCGTCAAGCACAACGATGTGGAGGTGGCGCGGCACGAGTACCGGAATTTGCGGGAGGAGCTCGGAAGGTTCTATGGTCCTGGCGGCGCTGATATTGAAGCGATGAAAGCCGAAGGGGAGGACGGCCAACAACGAGCGCGGGAGCTGGTTGAGGGAAAGGTGAAAGAAATTGCGGAACGGGTTCCAAACGTTCAATTGCCGGGCTCAAAGATTGCCGCCCTCATTTTTGCGGGCAGGCTCTACGAGGCAGCGAGACTGACTGCCTCCCGGATATTGAATGTGAGGGAAAGGGATATTGAGGCAAAGCCTGAATCGCAAAGTGTTGCTGAAGAGATTCTGCGTGAGTGCGAGGGAAAGTCTGCCGCACCAAAGCCTAGATAGCGATTTTCAGGGCAATTTCACGGTAGGGCGCTACCGGCGCTTTGGCCGTGCGGTGGTCTCCTCGCCGGACTCCACGGAAATGAACTAGCCCGTGCTTTTCCAGAATCTTCAAGTCGGTCTGTACGGTCTTCAGGTTGCGCCCTGTCGTTTTGGCCAACTCGTATACAGACCCGGGCCGCGACTCTCGAACGACTCTGAGGAGGGCCAGCCGCCCTGGCGTGAGGAAGTTGCGCGCAGCTTCGATGCTGGTGAAATAGGCGCCCCTCCGGGGTGTAACCTTGCGCCCTTCCTGGACCGCCTTGAAAGTATCGCTGAAGCCGGAAAGCATTTTCTCAAGCGGCTTGATCTCAATGGTTAGCGTCTCTTTCATAGTTTACTGCCTTTCAACCGCTGAACGCTACGCTGGAAATCCTCGATCAATAGGTCTACGTCTTGGAAGTCGTAAGGCTCTTCGATTGGCCCAAAATGCCTGTGGTGTCCCTTTGGATGATGGTTGTCATAGAGCACCGCTGGTGACTTCTCCCCGCATCGCACAAATGCCAGCCGGTAACGGACTCCCTCCCGGTATCTGCTGCTGGCCGGTACTCTCCAAATCTCCGCTTCGAAGAGATTCCCTTCCTCGTCGGTAGCCTTCTCGTGAAATAGGAGTTTTCCACCAACCCGCCCTCGCCTACGGTCTCCCATACCGTATATTAGCACAAATCCGGCTCAAAACCGCCGAAAGATTTTCAGTAAAGTGGCGGTTTCTAGCGCCGAATAACAGCGCGCGGCGGCTTAGAGTGACATTTGGAGGTGATAGAGATGTCGGAATTGCGAAAGTTGCTGAAGGTCGAAGAATTTGCGGCAGAACTCAACGTTAGGCCGAGCACGGTAAGACGATGGGTACTGCTCCATAAAGTTTTAGTCATCAAAATTTCCCGCGCCGTGAGGATTCCCCGGACCGAAGTTGACCGGCTCATTTCTGAAGGGAGCCGCCCGGCGTGCCGGGTCGAAGATCGTTGAGGGTGAAAGATGGGGCAAAAAATCATTGATGATTCGCTCGCGGGGCGGCAGCCGGGGACGGGAGTTCCGTGGGCAGACTGGAGGGCTGCGAGACCCAAGCGAGCAGACCCCGCGCCTGCGGAGACCCCGGCAGGTGATGGCGCGGGGAACCGAGTGGCTCCGCCACTGAACGGCACTGGCGCTCAAGAGGTCCCGGACGGAGCGGCCGCTCTAGCGGCGGCAGAGGGCCTAATCACGAAGTATGTAGTGTTGCCGACGGAGGCGCGGCTGGTGATCGCGCTATGCGCTGCGGCGACCTGGTTGTTTGAGCTTTTCGACGCATTCCCATACCTCCGCTTATCAAGCCCGGCCCCACGATGTGGAAAGACACGACTGCTCGAAATTCTCGAATTGCTGGTCTCTCGTCCCTGGCGTGGCACGGCCCCAACTGAGGCTGCGTTGTTCCGTTATATCGAGGCCAATACACCAACCCTATTGCTTGATGAGGTTGAAGGCTTGGCGAGGCGCAACGCGAGCGACCGGGACTCGGCGGTGTTGGCGGTGCTTAATGCGGGGTACAAGAGAGGCCAGACAGTTCCCCGGTGCGTCGGAAACTCGCACAGGCTTCAGACGTTTCGCGTGTATTGTCCCAAAGCCTTCGCTGCCATTGGACCCTTGCCCGGAACGTTGGCAGATCGAAGTATCGCCATTCCGATGCAGCGAAGGGCGCCGGGCGAGTCCGTCGCTCGATTCCGATTCTCGCGGGCAAAACAAGCTGCCGACCCAGTACGCTCAGCCGTAGAGCGCTCTCTCAAAGCCCTCGCTCCCGAAATCGAAAAGACGTATGCCGAGCTGCCAGAGCTTTCTTTCCTAAGCGACAGGGATGAAGAAATCTTGGCTCTATAGCACAATTTGTGGGTAAGTCTCCGCCGACGATGACCAATTAAAGGACGGAGGCGACAAGCAAAAGACGCACAAGGGGGGCGCCGCACAATGCGCGGCTGAGAAAGAACTGGTCTCCACGGGTCGGGTTAATCTGTAGTTGCGACAGCAGAGAAACCTGGGACGAGGAGACCAGCCATTCAACTGAACGTTAAAACGATTCTGAAC
>JBOGKE010000057.1:0-48399 GCA_050745265.1 Terriglobia bacterium
TCGTACACTGCTCCGAACGTTGGGCCAAGGCGGCGTACCAGGGCACGACTTTTAGTCGTGCCGTTTGTGGGCAATCGATTGTCTCGGCTTTAGCCGCTGAGGCCCTCAGGGGCTAAAGCCCAGAGCCTGGGCGGCGGTTAGACACCCCGGCTGCAGCCATGCCCTGTTACAGTGCGCCCGCAAAGGCACGGTTTCTCTCCCGGGCTTGATCATGAAGTGGCGCGCCGGCAATCGATCCGAAACTGATGCAGGATGACAGAACTATTCAAGGCGAGCTTACGGGCAGTCACATGGCCACACCGCGAGAAACCGTTCGAGCGGGGCGGCGCGTTTCGGCCGATTGGCCAGGACGGCAAGCTGCGCCAGCTCGCCGTGAGGGGCGCGGGCGCGCGGGTATTATCCCAAGGGCTGGCTCTCGGGCTCCAGATGATCGGCACCGTCGTGCTGGCCCGGCTGCTGACGCCGTCGGATTTTGGTGTGGTCGCGATGGTGACCACCTTCAGCCTGCTGCTCATGAGCTTCGGGCTGAACGGCTTTACCGAGGCAATGATCCAGTGGGACGATTTGGATCACTCGACTGCGAGCAACCTGTTCTGGATCACGATGGCCGGAGGGGTCCTGCTCACGGTGGGATTCGCGGGGATGGGCTCGCTGCTGGCGCGGTTCTATCACAACGCGCTCGTGGCGAACATCACGATCGTCCTGGCGCCGACGATCCTTATATCTTGCGCTTCTTACCCGCACCTGGCGCTGCTCAAGCGCGCCATGCGCTTTCCGGCGCTTTCGGCGAACGACGTGATCGCGCGCGGAGCGTGGGTGGCGGTCTCCGTTGTGCTTGCCTTCCGAGGGTGGGGCTACTGGGCGCTGGTGGCCGGGCTGATCGCGCAGCCGCTGAGCACCGCGATTGGGGCTTGGTGGCTCTGCGACTGGATGCCGAGCCTGCCCAAGCGCACCGCGCGGACGGGCTCGATGGTTCGATTTGCGTTCATCGTGTACGCGCGGTACGGGATTCGCTACGGCGCGCGGAACCTGGACAAGCTCTTGGTGGGATGGCGCTTCAACGCCGCCGCGCTGGGGTTCTACAAGAAGGCTTACGACCTGTTTGCGCTGGCGGCGAACCAATCGGTGGCGCCGATCGAAGATGTTGCGCTCGCGACGCTCAGCCGCCTGAAACGCGACCTCGCCAAGTACAAGCGCTACCTGATGAACGGCATGGCCGTGATCGCCTTCGGCGGCATGGGCTTGAGCCTCGTACTGACGCTGACCGGGCCGGAGATTATTCGCGTGGTGCTGGGGCCGGGTTGGGAGGAGTCGGGACGGATCTTCGTGTTTCTCGGGCCCGGCATCGGAATGATGCTGCTCCACGGCGTCCATAGCTGGATTCATCTTTCGATCGGCAGGCCGGACCGGTGGATTCGCTGGACCGTGGCGGAATTCGTGGTTACGGCGGGGCTGCTTTTTGCGGCGCTGCCTTGGGGCCCTGAAGGAATCGCCGCCGCCTGGAGCGTGGCTTTCTGGGTCCTCACGCTGCCCGCAATCTGGTATGCCGGGCGGCCGATCCGGTTGGGCTTCCGGCCGATGATCGGGGCGATCTGGAAATTCATTGCCGCGGCGGTGCTGGCGGGCGGTGCCGCCTTTCCGATTGTCCGCGAACTGCCTTCCTTCGCAGCCATTCCCGGCGCGGCGGCGGCGCTGGCCCGGATCGTCATCATCTCCGGTATCGCCGGAGCATTTTATCTGGGATTTATCATCCTGCTGCACCGGGGGTGCGCGCCGCTGTATCAATTCGCCGGAGTCTTGAAGGAAATGCTTCCGCGCCGGAAAGAGGCCCCGGCGGAAGCGGCGCTCGTGACGCAAGCCCGTTAGCATCGCTGCCGCGAAGGGACGCAGGGGCAGCCGCTGCGAGATTGTATGATGACCATGAATCTGCCGAGTCAAACCGCCGCGAACGCGCGACCCTTGCGCCCAAGCCTTCGGGCTCGAGCCGGGGGAAAAGTGCAGACCCTAAGCGCACGCTATCTCTTCCGGCGGCCGTTCTCCGTAAGAACGGATGCACCAATCATCTCGTTTACGTTTGACGATTTTCCTCGCTCGGCGTTTCTCGAAGGCGCGCGCATCCTCGAACGCTTCGGCGTGCGCGGAACTTACTACGCGGCGCTGGGGCTCATGGGAAAAACGGGTCCGCCGGGGCCGATGTTTCATCTGGAAGACCTCGAGGAGCTGCGCGAACAGAGCCACGAATTGGGATGCCACACGTTTGGCCACTGCCATTCCTGGAACACGCCCCCGGAGGTTTTTGAGAAGTCGGTCGTTGAAAACCGCATCGCGTTCGGCAAGGTTCTGCCTGGCGCTTCGCTCCGCACGCTCGCCTATCCGATCAGCGATCCGCGTCCGGGAACGAAAAGAAGAGTTTCCAAGCACTTCGTGTGCTGCCGGGGCGGCGGGCAGACGTTCAACGCCGGCATCACTGACCTCAACAACCTGCACGCCTTTTTTTTGGAAAAGACGCGAGGCAATGCGGCGCCGGTCAAGGGGTTGATCGACCGCAATTGCCGCGAGCTCGGGTGGCTGATCTTTGCCACCCATGATGTTTGTGAGTCGCCCAGCCCGTATGGATGCACGCCGCGCTTTTTTGAAGAGGTCGTCGAGTACGCCGCGAATTCAGGCGCGCTGATTCTCCCGGTGGCGCGCGCCTGGGAAGCGCTGAACGCGAACCGTCAGTGGGGCGTCACCATCAGATTCGACGGCGGGGCCGGCGGGTTGCCGTAGTCGCTCGGGTAGCAATTTGAAGCATCGAACAGCAGGATGTTCGGCCAAGTCACGGATCCGCCGGACGCGTAATTTCCGGGATTGGTCGGCAAGGCATAGGTGATCGTATTCGAGGTTTCGGTGATCACGGAGAACGTGCCGTTGTACCCCGCGGGGCTGACGCCGGAAACGGTGACCGTCTCGGGTGCGGCGAGCGAATTTGAGCCGATCGTGAGCGTCGCGGTACCGCCCTGGGGAGAAGACCAAGTCGCACCTTTTACGGTGAAGGTCTGCTGGTAAGCGGGATCCACCGGCGTATGCATGTAACAAAGCTGGGCCGGAGTCGCGAAGGAATGGCCGGCGACGCCGTCGGGCGCTGTGCCGCCCGTCACGTCCGGACCGATGGCTGGCCAAGCCGGCGTGCCCCAGTTGGTTTCCCAGAATGCCGGCTGTGATTGGAGATAAAACGAAGCGGGCAGAGTGGTGCTGGCAGGGACCGCGTTTCCGGCTCCGTACGGAATGCTGGCGGCTGGGATCTCAGTCGCGCCGTTGCAAGCAGTAACCCATCCCGGGTCGGAGGAATCGCCGCACCAGCGCGCCGCGCCCATCACCACGTCGTAATTGCCCCATCGAAGCAGGCTGCTGGAGACGACCGGATCATTAGGAACATGGGTGCCCGGGCCCGTTCCTTCCGCTGCATTGATTCCAAGAAAGTAAATGTCGCCCACGGCATTCTGGTTCGTCGTATCGTCCTGATACTGGATCTGTCCACCGGTCATCGCCGTTTGGGGCGTGCCGAGCACGTTTCCGACGACGTTATCGGCCCGTTGAAAAGAGGCGATATTGATAGGGAACAGATCGTTTGTCCTTAAAGGGGTGTCCTGGCCACGAAGCCGGTTACGAAACAAGGTTTGCATGGCGCTCATGCCGTGGATGTTATCTGCAGACGCATTGTCGGCGTCGTTGCCTTCATAGAGCTCGTATCCGGCGGTTCCGTGGTTCGTATTGATCTCCCCAAGCAACCAGCCGGATGAATAGTAACCCTCATCGATGAAATAGTTGTACGCGAACACAGACCCATAATCGCCTTCGGTGATGACGCCGGGATCGACATGCTGAAAGATACTGTTCTGAATTAGATTATCGGCGGACCCGGATGAATCGACGCCATAGCTCTCTTCGGCGCTGCGCTTTGTGCCAAAGAAGTAGCTGTCTACTACCGAGACATGCGTGGAACCGACAATCATGACTTGCTCGCCGCTTGAATTAATCCCGCGGATGTTTTTCAGCCAACTGTTCGTCGCGTTCATAAATTCGAACGTGGCCGTGTTCGAGCCGCCGCCGTCGTTGGTGGCATCAGCGGTGAGGGCCTCCACGCCGTCGCCGGACGGATTCGGCCCCGTCCACCAGACGCCGGGCGCATTCGCGGTTCGGAAATTGGGCATGTAAATCGGCGGCGAGATGGTCACTTGGTTCCCGTCGATCGCCGCGATCGTCTTCACCTCGTCCTGCGAGCGCCAACTGTATTCGCCGGGCAAGCAGGAGGCGTTCCCGGACGTGTCGGGGCATTTCCGCCCGAGGCCGCTGTTGTTTTCCACAATAAAGGCATCTCTAACGTTCGATACAAAGACTCCGCCATTGTCCTGAGATGCGTAGCCCGCGATCTGGCTGGCGGTGTTGGTGCACGATGGTGGATCACTCGAAGTCAGATTGGGGTTGATGTAAGTGAACGTGGTGTTGTTGATCACAGAAATTGTCCAGAAGCCCGTATAGCCGTTAGTGTTAGGCGAGTTGTCGGTGCTCCCGCAGACGTCGCCGACGGCTACGATGGATCCGTTCGCAAAGTTGTTCGGGATCGACGTGACGATGGTGACCGTGTTGCCGCTGTAGCTGGCGCTGGCGAGTCCGATCGAGTCATCGCGTTGATCGAGGTTGACGAGCTGGCCCACGCTCAGCCCGCTCGTAGTTCCGAAGTCGATGACCGAGTCTCCCTTGTTGTACTGCCCCGCGACGCCATTGTCGCCGGTCCAAGTCGTCGAGCCGCCCCCGTGCGCCGCGTAGTAGCTCGAGCCGTTGTTGTTCCCGATGATGCAGAGATCGGCCTGCTCGCCGCAAGGCACTCTTCCGGTGAACTTCAGGATAGTCCTGGCAGGACCGGCTCCGCGCAGGGTCACATTGCTGACGTCCCTGAAGATCAAACCGGCGCTGAGCGTGTAAGTTCCGCTCTCAAGCTGCACGACCTCGTTGGGCGCACAGTCGGCAATGGCGTTGTTGATTGCGGTCGCATCGGTTGCATCGGTGAGGCCCGAGGGCGCGACCGTAGCGCAAACCATCGTCCGGGTCGGCATTCCGCCGACTACGCCCGCCGTGGTCCAATCGATCGCGCGGCCGGGGTCAAGGATGCCCGACCACGCCTGGGAGTAGCCCGCTTGGCACACCACAAAGACGACGCAGAACAAAAGCAGAAGCTTTAGCTTCATCGAATAACCTCTGTTTTCAGGATTGGTCTTTCGGTCCGCCGCGTTCGGGTGCGCGAGCGGCAATTCTAACACGTCTGGCAAGCCGGCGGTTCTTTGGCGCGTGGCGCCGAACCGCCGCGGCGAACCGGGATATCTCTATGAAGGAGGAAAGTCTGCATATGGTATTCGAGAACTTGGAAATTGAGAGGTGGGCAGAGGCAAACGCGGGAGTTCATCCGCGCGAGGTTCTAGCTTTCGCGCTGGAACATTTTTCGCCCCGCATCGGCATCAGCTTCAGCGGCGCCGAAGATGTCGTTCTGATTGATCTGGCGGCAAAGCTCGGCCGCAGCTTCAAGGCATTTTCGCTGGACACAGGCCGGCTACATCCGGAAACCTACCAATTTCTCGACAAAGTGCGCGTCCACTATGGCATCCCGATCGAGATCTTTTTCCCGGAGCCTGCGAAGGTCGAGACCTTCGTCCGCGAGAAGGGTTTCTTCTCGTTTTATAAGGACGGGCACAAGGAATGCTGCACGCTGCGCAAGGTTGAGCCGCTCAAGCGTGCGCTCCATTCGCTCGACGCTTGGGTGACGGGACAGCGGCGCGATCAGAGCCCTTCAACCCGCAACCAGGTCGCGGTGGCGGAAATCGATCGGACCTTCTCAAATGGCAGCCAGTTGGTGAAGTTCAATCCGCTGGCGAACTGGAGCTCGCAGCAGGTTTGGGCGTACATTCGCGAGAACGGCGTCCCCTATAATTCTCTGCACGAGCGCGGTTTCGTTTCGATCGGCTGCGAACCTTGCACCCGGCCGGTGCTCCCTGGCCAGCATGAGCGGGAGGGCCGGTGGTGGTGGGAAGAGGCGACGAAGAAGGAATGCGGCCTCCATGCCGGAAATAGCGTGGCGCCCGACGGCGCGCGGGCGCAATGAGTCCCGCTCGGCAGAGCGAGTGATTCTGCGAGCGCGAAACGGTGCGCCCGCGCCGAAGTCTGGTTGTGGTCGTTCGACGGTAAATCACGCGAGAAGGGAGTTTGAACGTGGCCAGCAGCCCAAGCCCCTCATTGAGTGGCGAGTTTCTTGAAGAATACAGAACCGAGGACAGCATCCGCCGTTATACACGGCCCACCGCCGGCGCGGGGATCCGTTACCTGCTCGACGAGGTCTACGGGAGAATCTACCTGGATGTCATCGAGAAGTACGTTCCCGAGCCCAAGCTGAAAAAAGGAATTCGCGTCTGCGAATTTGGCTGCGGCGGAGGAATGAATCTGATTCACCTCGTGTCAGCCATCGAGCAGCGCGGCATTGCTCTCGATTGCGCTTACGGCACGGACTTTTCCGGCGAGTTGCTCGAAGCGGCAAGACGCGAGGCCAAGCGGGACCTTGCGCCGAAGCAGCAAGCGAAAGTGCGATTTTGCGTGGCGAGAAATGAGAACTTGATCGACGATCTGGCGCAAGCCATCGATACCGGTAAGGGGGCTCTCCGCGGGTCGTTCGACCTGTTGGTTGGCGTGAACACCATACGGTATTGTCATCGCCTCAGGAACCAGGACGAGTGCGTCCGGGCGATCTACGATCTTCTGACGGATGGCGGGGTATGTGTTGTGGTTGACATGAACGACAAGTTTCCTGCGTTTCGCAGCCGTCTCCGCGACCGGTTCACCAAGAGTGACGAAGCGCTTTACTTGCCCTCGCTCAAGCAGTACGCGGCGCCGTTTCACGCCGCCGGTTTCGACGTGCTCACGGAGAAACATTTCTGCTGGGTTCCCCACTCCGCCGGCCGCAGCCTGACGGCCGCGATGCGAGTGCTAACGCCCGTGCTGAACGCGCTCGTTCCGGAGCGCGCGATGCGATCCCTCATCATCGCCAGAAAGAACGGGACGGGTCGGGCGTAAGCCTTCGATGCGCGCGCAGACGATGATCGAATCACGAGAATTACCGCCCGGGACGCTGCCTGAAGCGCCGGAAGCGCTGCTGCTTTACTCGGGCAGCCTTTCAGCGGATGAGCGTAATCTTGCGCGGGTGCTCACATTTCTGGGCATCCCGTGGAAGGCCGTAACCGCCGCCGAGATTGCGCGCGTCGTGGCGTCCGATGGGAAGCGAAGCAACGTGTGCCTGTTGAGCTCCGCCGCGTGCCTGGCCGGTGTTATGACCAGTGCTGCGGATTCAGGGAGCGCGCTTCCTCCCTGGATCGCCTCGATGAGCTCGGTGTTCCTCTATGGCTTTCGGGCGGATAAAGCGTGTGAAGCGCTGCTGCGGTTTGTTTCGGGAGACTTGCAGGCCAGGATTCGCGCGCTGAACGGCCCGGCGGCGGCCGTGTTCGTGACGGGTGATTTTCCCGAAATGTGCGGCCCGATGTCGGGACTGCAGGTGCCCGTCCGTGTCCGAAGCGACGACTTCGTTTTCGATGTACCGTGCCCCGGTGGCGGGTTCCGCAGCCTCCTCCGCGCCGACGGCGGGGAAATGTTATTCGGAACCGAACGCCAGGGACAGCTCTTCTACCTGAGCGCGTGCTGCGGCATCGTTGACCTTGACTCTCCGTCCGCCGAATATTTTGACGTGAGGACCGCGTTCGGCCACGCGGTGCCGCTGATCTTGTACTTGAAGTGGGCGTTCCGCGACGTCGGCTGGCGCAGCCCGGAAACGAGCGCATGCTTAGTTGTTGACGACCCGCCTCTCAAGCGCCGGTATGGATTCCTGCAGTTTCCGGAAGCCTTGGAGTTGATGGACCGCTTCAATTTCACCACGTCGATCGGGTTCATTCCGTGGAATTGGCAGCGCACCGATCGTCAAACCTTAGACATATTCCGGAAGCACCCCGACAGGTTTTCCCTTGTCGTTCACGGGTGTGACCACACCGCCAGCGAATTCGCTGCTCGCTCAACGGCGGTCCTGAATCGGCGAATCAAGCTTGCGGTTGAGAGGATGGATTCTTTCGCACGAAGTTCGGCGATCAGTTATAACCGGGCAATGGTGTTTCCGCAAGGGGCTTTTGCGCCTGAGACGGGGCGAGCTCTGAAGCTCAACGGGTTCGCTGCGGCCGTGAACACTGAGGTCGCGCCGTCCTGCGGAGACTGCAACACAACCATCGCGGACCTCTGGGACGTCGCGATCATGAAGTACGGTGCTTTTCCAATCTTCACGCGGCGGTATCTGACGCACGGGATCGAAAACTTCGCCTTCGACGCGCTCCTCGGGAAGCCATGCCTCATCGCGGCTCACCATGATGCCTTCAAAGACCACGCTCGCGAGCTGATCAATCTCATCGCAAAGCTGAATTCATCGCCACGGCCCGTGCAGTGGCGCCCGGTGGGTGATGTGATACGCCGCAGCTTCAAATCCCGCCGCATGGCAGATGGCACGATGCTCATTGCGATGTTCGGTGAAGAGGCGACGGTGGAAAACCAACACCGCGTCCCTCTTGAAACGGTGTTCATCCGGCGCGAGGATGAGCCGAACTCCGTCAAAGCCGTAACCGTCAACGAGACGCCGGTAGAATTCAGCTACAATGGAGAAGACCTCCAGTTTGCGGCTACGGTGGCGCCTCAGGCGAGCGCGACGGTCCGGATCGTGTACTTTGATCAACTCGCGGCGGAGGAGAGCCACGAGGGAGTAAGGCGCCGAATGAAAACGCGCGCCAGGCGGCACTTATCGGAATTTCGGGATAACTATCTCTCCCAAAGCGAGTTGTTGTATGAAGGCGCGACCCGAATTAAGCGAGCGTTGCGTGGTGTTCTCTCCTGATGCCCGAAGACGCTTCGCCGGAACCCGGAGATAAACATTCTGCAGACCTTTACGTTTGATCCAATCGGCGACCCGCGATGGCCCGCGTTCCTCAGAGGGCATGCCCAAGCGTCGATCTTTCACACCGCCGAATGGCTTGAAGCTCTGCGACGTGCCTACGGGTACGCCCCCGTGGCCTTTACGACTTCTCCGCCCGATCGGGCGCTGGGAAACGGAGTTGTCTTCTGCAGGGTGGAGAGTTGGCTGACGGGTTGCCGCTTGGTGTCTTTGCCCTTTTCTGATCATTGCCAACCGCTCGTCGACCGTCCCGAGGATCGAGCTATTATCTCGGCAGAGATTCAGCGGTATCTCACCCGCGGCCGCTGCAAATCGGCCGAGCTTCGGCCCCTAGCTTCGGGCAAGGACGGCTCCGTCGGCCTGAGCGGTTTCGGCCACAGCGAGAAATATTGCTTCCACAAACTTGATCTGCGGCCGAGCCTCGACACCCTTTTTCGCAACTTCCATGCAAGCTGCATTCAGAGAAAAATCCAGCGGGGGGAGCGAGAGCGCCTGGAGTACCAGGCAGGGTGGTCCGAGCCCCTCCTTGCGAAATTCTATCATCTTCTGCTGCTTACGCGACGGCGGCACCAGCTTCCTCCGCAGCCTCTTCGGTGGTTTCGGAATCTCTTAAGCTGTCTCGGCGAGAGCGCAACCATTCACATCCTGGCAAAAGACCGCCAAGCCGTCGCGGGCATCCTCACGCTGTCTTACGGGCGCACACGGGTCTATAAGTACGGCTGTTCGGATGCGAGGTTTCATAACCTCGGCGGCATGCCGTTGCTTATGTGGAAGGCGATCCAGGACGCGAAGGGGCAGGGAGCCGACGAATTTGACCTCGGCCGCAGCGATCTTGACCATGCCGGGCTGATCGCCTTCAAAGATCACCTTGGGGCGGCGCGTTCGACGTTAACGTATTACAAATACCCTGTGTCCCGTGCCGTGCCGCGCCGTTTGCTCCGGGCTCGCCAGCTCGCGCTCCGCGCGTTTGCTCTGATGCCCAGCCCAGCGCTTCGAGCCGCGGGCAATCTGCTATACCGACACATCGGATGACACCTCGGCGCTCGAGACCGCCGGCTGGGAGCGCGTGCTGAACGTAGCAAAGCTAGCCAGGGGTGAAAGGAGATTTACGGCCTGCGCGGGGAGGACTCGTTTCGATTCGATCGGTGAATGACGGATCGGCCTCTCCCAGCGTTTACATCTATGGTGAACGGCATCGCCGGAGTCGGCACATTGATTAAACATGAGGAGCAACCTGCGCTCCTGCCGAGGGCTCGGCAAACGAGGACGATCTTACTCAGCCTGGTGTGCGCCGCAATTCTGGCGGGCATTCTGGTGGCAGGTTTGTGGCCGTTTCATTCACCTGCGAACCGCATTACCTGGCTGAACGGCAACGGACTGTGGTTTCAGGGGCGCGGCACCGCGCTGAGCGCCGGAGCCTTCAAGCCGCAAGCCGGACTGAAGGACGGACCGTGCTCAGTTGAAATCTGGTTAATACCGGAGATTAGCTGGGATCGCAGCACCATTCTGGCCTTCTATGCCGCGAACCACGCGATTCCGTTCTCGGTGCATCAGTCGAACCGAGACTTGCTGATCGAGAGGCAGCCTCGAAGCGCTATATCGCGGCGGGGCGCGGCGAAGCTTTACGTGAGGCGGGTTTTCCGCGCCGATAAGCCGGTTGACGTGGGGATTACCTCGGACGGGCATGAAACCGTCGTTTACATCAACGGCGCCCTGGCTGCAGAGTCGCAAACGTTCGAGTTTACGCGCAGCGATCTCGCGGGCGAGATGGTCGTCGCCAACTCGCCGGTCGTCGATGACACTTGGTCCGGGATTTTGACGGGACTCGCGATTTCGAATCGGCTCCTGACCCAGCCGCTGGCGCTCGAACACTATCGCTCCTGGGCTGAGGGCGGACGCCCGGCGGTGGTCGGGGAGCAGCCGGTCGCGTTTTATCTTTTCGATCAGTCGGCGGGCCGGACGATACGCAACCAAGCCGGCGTAGGGCCCAGCCTTTATCTCCCCAGTCACTACACGGTTTTCGATGAAATCCTACTTGAACGGCCGTGGGATGAGTACGCGCCAGGGTTGAAGTACTGGAAGGACGTGGCGATTAACATCGCCGGCTTTGTTCCCCTGGGATTTTTCTTTTGCGCGTACTTATCGCTGATCTGGCGCCGCCGCCGGGCGACCCTGCTCACCATCATCATCGGCGCAGCGGTCAGTATTACCATAGAAGTCCTGCAAAGCTACCTCCCGACCCGCGACTCCGGGATGACGGACCTCTTCACCAACACGCTCGGCACGGCGGTTGGCGCGGGACTGTTCTGGGGCACAAAAGTTGTTCTCGAAAGAAGCTTAGGCCGCAGCCGCCATCGCCAAGGTCGAGAGATCGCAGCATGGCTGACCCAAAGCTAAGATCTAGCGGCCGCGCGAGTCGGGCCGTGAGCGTCCTGGGATGAACGAAACTTTCCTCGACTTTTACCGCTGCCCGGAAACCTTCGGAAGATTTACCATAGCCGCCGACCTGGGTAACGACTCCGGCTTTTTCAAGTTCGGCCCCGACGTGACCTGTTTTGGCCGGTGCTCACCAGGCCATGCGTCCGCCTCGCCCCATAACGGCCTTCACGATTTGTTGCCTGACGTCACGCCGAACCACTCGAGTCTCGGGCTGCCGTTCGATCTGGACCAGACAATCAACAACCTTCGCTTGGAGAAGTACACGGGCGGGGCGGCTAACAGCGCCAAGCATCGGATGGTTCGGGGCGGCTACTATTTTATCCGGCCCGCGCTCGGCGTCCCCGTTCGCAAGCAGCTTCAGAAATTGTTTCTCCGCGGCTGGGAAAAGCGCCCTTTCCCTCGCTGGCCGGTGGACACCACGGTGGAGCAACTCTTCGAACGGCTGATGGGCCTCGCGATGAAATCGCAGAACACCGAGGCCATCCCGTTTATCTGGTTTTGGCCGGGTGGGGCGCCCAGTTGCGTGATGATGACCCATGACGTCGAAACCCGGGCTGGCGCCGGTTTCTGCGCGAAGCTGATGGATCTCGATGATGCGTTTGAGATCAGGGCTTCGTTTCAGATTGTGCCGGAAGAACGATACCCGGTGAGCCGCGAATTTCTTGCCGGAATCCGGCAACGGGGATTTGAGGTCAACGTTCAGGATTTGAACCACGATGGGCATCTCTTCAGGAACCAGGAGACGTTTCTTGCCCGCGTTCAGGCGATCAATCGGTGCGCGGCGGCGTATGGCGCGCGAGGTTTCCGCTCGGCCGCGATGTATCGCAACCCGGCCTGGTACGACGCCTTCGAGATCTCGTACGACCTGTCGATTCCGAATGTCGCCCACCTTGAGCCCCAGCGCGGAGGCTGCTGCACCGTCTTTCCCTACTTTATCGGCAAGATTCTCGAGCTCCCCCTGACGACGGCTCAGGATTATTCTCTTTTTCACATCCTCAACGACTATTCAATCGAATTGTGGAAGCGGCAAATCGACCTGATCCGGCAGAGGCACGGCTTGATCAGCTTCATCGTTCACCCCGACTACGTCATCGCCGAGCGCGCCCGCAAAACGTATCGCGCGATCCTCGAGCACCTCACGCAGTTGCGAGCTGACGGCGAAGCGTGGTTTGCGCTGCCCGGTGACGTGGACACGTGGTGGAGACAGCGCGCCGCGATGCGGCTGACGACCGAAGGCGGCCAGTGGGTGATCAAAGGGCCGGGCGCGGAGCGCGCGCGCATCGCCTTCGCAAGACGCGAAGGTGACGGGTTGGCGTATCACATCTCGGACCCGGCAAGCGCTGCCTGCCCGGTTTGAAACGCGCTTCCGATCGCCTCGCGCGGTCGTGAAATCGGAATCATCTCGCAGGCTTCCCGAGCGCTCGAAAGCTTTTCCCAATGCCCACTGAACACCAACTCGAAACGCCCGTACAGCCGGACGTTTCCCGCATGCCCGTGCGCCAGCTCGCAGCCCCCCGCAACGTGCTTTTTGCCGGGATCGTCGCAGCCTCGGCGATCGCCTTCCTGACGCCGCTTCGGAACTGGGTGGCTTTGTCGATGGGGAGCGATGAATATTCTTACCTCGTGCTCATTCCCGCGATGGTTCTGGGGCTGCTTTGGCTGGAGCGAATCCGAATTTTCCGAGACGTCCGTTACTCGCCGGGCGCTGGAACGTTCCTCCTGCTCGCGGGATTCGCTACGGCCGCTGCGGGCGATCTCTTCTCGCGCTCGCTGGGCGGGGAGACTCGGCTGGCGGTTGAATTTGTGGGCCTGAATGTGGTCTGGATCGGCGGCTTCGTCTTATGTTACGGCACAAAGACCGCCCGCGCGGGGACGTTCGCCTTGCTCTTCAGCTTTCTTCTCGTGCCGCTTCCGCACTCGCTTATGGATCAACCCATTGCACTCGTGCAGCACGGATCGGCGGATGTCACAAACTTCCTCTTTAACGTCTTCGGTTTGCCGGTTTTCCGAAACGGCCTGACGTTTTCACTGCCGCGGCTGAACTTTATCGTTGCACAGGAATGCAGCGGCATCCATTCAACAATCGCGCTGTTCATCGCCGCCGTGATCGCGAGCCACTTCTATCTTAAGGCCGGGTGGAAAACACTTCTGTTGGTCCTGTTGGTCCTGCCCATCGTCTGCTTCACGAATGGCCTGAGAATGTTCATCCTCGCCACGCTCGCGGTTTACGTGAACCCGGCGTTCTTTCACGGCAACCTTCACCACAAAGGAGGCGCCGTCTTCTTCGTGCTGGCGCTGGTCATCCTGTTCTTCATCGCCAAACTTCTTCGCCGTCTTTCTCCCGTCCAAGGCACAGTCAAACCCTTCCCCGGCGAATCCCCCGCAGCGTAACGCGAGAGCAAGCCTCCCTCCCACTGGCGCAAGCCCCAGTCTCGCCACACTTCCTTCCTCGCCGTAACCCATCCCGAAACACCTTTGTTCCCGAGTGGCACAACCGCTACCCAGCCTTGATCCTATGCAGTCGGGCTGCTGTTCACACCGTCCGACAGCGTGCGCTGCATGGGTATTTGGCGGGATCGAGCCCGCAACTTCAACGCCCAGCCCTGAAGCGCCAAAAGTAACAGCGTCAGGAAGGTCAGCAGTGCCGAAGAAGCTTCCGATGCGACTGAAGGGGGATCGGCAGTTGTTATAGTTCCCACTATGTCGTTCACGTCGATCTCATTGATGACGATCGGATTCAGGTCATCGTTGTTCTCATACCCCTGATCGATACTGGCAGTTCCGGTGGCGCTCAGATCTAGAGCCCAAAGCTCCGCTCCACTGGTACATCCGGTGACTACCGGCTCACAAACGCTTCCGGTGAGCTCGCCGAAGAACGTAACGGGAATGCCGGTAACCGAGGCGGGAGACGACGGGTCGTAGTTCAGGGAGTAAGAGTACTGCCCTGTGACGGGCCCAGACATCCCATCCAATTCTCCCGAGCTGACGTCCGCATTATCCAGGCCCGTGCTCGGGCCGCCCGGCAGATAGTCGAAAAGTTGAACCGTGCCAGAGTAGCCATTTGAAGCCAGGTCGGGCGTATAACTGTGAAACGCGAATTGGCTGCCAAACGTGAATCCATCGCCCGATAAGGTCATATCCCATTCGTATGGAACGAACTTAAACGTGCCGCTGATGCCAGCGGATCCGGCAAAAGCGCTGGCGCTACACAAGCTGCAAACCAGAAAAGCCAGAAGGATGCACACCAAGCTCATGATCCCTCTTTCTTCAAGCCCGGCCGCCCTGTCGTCCCGGACACGATCGTCGTGAAGAAATAGCCTAGTAAGTATGCAAGTCGTTTTGCGCATGGAATGAGCCTCCCCCAAAGACTTGTTACCGACCCCGTAGTTCCAGTCATGCGGCCGCACGAGTCGATGCGTAAACGCCGCGAGCGCCGATGAGGTCATTGCTAGAGTTCACTGCGGACGCCCCCCGCTAAGCGGAATAAGCCAAATCTCTCATAGCGGCGGCTCGTGCGCAAGAACCTCCGCAGCTACTAGCTAGGTGGTACTCAGAACGTCAGCGTGGGTACCTGGTGTGACGGGATGTTAACGGATTGAGCTACTGTCGGCACCCGTTGCATGAGTGCCGCCCGCCGCGCTGGAGGATCCCCGGACCAACCGATCATCGCGATCGCAAGCCAAGGCAACTTGCCGGTCAGTCCGAGCCGTTAAGCCGCTCGCGTGCGCCGCTGCGTGGCCGTTGCTTGACAGAAGCTCCCGCCCGCTCCTAGCATGTCCCTGAAGGTTCTCGAAGGTTCGTCCATGCCGAAAGTTCCGAAAGCGAAGGTCACTGGTGAAAATATCCATTCGTAATCAGGATGATGTGGCGATTGTCAGCTTGAGCGGCAGGTTTGCGGCGGGAGCGGACGGGCCGTTCCTCCGCCAGAAGGCCGAGGAGCTGTTTGGCGCCGGGTCCCGCAAGATGATTATCGACTTCAGCGGCGTCCCGTACATCGATTCCACCGGGCTTGGCTTTTTGGCCGCTAGCCGCTCGCTCGCAGAGAAGGCGAAGGCGGAAATGATCCTCTGCGGCGTCACTGCAACGGTGAGGCAGATCCTCGACCGCATGCAGTTGGCTCAGTTCTTCAGCATCGAACCGGACGAGAAAGCCGCCCTCGCGCGCTTCGCCGCGCCTCCGAAGCTGGACCGCGGCGAAGTTGCACCCTCGGGCCCGGCAAAGGCGGAATCGAAGGCTGGGAGAAGTGCTGACAATTAATCCGGTAAGTTTGGCCCCCGCATGCCGGCGCGCTCGCTGGCGTTCGCGTTGAGCTGCCGGCGCCCCCCAACTATCACTCGATTCGCCGCAACGCCTATTCACCGAGGAAAGAATGGATCGCAAGCAGGTGCTGCAAAAACATAAGGAATATCTCTTCCCGTGCGTCTCGAACTACTACAGCGAGCCGCTGATCGCCGATCACGCCGAGGGGCAGTATCTCTGGGACGCGGAGGGAAAACGCTACCTCGATTTTTTCGGTGGCATTCTCACCATCAGCGTGGGGCATTGTAATCCGAAAGTCACCGGGAAAATCAAAGCCCAGGTGGACCGGCTGCAGCACACCACCACCGTTTATCCCAACGAGCAGATCGTCGCGCTCGCCGAAAAGCTGGCCGAGATCACGCCGGGGCGTCTGCAAAAGAGCTTCTTCACTAACAGCGGCACCGAAGCCGATGAAACCGCCGTGCTGCTGGCGCGCATGGCAACCGGGAGTTTCGAAATTGTCGCTCTGCGGCACGGATACAGCGGCCATTCGCTTCTTGCCAAATCTCTCACGGGGCAGTCGTCCTGGCGGCGCGGCGGAGTGCTGAGCATCGGCGTGACGCACGCGCTCAGCCCGTATTGCTACCGCTGCCCCCTCGGGCTGAGTTATCCGAGCTGCGGTGTCGCCTGCGCGCACGATGTGGAGAACGTGATTCAAACCACTACCTCGGGCCGCATTGCAGCGTTTCTCGCGGAACCGATTCAAGGCGTGGGCGGATTCATCACGCCGCCGCCCGAGTACTTCAAGATTGTTTTCAACATCGTGAAGAAGTACGGCGGGTTGTTTATTTCCGACGAGGTTCAAACCGGCTTCGGCCGCACGGGAAAGAAATGGTTTGGGATCGAGCACTGGGAGGTCGAGCCGGATATTCTGACTTCGGCCAAGGGCATGGCGAATGGCGTTCCGGTCGGAGTGACCGTGGCCACCCCCGAAGTGGCGGACTCGTTTCAGGGAATGACCATCTCAACCTTCGGCGGCAATCCGGTGACGTGCGTGGCGGCGCGCGCCACCATCCAGGTGATCGAAGAAGAAAAGCTCCTCGAAAACGCTCACCGCACGGGCGGCTACTTCCGCTTGAAGCTCGATGAGCTGAAGGAGAAACATCCGCTGATCGGCGACGTGCGCGGCATGGGACTGATGCAAGGCGTGGAGCTGGTAAAGGACCGTAAGACCAAAGAGCCCGCGCCTGCGGAAACAAACGCGCTGATGGACCGCGCGCGCGAGCACGGGCTTCTGTTCGGCAAAGGCGGACTCTACGGCAACGTGCTGCGCCTCGCGCCCCCGCTCAACATCTCTGAGGCTGACGTGGACGAAGCCATCCGCATGCTGGACAAATCGCTTGCGGAGATTAAGGTGTAGCGCTAGCGACGGTCAGTGCTTTCCTGACCGTTCTATGAAAGGGGATGCGTGCGGCTGGCGCTCGGCGCCACTCCCGCGCAAGTGGCCGCGCTCGTCGTTCGAGGAGCATTCGCCCTGGTGGCGATTGTTCTGGTTATTGGATTTCCTCTGGCTTTGGTGGCCGGGCAATTTCTGGGCAGCCAACTCTACGGATTAAATCCGTATAACCCTGCGGTGATTCTCCTGGCCATCTTAACTCTCGGGTCCTCGGCGCTCATCGCATCGCTAATACCAGCATTGCGAGCCGGCCTGATTTCTCCGTCGGAGGCGCTGCGGGCCGAACAGGCTTCGGGAAGCAGGGCTGGATCATCTTTGCTGAAGGGCGCGCCGTTCAGATCAAGCAAACAGACTCCTCCACCCAGGCTTGCAATCGGGCGACGAAGGGAAACCCGAGGTGCTCCTTTTTCCCGGCTTGATTGAGTTGGTTCACGACCTCTTCCTGATCGCGCTGTTGAAGCTGGGCGAGGCGCAGCGCGAGGGCGGCGGTCATGTAGCCGTCGACGCGAACGCCAGGCCCAGTTGGAGGAAGGTATTAGCGAAGCTGGGAGCGCGATCCGCTGCTGAAGGCTACACCAGAGTCACACGCAGAACGGAGGCTTGCTAATTAGACCAAGCTGAAAGCGATATTTGGCGGAGAGGGTGGGATTCGAACCCACGTGCCCGCTTTTGGCAGGCAAGACGCTTTCGAGGCGCCCCCGTTATGACCACTTCGGTACCTCTCCGCGAATCTACGTGGCAAAGCCGCAGAGCTGCAACACAACGTCGCGCTACGGGCTCGCCGCCGAGGCCGCGACAGCAGGTTGGCGGCGCCGTTCAAAGAATTTTACCAGGAGGTCGCTCGCCTCAGCCGCCAGAACCCCGCGCGTCACCCGGACGCGATGATTTAGGCGGCGGTGATTGAGAACACGAAGAGCCGAGCCGCACGCGCCCGCTTTCCCGTCATTCGCGCCGTAGATCAAGCGGCCGATTCGCGCCTGAACGATCGCGCCCGCGCACATCGCGCACGGCTCGATTGTAACATAGAGATCGCAGCCGGCGAGCCGGTAATTGGCTAGTCGTCTAGCCGCGCGGCGCAGCGCGAGCATTTCGGCGTGCGCCGACGGATCACTCAACGCGCGCGGCCGATTGTGCGCGCGCGCGATTACTTTTCCGTCCCTCACCACCACGGCGCCTACCGGGACTTCGTCTTCCGCTTCGGCGCGGCACGCCTCCTTAAGCGCCAGCCGCATGTACCTTGCATCGGCTGCCGCCGAGTTGAGCGTTCGGCGAACCCCTTGTGCTTCGCTCTCCGCGGCCGCAACCGCAGCGCCCGCCGGCTGAGGATGCGCCTTCCTCACGCTGCTTCCGGCGGCGCCTTGGGAGCGCGGAGCTCGAGCACGCCGTTGCTGACGCTCGCCTCGGCCCGGTTCGCATCAATGGCCGCGGGCAAATCGATTTCATCGAACAGCCGCGCGGTTTCCGGCACGGCGGGTCTCATCTTCTCCCCCCAAATAATCAGCCGTCGCGGCGAGAC
Organism: Terriglobia bacterium; assembly: GCA_050745265.1. Classification (GTDB taxonomy): domain Bacteria; phylum Acidobacteriota; class Terriglobia; order UBA7540; family UBA7540; genus RH2-MAG17b. The sequence goes on from JBOGKE010000057.1 coordinate 18,655, forward strand.
ACCGAGCTCGATCTCGGGCGCGCCGAAGCCCAGGACGCCGGCGCGCAATCGAATTTGGCCGCCTGCATCGGCGATTTCGACGCTCAGCGGTTTCAGCAGCTCGCGTTCGGCGGTGAACCAATCTTCCATATCGTGCCCGGAGTCGCGGCCTCGCGATTCGAAGAGCGCGTAGGCGCGGTAGGCGATTGCCCTGCGAATCTTCTCCTCAAAAGCCGCCAAGCCTTCGCCGCGCGTTATTCGGGGCTCCGACTTCGACGCTTTCCCGTCCTTACCAGGCTCGCTCATGGAAGATTCCGTTCTGATTATGCCACGGCCGGCCGAGGCGTCGCGGGCGTGCAGCGGATCGTCGCCGTGCCGGCTTCAAGGCCGGCGGAAGTCGCCTTCACTGCGATGTCGCCGGCCTGTTTCGAGGACTGCACCATTGCCACGCACAACCCGTTGAATGCCCGCCGCTGGCTCGCCTTATCGGGCTCGTGGCTGCTCGGATCGCCGTTCCCCACTCCGATGATCTTCCCGCTGCCGGAAACTTCGAATGCGATCTCGTTGTCGGCGATGGGAACCAGGCGGCCTTCAGAATCGATCACGTGCGCTTCAACCACGGAAACATCTTCGCCATCGGACGCAATCTCGAGGCGATCGGGCCGCAGCACGATCTTTGCCGCCGGTCCGGTGGTTTCCCTCTTGGCGGTGAGAACCAGCTTGCCGCCGCGATAGCCCCTCGCCTCGAGCGTGCCGGGGGCGTAGATGACGTGCCAGGCCACGTGCGAGTCCCGGGGGACGTCTTCGACGGAGAGGTTCTCGCCATTGAGAAAGAGCTGCACCTTGTCGAGGTTGCTGTGGCACCAGACTTCGATTTCCTCACCCTCCTTGCCCGCCCAGTTCCAGTGGGGAAACAGGTGCAGCACCGGCTTGCCGCTCCACCACGCCTGATAGTAGTAATAGTTGTCCTTCGGGAAGCCGCACGTATCCATGATCCCGAAGTGAGAGCTGATGCAGGGCCAGCCGTAGGGCGTGGGCTCGCCGCGATAGTCGAACCCGGTCCAGACGAAGCCGCCCGAGAGATACGGTCGCGCGTCGTAGGTCTGCCACCAGTACTCGGCGGTGGTTGCCCAAAAGGGATGGTTGACGTCGTAGGCGCTTACGTAGCCCTTCGCCTTATCGTTGGCATAGATGCCGCGTGTCGACACCGTGCTCCCCACCTCGGTGCCGGTGCAGGGCTTTTTCGGAAACTTATGGTGAAAGTCGTCCATCTGCTCCGCGTGATGATAGTTGAAGCCCTGAACATCGACCACGGCGGAGATGCCCTGCCCCCAGCCGTTATTCATCGCCTGGGTAATTGGGCGCGTGGGATCGAGCCTGCGCGCCAGCCGTTTCATCGTTGCGCAGATGCGCGCGCCGCGCTCCGAACCTTGCTCGGGTTCTTCGTTGCCGGTCGACCAGAAGACGACGCACGGATGGTTTCGGTCGCGCCGGATCAGGCGGCTGAGCTGGCTCAGACCTTCCGGGTCCGACGAGAACATGCGCGTCTCGTCGAGCACCATCATCCCGAGCCGGTCGCACGCGTCGAGGAGTTCAGGCGTGGGCGGATTGTGCGACGTGCGGTAGCCGTTCGATCCCATCGCTCTCAGTTTGCCGATTCGATACGCCTGCAAGGCGTCCGGCAGGGCGCTGCCGACGCCGGCATGGTCCTGATGGTTGCACGTTCCCTTGATCTTCAGGGGCCGGCCATTCAGAAGAAATCCCTTGTCTGCGTCAAACTCGACAGTGCGGATTCCGAACGGCGTTTCGTAGCGATCCACCGCCTCGCCATTCACGTTGATCGCCGTGACGAGTCGATACGTGTGCGGGTCGTCGTCCGACCAGAGCCTCGGACCGGTCACCGTCACCTGCTGCGTCACGTCGCGCCTGCGCCAGGGGCGTATCGCCGCCGCTGACGACCGATCCGTGGCCACAGTATTTCCAGCGTCGTCGAGAACGGTGGAGACGACCTCGCACGTAGCCGCCTGATCCGCGTCGTTATCCACCTCGGTCGAGATCTTGAGGGTTGCTGCGCTCGTTTGCACCGACGAGGTCACAAACGTTCCCCACTGCGCCACGTGCACCGGGTTAGTTTTCACCAGCCAGACGTGCCGGTAAATTCCGGCGCCCTCGTAGAACCAGCCTTCGTGTTCGGTGGCGTCGGCGCGCACCACCAGCACGTTTGCGCCGCCGTAATTGGCGTGGTCCGTGATGTCGTAGCGAAACGGGGCGTAGCCGCTCATGTTTCGGCCGAGAAAGTTTCCGTTCAGCGCCGACATGGAATCGCGAAACACCCCGTCAAATTCCAGGCTCAGCCGCCGGCCGACATCACCCGCCGGAATTGTAAACACCCGCCGGTACCAGCCGATGCTGGTCTCGGGATAGCCGCGCCCCAGCGGTTTCGCGCCGTTTGAATTAACCTCGTGATCGCTGACGAAGGGTAGCTCCACGGCCCAGTCGTGCGGAAGATCGATTGCGGTCCAGGCGCTGTCGTCGAAATCCGGGCGGGAGGGCATGAAGAATGCGCCCGTCTTCTGATATGCCCGCCCGTGCCCGTAGCCGAAGTCCTTTTCGGGATCATTCGCGTGGCCGAGATGAAAGCGCCAGCCGAAATCGAGCAGGAGCCGCTCGCGACCGGCGCCGGCCGCGCTCGATGCGGCACCCGGCGCGGCGGGCTGAGAACTCTGGGTCGCGAGCATCCGTTCCGTGCCTGCCACGATGGAAGACGCGCCCGCCGAAGCGGCAACGCCGCTCTTCATAAAGTCCCGCCTCGTCAGCTTCGGCATCGTTCCTCCTCAATCAACGCCCGCCAGGTAGGGAATATCGCGCCGGTCAAGCTCACGGCTGATCTGATCCAGGAGGGGTTCGAGCATTGAACGCCCGCGCGAGCCGGATTCGTGACTCCAAGCCTTCCAACGGATCAGCCCGCGGAAATCTCCCCATACGGCAGGCGTATTCGTACATGGCCTCGAGCAGCTTCAGGTTCTGCTGGAAGTCGGGCGGCTCGCGACCCGTGAACTCGTCTTCCCACTTTTGCCAGGCTTGAACGTTCTTGATCATTAAGTCGGAGTGACGCCGCGGCTGTGCGCCCGGCGGCCGCAGTCCGACTCTAGTGCAGAGTGCGCGGGCCTGTCAAATGACACGAGGCAAGCCCTTGCACGCCGCTCCTTTTGTAATATACTTTAGCCGTCGTTAAGGAGGGATTATGAGGACGGAGGAATCTTATTCGGTCAGTTCGGCAATCGCTTGCCTGGTCGCCGCGATTTTTCTGCTGGGCGCTTTCTCGGCTGTTGGCACAGCGCAGCAAGGTTCGGAGTCTGAGATCGATCAGAAGGCGGACGCGATGCTGGCGAAGCTGACGCTCCAGCAAAAGATCGAGCTTCTGGGCGGCGAAGACAGCATGTTCACGCACGCGATGGCGTCGATCGGGCTGCCCCAGCTGAAGATGTCCGACGGCCCGGTAGGCGTTCGCACCTGGGGGCCGGACACGGCGTACGCGGCGGGAATCGGACTCGCGGCGTCGTGGGACACAGCGCTCGCGCTGCGCGTGGGCGTTTCGCTCGGGCGTGACGCGCGCGCCCGCGGCGTCAACTTCCTGCTCGGACCGGGCGTCGACATCTACCGGTTGCCGCTGAACGGCCGCAACTTCGAGTATTTTGGCGAAGACCCGTATCTGGCCTCCCGCATCGCCGTCAACTACATCGAAGGCGTGCAAAGCCAGCACGTGGTCGCGACGATCAAGCATTATGCGTTGAACAACTCCGAATACGACCGTCACAACGAAAACTCGGTGGCCGACGAGCGCACCATGCGCGAAATCTATCTGCCCACGTTTGAGGCGGCAGTGAAAGAAGCGCACGTGGGCGCGATCATGGATTCGTATAACCTGATCAACGGCGTTCATGCGACGCAGAGCGCTTTCCTGAACAAGGAAGTGCTGCGCAAAGACTGGGGATTCCGGGGCATTGTGATGTCGGATTGGGGCGCCACTTACGACGGCATCGCGGCGGCAAACAACGGGCTCGATCTCGAGATGCCTTCGCCGCGCTTTATGAACCAGCGGACTCTGCTGCCTGCTATTCAATCGGGCCAGGTTTCCACGGCTACCATTGACCAAAAAGTCCGGCGTATCTTGCGGATCGCCCTGAGGTTCGGATTCTGCAACAACGATCAACTGGAGCTCAGCGTTCCGCTCTACAACGAGAAGTCGAATCAGGTGGCTCTTGAGTCGGCGGAGGAGGGCATGGTGCTTCTCAAGAACCAGGGCCACCTGTTGCCGCTCGACGGACACCGCATCCGCTCCATCGCCATGATCGGGCCGGACGCTTACCCGGGCGAAGCTTCCGCCGGGGGGAGCGCCCACGTCACGCCGTTCGCTCCGGTGAGCTTCCTCACCGGGCTGTCGGACGCGCTCGGCAGCGGCGCCAAAGTCTACTGGAACAGCGGCGTTCAGGACCTCACTGCCATCTTTGGCGCGGGAGGGTTTGGCGGCAGCTCCTTCGCCACCGACGCCCAGGGCACGCACCCGGGCCTGAAACAAGAGGAATTCGCGGGCGCGAGCTTTGAGGGTGAGCCGACCCGTACGCGCACCGTAATGCACGTCAGCTCCTTCGGCGGAAATATGTTCGCGCCGCGCTCGCGCGTGCGCAACGCCTACCGCTATTCCGGCTATTACATTCCGAAAACTTCCGGCCCCCAGCGCTTCATCGCCACGGCCGTCGGAGGCGATCAGTACAAGCTCTACGTGAACGGCCAGCCCGTGCTCCAAAGCACGCCGCGCGAGGGCCAGTCGCCGCAATCGGCGAGCGTGAATTTACCGGCCCGCACGGCGGCGTCGGTTCGGTTTGATTATCTCCCGCAAACCGGCAGAATCCGCGCCGGCCTTGGCGTCGTTCCGGAGGATCAGCTCCTTGATCCGAATGTGACGAAAGTCGCCGCGATGGCCGACGTCGCAGTTGTCTCCGTCGGTTTCAACGAGCGAAGCGAGGGCGAGGGGCACGACCGCACCTATCAGCTTCCCATGGGCCAGGCCGAGCTGATCAAAGCCGTGGTGGCGGCAAACCCGCGCACCATCGTCGTGATCACCTCAGGCGGCAGCGTCGCAACAAGTCAATGGATCGGAAAGGCGCCGGCGCTGATTCAATCCTGGTATGGCGGCTCTGAAGCCGGACGCGCGCTGGCGGCAGTCCTTTTCGGGAAAGTCAATCCCTCGGGCAAGTTGCCGATCAGTTGGGAGCGGCGAATCGAAGACGACCCGGCGTACAAAAACTATTACGAAGAGCCCGGAAGCCACGACGTGGATTACCGCGAAGGCATTTTCATCGGCTACCGGTACTTCGATCAGGCGAGCGTCAAGCCGCTGTTCCCCTTCGGATTCGGGCTTTCCTACACCACGTTTTCCTTCAGTGGTCTGCGGGTGACGCCCGCGGAGGCGAGCGCTCATGGGCCGCTTTCAGTCAGCTTCACCGTCAAGAATACGGGCGAGCGCGCGGGCGCGGAAGTGGCCGAGCTCTACATTGGCGATCCGTCGGCCAAAGCGCCGCGGCCCGTGAGGGAGCTGAAAGGGTTCGAGCGCGTCTTCCTCAACCCCGGCGAAGCCCGCGAGGTCACGTTCAACCTGAACCGCCGCTCGCTCGCCTACTGGGACACCGGGACGAAGGGCTGGAAAGTGGATCCAGGAAAATTCATGGTGTACGCGGGCGACTCGTCGGAAAATGTTCCGCTGAGAGCTGCGTTCACCGTGCGATAGTCTCCCGTCCCAGACGGACGCGCGTGAGGAATCTCACGGTCTCTCCGCCCAGATCTCTTCCGGCGAAGACGAACTCAATGGGATTGTCTACGGTCTCTACGATGTCCCGCCTGCCGAGCGCAAGGTGATTGAAGATTTCCTCATCCGCTACAGCAGCCAGGCAGCCGCTTTGTCTGACACCGGCGAAGAAGATCGCCCTTCCGAGCACGATAACTAATCCCAATCCAAGCGTAAAGTTTCATATCATTGAAAGTCTGCGACTTGCGTAGCAGCCATTCACAGGCCGGGCGCTGTCGTGCTCGAACTTGGCGGCGATCATTCTGCCGGTGGTCTGTGCGGCATCATTGCCGCGGGGGTCAACGACATCGCGGTTTATGTCGTCGCCACGAGGGCAATGATTCACTTTCAGGGCTGATGCAGCCGACGAACGCGAGCGATAACGTTGCCCGGCGCGCCCGGCTGGTCCGCGAAAAATACCTTCCCTATTTATATCGTGCGTCTCAAGCATCTCGTCCGCCTGAGATACGCTGGAATTGGCGGCTGGCGGCGCAAGCCCCGCCGAGAGATGTGAGAATGGTTAGAGCGGTGGTTGGGCAAATGCGTGCGCCTGAAAAAAATGACGGAACGAAGCCTATTGACGCTTTACAATCAACAGAGTGAGGCATTCCGCCACACTTCTAACGGCGTCTCAATAGTCTCATCAGTCTCGAACATCTCATCTTTCTCTGGGCCGCCGGAGCGATGCCGGTGCACCCGAGCGCCGGCAACCCAGCTTCGAGCCGGTTCAGGTACTTGGCGGCAAAACGCCGATGATCACCGTGGCCTTTCCATCCACCGTGATGGTTTTCCCGATGGCTGCCCGGTTGCCGCCGAACGTGCGCAGCCAATAGCCATAGGACAGCATCACCGTCGCGGGCCCGGCATGGATCAAACCAACAACTGGACGCCCGCACGCACGGCGCGGGTTGAGTAGAAGAACTAACGGCGCGTAAAGTACTTCTCCATTGCCTTCACCAATCCGCAGACGGTTGACTCCTCCGCTTCGATTTCCACCTTCCTGCCGAGAGCTTCGAGGGTGGACGACGTCGCGGGGCCAATCGAAGCGATGAGCGCCCTCTGAAGCGCGCTGCGCACCACCTCAGGAAAGGGCAGCGCAAAGAAATTCGTGGCCGTGGAGGAGCTAGTAAAGGTGATCACGTGCGGCGGCGGAGTGAGCAGCGCCTCGAGCTCGTCCGGCCGGTAATTCGGGGCTGCGGCGAAGTAAGCCTCCACCACTTCCACCCGCGCGCCGCGCTTCCGCAGCTCCTGCGGGACCAGATCGCGCGCCACGCGGGCGCGCGGGATCAGAAAACTTTTTCCGCTCACCTCGCGCCCCGCGAGCGACTCGAGCAGGCCCTCGCCGCGGTACTCGCGCGGGACAAAGTCGGCCCGGATGCCGTGCCGTGCCAACTCGGCGGCGGTGGCGGGGCCGATGGCGCCGATCTCGAGATCGCTGACGCGGCGCGAGTCGTATCCGCAGGCGTGGAGGCGGGCAAAAAAATGCCGCACGCCGTTCGCCGACGTCACTAGCAGGAAATCGAAGCTGTCTAGGGTTCGGATGGCGGCGTCCAGCGCCACCCAGGAGCCGGGCTCGCGGAGTTCGATGGACGGAATCCCGACCGGCTGAGCTCCCGATTCCAGCAGCAGGTCGCGCATCGTTCCGGCCTGCGCTGCGGGGCGCGTGACCACGATACGCTTCCCAAAGAGCGGCAAGCTTTCGAACCACGCCAGGCGCTCGCGCAGCTTCACTACTTCGCCGATCACCGCCAGCGCAGGCGGGTAAACGTCGACCGCCTTGCGCCCGATTTCACCGAGCGGCCCCGTGATCACCTCCTGATCCGGCGTCGTGCCCCAGCGGATCACGGCCGCCGGAGTGGAGGGGTCGCGCCCCTCCCGCACGAGCGATTCCGCGATCTCTTCGATCTTGCGCGCGCCCATGAAAAACACCAGCGTACCGGAGGACCGCGATCGCGAGGCCGCGTCCGCGCCCGAGATGTCATCGTGTCCGGTGAGAAACGCGACGTTTGAGGAGACGCCGCGATGCGTCAGCGGAATGCCGGCGTAGGCGGGGACCGCGTTTCCGGCGGAAACGCCCGGAACAACTTCGAACGGCACGCCGGCGCCTGCGAGCGCCTCGGCTTCTTCGCCGCCGCGCCCGAAAACGAAAGGATCGCCGCCCTTCAACCGCACCACGATGCGGCCCTCGCGGGCGCGCGCGATCAGCAGAGCGTTGATCGTGTCTTGCGTCATCGCGTGGCGCCCGGCCCGCTTGCCCGCGAACACTCGCTCGCAGCCGGGCGGCGAGTAAGAAAGCAGCGTTTCGCTCACCAGGAAGTCATATACCACGCAATCGGCCCGCTCGATCAGGGTCTTGCCCTTCAGCGTGAGCAAGCCAGGATCGCCGGGCCCCGCGCCAATAAGATAGACTTTTCCAGGCATCGCGGTAATGGAAAAATACTGCCGTGAACGGTTCGAGCTTCCCCTGAAATCGGCCCGCGCCCGGACCTATTCTATCCCACACCCGCGCAGCGCGCAGCGAGGACGCGCGGGGCACGCGGGTCACGTCCGGGCGACGCCGCGCATCGCCCCTACCGTCCGTCATAAAACCGTAGCCGCGCGGCGTTCTACCGCGCAAGTTCAACGTAGGCGTTGTAACGGGCGCGCAGTGGCGCGAACGCTTGCGGCGGGCCGATAATCAAATCTACTGAGGGCATCGCCTGATGGAGCCAACGCTCGTCAAAAAGCTCGAATCGCTTCCGGCTCAGCCCGGCGTCTACATCTTCAAAGACGGCGGCGCTCGGCCGATTTACGTAGGCAAGGCGAAGGTGTTGAGGCAGCGCGTCCGGCAATATTTTCAGGAGGCGCGCCCGTCTGACGCCAAGCGCGAGCAGATGCTCGAAACGGCGCGCGACCTCGAATGGATTCTCGTGGATAACGAGAAGGAGGCGATGGCGCTCGAGAACAACCTCATTAAGCAGTTCAAACCGCGCTACAACATCCTGCTTCGCGACGACAAGACTTACCCGTACATCAAGCTGACGGCTTATGAAACCCATCCGCGCGTTTACGTTACCCGCCGCCTTAAGCGCGACGGCTCGGTGTACTTCGGGCCGTATTTCCCGGCGAGCCTCGCGTACCGGATCGTCGACTTGATCCACCGCTGCTTCAAGATTCCGTCCTGCCGCGTGGATCTCGATGTCGTTCATCCCCGCCCCTGCCTTCAGTACTACATCAAGCGCTGCCTCGGCCCTTGCGCCGCGGGCCTTACTTCCGATGAAATTTACACCACGCACGTGCGGCAGGTTCGGATGCTGCTCGAAGGAAGGGTGAGCGAGCTCTCGCGCGACCTGCACGAGCGCATGGCGGCGGCCTCCGAAAACCAGCTCTACGAAGATGCGGCGCGGTTGCGCGACCAAATCGAGGTGATCGAGCAGGTGCGCGAGCGGCAGAAGATGGCCGCCTCGCGCGGCGATGACGTCGACATCCTGGGCTTCCATCAGGAAGGGCCCCAGGTGGCGGTGAATCTCTTCCATTTGCGCGGCGGGCGCGTGGTAGACCGCAGGGAGTTTTTCTGGGACGACGCCGAAATATTCTCGCCGCCCGAGTTCTTTTCGGCTCTGCTCAAGCAGGTGTACCTCGGAAACGAGTACCTTCCCGGCGAGATCCACGTTCCGCTCGGCTTTGAAGATCGCGAAATGCTCGAGGAGCTTCTCTCGGAAACGCGCGGCAGTCCCGTGCGCATCTTCACCCCGCAAGCCGGGCCGAAGCGCTCCATGCTGGAGCTCGTGGCCCGCAACGCGCACAATTCCTTCGACCGCCGCTTCCGCGTCCTCAAGCCGCAAGCGTGCGAAATGCTCCGTACGCTTGCCGGCGCGCTCGACCTTGCCAAACCGCCCGAGCGAATTGAGTGCTTCGACGTCTCCCACATCCAGGGAACCGACATCGTTGCATCGATGGTGGTCTGGGAGAAGGAGGGCATGAAGAAGTCCGGCTACCGCCGGTTCATCATCCAGAGCGTGCCGCAAAACGACGACTTCGCATCTATGCGCGAAGTGGTCGGCCGCCGCTATCGGCGCGTGATCGGCGAGAAAAACCCATTCCCGGACCTGATCCTGATCGACGGAGGCATCGGACAGCTCCACGCCGCGGCGGAAGCGCTCGAAGCGCTTGGAGTGATTAACCAGCCGGTCGCCAGCATCGCCAAGCGGGAAGAAATCCTTTACGTCCTCGGCAGGGAGGATGAGCCGGTCGCGCTCGATCCCCACTCCCCGGCTCTCCACCTCATCCAGCAGATCCGCGACGAAGCCCACCGGTTCGCCGTGAGCTTTCATCGCCAGCGGCGATCGAGCCGAACTCTCACGAGCGAGCTCTGCGCGATCCCGGGCGTGGGTGAAAAGTCCGTGCGCAAACTCCTTGCCGAGTTCGGCAGTCTCGGCGCGCTCCGCAAGGTTTCCGTCGAAGAGTTGGGCCAAGTCGTGAAGCTGCCCCAAGCCAAGCTGATTCACGACTACGTAACCTCGAACCCTCCGCCAGAATAAGGCGGGCCGGACGGTTTATTAATACTGCCTTCATTTGTATGGTACCTAATTTCCGGCTCACGCGATCTAAGAAGTGTTAGAATGAGGCTTGGGGAGAAAGTTGAAGGTCTACTGGAATGGCTGGAAAATCAGCATCATCCTGTGCAGTGTTTTTCTTCGCCGGAATGAGTATGGGGGCGTTGGTCGCCATTTTGCTGGCCCCTCAGAGCGGGGAAGATACCCGGAAGTTGATCAATGATAAGGTCGAGCAGGGAAAAACATACGTCAATGAGCAGCGCGAAGCGTTCCGTCGCCGGACGGAGGATCTGAAGGCGGAAGGGCAGCGACGGGCTGAGGATCTCAAGGGTAGGGCGAACGACCTCGCCGATCGCGCCGGATTTTCGCGCCCCTTTGAAACGTAACCGAAGTTTCGCAGCATGCGCGAGTCGCGTCGGGTATGAGTCGATCGCGCCTGCGGGTAACGCCAACAAGAGGTGAACCATGACTGCAAACGGAAGCGAAGGCGGATCGAGGTTTGCGTATTTTCTGGCCGGGTTCGGCTTTGGGGCGGTCCTGGCCTTATTCTTTGCTCCGGGTAAGGGCGAGCAGACCCGCGACGTTATCAGCGCCAAGGCGAATGAAAGCCGCGAGTACGTGACGTCGCGGAGCCGCGAGATGCGAGGGCAAGCCGAACAGATGGTGAACAAAGCCAAGGATCTGGTGACGCAGCAGAAGGAGCAGCTTTCGGCGGCGCTCGAGGCGGGAAAGCAGGCTTATCAAGAGGAAAGGTCAAAGCCCCACTAGCCGTGAACGGCTAGCGAGCTTATGCGGTGGCGGAAAATGTTAACAGTGATGACCGTATTTGTGGCGATCGCCGCGGTGGCGATCCTGATCGACACCATCCTGGTGCTCGGTTTCTGCGTGGTGGCTTGGCGGATTTACAAGCGCGCGAGCGCGGAGACGAGCAAGCTCAAAATCGACGGCGAAGCAATCATCCTCACTACGAAGCAGATCGCGGATGCGGTCCTTCGCTTGCGGGATCCCATCAATTCCACGGCGGCTAGCCTAGCCGAGGTTAGCCGCCTGGTGCGCGACCGTGCGGTGTCGGTCGATTCCGCCGTTGGGGAGATTGTGGAACGGACGCGCGCGCAGACCGCGCGGATTGACCTCCTGGTTACGAACGTAGTGACGCAGGTTGAGACCGCGGTTGCCACCGCCCATCGTGCCGTTATCAGCCCGGTGCAGGAGATCGCTGCGGTGGCCAAGGGCCTTCAGGCTGGATTTGACTCCTTCTTTTCCAGGCGCCGGACCTCGACCGTGCGCGAAGGGCCCCGGGACGAAGAGATGTTTATCTGATCCGGCTCTCCGATGGGGCTGCGATCCGTCCCCACCGAGTTGAGTGTTCCCTCCCGCTCAGGCAGAAATTCCTCATTTCGAAAGCATCGCCCTCACACGAAAAATGTGCTAAAAACAAGAGTTCGCCGAGATCAATTCTGGAGCCGAAGATGAATCATGGTCTGAAGATTCCTCCACCGGGCGGCTTGGACGCGGTCTCTCTGGGAGGCGTCGTTCACCGGCTCGATCCCGGCGTGGTTCCCTTCCGCAAAGCGACCCAGTGCTTGATCCACGTGAGCGGCGGGGAGTTCAATGTGGTCGCGAACCTCTCGGACTGTTTTGGCTTGAGGACCGGCATCGCCACGGCGATGGTCGAGTATCCCATTGGAGATTTGATCGCCGAGCGGGTACGCGCGATGGGCGTGACGCCCTTCTACAAACAGTTCGAGCACAACGGCGTGACAGGGCCGAACATGGCGACGGTCTACAGCGATCGCGGCGAGGGCGTTCGCGCGCCGGTGGTCTTCTACAACCGCTCCAATGAGGCGGCGGCTTTGCTCAAGCCCGGGGACTTCGATTGGAACTCGATCTTCGCGGGCGGCGTGCGCTGGTTTCATAGTGGCGGGATCTTCGCGGCGCTCTCAGACACCGCCTCGGAGTTGACCATCGAAGCGATGCAGGCCGCAAAGGCGGCGGGAGCCGTGGTCTCGTTTGATCTCAATTACCGCCAGAAGCTCTGGAGCGTTTCCGGCGACCAGGACCGCGCTCCGTCGGTGCTTCAGCGCATCGCGAAGAACGTAGACGTGCTGGTGGGGAACGAAGAAGATCTGCAGAAGGGACTCGGCGTGAAGGGTCCGGCGGTTTCGGGAAAATCAAAACTCGATCCGAGCGCGTTTGTGGCGATGATTGACAGTGTCAAAGCCAAGTTCCCTGGTATCAAGGTGGTGGCTACGACGCTGCGAGAAGTTCACTCGGCCAACCGCCACCGGTGGGGCGCGGTAGCCTGGATCGACGGGAAAGTCTGCGTCGCTCCCACCTGCGATCTCGACGTTTACGACCGCGTGGGCGGCGGCGATGGGTTTGCTGCCGGGCTTTTCTTCGGCTTGCTCACGGGTGTTGAGCCGGAGGAAGCGGTAAAGCTGGGCTGGGCTCACGGGGCGCTCCTCACCACGACGCCGGGCGACACCACTATGGTGACGCTCGATCAGGTGCGCGCGTTTGCCCAAGGCGGCTCGGCGCGCATCCAGCGCTAGCGCGGCTGCTCGCCGCCTGAAGGAGGGATTCGATGAAAAAACGTCTCGCGCTTGCAGCGTGCGCTCTCTTGATTGTCCTCGCGATCAGTAGCCCAGGTTTCGGGCAGCGATCGTCCCAGGCGCAAGTGCGGCAGTCAGCGCAATCGTGGCTGGGGCTAGTGGACTCGGGCCGTTACGCGCAAAGCTGGGATGCGGCGTCACCCGAGTTCAAAGCCAAAATCAGCAAGGCGCGCTGGGAGGCGATGCTCACCCGCGCTCGCGCGCCGCTCGGCAAAGAGGAGTCGCGCGTCTTCAGGATTGTCCACGAGGCGGACAACCCGCCCAATTCGCCGCCGGGGAAGTATGAATTTGTGCAGTACTCTACCGCTTATCGAAAGCAGCCTCGGGCAACAGAAACGGTGGCGCTGATCCAAGGAAAAGACGGCAAATGGCGGGTGATTGAATATGCGATCCATTCAGGTGAATTAAGGAGCGTTCGGCCACCAAGACCGTCGCGCTGATTCATGGAAAAGGCGGCAAATGATGGGTGATCGAGCATGCGATCCAACCTTGGCCCAGGTGAATTTCGGACGCCCGCGACCTTCGCCCAAGGCGTCTCGCACCGCCTTTAGCAGATCCGAGGAGGTCTGAAGAACATGCCGAAGAGCCGCTTCAGTCGTCGTAATTTTATTCAGCGCGGAGCGGGCGCGGCCGCTCTCGGAGCCGCCACTCGCGTGATCCGGCTCGACTCCGCCTTTGCTTCGCCCGGCCCTGCTGGCTCTGGCGCGGGGAAAGGCCTGCGATTCGCTTCAATTGGAACTGGGGTTCGCGGCTGCGAGGATCTCGCCACCGCGATCTCGTGCGGCGCCGATATGGTCGCGGTCTGCGATCTTTATGACGAACGATTCATTGCCGCTGAGGAGCGCGCCGGGAAGAAGCTCGACAGAACCAAAAGGTATCAGGACGTTCTCAACCGGTCAGACGTGGATTTCGTCATTGTGACCACGCCCGACCACTGGCACGCGAAGATCGTCGAGGACGCGTGCGCTGCCGGGAAAGACGTGTATTGCGAGAAGCCGATGATCCACCATGTGGAGGAGGGTTTCAGGGTCATCAACGCCGCGCGGCAGCACAACCGGATCATTCAGGTTGGCAGCCAGGAAGCGAGCTCGATTCTATGCCGCAAAGCGGGTGAGATCTTTCGCTCCGGCGCTCTTGGCACCGTCACCGTAATTGAAGGTTGGATGGACCGCAATGGACCGAGCGGCGCGTGGGATTATCCGATTCCGCCTGGCGCGGGTGAGCAGAATATCGATTGGGACACCTTCTTGGGCGATGCACCGAAGCGGCCGTTCGATGCCGGGCGCTTCTTCCGTTGGCGGGCATTCCGCGACTACGGGGAAGGGCTGCCCGGCGATCTCTTCGTCCACCTCCTCACGGGCATTTACACGATTACCGGTCTGAAGGAGCCGCCGCAGCGCGCGCTTTCCACGGGCGGGCTCTACAGGTGGAAATATTCCGGCCGCGATGCCCCGGATCTAATCGAGACCTTCTACGAATTCCCTGGTTTCCGCGTGATGATTCGCTGCAATCAATGCAACGATTCCGCCCAGACGATCACTCGAGTTTTCGGAACGCAGGGCACGCTTGAAATCGGCGACCGGCATGTCACGTTCACTCCGCAGGACAACACGCCGCGCCCAGAGACTTACTCGACCGAGGGCTGGCCCGCAGAATTGAGAAATGAATACCTGGCGACCTGGCATCGGCAGCATCCCGCCACTCCACCCGGGGACTTCAAGATCACGAAGGATGCAGTCAGCTTTCGCGCGCCGGACGGCTATGATGAGGACCAGGAGCACATGACCAGTTTCCTGAACGCGGTACGCACCCGCCAGCGTCCTTTGGAGGACGAAGAATTTGGCAATTGGACGTCGATCGCATGCCTGATGGCCAATCATTCCTACTTCAACCGAACAATCGCCGTTTGGGATCCGGCTTCAAAGAGGATCAAAGGGTAGTGCCGTAGCGGCGGCCGGAGCGTGCCCTGACGTAGGAAGAGGCGCCGGAATTGCAGCGGCCCCGATACGGCGAAACCTCCGCGTTTATTTCCCTCCAAGCGCCGTCTCAATGGCCGCTTCGGCGACGGGCGCGAGCAGCGTGTAGCCTTTCGCGTTGGGGTGAAGGCCGTCGTTCGAATATCCCTCGCGGAACATTCCCTTGCGATCGACAGTAGCCGCGTAATAGTCGGCGAAGCCGGCGCCCGATTTCGCGGCATAAACGCGAATCCACCGGTTGAGCTCGAGAATATCCGAGGGTGGCCGGCTGCCGGTTTGCGGATGCGATGTGTAGTCGCTCACTGGCGTCAGCGAGCAGAGGATCACTTTGATGCCGTGCTGTTTGGCGAGCTGGGTCATGGCCTGGAGATTCTCTTCCACCATGACTGCGGTTTCCGGGCCAAAATTGCCGGCAACATCGTTCGTGCCCGCGAGCACGATCACGGCTGCCGGGTGGAGGTCAATCACGTCGGGAAACATGCGGACGAGCATCTGGGAAGTAATTTGGCCGCTGATTCCGCGGTTGACGTACGGCTTGCCGGGGAAATACTGCGAAAGTTTCCAGAAGTCGGTGATTGAATCGCCCATGAAGACCACCCGGCCGGCGGGAACGGGCGCGGCCTTGAGGCGCTCGTCATCGGCGTGATAACGCGCGAGCTGATCCCAATCGTCCATGCGTACGGCGACGGCTTGCGCCAGGCGATCTCTGCAGCAGGACGCTGCCGAGGGATTGAACTGGGGCACGAGCTGGCACCCAACCGGCACCGCAAAAGCAAACAGTGTGATCGCCATCGTCAGGCTAAGTTTCTTCCCCATGCGAGTCCTCCGTGTACGTCACGATGAGCAGCTTCCCCGCCTTCTCTCCGTGCGAACCGAACATTATATCGGTTTCGCCGGAGGTTTGGCCGCGCTGCGCGAGAAACTTCGCGGCGCCGGCGCCGGCGTGCTCCTCAACCCGAACCGGTCGAACCGGAACCGTTATCCCCGAACGGGCGTCGCGCGGGCCGCTGCTGTATACTGGCAATGCTTGGTCGTTGCCCCAAGGCGCTAAGGGACCGTGCTGAGTGACGCCGAGGAGGTGGAATGGACCTGATTGGTCGCAGGGAAGCGGGCAAGCTGGCGCTCGGGGGAACCGCTGCGCTGTTGTTCGGCGGCGAGAGGCTCTGGGGCGCCCCGCGGATCAATTCCGTCGTGCGTGGGGTTCAGATCGGGGCGCAGAGCTATTCATTCCGGGATCGTCCGCTGGTGCAGGCGATTCAAGGTTACGGCGCCCTGGGGCTGGGTGAAGCCGAGTTATGGCAAGGCCACGCAGAGCCGAAGGCGCCGCGCGAGCGACTGCGTCATTGGCGCATGACCGTCCCGCTGAGGCATTTCGCCGGTATCCGGCGGCAGTTTGACCGAGCCGGCATCCTGCTGTATGCCTACAACATTAGCTTCCAGAAGAATTTTACGGACGGAGAAATCGATCGTGGCTTCCAGATGGCGCGTGCGCTCGGCGTGAAGTACATCACGTCGTCGTCGCCGGTCAGCATCTCGCCCCGGCTCGATCCGTTCGCGCAGAAGTACAAAATCGTCGTTGGATTTCACAATCACGATCACACCGAAAACCCGGACCAGTTCTCGACCGCTGAGACATTCGAACGTGCTCTCGCCGGAAGGTCCCGTTATCTCGCGATCAACCTGGACATCGGGCACTTCGTCGCGGCGAACGGCGATCCGGTAGCGTTCCTCAAAGAGCATCACAGCCGGATCGTCACTCTGCACATTAAGGATCGCAAGCGAAACCATGGTCCCGCCGTTCCCTTCGGCGAGGGCGACACGCCGATCGGCCCGGTGCTGCGGCTGCTGCGCGATCATCGCTGGAAGATCCCGGCAAATATCGAATACGAGTACGGCCCGAAGCCGGGCCTCGACACTAGTGTCGAGATGAAGAAGTGCTACGCCTATTGTCGCAAGGCGCTGTTGACGTAAGGTGGCGCGAGCCCGGGCAAGGACCCGAAGGAGCTGGGAGATGGCGGACGTCTCGAATGGTACACCGCGGTTTTCGGTGCTGATTCTCGCCGCGGGCAAGGCGACGCGGTTCAAGAGCGAGCGCGCCAAGGCGCTCCATCCCTTGGCGGGACGGCGCCTCGGAGATTACCTGCTTGACGCGGCGAGCCGCTCCGGGCCGGAACGGCTCTACATGGTGGTGGGCCATGATGCCGAGCGCGTTCGCGAGGCGTTCGCCCGCCCCGGCCTCACGTTCATCCCGCAGCGCGAGCAGCGCGGCACGGGCGACGCGGTGAAGGCGGCGCGCGGCGAAATCGAGAAGTCCCCAAGTCCCGCCCTCGTGGTTCTGGTCGGCGACGCTCCGCTGCTGGCTCCCGAGACCCTCCGCGGTCTGGTTCAATTTCATCAGGCGTCCGGAGCGGCCGCATCCGTGCTGGCGGTGCGGCTCGAGAAGCCGCAGGGCTATGGGCGCATCCTGCGCGCCCCCGGCGGCCGTCTGCGCGCCATCATCGAAGAGAAAGACGCGACGCCGGCGCAGAAACGGATCCATGAAGTCAGCTCCGGCATCCTTTGCTTTTCCCGCGCGAAGTTGCTTCAGCATCTCGACGAGCTGAACGACACGAATACGCAGAGAGAGTTTCTCCTGACCGACCTGGTCCGTATTTTCAACCGCCGCCGGCTGAGAGTCACGGTGTTCGCGGTGGCTAACTCGCGCGAGGTTCTGGGTGTGAACGATCGGATCGAGCTGGCGCGCGTTGAAAGAATCATGCGGCGGCGCAAGGCAGAAGAGCTGATGGCCTCGGGAGTGACGATTGTCGATCCAAAGACCGTGGTGATTGACGACCAGGTCCAGGTCGGGCGCGATACGCGCATCGCCGCCGGCGTGCACCTGCTCGGCCGCACGTCTCTCGGCAAAGAGTGCGATGTCCAGCCGTTCTCGGTCCTCACGGACACGGCCGCCGGCGATGGGGTTACCATCCGCCCCTTCACCGTAATCACCGCAAGCGAGCTGGCCTCCCGAACGTCGGTGGGACCGTTCGCGCACCTGCGTGACGGCGCGGTTCTCGAACCCGGCGCGCGCATCGGGAATTTCGTCGAAGTCAAGAAAACCCGCATCGGACGCGGAACGAAGTCCCTGCACCTGACCTATCTTGGCGATGCGACGGTAGGCGAGGACGTCAATATTGGCGCCGGCACCGTGACTTGCAACTACGACGGCCAGAAAAAGAATCCCACGGTGATCGAAAGCGGCTCGTTCATCGGAAGCGGCTCGATGCTGGTGGCGCCGCTACGCGTCGGCCGCGGCGCGTATGTCGCCGCCGGATCTACGATCACCGACGATGTTCCCGCCGAAGCACTCTCGGTGGCGCGTGCCCGCCAGGTAAATAAGGAGGGCTGGGCAAAAGCGCGGCCCAAACCGCAGCCGCCCCGCGCGGCGCCGGCCAGCGCTCCGCCCCGCAAGCCCCTGGATCTTTCCCGCCGAGCCTGAGGCTCGCCTTGCTTTCTATCCGGGAATCACCCGATTCCGGAGCAATTTTTACCGACGACCAACGTAAGATTTGCGGCGCGGCGGCTCACCGGGGGTTCTCCGCCTCCCGGTAATCTTCTTCATTGCCAGCCAGTTGTCTGGCCCTTCCCAATTGGCACGCGTCGTGCTTCTTCTTGCCCCGAAGGTTGCCACTTCAGCCCGTAGAGTTGAATAACAGAAGTGGACCCACGGAGGCGCACTATGGAATCGTATGAACCACCCGAAAGGCCCGTCATTATGGAACGAAATAGCCCTGCCAATCGCAGGGGCGTGTTTATTGCAGTTGCCGTGATTCTCGCGCTGCTCATCATCGGCGAAATTTACTCTCTGGCGCGCTTCTCCTCATTGCGCGCGGAAATGCAATCCCGCCAGGTGAAGGCCGACCAGCAGTTGAACGCCAGCGTGTCCGCCAAGCTGCAAGAGCTGCAGAACCAGGAGGCACAATCGCTCGGCGAGCTTCGGGCGGAGCTCGACAGCACGGCCACTTCGATGAGCGCAAACGAGAAGAAAGCGATGCGCAACGCGCACTACGCCGGATATCTCGCGCGCAAGCTTCAGAAAGACGAGGCTCAGCACGCGCGGCAATTGCAAGCTGCCTTGGCGACGAAAGCCGACCAAGTGCAGGTGGCCAATCTCAGCCAGGACGCGACCGCAACCAAGAGCGACTTAGCCCAGACGAAGCAGAACGTGACCACACTGGCCTCCGATCTCGGCATGGCGAGGAGCAAGCTGGGTACGCTGATCGCAACCAATCATCAGGATATCGCGGCGCTGCAGAAGCTCGGATCGCGCGACTATTTCGAGTTCACGCTGAGCCACAACCAGAGAAAGACTGTCGCCGGAGTCGGGCTCACCCTGAAGCACACGAGCCGGCGAGGTCACACCTATAACGTCGACATGTTCTACAACGACGTGAAGGTCGCACGCAAGAACTTGGCGATTGATCAGCCCGTGTTCTTCGCTCCGAGATCAATCCACAGCTTTTATGAAATGGTGGTTTACCAGGTCGGTCCGAAGGACGTGAAGGGTTACATCAGCACCCCCAAGGGCGCGATGGGCCAGGAGGTTGCGTCGAACCACGGCTAGGCGGGCGCCGATCGCTCCTGTTGTCTTGTCCAAGGGCTGACCTTACGGGTCAGCCCTTTTTGCTTCCCCCTCCGTCATCCCGTGCTTTTCATTCCGAACGCGATGCCCCCCACGGTAATCTGCAGCAGGTGCAACAGCTCGGGCGAAGCGTGCCCTTCCTTCCGCCAGCGTTCGAGGTAACGGAGCTGGAGAAAATTGAGCGGGTCGACGTAAGGGTTGCGCAACCGGATCGATTCTTCAAGCACCGGCTGCTTTTCGAGCAGGCGGTGTCCCTCACGAATTTCCAGCGTGCGCCGCACCGTACGCTCGTACTCCTCGCGGATTCGCGAGAAGATTTGCTCCCGCAAACTTGCCGGATGCACCAGCTCGGCGTACCGCCCCGCGATGTAGAGGTCGGCCTTGGCGAGCGAAACCTCGGCGTTGTCTACGAGCACCGAGAAGAACGGCCAGTCACGGTACATCTTGCGCAGCAGATCGAGGCCGCGCGGCGCGTGGCGGCGGATGAACTCGTCGAAGGCGAAGCCCGCGCCATACCACGACGGGAGGAAGTGGCGCGACTGAGTCCAAGCGAACACCCAGGGAATCGCGCGCAAATCCTCGATTTCGCGCGAGCGAAAACGGTGGCTGGGGCGGGAGCCGAGCCTCAGTTGATCGATCAGATCGATCGGCGTCGACTGGAAGAAGTACTGCGGGAATTCGGGCGTCTCGTAGACCAGGTTCCGGTAGAAGGCCCGGCTGCTCTCCGCCAGTTCCTGCGCGTATTCGCGCCAAGCCGCGGCGAGCGCCGCCGGTCGGCGCTTGGGATGCAGGAGGTTCGCGGTGAGAACAGACGAGACGAGCTGCTCGAGGTTGCGGTTCGCGATCACCGGGTTTGAGTACTTAAACGAAATCACTTCGCCCTGCTCGGTGATGCGCAGCCGGCCTCCTGGCGCCGCGTGGGGCTGCGCCTGCACGCTGCGGTAGGACATTCCGCCGCCACGATCGATCGTGCCGCCCTTGCCGTGGAACAATCCCAATTTCACACCGTGGCGCTGGGCGACGGCTTCAAGGCCCTCCTGGGCGCGGAAAAGCGACCAGTTCGCTGCGAGGTATCCGCTGTCCTTCACGGAATCCGAGTACCCGAGCATAACCTCCTGAAAGTCTCCCCGCGAGTGGAGCAGGCGGCGATAAAACGAATCGGCCAGGAGTTGATCGAGAATTTCGGGGCAGCGGATGAGATCGTCGTAGGTCTCAAAGAGAGGCACCACGTCAATTTGCGACCGCGGGCGCGATCCGCCCTCGACAAGTCCCGCTTTACGGGCCAGGAGTAAGATATCCCAGACGTCGCTCGTGCGGTTCGACATGCTGAGGATGTAGCGGTGCGCCGCCGCCGCGCCGTAGCGCTGCTGGATTTCCCGAAGCGCCGCGAATTCTCCGATCGTCTTTCCGGCGGCGATCGTGACCGGCTCTGGAAGCGACTCCTTTCCGGCGAGAAGGCGGCGGATGGACGCGATCCGCTCGCCTGCGGGCTCGGCAGCTAGCCCGGCCGCGCCGAGCAGCTCTTCGGCCGCGGCGCGCGTGAGCGAAGCGTGCTGGCGGAAGTCGTGGCAGGCACCGTGGAATCCAAACACCTGCGCCGCGACGCGGAGGTCCGCAGGGCCGAGCGATGCGACCCGAGGGCTGCGATGTTCGGTGAGAAGGTTCTCGAGGAGCCCGGCATCGCGGGCGAGTTCTTCCGGCGAATCGTACTGCCCCTCGCCGCGCTCGAGCGTCCGCTCCAGCCGCCACGCCATGACGCGCAGCTTGCGCCGGTAATATTCATGCGGCTGGTCGGCTTGCTCGAAGGCACGAGCGGCAGGGAAACGGCGGAAGTTCCGCTCGAGATCGCGCTTCATCTTCCGCGCCCGCACGCGGTCGCGGCACGGAAACGAGATCACGCCCAGGAGCCGCTCGCAGGTGCGGACGTAATAGCGCAAAATGCTCTGGCGGTGCAGCTCGGCGGCTTCGAGGCTGGCCTCGCGCGTCACGTTGGGATTGCCATCGCGGTCAGTGCCCACCCACGAGCCGAACCGCACAAAAGGCGGCGGCGCTGCGACGTTGGGATAGGCCGCGCGCAGCTCGCTGAGAAACTCGCGCCAGAAATTCCCCGCCAGGTCATAGATACCCCGCTCGAAGTACACCAGCGTGTTTTCGATCTCCACCCCCAGCGTGACCGGCCGCTCGCGCACTTCGTCGGTCAACCACAACGCTTCAATCCAGGGATCAATCTTCGCCTCGAGCGCGTCGGCGGCGCCCGCCGTTGCCGAAACGCCGTCGAGAGTCTGGCCAATGCGAAGCACGTGGTTGAAAACGCTCCGGCGCTTGGCCTCGGTAGGGTGAGCGGTGAGGACGGGCTCGATCTGCATTGAATCGAGAAGCTGCTTGAGGAGGCCGGCACGAACGCCTTTCCGCCGCAGGTCCCCGAACGCGCGCCGCACCGACATCGGCGCGCCGGTTTCGTGGCGATCATAGCCCGCGAGCCGCCGGATGCGCTCGCGCTCCTCGCACAGATTGACGAGGTGAAAAAAGAGGCTGAAGGCGTGCGCGACGTCGGTGGCTTCGTCGAGTGAAAGGTTGCTCACGGCCTGCTCACTCGCCTCGAGCACCTCCGGCGCCGGATGCTGGCGAGCCTGCTTCGCCAGATGGCGGAGCGTTTCGATCGTCGCGAACACCTTCCCGCCGCACTGCTCCTCGATCATCGCGCCGAGGCGCGTGGTGAGCGTGCGCACTTCCTTTCGCAGAGTTTCTTCCATGATCGGATCAAACGCAAAATCGCGCGCTACGCGGGTACGGCGAGAATCGGATTGAGCGCGCGCCGCAATGAGTCGAGGTCCGGTTCGGCGCGCAGCCGCTGACGGCTCTCCTCGCCTCCATCCCCGCGCCGCATGATGTAGTCCGTATCCTTAAGCTGATTGCCCGTGAGCACGGCGACGACGTCCGCGTGGCGTTCGATTCTGCCCGCGCGGCACAGCTTGCGCACGCCGGCCACCGTGGCCGCAGAGGCCGGCTCGCATCCCACGCCGTCCTCCGCCAGCGCTCGCTTCGCCTCGAAGATTTCCTCGTCCGTCACCGACTCACAGAAGCCCTTAGTCCACCCGAGCACGCGCTGCGCCTTCTTCCAGTTCGCGGGGCGCCCGATGCGGATGGCCGTAGCCTGCGTCTGCGGAGACTCAACGGGCGCGAGGCTCGCCGCGCCATTCGACATCATGCGGAAGAACGGATTAGCTCCTTCCGCCTGAACCACCACCAGCTTCGGCACCTTCTCGATGAACCCGAGATCGACGAGCTCGCGCAGGCCCTTCCCAATGGCCGACGCGTTGCCGAGATTTCCGCCCGGAACCACGATGTAATCCGGCGGGCGCCAGGCGCGCTGCTCGAGCATCTCGGCCACAATCGTCTTCTGACCCTCGATGCGAAACGGGTTCACAGAATTCACCAGATAGAGGCCGAGCTCCGGCGCGATTTCGCGCAGCAGTGAGAACGCCTGGTCGAAGCTATCGCCCACTTCGACCACCGTCGCGCCGAAATCGAGAGCCTGCGCGAGCTTTGCCGCCGAAATCTGGCGATAGGGCACAAAGAGAATGGCTTTGATGCCCGCGCGAGCCGCGTACGCGGCCATTGAAGCGGACGTGTTCCCCGTCGAGGCGCAGGCCACTCGATTCGCGCCCCGCGCCGCCGCGCGCGTGATGCAGGCCGTCATGCCGAGGTCCTTGAACGACCCGGTGGGATTATTGCCCTGGTGCTTGACCGTGAGGTGCACAGGACCGGCCCAGTAACCGCAGTTCCGCGTTCCGATCAGAGGGGTCGAACCTTCGGAAAGCGAAATGATGCGGGCGCCCGCCGGAGTGAACGGGATTAGCTCGCGAAAACGCCAGACGCCGCTGCGATCGACGGGCTCACCGCTCAGCCGGCGACGGTGCCAAGCCTCGCGAAGCCCCTCGATGTCGAAGGCGTCAAAGTCGTACTTCACTTCGAGCAGCCCGCCGCATTCGGCGCACTGATACGATTCGCGCCGCGGATCCTGGCGTCGGCCGCAGCCCTCCTCGATGCATTGTAAGTAGGCCAGAGACATAAACACAGGTGTCAGGTGTCAGAGCGCGAACTCCTCATGCACCGCCTGAACGGAGTCCTTTACTTCCGAAGATTTCACCGCGAACGAAATGCTAATTTCGGAAGACCCTTGCGCGATAGCGATGATGTTGATCCCTCGCCGCCCGAGAGCGCTAAACGCGCGGCCGGCGAGCCCCGGCGTGCCCTTCATGTTTTCGCCGATCATCACCACCACGGCGACGTGTGGCATCACCTCAATCGAGGCGCGATGATCGTGCAGCACCTCGAGCTCGAAGGCTCGGTCGAGCTGCGCCTTGATCCGCTTCAGATCTTTATCGTGAACGCCGAAACAGAGCACGTTTTCTGCCGAGGATTGCGTCACCATCAGCGTGTCCGCGCGTTCGAGATCGAGCGCGTGAAATGCCTTTGCGGCGAGCTGGCCGAAGGTGACGCTGGCCGTGCCGCTGAGCGTGATGAGACCGGCTTTGCTCACCGAAGTGATCGCCTTGACGCCCGGCTGGCCGTTCGCCGCCGAGGGCGCAATGCGCGTGCCCGCGCACGACGGATTGAACGTGTTCTTAATCCAGACCGGAATTTTCTTCTTGATCACCGGCTGGATGGTTTTTGGATGAAGGACCTTGGCGCCAAAAAACGAGAGCTCGATCGCTTCACGGTAGGAAATCTCCGGAATGATCGTGGCAGCGGGAACCAGGCGCGGATCGGCGGTCATCACGCCATCGACGTCGGTCCAGATCCAGACCTCGTCGGCCTCAAGCGCATTACCGAGAATTGTGCCGCTGTAGTCGGAGCCGCCCCGCCCGAGCGTCGTGCACACACCTTCGCGCGTGGCGCCGCGAAATCCCGTGATCACGGGGATCACGCCACGCCGCCGCAGCGGCGCAAGCCGCGTCTTGGCGCGGGCATTCGTTTCGTCGAACACCGGTGTCGCATTGCCGAACGTGTCGTCGGTAACCACCAGCTCCGTCGCGTCGACGGCCTCAGCGGGGCAGCCTTGTGAGCGCAAGATGGCCGCGACGAGCGTCGCCGACATGACCTCGCCGAGGCTCGATAACGCGTCCATCGCCCGCGGCGTCACTTCGCGAACCAGAGAGAAGCCCGAGCAAAGATTTTCGAAGTTACTCACCTGCTCGGCCAGCCGCGGCAACACCACCGCCTGTTCGCTGGCGGAGAGAGACGCGTCCGCCACCTCGCGGTGGCGCCGGGCGAGCTCCTGCCGCACTCCGCTCCACTCTTTCCGGTCGCCATGGCTCGCGCCGGCCGCAGCGCGGATCAGCATGTCGGTGACGCCGCCGATCGCCGACACCACCACCACAATCTCGCTGTGCCGCGCGTGCTCCTTCACCAGTCCGGCCACATTCTCGATCCGCTCGGCGTTCCCTACTGACGTCCCGCCGAACTTCATCACCACAAGCGGCCGTTCCGCTCTTGTCATCAACCAGCACCCTCTTTATTGCGGCTGGACGGGGCGGATGGGACCGCCGATTCTTCCAGGCGCTCGAGAAAACCTACGCTCCAGCGGATCATCGCGCAGACTGCGTCTTGGAGTTTGAGCCCGGTTTGGACACCTTGGTGGACTCTCTGACTACGTCGATAAACACCTTGGCGGGGAGCGACAGATGACG
Organism: Terriglobia bacterium; assembly: GCA_050745265.1. Taxonomy (GTDB): domain Bacteria; phylum Acidobacteriota; class Terriglobia; order UBA7540; family UBA7540; genus RH2-MAG17b. The sequence goes on from JBOGKE010000057.1 coordinate 43,916, forward strand.
GTCGCGACGGTAGACGAGACCAAGCTCGCGGTGCAGCTTCTGACCCTCCAGGGGAATCAATTTGAGCAGGCCCGCGGCTACTTCGGTCTGCACGTACGTGCGGCTGATGAGTGATATGCCGAGTCCCGCGCCGACAAACTTCTTGATGGTCTCCACGCTCGCAAGCTCCATCGAAATCTGCAGCCGGCCGCGGTAGTCTCGCAGCAGCCGGTCGAGTACCACCCGCGTGTTTCCGGTCTTCGGCAGGATGAGGGGGTGGTTGGCCACCTCTTCAACCGTCACGCTGCGGCTCTTCGCCAGAGGATGACCGGCGGGCGCCACCACCTGCATCTCCTCCCGCGACACCGGAATGACTTCCATATTGTTCGCCGTGATCGGCAACGTCACAATCCCGATTTCGACGGCTCCTTCCTGCACCTTCTGCAGAATCTTATGACTGAAATTACGGTAGATGCTGATCTGAACCAGCGGATAAAGCTCCTTGAAACGCGCGAACGTCTTGGGCAGAACGTAGAGACACGTGGCCTCGTTCGCTCCGATCTGCAGCTTGCCGCGCGCCGTCTGGTTGAGCTCGGCAACCGCCTGCAGGGCCTCCTTGTGCAGGGCGATAATCCTTTCGGCGTAGCGGTGGAGAATTTCTCCGGCCGGCGTGAGCTGCACGCGTTTGCCACTGCGGTCGAAGAGCCGCTCGCCGCATTCCTGCTCGAGTAGGCGCACCTGGGCGCTGATCGCCGGCTGGGTGCGAAAAATCTTCTCTGCCGCGCGCGAAAAGCTCTGCAGCTTCGCAACCTCAAGAAAACTTGTAAGTTGATCGTAGTCCATCAAATTTATGGCACTTTATTGTAGCAGAAACGCTGGCGCACCCGCGAGATGCTGTACGGGACGCCGTCGTTTGGCGCCGGGCAGGGCGCCGCGCCGCGTTGCTTATCACCAATAAAACTTCAGCGCGAACTGAATGAGGCGGGCGTTGGTCTGTGTGCTCGTGATCTTGCCGAAGTGTGAAGTGTCTCGAAAATTTGTTGAGCTGGGCGCGCTGAAATCGGGAGTGTTCGTCAGATTGAAGGTTTCCGCCCGGAATTCGAAGCGCTTGGATTCAGTAATGTGGAACGTCTTAAATAGCGAGAAATCGAGGTTGTGAACGCCGGGACCAGCGGCCTGTGTTGCCGCGCCGCCGAGCGGGGCGAAATCCGTCTGGCCGGCCGCTGTGGCCACGGGAGGATTAGCGAATGCGGCGGCGTTGATCCAGTGGCTGACGTTATGAGGACCCGCAATGACGCTCTGGCCGGAAACCAGGAGCGGATTGCATCCGAGTCCAGTAGTAGTCGAAATGTTGCAGCCGACAGTAAACGGCTGCCCGTCCTGCAAATCGGCGATCCAATTCATGCTCCACCCTCCGGCCAGAGCGTTGACGACTCCCGGCTGGTCCAGAAAGCGTCGGCCCGCGCCGAAGGGTAGTTCGTAGGTGCCGCTCAAATGGACGATGTTGCGCACGTCAAAATCGCAAAGCGCATAATCCGGCCCGATGCCGAAACCGGGCACGAACGCGGCGCGATAGCCGCCGATATCATTGTTCAAATTGTCGCGCGCGTCGGTGCGGCACTTCGAATAAGTGTAGTTCGCCAGAAACGAAAAGCCCGACGCGAATTGCCGCTCGAGGTTGGCTTCGAGCCCGTTGAAATTGCTGTTTCCGTCGTCATTCAGGAAATTTCCTCCATTGGCGAAGCTCGGATGGGGAAGATGCTGAAAGACGTTAAGGCCGGGCGGCAAAATTTCGGTGACCTGGTTGGGCGAGTGATTGCCGGGGAGATGGCGCGTTTGCGATCCGGCGTAAGCGACGGAGGCGGCCGTGCTGGGGGTGATTTGATACTGAACTGTTAAGTTGTAGCTCTGGGTGGACGGATCCTTCCAGTCCTGCTTCGATCCGATCAGCGAAATTCCGCTGAGGCTCGCTGCGGCCGGCGCGAGAGGAACATTGAGCAGCCCGTTTTCGAGCAGCCCCACCGAGTTGTTCGGCGTCACGGGCGTGGTGGAGTTGGGAGCGGAAAGAGAGCTTTGCACGAGAAAGGGAAAACTGTTCGCCCCGTATTGCGAGAGGCCAAAATCCTCCTGACCGCCGTAGAAGGTTCCGTAGCCGCCGCGCACCACGACGCTCCGCGCCATGTGGTAGGCAAAACCAAGGCGCGGACCCCAGTCGTTAAACGGAGAATTTTGCCAGACGGTGCCGCGGGTGGGAGTGAACGCGATGCCGTTCGCGGCGAGCTGATTGATGAAAGCTTGCGGCACGTCGGCGGCGCGGCTTTGCGTGATGAGGAATGTTCCGCCTGCCAGTCCCAGGCCAGGCACAAAATTGGCCTGCGATCCGAAATACTCGCTGGGTTGCGCAAACCAGTCGTAACGAAGCCCGAGATTGAGCGTCAGCTTTTGCGTGGCCCGCCAGTTGTCCTGAATGTAGCCGCCGTAGTACGTGCGGCGGTAGTCCGCGTAGGGCCTGAAGTTGGTCGCGGCAACCGTGTTGGCCCCGCCCACGCGGTTCACGCCTCCCGGCACGGCGCTCGCAATCGGGGTCAGCAGCAGTTGCGCGATTCCCGTGCTCCCATCCGTCTGGTTCACCACGGACGTGTATTGGCCGTTAAAGGTTATTGTGCCACGCGTGTCAGGCGGCGAGATCATCGGGTAGCGAACGTCCTGAAACTCGAAGCCGGTGCGGATGCTGTGCGGGCCGGCGATCTTCGTGACGTTTTCCGTCACCTGCAGCGTGTTGCTCCACTTGTTGCTCGGCAGGAACGCGGGCGCGCCTAAAGTCGAAAGTGAACCAATGTTCATCAAAGGCAGGCCGCCGTTTTCCGGCACTTGGGGAACGCCCTGAATTCCGTATTGCGCGGGAATGTTGGTGAGGTCATTTCCGTCGAATTGCAGGCGGATATCGTGCAGCCGGCTGTACCCGATGCGGAACTCGTTGATGACCGTGGGCGAGAAGATGTGAGTCTCGCTGAGCGCGGCGTGCTGCGCGACGGTCGTGCCGCTTCCGGGGCGGTTGGGAGAGCCGTCAGCCACCCCGGGGAAAGGTCCGGGATAAAAGAGCGACGCGGTCGAGTAGCTGTAGCTCCCGAACATCGTGTCGCGCCCGCGGAAGTTGTGGTCGACGCGCACGTCGAAACTGTCGTTGTTATTGCTCTCGACGGGTGAGTTCGTCAGATTGTCGACGATCCCGGCGCCATTCGGGGCGGGATAGAGGCTCAGCAGCTTGATCGCGTTCGGATCGAAACGACCCGATGGAATGATATTCAAGCGCGATAGAGCCGCGGCCGAGGTGAAGTTCATCACTCCGATGAGCGAGCCCTGGTAAAACGGGTCACGGACGAATCCCGACGCGGGCGCGATGACTCCGGTGACGGGGTCCGGTTGACCTTTGGTGACCGCGCGGGTCGTTGCCGGATCGAGAACGGTGCCGAGAGGAAAAATGCGGCCCAGCAGATCGGTGCGCGGGGTCCCGGCTTGGCCTGTCATCAAGTCCTGCAGGTTGGTGAAGCCGTTGTTCCGGTCGGCCAGGGTCGGCACGGTGGACACGTAGGGAATCCCGCGGCGAATGCGTGTTCCCTGATAATCGACAAAAAAGAACGTCCGGTCCCTGCCGTTGTAAATGCGGGGCAGCGTGACGGGGCCGCCCAGAGTGAATCCGAACTGATTCTGCCGGTACTCGGCGCGAGGCTCGCCGGCGGCATTCAGAAAATAATCATTGGCATCGAGGCCGGAGTTGCGAAGGAACTCCCAGGCGTCGCCGTGAACCCGGTTAGTGCCCGATTTCAGCACCGCATTGATTACCGCGCCGGCGGAGTGCCCGCCGAATTCCGCACTGTAGTTGTTCGTCTGCACGGTGAATTCCTGGAGCGCGTCCGAGGGGGGCAAAACAGCGTAGTAGGCCTCGTTGATGACATCGGCGATGTCGCTGTTGTTGTCGATTCCGTCGAGCAGATAATCGTTGGTCACCGGCCGCTGCCCATTAGCCGCGAAACCTCCGCTGGCCTTCACGCCGCGGGAATCCGATTGCATAAAAGTCACTCCGGCGCTCAGTTGGGCGAGGAACGTGGAGTTGCGTCCATTCAGCGGCAGGTTATTGATCGCCCGGCCCGGCACGACCTGCTGAATTGAGGCGTTCTGCGTTTGCAGCAGCGGAATCGCCGCCTTCACGCTGATTTTCTGCGTGACCACGCCCGGAGCCAGAGTGAAGTTGATCAGCGCCTGCTGCTGGATGGCGACCGTCACGTGCGCCCGAACGACGGTCTGAAATCCCGCCATGCTTGCGCTGACCGTGTAAACGCCGATTTTCACCGGCGTGAAAATATAGCTGCCATCGGCTCGCGTGGTGGTCGATACCGTGTAGGCCGTCGCCTCATTCGCCAAGGTCACTTTGGCCTGCGGAATGACGGCTCCGGACTGGTCCTTCACCGCGCCCACAACGGCGCCGGTATCTACCTGAGCTCGCG
>JBOGKE010000058.1:0-30657 GCA_050745265.1 Terriglobia bacterium
ATCGGTGACGTAGAACACCTGGCCGGGACCGGCTTTCGCCAAGCCATAGCTCGTGACGACATCACCGGTCTTGGTTCCCCAGGCCATCCGGCCGGAAACAAAGTCGTCGCCCGCGGGAATGACGGTCGTGTGGTCGGGAGAGACGTACTGATAGGGCTTCTTTTCGGTAAGGCCGCGCGTCATGCCAGCGATAAACGTCCAGCCGTTCGATGCGAGAACGGCTGTCATGCCCGGCCTCTCCGTGGCTGGTTGCGGCTTAAGGAAGTTCACCTCATCCGCAGGGGCGCCGGGACGAAACCAATATACAGTTCCATTGCCGGCATAAGAAACCACCATCAGGTCGCCTGATTTATCGAAAGCGAGGTTCACGGGCTCGAGAGGAGCGTCCCGCACAATCGAAACTTCGCGCGTTTTAGGCGACCAGCGGTAGATGCGCTGCCAGTGCGCATCGACAAAGTAGAGATCGCCCGAGCCGTCCGCAGCGGCGCCCGAGATATTGAAAAAGCCGGAAGCCAGTTTCTCGAGCCGCGCACCGGCTGGGAATACTGGGGGACGCGGCGGCTGGCGCTGCACGGGAGGACCGCCGCTAATATCCAGCCCGGCCAATTCGAGCGGCCTTACTTCGATGCGGTGAGTCTGATCGAAAACGGAATCGTCGAATGGCACTTTGCTGTTGCTATACACATGAACGTTGCGGAAGCGGATATCCGCCGAATCGGAGACGCGAACCGCGTACGGAAACGGCTCATAACTGCTGATCACACGGTATGCGAAATAATTTGCGATCGTGATGTTTCGCGAGCGGTCGATTTCGAGCGGCAAAGCGAACGGGCTTTCGCCCCGCTCTTCCTCGGTCTGGAGCGCATACAGATTCCAGTTGGCCACGCGGTCGAGCTTGATCTCGTTTCGAACGTGATGCTCCGAGGAGAGCTGGTACACATATCCCGGCGTCGAAGTATTGGAAACGTAGAGCCCCGCCTGGGCAAAGGTATCCGGTGTCCAGATGTCGGCGAACGTTCCGCCGCCTCCGTCAGTCACCCATAAGCTCGGGTATTGCGCATCCCAGCGCCGCCGGATGTCAGGGTCTGCGGTGTGATTGTTATTGTAGGGATTCACGAGCTTGTCATCAGGGAAATAGGTTCCGTGGCCGCCGAGGAAGCGAACGTCATCCAACAGCGAATCCTTCCCGGCCATCCAGAGTGCCCCGACCGCGCGGCTGTTGATTCCTCCCGTGTAGAGGCCGATTCCCGTGACGATGTTGGTGCCGCCGCGCGGCGCCTCGAGCAGCGGCTTGGGAGCGCCGGGTCCCTGAAACGCCGGGGTCGAATCGAGAATATCGAACTGCGTGGTGCTCGGGTGAAGCCCGATCAGGACCGTGCCGGGACGAAGGAGAATCGTATCGGTGACGACATAGTGTCCGGACGGAATATAGAGCACTCGATGTTCTTTTATTGCATCTTGGATCGCGGCAGTATCGTCAGTGACGCCGTCGCCTTTCGCACCAAGCGATTTGAGATTGACCCATGCGCCCTCAGGCGGGAGCGCGCGAATCGCCGGAGGATCGAGCGGGGGCATCGTCGTGAGATCGGACGCAATGTAGCGGGTTGTAATCTCCGGTTCGGCGCCCAGGCGACGGATAGTAAGACCGTGCGAGAAAGAGCTCACCCGGTAGGTCGCCCCCTTCGCCAGCTCTTTGAGGCCGCTCTCACGAAATCGTGCGAAAACCGGCACGCCGTGGCAGATGACGTTCTCCAGGTTGATCTCGGTATTCGCGTTGTACTCTTCGCTGATTGTGAGCGCGGGACCCGTGATATTTTCAAACCGCAGCCCCTGCGCCCAGAGCTCGTCCGGATGTCCGGCTTCGATGGAAATCGCTTCGGGGACGTTCTTGAATTCATCGTGAACAAGGGTGAGTCCGGCTTCATGTTCCTCGATCGCAGCGCCACGCTGGCCGTCGAAGGTCGAATCGATCAGCGTAAATTGCCAGCCCGGCGAAGGTCTGCCGGTAACGATTCCGTATTGCCCTCCATAAAAGCGCAAATCCTCGGCCTCGTTGCCAACGTCGTAAAGCGCGGCCAAGCCTGACCGAATGTGAAAATCCATATGCGCGAGAAAGCAGTGTTGCGCCACGTGAAAGCGAATACCGACGGCGCCCGGATTTCCGGCTCCCATCTCGAAATCGATGTTGCTCATCGCTGAGTAGAACGTCCCCGGATTGGCGTCAGGTACAAACGCCGGAGGAACGGTTCCCGGCGTTGGAGGTGGCTGCCCGCCGGCATAGCGACTCAGCATAACGCGGCGGAACCTCGCAGGAAGAGTTCCTGGGCGGAAGCCCGCAAAGAAAACCATATAGGCGGGGCCTTGCTGGAAGCCCGGCGTGTTGTTCGCGAGAACCAACACCGGACGTGTCGCGCCATATCCGATCAGCCGAATCCCCGGCCAGATAAAGAGGGTACGAGTGAGCCGATAACGGCCCGAAGGAATGAAAACGATACCTCGCCCCGTCGTCTCCTGAACGCGGTCAACCGCCTGCTGAATCCCCGCACCGTCGTCCGCGTTGCCGTCTGCGTGAACGGGGAACCGATCGGGCGTCAGGTAAACGGCGCTTGGATCGTCAAGCTTCAGCGGGTAGACGGACATCCCGCAGACAGGTACGGCTAACGCCAGCACGGCGAATGCAGCAAGCGCTATTTTCTTCATCAGGTCGCCTCGCGGCTGGTCACATAGTTGATCGCATAGCCAGGGGCGGGCGGATTCTCTCCGGAGCCACGATGCCTTGGCCCTCTTCGACGCAGTAGTGTCGATCTGCGCTGAGGCCGGTTAGCGTTTCGGTTTCGCCGTTCGGCCATAGAATCGACAATCGATCAACGTGGTTGTGAGGCCCAAGCCCAAAGTGAAGGCGCAGGTCGTGCTGCGATAAATAGCTCCCGCCGCTGAAGACCGCTCCGGTCTGAACCAGGTCGCCAGCGATGGCTTCTACGCGCGCATTGATCGCGAGCCGGTTGCATTTCGTCCCCTGTAACTCCAGCCCGATCCAATGGTTCCGCGGGCCGCCCGCTGCGCGAAGAACCATCGGCTGGCCTTGCAAGTTTTCGATGACAATTTCCAGGCCGCCGTCATTGAATAAGTCTCCGACGGCAAGCCCGCGGCTGACCTGGGGAAGCTGAATTGCGGGTCCGGCGATGCTGCTCACGTCCCGGAACGTCCCGTTGCGCTGGTTTAGAAGCAGGAGCTTTGGCTCGCGATATTTTGTTCCGAGGTCGGCCGAGTCCACCTGTGGATAAACGTGGCCGTTCACCATGAAAAAATCAAGCCAGCCGTCGTTGTCGATGTCGATGAAAGCGTCCCCCCAACCCACGTAGCGGCCGGTGCTTCGCGCAATTCCCGAGGCATAAGAGACATCGGTAAAATTCATATCGCCGTCGTTCTGAAAAAGGGCCGCGTATTCGTAGCTGAAATGGGTGATTGCGACGGAGAACCGTCCGGTGTGCATGTAGTCGCCGAGCGCGATACCCATATTGGCCTGGTCGTTCCCGTCCTGATCCACCGCGACACCGGCCTGGTAGGCTATATCGGTAAACCGGCCATCTCTGTTGTTCCGATACAGGTAATTCTGCTCGCCATCGTTCGCGACGAAGAGGTCGATCCAGCCGTCGTTGTCGAAGTCGCACCACACGGCGGTAAGTCCAAAGCGTCCTGCCGGATCGCTGACGCCCGCGTGCTCCGAGACGTCGCTGAAGGTTCCGTCTCCGTTGTTGTGATACAAATTATCCGGGCTTCCCTTCAGACCTCGCGGCCCGCACTGAACGGCAATGCCGCGGTATTGGCACGTTATTTGGGAGCCGAATTTGGGAAGGTCATCGAGATGGAAATCCACGTAATGGGATACAAAAAGGTCGAGCCACCCGTCGCGATCATAATCCCCGAATGCCGCCCCGGTAGCCCAGCCTGAATTACCCGCGAGCCCCGCCAGCTTCGTCACATCCGCAAACGTGCCGTCGCCGTTGTTGCGATACAGAACCACGCCGCCGAAACAGGTCACGAGAAGATCTGGCCAGCCGTCGTTGTTATAATCCCCCACCACGGCGCCCATCGCCCAGCCGGGATAGCCAACGCCGGCCTTTTCCGTGACGTCAGTGAACGTTCCGTCGCGATTGTTGCGGTAAAGCGCGCTGCGCGCTTTCTCGCCGGCTAGCGCCATCGCAACGCTCGGCGCGTTGGTGAAATAAATATCCAGCCAGCCATCGCGATCGTAATCGATGAGCGCAACTCCACCGCTCATGGACTCGACGATGTACTTCTGTCCCGGACTCGATAAGTGGCCGAAGCGAATTCCCGTGGAACGCGTGATATCCACCAAGCGTGGCACGAACTCCGTTACGCCTGCTTGTGATCCGCCGGTGAAGAGCGCCAATCGAGCGGGAGGGGTGGTCGGCGAAGCCTGCAAGACAGCCGGATCCGCGACGGCTGCCGATGCGGCGAAGAATGCTGCCGTTTTCAGGAATTCTCGCCGGTCCGTGGGATTCACGCGTGATCTACCTCTATCCTCGTCGCGGCGGATGATTCAGGAAGCGCTGTATATGGAATGGCGCGGATTCAGCCCTCGGGCGCTGACCTACTCCGTTGCGGCTTGCGCATCGCCGGGCTCTTCGTTGGCCGGTTGAACGTGCAGCATATGGTAGATGTCCTGCAGTTTCTCTTTAATCGCCTTGTATTTTTGGTATTGCTGCAGTTCGCGTGCAGCGTCGGCGCGGCGCCCCGTCCTCCGGTAGAGAGTGCTCAGGCGGAAGTGAGCCACCGCACTCGTGGGATCCAGTTGGATGGAACGCTTGAGAAGCGGCTCGGCTTTATTCATTTGGCCCATGGACATCAAAGCTTTCGCGAGGCCGAGGCTCGCTTGCGCATCGTCGGGCCGCAGCTCGACGGCCCGCGTGTATCGCTCGTAGGATTCCTTGAGATTGCCTCTCTCAGCCGCAATGTCGCCCAATCTTCGTTCCGAAGCTTCGTCAAATGGATTGAGCGCCAGCGCCTTCTTGTACTCGCTCTCGGCCTCTTCGCGCGTGGCGGTGGAAGCGTTCAGCACCTCGGCAAGTTCGAAATGCGGTCCCGGAAGCTTGGGGTCGATCTTGATCGCCGCGCGAAAATTCTCAATCGATTCCTTGGGATGCCCATGCTTCGCCAGCTCAAGCCCCATCAGCTCGTGCATGTACGCGGAATCGGGAGCGGCAACCATCAGGCTGAGTATCGATTGGTCGGTGAGCTCCGAATAGACTCGATAGGCGCTGTAGAGGATCGACTGGTTCGTCGGTTCCGTCTTCCGCAGAACGGCGATCGTGGCCGCCGCTTCGTCAAGATCGCCCACTTGAGAATCAAGGTCGATGAGCTCCATGCCGGTTTCGATGCGAATCTTCTCGCCTCGCAGTTTCGGAAAAGCTTCGTCCAGGTCGGTGCGGGCCTCGTGGAAGTCACCCGTCCGCTTTTCAGCAACTCCCAAAAGAGCCTGAATCTTCGAAAGCGCGGGTCGCAATGTCAGAGCGGCGCGGAACTGCGGAATCGCTTCGGGATATTTTCCCTGAAAGAAGAGCAGCACGCCCAGATTGGCGCGGGCATCCACGTTTTTCGGATTAAGCGTGAGAATGGCACGAAATTCGGACGCGGCCAGGTCGAGCTTGTGCTCATTCATGTATTCCTGCGCGCGGCGGGCGTGGGCCTCCAGTTGTTCCTGGCGGGTGAGGGCCGACTGGGGAAAACTTGGACGCGCCGCGATGAAGAGCACCGAGCAGAGTAAACCTATCGCTTCCCATCTCCTCATTGCATCGTCATTATACGCTTCGGCGCACGCGGGTTCAGCAACTCTTCGGCTCCAGAGAGCGGGGACGGAGGCGTTCGCCGCCGCCCCTGTTCTCAGCCAAAGTGGTTAAAACGAAAACCGTGCGCCCAATTGGACGGTGCGAGCGGAGTTCGAGACGCCGGTGATCGTCGCCACGCCCGAGCTTGCAACGTTATTATTCGGTAGTGTAAAGCTCGGATGGTTCAACGCATTGATAAAGTCCGAGCGCAGCGTAAACCCGAATCGCTCCTTGAAGCGCCAGGTCTTCGCTAGCGAGAGGTCAATGTTGAACAGCTTCGGGCCGAACAGCGTGTTCCGGCCGCCAATCCCGAAGGATCCATTCCCCTGCTGGGCCGGAGTTTCAAATGCGGCGGGGTTGAACCAACAGCCGAGTGTTCCCACCGCTGCGCCGTTCGGGCACGTACCGGAGAGCGCGGACACGGTGCCAATCGGGTTGGCAAACACGTTACCCGCCTGCGAGTAATCGTTCACCCCATTATCCAGCACCGTGAACGGAGTGCCGCTCTGAAGGATGAACGTCCCTGACACCCTCCATCCGCCGATGACAGCGTCCGCCACGGCATTATGGCTCAAAAATTGTCTACCAATGCCGATGGGCAGGTCGTAGACACCCGTCGCCTTGAGAGCTTGCGGGATGTCGAAGTTCGCGTTCCCATAGTTCAAGGCGGGGTTGTTTCCGATCTGCCACACCTGCGACCCGGCGGTACTGCCCCAGCCGGCCGAGTCCTGGTCATCCAGCATGTGAGACCAGGCGTAGTTCACATTGAAGGTCAGCCCGCTGGAAATGCGCTTCTCAAAGACGAGCTGCAACGAGTTGTAGTTGGAAATTGCGTTGAAGTTCGAACCCCCGAGGCTTCCAAATGCCGGAAAAGGACGCTCGCAAGTGCTGGGGTTGGCTGCGATCGAAGCCGTTGTCGCTCCGTTACACGCTGACACATCGAGCGGATTTAGCAGCGCTGGATTGGTGATCTGGTTGAGGTTCGTCGGGAATTGAAGGTTGCGGGCGTGGCTGCCGACATAAGCGATCGAAGCCATGAAATTGTGAGCGAACTGGTGCTCCACCGAGAGCGTCCATTGCCAGATTTCGCCGGGCATGATGTCGTAGGGCTCGTACGGCGGGCTATACACGGGGTTTCGGATGTAGGAAGCAGGGTTGCGCGAACCCTGTATGTACGGCAGAGCATTGGCCATCATCGCCGCGCTTGAGCTCATATAGAGCGGAGTAGTGTTGCCAGTGCCAGCGATCCAGCCCGTATCCCCCGCCGCGGCGTCTGGGTCGTTGTTGCTGCCTTGGAAGGCAGCGCCAAAGCCCATTTGCCCGCCACCCTCACCTCCGTAGAGATCCATGCTGTAGTTGTAAGCAAAGAATCCGGCTCCGCCGCGGATCACCGTGTTGGGTCTAAACGACCAGGCAAAGCCGGCACGCGGCAGGAAGATGTTCCATACCGGCTTCTGCAAGGTCGTGCGGTTGTCCTGAGGGGCGATCCATATCGATCCCGGCGTGCCTGCGAACGGACCGACGGTGTTGATGAGATTTTGGTCGAAATCGCCCAACCGGTTGTGTTGCTCGCTCATGCCGGTGTTCCCGGTCCAGCGCAGCCCGAGGTTGACGGTGAGATTCGGTTTCACTTTCCAGTCGTCTTGAACGAAAGCTTGCGGGCTCTTCATCCGCATGCCGGTCATGAATTGATTTAAAGCCGACCAGTTCTCGACGTTCCCCATCAGGAAATCCGCGAAACTGGATCCGCTGGTTCCTGTATTGAGAGCTCCGTTGTTGACGCCCGCGGTGTATTGCCCGGTAAAGGCGTAATTGCCAGAACTGTTGGCTCCCCATGCCGTTGTGTTGCCCTCGCTCATGAGCACTTCGATCCCGAACTTCAGGATGTGCTTGCCGTGGATTAGCGTCACCACATCCGACGGGTCGAATGAGTTCTCGATGTAGATGGCGTCCGTCGCGGGCGACAAAGTGCTCACGGGGTCGGGGCCGCCAAAACCGCCGATCTGCGGGAATTGGTTGAAATGAGTATCTTGCAGGCCAAATGCCGTTGCAGGGTTCAGTCCGATAGACTTGGAAAGGAACCAGTTACCTTGCTTCGTATAGCCAAATCGAAACTCGTTCACAATGGTGGGACTCAGTGTCCACGCATCCGTGATCTGCGTGTTGTAACCGTCTACCTCGCCGCTGCCGCAGGCGAGCGGGCAGGCGAAGAGGCCGTTATCGACGCCGAGGTTGTCCTTCTGGCTGATGGAAAACATGATTCGGTTGTTCGCGCTCAGATTGTAATCCAAACGCCCAAAATATCTCAGAACCGGCGAAGGATTGATGTGCGAGAGAAAAAGGTTGTTGGTGCATTCGTTCTGGTATGGCGGGGCCGCGCAGGTGCCGACGCCGCTCGGCGCGGCCGGCCAGCCGTAGTTGGACGCCATGATGGCCTTCGACACGGCATCGAACCGGGTCGTCGGGATCGTGTTGTTGGTGAACTGCGCCCGGCTCAACGTAGCACCCGACCCGGTGGTGGTGAGTGGGTCGTAGATGGGGTACATTCCAGCGAAATCGCCGGCTTCCATTGCGGCGGTGGGAGCCGTCACGAAACCGCTGGCCGAGCTGTTATTGGTGATCTTGTCTCGATCAAAGTAGAAGAACAGCTTGTTCTTGATAATCGGCCCGCCAACGGACCCGCCCCACTCGTCGTAGCGCAGATACGGCACTTGGTGGGCCGGGTTGGGAATCTGGGGCCCGCTTGGGTTCAAGGGATTGGTCTTCGTCACCGGAGCTTGGTTATTGAAATATCCCGCGGCATTCAAAGCGTCGTTTTGGAAGTATTCGTAAGCGGATCCGTGCCACGCGTTGGTTCCGCCCTTGCTGATCTGGTTGAAAACGACGCCGCCCATCCCATACTCGGCCGAAAACGACGACGTATTGATCTGAACTTCCTGAATCGTCTCGAAGATCTCATCGTCGTTGTTGTAGCTGGCCGGCAATATGGTGCTGGCGCCATCCTGGAGGAAGTTATCGAAGTTCGGCAGATTGCCGTTAATGGAAGCCGCGTCGCCGGCATTCCATGCGCCCCCGCCCAGCGAGTTCCGTCCCTGAGTCGTGCCTCCGGCACCGGGAAGATAGATGTTGAAGCTGGCCCAGTCGTTCCCGGTGATTCCGGCGCCTAACTGGGGCAACTGCTCGATCTCGCTCCCGACCATCACATGACTCTGCTGGCCGTTTTCCGTCTGAAGGAGGGGCGCGCCACCCGCGCTGACGCTCACCGTTTGTGTTACAGCGCCCACTTGCAGAGCGGCGTTCTCCGTGATGACCGCCACACGGAGTACGATGGGACCGAGCGTCAACAGCTTGAACCCGGGCTTGGTAAAAGTAATGTTGTAATTCCCGGGCGGTGTCGCGACCGTATCGTAGATCCCGTCGCGATTGGTGACGAAATTCTTTGTCACTCCTGTATTGACGTTGGTTAGCTTAACCGAAACATCCGGAACAACGGCGCCCGACGAATCGGTCACCGATCCGCGGATTTCGCCCGAGTTTGTGTTTTGCGAAAACGCTATGGGCGTGAATGCCAATGCCCAGACACTCGCCCCAAGCAGGATCGCGCAGGCCAGCTTGTTCATAAACCCTCCCTCAGTTCGTAACGTCGCCGCTGCTAACCCGTCTTGCTTTTGCATGTTCGTCTCCTCATAAGTCGAGATGGGCTGAATTAAGTGCCTCCTCATCGTCTGAGGCGGGTGACACGTTCGCTCGATCTTCCTCGGCGACGAGCTTTCGAGCGTTGGCGCCAAAGGATTCGATCGTCTGCCGCGCCACTCGCTTGCCCTGCTCCGGGTCTTCTCCAAGCACAGCCCGCATTATCTTTCCGTGGGCCGCGGCGTTGGCCGGAAGGTCAAGCTTAAGTTCGCGCACGTGCCGGATCATCGTGAAAGCAAAGTAAGGAGCTACGAGCCGAAACAGAGCCCGCACGAGGTACGGATTCCCTGAGAGCGCCCATAAGCTCCGGTGGAATTCTAAGTCGTGCCGGTAATAATCCTGGACCTTTTGCTGTCGTCCGGCTCGCTCGAGCTGTTCGAAACGGGCTTCGATTGTCGCCGCGCTCCAATTGGAGCGGTTCTCGATCGCCATTTCCACGGCCAGAGGTTCCCATTCGATCCGCAGGCGAAAAATCTGTTCCACCTGCCGCGCGCTCAGCGTCGTCAGGCAATATCCCCGGTTCGGCCGATGGACCACCAAGCCTTCGCTCATCAAGGTCCTCAGCGCTTCTCGTACCGCAGGCTGGCCGATCCCGAGTTGCTTCGCGTAACGGGTCTCCACCAGTCGCTGGCCGGGCTTGAACTTACCCGAAAGAATCATCTCGCGAAGTGTGCGGGCGACCTCGTCGGGAATGCTGGCCCTGCGGCCCAGAGCCGCCGATAACTGCTTCACTTCCTCGTGTGTTTCCATAGTGGTCACATTCGCGACACGCCACTGGTCCATTTCCCCGCGCCGCGCTCCGCGCATGCCGACGTACGTGCTGTGGGCAGGCGCTGCTTTCCTGGCTTCTCGGCCGCGGCCACAGCCGAGGCAAAGTTCAGCATGACCGCTCCATTTACAGCAATTTCGGGCGCCCAGACTGGACCGATGCGCCATCGCCGTTAAAGTTGAACGATGAACGTTTATAGTTTAGATGTGGCAGCAATGTCAAGCCCTATTTCTGCAGGCGCGGAAGATCGAGCCCCGCGTAACGCGGCAGAACAACGGTGAGCATCTGGGACGTGATAGTAGCGTCTCATCTTCTCAGAGGAAACTCAGAACGTGCGAGATTATGCGGGCAAGCTGCTGGTTCGGATTCCTCCCGAGCTGCATCAGGAACTCGCGCGCGAGACCTTTGAAAGCAGCCGCTCCATCAACCAGCTCTGCGTTGAGGCGATTCTCGCCCGCAGTGCGCTGCGGAATTACGATCCCTGGAAAGGGCATTGCAGAGGTATGGAAGGCGAACCGAAGGTCAAGCCCAAGCAGTTGCAGCAAGACATCTTAAGGATGGGGAGCTCATCGACAAATCCGCCCGGCGGGCGTGAGCCAGCCGAAAGCCCGGGATTTCGTTTCTGAGCTGCGAACGCCGTCGCCGCAGCCGTGGCGCGGATTTGCGCTGCCGGCTTTCGGCGGGAGGGGAAATCGATCTCACCCAACCCCTCATGCGCACTGGCCGGGGAATGGCCACCGACCGGTGAGAGGTATGATACATTCGAGACAAGTGAGACTAACTGAGCGGTGTGGCAGAATGCCACAGTTCATTGATTCTAAAGAATCAATAGGCTTCGTTCCGTCAGTTTTTTTCGCGCGCACAGCATCACCCCGAGCGATGTTCCAACCGTTTCGTAATCTCTTGGGCGGCTTTACCGCCGCCCGCCAGCAAGTCCAGCGTATCATGGCCGCGCGAGATTCCTGGAGCGCGTGATATAAACGAGACGGTATTTTTCGCCCCCGAGCCGCCAAGACGGCCAACGCTCGTCCGGGGTGCTCGTCGCCCACATCGTCCGCGGGCAACACGAATCCATGCTCTCGCCGCGACGACATGAAGCGCGATGTCATCGCCACCGGCGGAAAAGGCGCGGCATCTCTGGCGTACAAAGTAGGCATCTAACCGGGAGCTGTGAACGGATATTTAATCGTGAGGTGGGCCCGTGAAGAAAACGTTTTTTCGAGTCGCCGCCCTTTTGTTCTTAAGCGCGGTCACGTTAAAGGGCGCGTCAACTGGACGCTGGATCCACGTGCGAGTCCAGAATGTCAAAGGCGTGAGCGGGAACATAAGCATAAACCTGCCGATTGAGCTGGCCTCGGCGGCTCTGCCTCTGATCCCGGCCGGACAAGAACACCGCGGCAACTGGCACTTGCAGGCCTCGGTGAATGGCGCCGACCTGCGGACCCTGCTGGACGCGATCAGCCGCTCGCCCGACGGAGTCTCCGTCACTCTGGAACGACGCGACAAAGAGGTAAGCGTCGCGAAATCGGGCCGAATTCTGCTCATTAGGATCGCCGATCAGCCACGTGCACCACGCCATCTCAACAAAACGGTTACCATCAGTGTGCCGGTGGCGGTCCTTCGGGCGATGCTTACGAAAAACTCCGACGAGCTCGATATCGGCGGTGGAATTCGCGCCCTGGCTCGTGAGGGCGATCTGGACGTTACCCTCAATGACGAGAGAGAAACCGTGCGAATCTGGACCGACACGCGCACCACGTCCGATTGATGCAAGAGCCACCGGTCTAGTGCCCACTCCCGTAGGCGTGGCGGTAGCCAGCCTCGTATGCCCTCTGATCTTCGTCTTTCTTGTAGTGCCGCTTTTTAGAGTGGTTCTTGTGATGCGCCCGGTCATATTCCCCGTCGCGCGTCCCTTGCTTATATCTTTTGTTTTTCGAATAATCCTGGTGCTGCTCTTGGCCGTTCATTCCCGAAAATGGGACAGCCTGCACTGGACCCGCAGCGATAGCCGTGCCTAGAATTGCCGCCAAAACCCAAACGTATGGTTTGAAGTTCATTTGAACAGCTCCTCCGTTCGACTTTTTTGTTTCATTAACTTGAGCTAGCGTTGAAGGCTCTCGTAGTCTTGGATGCCGGAGTCTTTGGAAGGGTGTCGAAGTCCTAGGAGGGCAATGGCCGCGCCGGTGGCGCACACCTCGCGCGTTTTGCGATCTGTGCGAATTCAGGGAAGTGGCGCACGCATGGCCCCAAACGGCATGTATGCGCCATCTGCGATCACACACTTCCCACCGGGCATTGACTCACGCGGAACTGTCCGGTAGAGTACCGGCTTCATTCAGAAATTTCCTAAAGGAGCGGGTGCAATGGGCGCAAAGGTGAATCGACGTGATTTCATGAAGAGCGGCGGGATCGCGACCGCCGGGACGTTTATCGGGGGCGGCGTGAAACATCACTTGCTGGCCGCGGAGCAAAGCGAGCCCGGGCGGCCGATCGCTGCCAACGATCATCTGCAGATTGCTTTGATCGGAGCGGGCGGGCAGGGGCAGTTTGACACGCGAACGGCAGCCCAGGTTCCCGGCGTGAAGGTGGTGGCAGCGGCCGATTGTTACGACGGGCGCCTTACACACGCGAAGGAACTTTGGGGCGCTGACATCCAGACCACCAGGAACTATGCCGAAATCCTCGCGCGCAAGGACGTCGACGCCGTTATTATCGGGACGCCCGATCACTGGCACAAACAGGTTGCCATCGATGCCATGAAGGCCGGCAAGGATGTGTATCTCGAAAAGCCCATGATTCACCTCTATTCCGACGGGCCCGAGATAATTGCGGCAGCCAATCAAACCGGCCGCATCATCCAGGTGGGCAGCCAGCGCGTGAGCTCGATGATCTATCGCAAGGCGAAGGAGCTGCTCGCCGCAGGAGCGATTGGCGAGCTCAACCTGGTGACGGCGTGGTGGGACCGAAACTCCTCGATCGGCGCGTGGAACTATTCCGTCCCGCTCGACGCTTCACCCGAAACGTGCGACTGGCCGCGCTTCCTCGGCACGGCTCCGAAAATCCCGTGGAATCCCGAGCACTTTTTCCAATGGAGAAAATGGAAGGCTTACAGTTCCGGTGAAGCGGGCGATCTGTTCGTGCACCTTTTCAGCGGCACGCACTTCGTGACCGGATCCCACGGACCGACGCGCGCCATGGCCACCGGAGGGCTTCGCTATTGGAAGGACGGCCGCGATGTTCCGGACGTGCTGCTGGGCTTGTTCGACTACCCGCAGGGTTTCAACCTGAACCTGCGCGTGAACTTTGTGGACGGAGGCTCGGAGAGCGAAGGGCTGATCTTCACCGGCTCCGAGGGCACCCTGGCGATTGGCGGAGACGGCGTTGCCGTATCGCTGGTGCCGCGCGAAAAGGACCCGGGCTACAGTATCGGCAGTTTTGCGGAGTCGATGCAGAAGCAGTTCCTTGCCGGTTACCGCAAGAAGTACCCGATCGAACATCCCACAGGTAACACGCTGCTCGGCGAGGAAAAATACGTTGCGCCGCACGGCTACAGCGATAGCTACGATCATCTGACGAACTTTTTCGAGGCCATGCGCACGCGGCGTCCGGTAGTGGAAGATGCGGTGTTCGGATTTCGGGCAGCGGGAGCGGCCCTCCTGAGTAACGTAAGCTACGACCGCCAGGCCGTTATAGGCTGGGACCCTGAGGCAATGAAGATTCTCGCTTAACGGATTGGTGAAAAACGTTCTCGGAAGCGCTCAGTCCGAGTGTCACGCGGACCTTCGGACCACCCATAGCGATAAAAATCGCGACGCGTACGGTGCTGGGTAGCCCAGGCCTCCGCCTTTGAGGTCTGCGGTTTTTGGCCCCGAACTGACAAGTCTGTCACGATGGGCCTTCGGCCCACGAAACTTCATGAAAAACCGTTCGAGCTGGCGGTTCGCACGGAGTTCGCAAGTCCTTTGGTTTCAGAAGAGGTTACGCTCCTACCGCTGGTTTTTCGAGGCTGCGGCTCCGGGTTACTGAGCCGGAGTAATGACGATGTTCCGGAAGGCTACCCGCCCCTGCTCGGTTCCCTGCAGGTAGATGGGCCCCGGCAACCCTTCGTCGCTGTTGAGAGCGCCACCCGTAATTCCTGGAATTTCCTGATGGTCGATCACGGTTCGCCCATTCTGCACCACGGTCACGGTTCGCCCGATGAGAGTGATATCGAAGCTTTGCCACTTATCCGCCGTGCGCGGCAACTCCGGATTGGGAGCGAGAAAGCCGTAAAGGCCGCCCGTGTGGTGGCTGGGCGGTTCACTGGCCGAGTCGGTTTCTATCTGCACTTCGTAACGGCCTCGCAAGTACACACCGCTGTTGGCCCTGGGGCCGCAGTTGAACTCGACGTGCAGCTTGAAATCTTTGAACTTGGAAGTTGTGATGATCTCCGAGCCTCGTCCATTCATAATCAACGTGCCGTTCCGGACGCTCCAATTAGCCGCCCTGCCCGGATCGCTGAACTTCCAAGCGGCAAAATCCTTGCCATCAAATAACGCAATCGGCTTTCCCCATTTCAACGCAGCGCTCCGCTTCAGAGCCGGCGCCCTGCGTCCGGTCCATTGCCAAGTCGTCTCTCCCGAGCTCGTCACTTCGCCCACAAGCCGGCCGCCGGCCCGTCTCCCTTTGAACAACCTGTCGTGGCTGAAACCTTCCTCCCCTTTCGGCGAAAGAAACATGATCGAGCCGTCTTTCACTTCGACGGTCTTGAGTGGCATCGCGCAGCTCACGACGCCAACCATCAGCACCTTCGGTTGGCCCTTCTCGTCGGATACCTCGATCCAGGAGGGGCGCTCCCCGTTCGGTGTCTTTAGGCTCAAATCCCAGCGCCCCAAAAACGGCTTGATGGCAGCCAACGCGTTCGAAGCCGAGCTTGCGCCGGCCTCCGCCGGGCGCGCCGCGCAAGAAGCTGCCAAAGCCAAAAAAATGGCCGAGTAAAGCAAGCATCGATTCATGCCTTCACCTCCATAACGTTAACGACGAAGTGATTCATCATCTTCACGAGCGAGTGTGCCGCGGCGACACCGTGCCTGCCCGCGATCACCTTTCGGGCCCACGTCCATGGTCGAATATCGCACAAACGCGGGCCGGCGAACCACTTCTGGCCGGATGGAGCAGATACTGGATCCATATTGGTACGTGCGCGGCGGCGGCGAAATCCTCTCGGACGGCGCGCTCGGAATGCGCAGCGCGTGGTTCCTGAAACCTTATACCGATACCCCGGCCCTCACCGGCAAAAACGTTACCCCGTAAACTGACGCAATACCGCGCAACTTCCGAGCGGCTCGTCATTTGTCCAGAATGCGAATTGGTGAACGCTCACTAACAGCCACGGGCGATCTATCTCTTTCGAGCGGCTCACGAGTCGTTGGCCACTCGTCCGGGCACCCGCTTACGCATTCCTTCAGAGTCGCTGGCCTTTCGTCCGCAACTCTTCGATCGCCCGCTCGGAATTCTTTGTAGCTTCCGCGCTCGACGAGCGGGTCGGCCCCCCTCAATACTCTCAGGTCAGATTCTACACAAAGGAAGGAAAATCTCGTTAGTGTGGTGGTATTTCAAACGCCGGGACGCTTCTCCCGCTCCGCCGGATCAGCATGAAACACCCAAAACGCCTTTCAACATAATCTATAAGCTAAAGCTCTGTGATCAACGCTCTAGCCGAATCGAGCCGCATGGCGCCGAGAAGGGCCTGAAACTGCGAGTCATGGCGCAGCGAATCGTACAGGGGCTCGACCTTGAGCAAATTAAGCCCGTCGTCGTGCTCCGCGTAGGCCTTGTTGAGCCATTCCAGCGCCTTTTTCTTCTCGCCCAAGCCCGCGTATACAAGGGCCGTGTCGCTTGGGGAGACGTACTGCCGCGAGGCAAGGCCGCGCAGCCGGTCAAGCATTTTGCGACCCTGGTCTCTCTTGCCTGCTTTACCACAGATTTGGGCGGCGAGCACTATGAAGCTGGCATTTTCCTTCAACAGTGTTGGAAAGGCGCTCAGTTCCGCCATTGCGGCTGGCAAGCTTCCTTCCTGAGCTTGGACCTCCGCCAACCGGAAGTGCGTCCAGGGATAGCGCGGCTCGAGGTTGATAGCTTCGCGGAGTTGTTGAACCGCGCGGTGGTAGTCGCGCGCCCAGTAGAGTGCCGCTGCCACCTGCGTGTCCATCAGGAGCGAAAGCGGATCGATCCGCTGCGCGAGCTCCGCCTCCGCAATTGACTCTCGAGACCGACCCTCACAGGAAAGCAGGAAACTGTACCACTGGTGCGCTGCGGCGTCGCTCGGATTGAGGAAAATGGCCTTCTTGAATGCCGCCTCGGCGCCCGCCCAATCCCAATCACGGTTCATGCTGATAATCCCCTGCGATGCGTAGGCATCCGAGAGCGATGGATTAAGCCGCAGCGCGGTGGAGGCGGCCTGCGCGCCCTGCGCGTACGCCTGGCCCGGCGGAAGCAGGTTAAAATCGCTCATTAGCACGTCGGCGTCGGCCAGCCCCGCATACGCCGGCGCATAACTCGAATCCTTCTGAATGGCTTCCTCGAAATAGGCAACGCTCTTTTTCAGGCTCTCTGGCGTGCGCTGTTCCCATTCGAAGCGGCCTTTCAGATAGTCGTCGTAAGCCTCGGGTTCGACGGTCCGCACCTGCGCGGCCGGCATCGAGATGCGCGAAGCCAGCTTAGATTGTATTTGGCGCGCGATCTCGGTCGCTACGTTGTCCTGGAGCGCCAGCACATCCCGCTCCGAGCCTTCATAGGTGGAGGCCCACAGCAGACGGTCCTTTCGCGCGTCGAACAACTGAACCGTAATGCGAACTTTGCCGCCGGAACGGAGTACCGACCCCTCAACTGCCGCATCGGCGCCCAGCACCCGCGCGATCTTCGGCAAACCCAGCTTTGATCCATTGAAGCGCATCACGGAGGCGTGGGAAATGACGCGGATGGGGCAGAGCTCCCCAATATCCGAGATCAGCTCGTCCGTCATCCCTTCGGCGAAATAGCCGGGCGAATTGCTGGAGAGGTTGAGCAAGGGGAGCACGGCAAGTGACCTGATGGGCTGGAAGGCAGGGGCGCGTCCCGTGCTTGCTCGCCACTCGGCCAGTCGTCCGCTCAGCATGGTAGCGATCACAATCGCGGCGACGACAGCGGCCGCCGCGAAGGCGACAGGATGCGCGGCCAGGAAGCTTCTAGCGCTTAACTCGAACGGAATGCCATTTTTCGCGGAATCGCGCGGACCGGAACCTGCCGGCGCCGCCTCCTGGGTAGGCGCCTCGCTCCTTGCCTCCACCGGCGCGATAAAACGGTAACCGCGCCGCGGAACTGTCTCAACGTAGCGCGGAGCTTCCGGATCATCACCCAGGGCCTGACGAATCTGCTTGATGCAGCGATTGATGCCGAGCTCAAAGTCGACGAAAGTTGACTCTCCCCACAGGGCGCGCTGAAGCTCATCCCGGGTTACTAAGACAGCGGGTTGGGAGACGAGCAGGTGAAGGAGCTTGAAGGGCTGGGGCGGCAGTTTAACGGGAAACCCATTTTTGCTTAGCGTCCCGGCATCAATATCCAGCTCGAAGATTCCGAACCGAAATCGCGCTGACATGGCAGAGTCCCGGGCGGATGGCACCCGTCCCTGGAATTATATACCCGAAAACTGAGCGCGCGGGCAAAACCGCCGCACCTGCCCATTATGAGCACGGGACGGGTGCAAACCTCCTGCTTGCAGGTATTTGAAAAGTCACCTGAAAAGCACAGCGCGGTGTCTTGACGGCGGAAACGACGGCGGCCAAAATCGGACGGCTTTTGAAAGGCGCGAAGTCGAATCGGGCGCTTTCAAACAAGCCCGAAACCATCAATCCTTGTGTGAGGTCGGTTATGATAGGAAAACTTCAGAAATCATCGGCGGCGGTCACCCATATTCGTATGGTGGTCCGCGTCCTTCTGATTTTCTGGATCACTCCCCTGGTAGCGCTGGGGCAGTTGAGCACCGCGTCACTCACGGGCGTCATCAGTGATCCCTCCGGCGCAGTGATTCCGGGCGTACAGGTGACCGCGATGAACGTGGAGACTAACACCGGCACGCAGAGCGTCACCGACGTGCATGGCAGATACACCTTCCTGAACCTTCAGACCGGCCGTTACACCGTTACGGCGAGGTTCAAAGGATTCAAGACGACCATCCGCTTGAACGTGGCGCTCACTGTGAACCAATCGGCCAACCTGAACTTTAGGATGCAGCCCGGCGCGGTGACGCAAGTGGTAAACGTATCGGCGCAGGCGCCGCTGCTCAACGCCACCAACGCCACGATCGGCACACAACTCACCACAAAGGACTTCGAAGACCTGCCGATCAACGGGCGCAACTACACGCAACTGCTCGCACTCACGCCCGGCTCGACCAGCAATGACGTGTCCCAATCCGCGGGGAGGCTGCTGGCACCCGGCGGCTCAGACAATCCGACGTTGCAGGGCGACCGGAACCGCTCCAATTTTTACATGATCGACGGATCGCCCAATGTCGAGCTTTCGTTCAACGGCTTGGCGCTCATTCCGCCTCTCGACTCAATCCAAGAGGTGAATGTCGAGTCGGACGCGACGGATACCCAGTTCGGAGGCGCTTCCGGCGGGTTCGTCAACCTGACGACGAAGGCCGGAACTAGCCAGTTTCACGGCTCGGCTTACGAGTATCTTCAGAACAATGCGCTCGACAGCCGCAATCCGTTCTTGCCCAATGTTAACGTCGCGCCGTACCACCAGAACCAATTCGGCTTCACCTTGGGAGGTCCGGTGATCCTTCCGTGGGTTTACCATCCGAACGTCAAAAAGACGTGGTTCTTTGCGAGCTACGAGGGGTTTCGCAACCACCGGGAAGGCACCACGCTGACGCGAGTTCCAACTGCGGCGGAGCGCGAGGGGGACTTCAGCGGCGCCTGGATTACAGGCGGCAAGGCAATTAACGCTATCTATGACCCAAGCACCACCGTGCCGGACCCTAAACGTCCGGGCCAGTTCCTGCGCACGCGGTTTCCGGGTAACGTGATTCCATCGCAGGACATCAACCCCGCGGCCGCCGCCTTCCTCAAAGAATTTATGCCGCTTCCCAACTTCGTTGATCCGAACCTTGCGCGCAGCGACAATTTCGAAGAGAATCTGCACGCGCTCTACGACACGGATTCGGGGGTGGTCCGAATCGACCAGAACCTGGGCGACCGCAACCACTTCACGGGCCATTTTCTTTACTTCACCGCGCTGAACGGCGGGCCCTCCATTTCCGTGAAACCCATGAGCACCACCACGCAAAATCCCAATGACAACATCACCGTCCAATGGGATCGTAATCAAACTCCCACCCTTTTCTTTGACGTCCAGTATGCCTACATGCATTCGAATTACCCGGTCATCAGCACCACCGCCGGGGATTACGTGAACGCGTACAACATAGATAATCCGAACGCCTTTCCGATACCCACGGGCGCGCCGCCGCTGCTGCCCAATTTCGGTTTCACTTTTTACGCGGCGCCGTTCGGCCAATCGGATACGCAGAGCAACACAGTGAATCAGCAAGTGACAGTGAACGCGCAAAAAATCTGGGGCAGCCACACGATGAAGTTCGGCTTTAACGCATTCCACAGCCACGCCTTTGAAGGCAATATCAGCCAGGACATCAGCTTTGGCCTGACTCCCACCCAGAACCTGGAGAATCCCGCCAACTCCGGCGATGGCGTGGCGAGCTTTCTGCTCGGCCTTCCGACAGGCGCCGATCGATTGCTCGGCGCTGGCCTGATAACTCTCAACGGAGACACTTACGGCGCCTATCTTCAGGATACGTTCCGAGTAAACAAAAGGCTGACGCTTGATTATGGTTTGCGGTACGACTACCGAGGAGACTTGACATCTGCCACCACGCTAGGCTCGTTCGATATGCAGACGGGAGGATGGCTGCTGGACGGTCCTGTGAATATACCCAACGCCGTCTTCCAGGGCCCCAACGCCAGAAAAGGAATCGTGAACCCGGCCTATCGTCTTTTTGCGCCGCATGTCGCGCTTGCCTACGCGCTGAGACCAAAAACCGTGATTCGATCGGGTTTCGGAATCTTCTATGACCTTTACAGCGCATGGGTGCAGGACGCGCAGGGCGTGCGGGTGACATGGCCCACCTCCCAATTCCAAACCACACCCCTGCTGAACTCGACCTCGCCCAACGTAACCCTCTCGAACCCGTTTCTGGGTTTGCCCAACTCGGTGTACAACCCGGATCCGGAGCCGGCAAGTGGTTATCAGCTCAATCCGAACATGGCCACGCCGTACGTCGAGGAATGGAATGCCTCGGCTGAGCACGCTTTTACCGATAACACACTGATGACGATCACCTATGCGGGATCGCGAGGCGTGCACCTGGATTGCTGCGGCCTCTACAATATGGCGGAATCGCCGCAGGTCGGTGTGCCCGAGAGTAAGATTCTCCACAGCTCGCACGTACCCTGGCCGCAAATGCTCGTCTTCAGGACGGACATGGGCAACGGGTGGTCCAGTTATAATGCGTTTGAAATCGGCGTGCAGAAGCGCTTTGGTAGAGGGCTGACGGCTCTGGCCAACTACACGTGGTCTCATTCGCTCGACGATGCGTGTTCGGGCTCGCTTGGCGCCGAAGGCTGCTTCATCACGCAGCCGTATAATCCAGGCGCGAATTACTCGGACTCGGCGTATGACCTGCCCAACGTGCTGAACATCGCCTTCGATTACCAGTTGCCTATCGGACCCGGCCAGGCGCTCAGCCTTCGCAATTCCATTCTGAACCACGTCTTCGGGGGATGGCAGTTAAGCGCGGTGATGCGGCGCGAATCCGGCGCGCCGCTCAGCGTGGGGCAGGGGCTCGTCTCGGATCGCGCCAACGTAGGAGGGAGCGTCAATCAGACTCCCAACCTCACTTGCAGTCCCGATCTTCCGAACCGCAGCGATGCTGAATGGTTTAACACCAGTTGCTTCGCGCTGCCGCCGCAGTACACGTATGGCACCGCGGGCCGGAACATCCTGCGCGGCCCGGCGGGGCCGGGCAGCTACAACTTCTCCTTCATGAAGAATTTCAAGCTTTATGAACGGCTCAGCCTGCAATACCGCGCCGACTTTTTTAATACATTCAATCTAGCGTATCCCTCGAACCCCGACACCACTTTCGGCGATCCCAATTTCGGACAGATCTTAGGAGGCAGCGGGGGCCGAACCATCCAAATGGCGCTGAGAGTGACGTTCTGAACCGGGAACTCATGCGAACAGTCGCAAGGCGGGCCTTCCTCGGCACGCTCGCGGGCGCCGCGTTCGGCGGCGAACTCGCCCGAGCCTCGCAGGGAGCGGGGCAAGAGGCGGGCGCCGCTGTGGAATTGCCTCGTCCCAATGCCGCGCAGCTTGCCTGGCAGAATTTTGAGGTGGGCGTGCTGTATTCGGTGGACATTCCAGTTTTCGCGACCGGCGGTTTTCGCGAAACGCGCTCGACCTTCGACCCGCAAATCTATAACCCGCGAAAACTCAGCACGGATCAGTGGCTGGAAACCGCCCGTGCGCTGGGCGCGCGTTACGCGGTGTTCACCGCGACACATCACGGAGGATTCCTGCAGTGGCAAAGCGATCTTTATCCCTATGGCCTAAAGCAGACGCGGTGGCGCAAGGGCAAGGGCGATCTGGTGAGTGATTTTATCGATTCCTGCCACCGGCACCGCGTAAAGCCGGGGCTCTTCATGAGCTGTTTCGCGAACTCCTGGTGGAAGGTTTCAAACTACCGAGTGAACTGGGGCCAGGGCGGCACGGGGCAGCGGGCCTACAACCGTATGTTTGAACGAATGGTGGAGGAGCTTTGCTCGCGCTATGGTGCGCTCGCTGAGATATGGTTCGATGCGGGGCTACTCTCGCCGCGTGAGGGAGGGCCGGATGTGCTGCCCATCGTTGAAAAATACCAGTCGGACACGGTTTTCTACCACAGTCCGAGACGGGCGCAGCATCGCTGGATCGGCAATGAGAACGGTATCGCCGGTGTCCCATGCTGGGCTACGATGCCTTGTCCCTCGGATGTTGAGCAGGGCTATCGTGATGGATCCAAGGCTCTTCTCGCCACGGGTGACCCGAACGGGAAGTGGTGGTCGCCCGGGATGGCGGACGTGCCCATCCGCAATCACGATTGGTTTTGGAAGGAAGGTCACGAGAACAGGATCTCTCCGCTCCCGCTTCTGGTGGAGCGCTACTACGCCTCCGTCGGTCGGAATTGCAATTACATCCTAGGCGCGACTCCGGATCCCGACGGCCTGATTCCCGACGCGGACCTCCGGCGATTTGGTGAGCTGGGCGCCGAGATCCGCCGCCGCTTCAGCAAGCCTCTTGCCGAAACCCGCGGGCACGGAACCACGCTGGAATTGGCGCTGCGCAGGCCCGCGCACATCAGCCAGCTTGTGCTGATGGAGGATATTGCTTGGGGAGAGCGCATTCGGCGCTACGTGATTGAACGCCTTGCACCGGGAAACACGTGGGAGAAAGTCTGCGAGGGAACCTCTGTCGGCCATAAGCGCATTGAGCGTTTCCCGCCGCTCGAGGCGGCTCGCGTCCGGCTTCGATGCACCGAAAGCCGCGCCACGCCGCGGCTGGCGCAATTCGCCGTGTACGGCCCCGACAGCATTTCCTTTTCGTAACGGCGGCTTCCCTCCCGGTTAACTGCGCGCTGCCTCGTCGGTCCGCCCACTGCACGCTCACGGAGTTGTGAAAAAATCGCCCTCGCCTGTCAATCTTGAGCGTAGAGAGGTCCCTCTGGATCAAGAGACTCAGCTTGCGCTGAAGTTTTATTGAAAGCGCCGCCGTATCGGCAGCATGATATGAGATGTAGCGGCGCTCTCCTGAGCGCCGAAATCATGAGCGGGGACAGCGGCGTTACAACGGACAGCCGTGGCGTGCGAACGGAGGAACTATACTGATGAAGGCGTTTCTTGGGAGGTCTGCGTCGATCGTATTCTTGCTTGTTTCAGTGTTCGCCGCATCCGCGGCCCCGGCACGCGCCGCGGCCAAACCGCCGTACAACATCATCCTGCTCACCCCCGACCAGCTTCGCGCCGGCTTTCTCCACTCCTACGGTTTTCCGTATCCCGACTCGCCGAATATCGACCGTTTGGCTCGTGAGGGTACCGTATTTCTGCACGCCTATTCCGCCGGAAGCTGGACCACTCCCTCATTCGGCAGCATTCTCACCGGCCTTTTTCCCACGGTTCACGGCATGACGCTGCCGCCTTATGAAAGCTGTGGCCCCTACATCACGCGCCCGCTCACCAGCGGCCAGCTTCCACCCGTTCCGGCGGACCTCACACTTTCCTCCTACAAGCCGATCCTGCCCGAGCTGCTGAAGCCGGCGGGCATGGTCACCGCGGCGGACAACGCCAATTGCTGGTCCATCTGGGACATCGCCTCGCGCGGCTGGGACACACTGAAATTCTTTCCGGGTTACCAGCTTCCGGTCCACGGCCATCCGGGCGCGAGCAGTTTCTATCTGACGGCTCCGCAGACCACCGAATGGGCAATCGACTGGCTGAAGGCGCATCACAACTCGCGGTTCTTTCTTTGGGTCCACTACATGGAGCCGCACACGCCTTACAACGCGCCCGCAGAATACGACCGCTTCAAAACGCCCGACGGTTATCCCAATCTCACGGACTCGAACGCTGGCAACACGCCGGGACTCTATCCGATGGCCACGCTGGGCGACGCGCGCGCCATTCGCCGGCTCAGCGAGCTATACGCCGCTAAGATTCTCTACATGGATCATTATGTGGGCGAGTTGCTGGACACCGTCCGCAGCCTCGCGCTGAAGCAGAATACGATCGTGATTTTGGTTTCCGATCACGGGCAGTTGCTGTTCTCTCATCCCAAGGACTTCAACACTGACGATCACCGCTCGCTCTACGATGCGGATCAGCACGTGCCACTCATCTTCTGGGGAGCGGGAATTACGGCGGGCCGGCGCGTGGATGCGCTGGCCGGGCAATACGACCTGGTACCCACGATTCTTTCGCTCGAAGGCCTGCCACAGCCCAAGCTCACCGACGGCCGGAGCCTCGCCCCGGTGGTCAACGGGAGTGAGGACCAGGTGGATGAGTACGTCTACGGCGAAGAGACCGCGCAGACACCGCAATACTCTATCCGCACCGAGCGTTACAAGATGATTGAGACCGTGCGCACCGGCGCCATCCAGTGCTTCGATCTGCACGTCGACCCGAACGAGCAGAGGAGTATCTGCGGCGAGCTTCCGCAGACCGCGGCCACGCTGAAAGCGGCGCTCGACTCACACATCGCGCAGATGATCCGGGAAGCGCATTCCTTTCCCGATTGGGAACACAACCAGGCGCTGGCCGTGCTCGAGCAGCGTGACTCGGCGCAGCTTGCCGAGTTGGCACCGCGCAGCATTGAAGTGGGAGATGGCGGCGCCGGATTTCAGCTTTCCGGGCGCGCGCTTTGGAGGTTAATGGCGGCGCCGACCGGCCAATTCTGGAATGGACGGAATCCTCCTGCTTCAGCAGGCTCGTGGAATGTGCCCCCGAATCAAGTGGAGTTCTGGGCGCCCGCCGGCGATGGCGCCGCCTGGGCCCGCTGGCGGTTTGATACGCCGATGATCGGCAATTACGAAGTTATCATGCGCTGGACGCGCGATAAGACCGCGGACCATAAACTCGCCACGAACGCCGACTTCCTGGTGCGATTCAAGGGCGGCTCCCGGGGCGTGGTGGTGGACCTGAACCATCCCCCCACGGGGAGGAAATGGCTGGTGCTCGGCACCTTTCACGATCCGATTTCCGTCACCCTCTCGAATCGTGCCGATGGTCCAATCGTCGCCGTGCGCGTCCGCTTCACGCAGGCGGCGACATCGCAGAAATAGCGCAGCGCCGTGGAGCCGCAACGAACCGACGGTCGTTGCGAGTGTCGGCAACGCCGATTCCGGGGTCGAGGGTCGCCATTACACCTGAATCCCGAGTCGGTGGAGATCAACACCGGCGAGGCGGGCATTGGCGAATGGGTCGAGGTCCTTCTACGTTCGTTTTCAGACTGGCGCGTTTTCATCTCCCCTCTCCTTACCGATAGCGAATACGGCGCTGGTGCGGCCTTGAGGACGATTCAGGCGCACCCAAATGTCGTCTGGGACGAGGCGCTACACCGGCCGACGCACGCTCGGCTTCTCCGGCATTGCAGGACCCCTCCGGGTTGCGGTCCCTCCAAAACAATCCAGCGGCCAAATTGTTAATGGTGGTCGAAAGCCGGCCAAGTAATGATTCAGGCCGCCGAACGGGATTCTTTTGGGACCTCCACAAAAGCCGCCTTGGGAGCAGGACCCTTTCGCTTTACAGTGCCCCGCGTGAAACGGGAGCAGAAAACGGAGGATTCAAAATGTACCAGAACACCGTAGACATCATGGGCTTCCTCGGCACCGATGCCGAGAGTCGGACCACCAAGGACGGCGTTCCAATCGCCGTCCTCGTGCTTGTCGCCAGACGGTCCTGGGAGAATGCCCAGGGCGAGTGGCAGTCGCACCTGTGCGCGTCAAAGCCTCTCACTTCAGTCCCGTCCAACGCCGCCTTTCGAATCCGATTGGCGGCTCTGAGCACAGGCCGGCGAGAAAGCCCGCGGCCGTTTATTCTACGACGAACGCCATCGTTGCCGATCCCCTTGCATGTAGGCTCACCACCAGAGCGGCTACGGCTAGCAGGAGAAACATGACTGCCACGCCGAACGAACCGAACCCATAGTCGCGTGCGCGAAGGTGGGTGATGCTGGCGCCGACGAAGAAGAGGACGAGGCCCACCGCGGCGGCCGTTCCGATCAGCGGCACGGCGATGCCGACAAGCAGGCCGAGCGCGCCCGCTGTTTTGAGGAAGCCCGGAAGGGCCAGCCGCGATTCCGGCACGCCCACCTTGGCCATATTGGCGAGGAGCCACTTGGGCCGGATGAAGTCGTTTGCGGCCGCGAAGGTGTTCGCGGCGGCGGCCAGGATCGTGACGGCAACGTAAGCGATGAACATAGACCTCCACTGTTTCCTGAATTTGGCTTTCAAATTCAAGTGGGCAGCCAGTCCCCCGCGATCACACTGATTTATCGCGGTGACCGGCTGCCTGCGCCCGCTGGCGCCGCTCAGTGGGAAGCCGAGCCTGCCTCCACCCATTTTCTGGCCTCGGCCGATTTGGTCCACTCGCCCGCCACCTGGCGCGTGGGGACGTTGAGCCGGTTCCAGACATTGATGAGCGCAATCCTGAGGAGCAGGGCAGCGAGCTGCCGCTCGTCATAGTGATGGGCGGCCTCGTTCCAGATTTCGTCGGGCACCGGAGCCGGTCGGTCACTGAGGCGCGTGACAGCCTCGGCAAGCGCGAGCGCGGCGCGTTCCGCGCCCGTGAAGTAGGGCGCATCCCGCCAGGCGGCCACCGCAAAGAGGCGCTCGTCGGTTTCACCCTCCTTCTTCAGGAAGCGCGCGTGCATGTCCACGCAAACGCTGCAGCCGTTGATCTGGCTCGCGCGCAGTTCAATCAGGCCGAGCGTCTTCGCCGGCACGCCGGCCTTCTCCGCAGCCTTCCCGAGGGCTTGCAGGGCCTGCATACTTTCTGGGATGATCACCACCGGGTTTTTCATTCGTGCTTCCATGATTCTCGTACCTCCTTGTCACAACGGTTAAGTTTTGTTCGTCACCCCTATGACGGAACGCGACGAGGGAATGTGACCGTGAGTGAGACAGATTGGCTGGCGGAACGATTCGAGGAGAACCGGAGCCACCTGCGCGCCGTGGCCTACCGAATCCTCGGCTCGCCGAGTGAGGCGGACGACGCGGTGCAGGAATCCTGGCTCCGGCTCAGCCGGTCGGATGCGAGCGGCATCGAGAACCTCGGGGCTTGGCTTACGACTGTAGTCTCGCGAGTGTGTTTGGACATGCTGCGCTCGCGCACGGCGCGGCGCGATGAGCCGTTAGACGCGCATCCGGCTGAGCCAGCCTTGAATTATGACCAGCAGATCGACCCCGAGCAGGAAGCGCTCCTGGCTGACTCGGTGGGCCTGGCGATGCTCGTGGTGCTTAACCGGCTCACGCCTGCCGAGCGGCTTGCGTTCGTATTGCACGACACGTTTGCGGTCCCGTTCGAAGAAATCGCCGCCATTCTCGCGCGCTCACCTACTGCGGCGAGGCAGCTCGCCAGCCGCGCCCGGCGCCGCGTGCGGGGAGCGGCCGCGCTTCCCGCCAACGCCTCCCAGCAGCGCGAGGTGGCCGACGCCTTCCTCGCGGCGATGCGCGCTGGCGACTTCGAAGGCCTGGTCGCTGTGCTCGACCCGGATGTCGTAGTCAGAGTGGATGAAGCTGCGGCGGGAACTGGCGCTGCGCGGGAAATCCACGGCGCCGAGAACTGGGCCAAGGGCGCGATCGCCTTCGCGCGCCATTTCCGATTTGTCGAACCGGCGCTCGTAAATGGGAATGCAGGCCTGATCTGGGCCCCGCATGGACGGCTGCTCCGGGCGCTGAGTTTTACCATTGAGGGCGGGAAGATCGTCCAGGCCGAAATCATCGCCGACCCCGCGCGCCTCCGCCAGCTCGATCTGGCGATCCTCAACGGCTGACTTTTTCGGACGAAAAGCTGCGGGGTAGCTCGGTGGTTGGATCGCTTTGCTCCCGAAAGAAGCGAAACGCGCGGCGCGACTCGATTCGCCGCTATGGAACCAAGCCGCAGCGCCGCTCGAGCTGCTGGAACCTCGGGTCGGAGTGGAGCGAGGCAAGCTCCGGGTCGAGCCTGAGATAAATCATGGCGGGGTCGCGAGTGTCGACCAGCGTCGAGAGCGTCCCGATCGCTTCGTCATTCCGACCGAGCAACGCGTCGTTCCTGGCCAACCCGAGCCGTCCGATGCGCGAACGTCCCTGCTTCGCGGCTTCGATTTGTGAGGCGAGGAATCTCGGAAAGCCGCGGGCGCGATACTCCTGCTCGATCTTGTGAGCCGCTTCGGGGTTGCCAGAATACGCGGCATCGAGAGCAGCTTCATGGACAGCTTGCGCGTACATTCCCTCGCTGACGTAATATTCGAACAGCCGGTAGTGAACCGGGACGAAGCGCTGATCCAACCTGAGTGTCTTTTGATACTGAGCGAAGGCGCCTCGGCGCCGGCCGGCGATGAAGTAGGTCCAACCCAGGTCGGTGTTCACAATCAGGGAAACGGGGTCGAGTCGCTGCGCGAGCTTCATTTCCGCGATGGCTTCGGGGTAGCGGCCTTGCGGCCCCAAAACAAGGGCTGCGAACCAATGGTGCGCCAGCTCGTAGTTCGGATTCGCGCGCAAAGCCAGCTTGAACTCTTGCTCGGCGGTCCGCCAGTCCCAACGGTAGAGCACATCGACCGCGGCCAGCGCCGTGTGGCTCTCAGCCAGTGACGGATCAAGCGCAACCGCCTTGAGAGCTGCTGAGCGGGCCTTGGGACCCTCAACCGCCGCGTCGTAACCCTCCAATGTAAGTAAAATGTGGGTGTCGGCCAGAGCCGCGTACGCCAAGGCGTAGCTTCGATCCTTCCGAATGGCCGCTTCGAATTCCTCGATGGCCTTCTGGTAATCTGCCACATCCCTCCGGTTCAAGAAATAAAGTCCTTCGAGGTAGGCTCGATAGGCGGCAGGGTCCACGGGGCGCAAGGCGCTGCGCGCAGCTAAGCCTTGGCGGTCGAGCCGGTTGGCGATGTGCTCCTTCACCTCCCTCGCCACGGATTCCTGCACCGCGAGAACATCGCGCACCGGCCGCTCGTAACTTTGCGACCAGACGTGCGACTGGTCGGAGGCTTTGATCAACTGCGCGGAGATCCGCACGCGATCCCCGGAGCGCCGCACGCTGCCTTCGAGGATGTACTCCACGCCAAGTTCCCGAGCGATCTTGCCGATGCTTTCGTCACCGTGCTTGTAACGCATCACCGAGGTCCGCGCAATCACGCCCAGGTGGTCCGGGTCCTGGCGCCCAAGCTGCGTGATGACTTCCTCCGTAAGGCCATCGCTGAAATAGTCTTGCGTGGGATCCCCAGTGAGGTTCTCGAACGGCAGCACGGCGAGCTAAACGTCACCTCATCAACTCCCAACACCAACAACCTTTACGACCAAACGGGCGGAACGACGCAGGTCGACGGCAACCTGACTACGTACGTGTACGATATGGGGGCCGGCAACACCGAGGTCACGAACGGCGGCGACCTGACTACAAACACCTACGACGCGGCCGGCGGAACGACGTCCATCGATCACGGCGGCTCATTGTCCACGACAACCCTGTACGATCAGACGGGCAGCACGGCGGCCACGACTGACGCCGGGACGATCACGACCGCCACCTACGACATGGCCGGCGGGACGACGACGGTCGAGGCGGGCGGGAAGCTCAACGCCACCACCGCCTACGATCAGACCGGCGGCACTACGGACGTAGACAGCACACTGACCTCGCCGAACGTGAGCGTGAGCGGCGGCACGCTGAAAGGTATGGGGACGATTCAAGGGGACGTGAGCCAGACCGGGGGCACGCTGGAGCCCGGCGATGCGCTCGGCACGCTGACGGTCAGCGGCAACGTCGCGTTGTCGAATACGGACTTCGTCGAAGACATCGCGGGCGCGGCGGCGGGCACGGATTATAGCGTGCTCGATGTTACGGGCAACTTGGACTTCGGCGCCTCAGACACGCTGAACCCGCTTGACGAGATGGGCTTTAACCCGACGAACGGAGAGACGTTTGACATCATCAATGCCGCCTCGATCGCGGGGACATTCGCCAACAACGACATTGCCTTCGACGGCGGAACGTTCATGGTTGGGTACGACTCGTCGGGTTGCGCAGCCGGATATAGCGATTGCGTGGTCCTGACCTGGAACGCGGCAGTTTCGCCCGCGCCGGAGCCGGGCTCGCTGTTTTTGCTCGGCATCAGCTTGCTCCTGGGGCTCGGCTGGGCCACTCGCCGGAGGCTACAGGCGAACGCCTAGTTCACCAGCCGGCGTCGCGGGCCTTGCCAAGTGATGATCGTCCGGGTGGCGAAGACGGCGGCCAGTTCACCGCGTCGGCCGGTAAACTCATTTTGGCGCCCCCGAGCGCACCGGTTGAAATAGCATTTAGTTCCAGCGTAACGCATTTTCAAATGCAGCAATTTCAAGATAGAAGTTTCTACTAGCGCCCCGTCTCAGCCTCTCGTCGTCGTTTTTGAGGCTCGTATCCCAAAAGTGTAATTGGAGATTAACCACTTTTAGCAGCAATAAGTTGCGGACTGCCTATCTCAGCCGCGTTCTTTGCGGCGCGCCCCTTGTGCCGGTCTTGTTGCTGGCGTTCCGCC
>JBOGKE010000059.1:0-48225 GCA_050745265.1 Terriglobia bacterium
CGGTCACTCTCTTGCCCCATGACGCGGCGATGCCCCAGACGGGAACCTCTCAGAAGCTGGCGGGCGGCGGAAGCACGGCGCTTGAGGCCGGCGCTCTGGGAGCAGGTGTTGTGGCCGCCATCCTGGCTGGTATCGCGATGTCGCGCGCAGGGAACGCTCGCGACGCCGCTAATGCTGCCGATTCGCAGGCTGCTGCCGCAACGTCGGCCGCGACCGCAGCGGGCTCAGCGGCCAATGCGGCGACCTCCGCAGCGACGGCAGCGGGATCCGCGGCCACCGCAGCCGGAACTGCCTCCAACAACGCCGGTTGCGCTCTGAACGTCATCGAGAACGCTAACGGAGAGCCGAGCCCGTACTTGGTACCGTCCGGCATGGTCTGCCCACCGGTTCCTAAGGGGTTTACAGGCTCAGGCTCAGGCGGGTAGTCAGTAACGCTTGCCGGGCCGACCTGAAGCTCAGCGCCACGCTTCTGGCTGTATCTCTAACACGTAGCGCGGCACGGTGCCAACTCGGGCCGCGCTACTGATCTTTGGATCCTCTCTCTCTTGACGCAAGCCGGCGTGGTGCAGGGCCGCGCCGCCTGCCCGTTCTCTCATCCCGATGAGCGACGCACGGTCTCAGCGGCGGGGGCGGCTGGTGGCTTGCCGTCGGGCCCGTAATGTCTCGCGCAGAATCGACTCTCAAAAGCTGCGTCCTTGCATCGCTCGTTTTCTTCACGTAAGCAACCCGCACAAATCCTCTTTAACCCACCCGCAAAATGGGCTATCCTGGGCGCCTGTGGTCAATCCGCTAGGACCGCTAAACGTCTTAAGGGAGTGGAAGCCGGGCGACACGCGTCAGCTCACGGAACGGGCGCTGAGGCAGGCGCGCATTGACGGGCATTTCGACTCCTACAATCAGGTTTATGATCTTGATGGACGGCGCTGGAAGGTAACTTCCCAGATGAGCCAGGCGACGGGCGAGACGTTCTCGACGCTGGTGTGCGTGAACTAACTCAACTGAGAAGCGAGGACCTCGCCGGGTACGGTCATCTCCAAGAGCGGCTGAACTTTTGACGATTTCCGCGGGCGGTCTGAATGAGAGTGCATCGGTCTCAGCGACGCTTCAAGGGATCGAGCAGCCTGGCGGCTGAGTTGAGGCGCTTGCGTGAGCGCCTTATTTCTACTGGGCAACGCAGCGGATTGAGCGGTCATCCTACCGGACAATGCGTAGCAATGTGCTTCAAGGAGGTTTGCCGTGAGAGCGAATCGGTCCGCTATCGGCGTCGTTGTCGCAATCGCAGCGGTGCTTTTTTCCCATTCGGTTTGGGCGCAAACCTCTAATTCGCAGGCGCAAACCCCCGCGCCGCAGACTTCGGCGGCCTCGGCGGAGGTGCCCCCGGCAGGTCCAGCCCAGCGTGTCGCCGCGCCCTCGACCGCCAAGCCCGCTGAACCCGGCGATGAATTCGTTGTCCCGGTCAACACCCAAATTCCGCTTCAACTCCAAAGCGGTCTCAGCACGCGCACCGCCTATGCCGGCATGCCGGTGTTTTGCCAGACGGTGTATCCGATCACGGTTGGCGACCGGATTGTGATTCCGGCCGGCAGTTGGATCAGGGGAACCGTCACTCAGGTGGTCCGTCCCGGCCGTGTGCGCGGAAAAGCGATGCTCGGCATTCGCTTCGATTCGCTCACGCTCCCGGGCGGCGTGACGAAGTCCATCAGCGGTGTGCTGGGGGCTTTCGCAGGAAACGGTAAGCAGGGATTCAATCGCGATGAAGGCAAGATCATCGGCGAGGGCACAAAGGGCAAAGACGCCGAAAAGGTGCTGATCTCGGGGGCGGAAGGCGCGAGCATCGGTTCGATCGCCGGAATCAGCGGCGGCCATAGCGGGGCGGGCGCGGCCACGGGGGGTGCGGCCGGAGCGTTGGGCGGTTTGATCTGGGTGCTCGCCACGAGGGGCAAAGAAATCGTCCTGCCCCGTGGAACGAACCTCCAACTCCAAACCGTGCGCCCGATCACGTTTTACCGCTATCAAGTCGAGCCCCTGCCCGATCCGCAGGGCCCGGCGTTCCCCAAGCGCGACCCGGGCCCCGGCGCGTAGGATGCCAGCGAGAGCCCGCTGCGG
Organism: Terriglobia bacterium; assembly: GCA_050745265.1. Classification (GTDB taxonomy): domain Bacteria; phylum Acidobacteriota; class Terriglobia; order UBA7540; family UBA7540; genus RH2-MAG17b. The sequence continues at coordinate 2,107 of JBOGKE010000059.1, forward strand.
CGCTGCTCGCACAGGACCCGCCATCGGCGGCTCGGGGCGAAGTCAGCAAACCGGGGTTCGCCGCCCAGATATCCGCCCTTGACAACATCCGCTGCTGGGCACTTATAGCTTCGCTGGAGCGGGGCCGCGGGATTCCGGAAACCAGCGGCCCCTGCTACAGCGATAAGCGCAGAGTAGCTGACGCGTTGTTGTCGACCGTTGCTTCTAGGCTTCGTCGCTTTCGAGCCGCATCCTCTTCCGAACAAGCCAGCCAAGAGCGAGCACTCCGCTGCCGAATAGCAGCAGCGCGCTGGGTTCCGGTACCGTAGAGTTGGCGACACCGGCGATGCCGAGGTCGAATCCGTACCAGTTCTCGGAAAGCGGATTCGTCCACGTGAGCGTCGTGTATGTCCCGCTGAACTGGATCGTGCCGTTGCCTTCGGAGCCGCACACCGCGTTTGCGGGGCATGAGCCGCCCATGGTAATCGAACTTCCGCCGTATTCATTACTTGGACCGCCTGCCTCCACGGCGAACGGTTCGGTACTCGTGAAGAGGAATTCCGCCGGCGTGCCGCCGGCTCCCAAGCTCCAGATCGCCATCACTGGGTCGATGACGGGTTCGGAGAACGTAATGGTTGCCGTTCCCGTTCCTGCGCCGCCCGTGAGTCCGATGATGTTATCGGGACTCGGAGCATTCCCGACAGTTCCGCCAGCATAAGTGGATGTTGGCTTCCAACTGGGATAGGTCGTGTAGAAATAGGTCACCTGACCCGAATAGGTCACTCCGACCGAACCGATCGTGCCGGTCGCGGAGCCGGGGTTGCCGGTCGTCGCGGCGCTCCAGGTCGTCCACGTGATCGTGGTGCCGAGTGCCGGGACAGAAAGCCCCGCCATGAGACCCACCGCCAGAACTCCAGCAATCGTCAGGTTATGCTTACTAATGATCCGCAACAGACCTCCCAACGCGATGCGTCGAAACAGGATCTTCATTTTTCCCCTTTCCGAAACTACAAGTCGGAGCCCGCCCCGCTCCGGGAGCCCGATTGAGATGAGATGTTGGGCAAACTGATGACGCAACATTATCGCGGTCGCGGAGCCGCGTCAAGTCTCAGGTTGACTATTGAATGGGCAGTAATCAGCAGGGAACGGCTCGTTTACCAGCCGTGGAGACGGCAGCGGCATCCTGGGGTGGCCGCAACACGCATACGATCAAGACAACTGGCGGCATAAAGCCGCCGCGACCGTCGCCGCGCAGCAATATGCGCAAGACACATTTCAACGTCGGTCTGACGATGATTGCGCTATCGGCTGCTGCTCTTGGCAAGGCTTCCCGACCAGGATTCAAACGCCCTCCCTGATCGCTCCCCGTCCTTGAAGAAGGCGAGATACGTCATGGTGTTGTATCCGACGAACACCTCGCTCGTCGTCCGGTACCGAGCGATCTCATGGACGGGCCGCCAAGTGCCGGAATTGAGGTAGATCTGATTCGTGAAACCCGCTGGCGACCCGACGGAGTCGAGCGGCGCCATTTCATGCCGGTGCGTGTGACCATACACCACGAAACGCGCTTGGCGCCGCCTGAACGCCTCCTCGCGCAGCGCGAACTTAAGGTATGAGTTCACCGGCGGCATTGCCCTCTCGTGCAGTAAACAAAGCAGCCGGCTGGCATCTCGCCGAAGGAATCGGCCGGAGATTCTGAGGGCGAGCTTCAGCTTCTCGGCAGCCAGGAATGACCGGCCGGGGCTCACACGCTCACGAACGAATGGGATGCGCAGGAAGCGGTCGACGGCGCTGGTCCAGACTTCTTCCACCGCGCGGCGCCGGCGCCGGTCGGGACAGGTCCTGCGCAGCAGTCCGCCAACCCAGACGGGAACCATCCACAAGGGCCGGACATTGTCAATTTCATTGAGAGCGGCGATGCACTCCGGCGGCAGCTGATCGCCCAAACCGGATTTCACTTCGAAGGCGAAGCGCGTGACCAGGTCGATGACGATCGCGTCGCCGAGGGACGAAGCGTCGCGGCTGCCCTCGAAGTTGAGAGGGTCAAAGATATCTCCGTGACGCGCGAAGACGCCGTGCTCATCGAGGGCGCGCCGGACTTCCCCGGCGGCGGGCTCGCCGGGGTCGTGCGGAAACGGCTGGCGCGGGTCGTTCGCGAGCCCCATCGCCCGCACGAGCTGCTCGCGGCTGGAGTCGTACGCTGCGTACGGGAGGTGGAAATACCAGTCATGATTGCCGGTCATATAGTAGACTTTTACCCGCACCGGGATCCTCTCGAAATCAGGACCTTGCGGCCGCGCGAGAGCGGGCCGGCCCCGTTCTGTCGCCGGAGGTAGCGTCGCGATCGACGTATCGCCGAGCTCCCGCAGCATAGCGAAAAACACGCGGTTCGTTTCGATGGCGGCGGAGGTGATCTCCGCAACGCGCGCGGCGTACTCGGGCTGGCGCGGATCGCTCCAGGGCCGGAGCGTGTTATTTTGGCCGTTCGTTCCATCCAGCCACCGCGTTGAGCGAAGCACATCGACGATGTCACCGAGCAGAACGATGACGAGCTCTTCAAGGGGCTCGTACCTTCCGTCCGCCCGCCAAGAGGCCGCGTAGGCGAGACTGCGGACCCTTTCCCGAAAGACGCGCAGCGTCCCTTGGTGAACGGTCTCGGAACTGCCATCGGTGAGGTGAATATCGCTGACAATGATTAACATGGATTGGCGCCCCCGCGGCCGCTGTCGATCGGCAGCGCGCCTTTTTCGCGCCACGATCCGCCGTACCAAAGCCAACCTACCATTTCGAGGCGAGACGTTGGAGATGGATGAGATGCATAAGACACGATCTTTCGACCCGCCCGGGGGCTGGTTTATAGCGGCGCTCCGCGCCTCTCTTGCAGACGGAACCTCCGCTAAACCTTCGAAGCCAGTTTCCCGGGTATTAGCGAAGGGCGTAGAATTGTATTTTTCCTGAACCACGTCCAATAGAAAGGAGCAAATGAGCGATGGATTCAATCGATCGGCGTGACTTCATGAGGTCGGTAGCCGCGACCGCGGCGCTGGGCGGCTCGGCATTACCTGCGGGCGCGGCGCGGTCGTCGTCTTCCGGAGCGTCCAACTCCTCTGGCCCTGATTCCCCTGCCGACCCGTCGGGGCTGGTGCTGCTGACGACGTGGGATTGGGGACAGAATGCGAACCGCCGCGCCGCCGAGGTGTTCGCGAGCGGCGGAAGCCTGCTGGACGCGGTGGTGAAGGCGATCAACGTGGTCGAAGACGACCCGAACGTGATGACAGTGGGGTACGGCGGCTTGCCGAATGCCGACGGAGTGGTCGAGCTCGATGCCGCGATTATGGATGGCTCACGGCACCGGGCGGGATCGATTTGCAATCTGCACATGATCAAGAACCCAATCTCGGTGGCGCGCCAGGTGATCGAGAAGACGCGGCACACCACGATGGCGGGCGAGGGAGCATTTCTTTTTGCCCTGAAAATGGGGTTTGTGCCGCAGCAGTTATTGACGCCCGCTAGCCTGAAGCGATGGGAGGAATGGAAGGCCGACCCGAAGCGCCAAACGTTCTGGCTGAGCTCGACCGCGAATCACGACACGATCGGCATGGTGGCCACAGATGGCAAGGGTCACATGGTGGCCGGCTGCTCGACCTCCGGGCTGGCGTTCAAGATTCCGGGGCGCGTGGCGGACTCGTCGCTGGTCGGCTGCGGCGTCTATGCGGACGACAACATGGGCGGAGCATCGGCGACCGGCGACGGCGATCTCATGACGAACTACTGCACCAGCGTCTCCATCGTCAATACCCTCTCACGCGGCGCATCACCCCAAGAAGCTTGCGAAGAAATTCTCCGCCTCATGGTGAAGACCGATTCGAAGAACCGCGACGGCCAATGCGCGGTAATTGCGATGAATAATAAAGGCGAGACGGGCACGGCATCCATGAACGCGGGGTTTCGCTTGAAATACGCGGAGTACAGAAACGGCGGAAATCAGATGAAGGAGGGGCCGATCCTCTACTGAAGCGGCGCCTCCCGGTCGTTGAGTCAGGGGACCAGGGATTCAACTTCGGGCTGATTTTCGACTTTCTCGGGCTCAGCGGCGCGGCGCCTGAACAGTCGTGGTGACGCAAAGCCGCTGAATATCGCCTGCCAGAGAACGCGGCTGAGAGGGCCGCGATATTCCAGGAGCACCTTCGCCCAATCCCGCGTCCGCATCTGAGGGAAATAGATTCCGCGAAAAAGCAGGCGCGTGAACAGATGCGCCAGCCGGTCACTGAGCGGTTTGCCGTGCAGCCAGTTCATTGCCGCGGCGGTGGTTTTGGCTCCGTAGGAAATTGTCCAGGCGCGCCTCACCTCGGCTTCGGCCTGTTCGCACGAGAGGCCCTGGGGTTTGTGCGCCATCATAAAAGGCTTGAAGTCCAGCCAGTGTTTCGGACGCGTCAGCCGTCCGGCGGCCGCAAGCTTGTCGTACAGCGGGGTTGCGGGATAGGGAGTCAGAAGTCCAAACACCGGCAGGCCGGGCGGCCAGGTGCGAATGGTTTCGAGGGTGCGGTCGGCGACGCCAACATGGTCCCCGTCCATTCCAAAGATGAACGATGTGATGGCGTAAAGCCCATAGCGCGCGAGCAGCTCGAGCACGTCTTTGTATTCGCCTGGCTTGTTGAAGCCTTTGCTCACACTCTTGAGGTTCTCCGGGTCGATCGACTCAAGCCCCATAAAAATCCAGCGGCCGCCGCTTTGCGCGATCAGTGAAACCAACTCCTCGTCTCGCAGCAGGTTCATGCTGATCTGCGCCACCCACGGAAGCTCCGCGTGGTGAGCGATGATCTCTCGCAGCAGAGATTTGGTGCGCTTGCGATTGATGGCGAAATTGTCGTCAATAAAGAAGACGGCGATCTTTCCCTTTTCGCGCTGTTCCAGTGCCTTCAGCGAGAGCAGTTCCTTGACGATGCTTTCGTTCGAGCGGAACCGGATGGAATCACCAAAGAATCCTGTAACCGTGCAGAATTCGCACCCGTAAGGGCAGCCGCGGCCGGACTCGATCGGGATCATGTAGAAGCTTTTCCATGTCATGCCGAGACGTGAAAGCCATCGGGAAGCCGTCTGCGGTATTCGGCGGAGCAGGTTGAACTGGCTGAGCTCCATGTCGGCCCAGGGGATCTCGGGATAATAGTCGAGCGAGGGCTTGACCTCCTTGCCGTTTTCGTCAACCGGCGCGTAGCGTTCTTGCAGCGCGCCTCGTTCTGCGTCCGCGATAATTCGCGGCCACACCTGATCGGCTTCGCCGAGCGCCACCGCGTCGGCGTGCCGGGGCTCGGTATCGAGGCCCAGCGGCTCATCAGGCACTTCGGTGACGTGCGGACCTCCCATCACCACCGGAATCCCCGCGGCGCGAATCGCGTCGGCCATCCGGTAGGCTTTCGCCGCCATGCGCGTCATGGCGCCAATCCCGGCGAGCGTCACGTGATTCGCGAGCGCGTATTCAACGAGATCCTTTTCGGTCATGCGCTGCGCATTTCCATCTACGAGAAGCACGTTGTGCTGAGGCGGCGTCAAAGACTTGAGAAGAAACATCCAAAGATGGGGCATGAAGTTATTCGTAACTTCGTTGTCCGGGTTGTACAGCAGAATATTCACGAGTCCGCCCTTCCTCTCAGTAAAATGACCGATTCTGATCTTTTTGTTTATGCCGCTACTTTCACGGCTACGGCTACAAAGTTCGGTGATGGCGCCGCTGTGGCGCCAGCCTGCGGCGAGCTGCTTCGCTGCTCGCCTTTAACGTTAAGGCCGGCCCGGACGGCGCCGCAGAAAATCGCGTCGCGACATCTTGCAGCCCTCGTTCAACTGAGGCGCACACATCTTAGCTCAATTCCGGCACCACCGCGTACTTTTCTGTAAGCGCCTCTCCCTTCTTCCGACCCGGCATTCCGACGAGAGCGCGGAACAGATGCCGGCGAGAGCGCGGGACAGATCGATGGGATGGGGGCGGTAAGATCGGCGAAGCGCTTCGGATAAAAGGCTCGGCAGGAACCTGCGGCGCGCGATCAGGCGGGGGGCTGATCGGTCAGACCTTGTCGAACTTCTCGAGGCGTTCAATCACCACCAGGGCCACCGTGATGACCGTCGCGGCAACCGTCAGAATGCGCTTGATATTTTTCAACGTCAACATGATGGGGATGCTCCGAATCGAATTAACCTCGCCATAATTTGATTATAATCCTCTAGAGAGGATATTTTCACCTCAATGCCGCCGGCCCTGACTTCGGCGACCGCGCAGGATCGCGGCAACGAAAAGCGCCTCTTGCCGGCGCTCCCCGGATTGATGAACACAACCGGTTCGAGCCAGTCGATTCCCGGCTGGTGGGAGTGACCAAAGACGACGGCGCGCACCCCGGCGGGAAAAACCGCCAGGAGCCGGTCGCGTTCGCGGGCCTGCTTCGCCGTGAGCGGTCTCGCGCAGCCCCATGCGCGCAGTTGGCTTTGGGACGCCGGCAGGATGTGTACCACCTCGATCACCATCCCTTGCGCCTCGAACAACAGCGAAGGCGGGAGCCGCAGCGCCGCCGAATCCACGTTGCCGCGCACAGCTCGCGTCGGCGCAATCGTGTCGAGCTCATCGAGCACATCCTGCGACCCCACGTCGCCAGCATGAAGTATCATGTCCACGCCCCCGAGCAGCGCTCGAAGCCGCGGATCAAACAACCCGTGTGTATCTGAAACCAGCCCGATCCTCATCCACTCCGCCCGGCCGTTACCCCACCATTCTAAACGAGGCGGACTATGAGGCGGCGCTATACAACGAACTGTGGCAGGGCCAAAATAATGCATTCGCCGTCCGCCCCGCTTCGTATACACAGTTTGGGAGCGAGGCAGGAACAGGGCAGGTAACTGATGGCCACTCGGCCGCCTTTTGAGAACGAGGCGGAGTTTACGGAAATCGTCCGCGAGCACCAGGCGATGGTGTTCAGCGTGGCGCTCCATTTTCTCGGCCGGCGCGACCTGGCGGAGGAACTGGCGCAGGAGGTCTTCATCCAGCTTTATCAGCGCCTAAACACGATCCAGTCTCCGGCGCACCTGAAGTTCTGGCTGCGAAAGGTCGCCGCGCATCGCTCGATCGATCTGGTGCGGCGGGAGTCTGGAGCGCGGTGGATGAGCCTCGAGGAGGCGCCCGAGCTCGCGGGTCCGCCGGCTGTTCGGGACCCAATCCTCGCGGAAAAGCTGGCTCGAATGCTGGCGAGCCTTCCGCCCAAAGCGCGCATGGTGGTAGTGCTTCGTTATCAGGAGGACCTCGAACTGCACGAGATCGCGGAGACCCTGGACATGCCGATCAATACCGTCAAAAGCTCGTTGCAACGCTCGCTCGCGCTGCTGCGCGCAAAACTCGCCCGCTCCGCTGAAGGTGTACGGTCATGAAAGGTCTGGAAGAGCAACTTCGTTCAATGCTCCGGCGTGAGGAGCCGCCCGCAAGTTTCACCGAGCGCGTCTTGGCTCGCGTCCGCGGAAAAGCAAAGCCCAGGAAAGCGCTGCGGCGCTTCGTCGATGCGCTGGTCCCGCGGCCGATGCCCCGCTGGGCCGCCGCCGCCGCAGCGCTCGCCTGCGTGCTGGTGGCCCTTTCTTACACCGGCTATCGAGGGCGCGAGCAACGCCGAGGTGAGCTGGCCACGGCAGAAGTGATGGTGGCCCTGCGCATCACCAGCGCCCAACTGAACGCAACGTTTCAAAAGACGCTGTTGAGTGGCCCTGCGCATGTCGCGCCGGCTCAAGAGAGCAGTTCACAGCCTTGAAGGAGGCGGAAGATGAGCATCCTGGGAAACAACTCACGAAGGTGGTCCCTGCCGTCCCGCGTTACGATCCTGGTGGCCGGATGTCTGTTGCCCCTGATGGGCCCCCGCGCAGCTCGGGCGCAAGATCCGGCAGTTCAGATGAACGTCGGGTTCGACGCAACTTCGGGCTGCGGCATGGCCGCAGCGCAGGCGCAAGGCGGCAAGATTCAGATGGACGAGCTCCAAAGGCTCGCGGCGAAGGCGCAGAACGTCACCAACGTCGCCCTCGACCAGGGCATGTTGCAACTCGCCTCAGGCTTTATGGCCAAGGGTAAGTCCGCGAACAGCGCCCAGGTTCGTCATTTGCTGGGACAGTTGAAAGGCGTCTACGTGAAGGATTTTGAGTTCGCCCATGAAGGCGCGTACACGCAGCGCGATGTCGACCAGATTCTGTGCCAGGTACAGGGCCACGCGTGGAAGCAAGTTGTGTCTTCCGTCAGCAAGGAGGATCGCGAGACAGATGCGATCTACGTCCTGCACGACGGAAACAGCTTCAAGGGCATTCTGATTGTCAGCGCCGAACCTAAGGAGCTGGCGGTCGTCAACATCGTCGGCTCGATTGACCCGAGTGAGCTCGGCCGCCTGCACGGCATGTTCGGTATTCCCGACCGGAAGTTCGGCCCGCCCAAGCCTCCAGCCCCGCCGGAGCCGTCGAGATGAGCGCCGCTCGCAGGAGTGCAGCGGCGACCGGGCTGGTCGCCCGGAGATACCAGGCGCGGGCGCCTTATAGAACCGGCGCCACAGCGCGGGCGCATCAGTGATCGTGCCGGTGCAGGTGAGGATGCGCGTGAAGTTCGCCGGAGCGGTGCCGGTGAAGGTGGGAGTGAATCAGGCTCGCGCGCTCGAGCAGCGAAGTATCCGCTAAAATTTCTCGCGGCGTTCCTTGCGCCATGACGCGGCCCTCCTGAAACACGCAGCAATGATCCGCAATATCTTCGACGAGATCGAGATCGTGAGTGGCGGTCACAACAGTCTTCGCGCCGCCGCCGCAACGAACCAGAAAATCGATCATGCGGCTCTCGCTTTTGGGATCGAGCATCGCCGTGGGCTCGTCCAGCAGTAGCACTTCCGGGTCCATCACCAGGACGGAAGCCAGCGCCACGCGCTTCTTCTCGCCCATCGAGAGGTGGTGAGGCGAGCGCTCGCGCAGGTGTGCGATCTCGAGTTGGTCGAGCGTTTCCGAGACGCGGCGGCGGATTTCGGAATGCGGCGAACCGAGCTGCAGCGGCCCAAAAGCGACTTCGTCAAAAACTGTGGGGCAGAACAACTGCGCGTCCGGGTTTTGAAACACCAGTCCGACGCGGCGGCGAAATCCAAATCCGTCGCTCGCGAGCCTCGCTTCAGTGAGCGCTTCTCCGAAGAACGAAACGCTCCCCGCGTCTGGAAAATAAAGACCGTCCAGGATGCGAAGCAGGGTTGACTTGCCGGAGCCGTTCGCCCCAAGCAAAGCCAACCGCCTGCCGGATCGCACGGCAAGCGTTAACCCGTCGAGCGCTTTCACGCCTCGGTAGCGGTACGTGACATTCCGCACGTCAAAGACCGGAACGGGCAGGGGTGTGACGGGCGGCGTCATCCGAACCGTCCCAGCCAAAAAGCGGCGGCGGCGAGCGCAGCAAAGCAGGCCAGCATCGCCCAGTCGAAGCGCCGCATCTCAAACTCATCGAGAGTATCGACGTCGCCGCGAAATCCGCGGGATTGCATTGCCAGATAAACGTCGGTGCTGAGATCAAGCGTTTTTGACATCAGGACGCCTGCGCTCGCCGCGGCAACGCGCCTCCGCTCGCGCCCGCCGAGGTCCGCTACAATCCGGCTGCGGCGCGACTCGAACATATCGCGGGCGCTGCGCAAAAGCAGGAAAAGGTAACGGTATGTCATTCCAAGAATCACGACGAAGACGCACGGGAGTCGGAACACTCGCAGCGACTTGAGGAGCCGGTCCCAGGGCGTGCAAAGAATCAGCAGAAAGCTGAGCGTGGCCGCCGCTTCGACCCGCGCCACCAGAAAAGCGGCGCTCGCCAGCCCTTGCGCCGTTATTGTCCAGCCGAAAAGCGGGAGCCGGCCGACGATGCGGCCCGGAACCAGGAAGGGCGCTGGTAGCGCGATGAAGCCGGTGAACACGAGCACCGCCGCCCAGATGCGCTTCGCGAGAACGCCCAGCGTCACTCCGGAGAGCGCCGCGATCACCACCGCAGCCGCCAGCAGGCCGAGAAGAACCCAAAGATTGCGGGCGCACGCCGCCGCAACGACCAAGCTGAGCATCCCAAACACCTTGACGCGCGGATCGATCCGCTGCAGCAGGCCCGGCGCCCGGGCAGTCTCTTCGGCGAAGAACGCGTGTTCAAGAGCGTCGCCAAAGCTCGCAAGCGTCCGCTCGACGAAACTGCTTTTCCGCACGGCGATACCCGACAAGTTCCAACTTGTTCCGCGACGCGCGCGCTAGGCCTCCTCGGCGCGCGCATCCGCTCCACTCGATATTACCCGCCTTCGTGACGCGGCCCAAGTAGCCAGCAGCGCCAGCAAGATAATGACGCCTGCTCCGAACATCGCGGAAAGGAGATACCCAAAGGCGGGCTCGCGCACAAACGCGGGCGCATAGCTCGGGAACGGCGCGGTCCAGATTCTTGAGAGATGCGCGAGACCTCGCGGGGCGCGGGCCGGCAGCGCGACATTGTGTGACGCGCTCATGATTCGCTGGCGCGCGAGGGGGTTTGAAAAATCCCGAACTCCCCATTCTCCCCATGCAGTGCCCGCAGCCAGGATTCCGAGCGGAGTGAGGAGCAGAAGCAGTGCGAGCGCCCCCAGGAGCGGCCGCGTTCCGGACCATGCGCCAGCGTGGGGCACCGAGGAGGCGTGGCCAGGGTCGGCGGGAGCGTGCGGCGCCGTGAGCCTCAGCAGAGCGGGATTGGCTCTTTGGAGATACGCAACCACGCCGCCCGTGACGATCAACTCCGCGGCGCCGGCGAGCGTTAGGTGAGCGAGCATGATCGCTGGCACCGCAACCCGCAGCGGATAGGGCGCGTACAGCGGGGCTCCGGTCGCGCTTTTGAACAGCAGCGGCTGGAGCCCGAGTTCGACGGACGCGCACAGAGCCGCCGCATTGATCGCAACGTAGCCGGCGAGCGCCGCCGCGATCACGCGCCGCGCCGAGGAGAGAGGCGCTCGTCCCGCGAGCGCTCGATAGGCTAGGTACGCAACCAGCGATCCGACGATCGCCATATTGAAAGAGTTGGCCCCGAACGTCGTGATGCCGCCATCGCCGAAGAAGACGGCTTGGATCAGCAGCGCCGTCGTGACCGCCAGCGTCGACGCCCACGGGCCGAGCACAATCGCCGCAATTCCAACTCCCAACGCATGAGCCGTGGTACCGCCGGGAATAGGAATATTGAACATCATGATCACGAAGGAAAAAGCTCCGAAAACCGACACCAGCGGGATGAAACGCGTCAGAAAAAGCGCTTTCACCCGGCGCGAAGCGATGTACCAGAACGGCGCCGCAGCGCCGTAAAACACGGCGCACGTGGAAGGGCTCAGATATCCGTCGGGAATATGCACATCCGCCTCGGTTACGGGAGCGCCCCGCGGCTTGCGGAGCTTATCTTCAGGTTATCATGCGGCTCGGTGTGCGAGCGCTTGGACCCGAGAGGAGCTTTCATCAGGGGCCCGGTGTATTCGTGGATTTCGAGCCGTGGGCGCGGGAGGCGAATGTTATAATCCGTCCAGACGGTTCGTAGGAGGATGCGTGAGTCCGCGCAGAGCCAATCCGGAGCTCGCGGCGAAGCGCCGCGAAGCGCTGATTCGTGCAGGTTACGCCCAGATCCTCGAAGCGGGAATTCAGGCGACCACGATCGACTCGGTGGTCGAGCGAGCCGGCTCGAGCAAAGGAGGCGCGCTTTATTACTTTCGCACCAAGGAAGACTTGCTGTACGGCGTGTTCGAATGGCTGCTCGCACAGCTTGACCGCACGCTCGATGAAGTGACCTCGTCGCCGCAGTCGCCGCGGGCGCGCCTCGCGGCCGAGATCGAGGTGCTGTTTCACAGCGAGAAGCTCAATCGCCAGCTTTACGTAGTGTTTTTCGACTTTGTCGCGCTAAGTTTGCGCGAAGAGCGGTTTCGGCGTCTTCTCGCGGCTTTTCTGGAACGGTGCAGGAACCGGGATACGGCGATCATCAAGGAGGGAATCGAGCAGCACGAGTTCCGCCCGGTGAAGCCGGACGATGCCGCGCACACGCTGCGGGGGCTGGTGGACGGTTACTGCTTGCAGTGGATGCTTGATGACCCGGCGACCGGACTTGAGACGTATCGCGACCGCTGCCGGGCTGTGCTCGGTGCATACTTGCTGCGGTAAATGCGGCGATCCGCGCGAGCGAATGTCGATCGCTCGCTTGCCGGAGTCTACGAAACACGAGCGGCCGGACGGCCTCAAGAATTGGATCCGATGATCGCCGCGCTGATCAATCTGCTGCTCGTCCTGTTTCTGCTTGCCGGCGTGCCGCTGCTCTCGTTTCTGTCGACCCGGCAACCCGAGCTGCTTACAGCGCCGAGGCGGGCCCTCTACTTTTCCGCAGTGCTGTCGCAGTGGCTGCTGGCGGTGCTGACCGCGTTCATTATCGTTTTGACCTCGGCCGGGTTCGTCGGCTTCGCCACAATTCCTTGGACAGGTTTTGTGCGCTGGACGGTGGGCCTGTTCGGCGCTTCGCTGGCCGGGATGGGCGTGGGAGCGCTGCTTGAATCCACCGGCGCGTGGCCCGGCGAGTCGCCGCTGGTGCGCCGCCTGATTCCTCGCACCCGCAGCGAAAAACTCTGGGCGCTTCTGATCGTCGCGCCCACCGCCGGAGTCTGCGAAGAGTTTGTCTATCGCGGCTATCTTCTTTCCCAGCTCAGTGATTTCACGCATTCGGCCGCGCTCGCGTGGGCTCTTTCATCCATCGCGTTCGGCTTGTGCCACGGCTACCAGAGATCCGTTGGCGCGGTAAGAGCCACGCTGCTCGGCGCTCTGCTCGCCGCACCCGTCGTGCTTGCGGGAGCGATTTACCCGTCCATGGCGGCTCACTTCCTGATCGACGTGGCGGGCCTGCTTTGGATCGGTCCGGCCAGCATCAAGGAACGCGAACTGGAGGAGTCGCAGGTCTAGCGTAGTGCGTCGTGAATGGCTTTGCCGTAGCGGCGCGTTTCAGGGCGGCAAATGGAGAAAACATCCGTGCCGGACTGAAGCCCGGCGCTACATTCGCGGACCGCCGAGTGGCGCACACATGGCGCTCCTTGCCATGTGTGCGGTTTTCAAGCTCGCACATATCGCAAAAGGCGCGATGTTGTGCGCAATCCAGTGGAACGTACACGGCGCGCCACGCTAGCCGATTGAGATGACACGCGCGGGATACTAACGTCGCTCCCGACTCATGCTAAAACGTCGCTCGAAAGCTCTCTGGTTTGTGCTGGTGGCGGCGCTCTGCGTCCTTGCTGCTTGCGGACTCGCTGCGTCCGCCACCTCGCTAACCGCGAAGCTTCGGGCGCCTGCCGGTAACCGGCCGACGCACATTGACCGGCATGGCGTCACGGTGATTCCGAGCGGCCGCCTGATTACGCCGCGCGGCATCCAGGTAACTGTCGCTCCCCACCCCTACGGCCTGGCGCTCAGCCCCGACGGGCAAACGCTGGTGACGGTCAATAGCGGCACGGCGCCCTTCTCGATTTCGATCATCACCGGGCTCGCGAGCTCGCATCCGGACGTGGTCCAAATCCCTCCCAGGTTCAAGTCGTCCGATGCCGATCCGAAGAGCGTCTACCTCGGAGCCGCGATTGCGCCGGACAATCGCACGTTTTACGTCTCCGAAGGCAACAACGGGCGCATTGGGATCTTTGATCTCAATACGCATCGGCGGCTCGGATCGATGGACCTCGACGGAGCTCTTCAGGATTCACTCACCGGAGACATCAAGCTTTCTCCCGACGGCCGCTACCTTTACGCGCTGGATATCGCTCACTTCCGGCTCACCGTTTTCGACACCCGCTCGCGTGCACTGATCGCGAGCATTCCTGCCGGTTATCTTCCGTTCGGCATCGCTCTCTCGCCGGACGGCCTTACGCTCTATGTCTCAAACGCCGGGATGTTCCGCTACTCGCTGGTTCCCGGCTACGACGCCAAGAGGGCGCGTGCGACAGGACTGGATTTTCCGCCATTCGGTTTCCCGTCGCCCGCGGCAACGAAGGGCGTGGTGATCGATGGCAAAAAAATTCCCGGCCTCGGCAGTCCGAACACGCTCGCGTCGAATTCCCTCTGGGTGATCGACGTCTCTCATCCAGCGCACCCGCGCGTCGAAGCGCGAATTCGCACTGGAATTCCGGTGGGACCTGGGTCGGTGGGAGGCAGCAGCCCGTGTGGCGTCGCGGCAACGCGACGGTATGTTTACGTCAGCAACGCAAGCCAGGATAGCATCACGGTGATTGACGCTCGCACGCGGCGCGTGAAAATGACCGTGCTGCTTCAGCCCGCGCGCTCCGTCGGCGGATTGCGGGGCGTGCTGCCCTTTGGCCTCGCGCTCAGCCCCGATCACCAACGGCTTTACGTCGCCTGCGCCGGCATCAACGCCGTCGCGGTGCTGAACACTGTGACGAACGGAATCCTGGGTTACATTCCCGTGGGATGGTTTCCAGCTCGTGTTGCGGTCAGCCCGGATGGTGGCACGCTTTACGTTGCGAACGCGAAGGGCTTCGGCGCGGGCCCGAACGGCGGACGCAAGTTTCATCGCGGACCCGAGGGAACGTACATTGGCGACATCACGAAGGGAACGGTATCGATAATCGGTCTCGCGCCTCTCGTGCCTCCAGGGCTCGCTCTTCCTCCCGGTTGGTCCACACCACCTACATTTCCGGTGTCGAACCCCTTGCGAGCGCCAACCGAGCGGGTGTTGCGAAACAACGGCTTTATTCCTTCCGCCACCGACGCGGCGCGCGACCCCGATTTCCCGGTGCCGCCGCCCGGAATGCCGAGCCGCGCGATCAATTATGTGGTCCTGATCGTGAAGGAGAATCGCACGTTCGATCAGATGCTCGGCGACCTCAAACAAGTCGCGGGAGAGGCGGTGAACGGCGATCCGAAGCTCACTCAATACGGCGACGATAGCTGCGTCGATAACCCGGCGCTGGGCCTCATCGTGCGGCACGCGCGCGTCACACCGAACCATCACGCGCTCGCCGAACGCTTCGGAATCAGCGACAACTTCTACGTGGACTCCGACGTCTCGGTCGACGGCCATCACTGGCTGGTCGGCAACTACCCGAATGAAATTCTCGAGACCGAGTGGCCTGCGGGTTACGGCGGCCAGCTTGATTTCAAACCCGACGCGACGGTGCCCGGTCGTCTCGAGTTCGGGTCCACCAGCCCCTGGCCCGAAGATTTCCTCGAGGCCGGATCGCTTTGGGAGCACTTGGCGCGCTATCACATTCACTTTCGAAACTACGGAGAGAACCTCGAACTGCCCGGCTACACGGAGGATTCGGACACCGAGCCCACCGGGGTGCGCGAAGCCGTGAACGTTCCCATGCCCGAAGTGCTTTTCGAAAACACCTCGCGGATTTATCCCGACTTCAATACCAACATCTCGGATCAGTACCGCTATCAGCAGTTCGTGAAGGAATACGGCGAGCTCTATAAGCGCGGCCGCCAGCCGTTTCCGCAGTTCGTCTACATCTGGCTGCCGCAGGACCACACGGCGCGGCCTGCGCCGCGGCTCGATTATTACTACCGCGCCTCGTATGTGGCCGATAACGATCTCGCGCTGGGCAAGCTCGTCGAGCTCTTTTCGCACAGCCCCTACTGGAAGCACATGGCCATCTTCGTCACCGAGGACGACGCGCAGGCGGGCACCGACCACGTCGATGCGCACCGGAGCCTGCTTTTCGTCATCAGCCCGTATTCGCGGCGCGCGGTTTCGCACGTCCACACCGATTTCATGAGCATCCTCAAAACCGTCGAGCTGATTTTCTGCATCCCGTATCTCAACCAATATGACGCCGCGGCGACGGATCTGTCGGACCGCTTCACAGCGACGCCGGATTTCACGCCGTACCGGGCGATCCCCTCCGATGCGCGGGTTTTCGATCCCTCAAAGGTAAAAGAGAACGGGCTGGCCGCAGCGGCAAAGCTTCCGCCAGCGGGCCCGCTCGACGATCCTGACACGATTCGCCAGGTGATGCGCGACCATCGAAGACAGCAGCGCCTGTGTGAGGGGCAGTGAAACGCGTGAGATGCTCGCTACAACGGAAACAACTGAGGCGGGTATAAGTTCTACGGCAGATGCGCCCGAGAACGCAAAGGCGATCGCAGGCCCGCATTCATTCTTTCCGGTTCAACCGCTTGAGCAATTCGTCGGCAGGGAGTTCCACCACCGCGCCGTTCTCCCACACATAGATGGGCAGCCCCCGGCGGGCATGATCTTCCATGAGCTTGCGAACCGCGGCCCGAAGCGCCATCAGGGCCCGCTCCTCGATGGGACGGCTCAAGATATCCGGCGGTCGTTCGGTCATGGCGTTCTCCAATCGCTAGCGCGCTGAATTACCCGGTGATCCCCTTCCCCTCGATAACGGTGACGTAGCGGTCGATCGGAAGGTCCGTGAAGTGCTCGACTCTTCCGCTCGGCTCGGGCCATTTTATTTCAACCCAATCAATTTTGTTTCGCTGGCCGATTCCAAGCACGAGCCGCGGGTCATGCGAAGCAAGATAGCTTCCGCCCCCAACTTTGAAGAGCGACCGCTTCAGATCGCCCGACTGCCACGTGACGCGTGCTCCCACTGCGTCGCGATTAGCGTTCGTGCCGGTGAGATGAAGGCCTAGCCAATGATTGCGAGCGCCGGCATTATTCCGCAGCAACAGCGGAGCGCCGTCGTTGACGCCCACCAGCACGTCGACGCCGCCGTCGTTATCGAAGTCTCCAATCGCAATGCCGCGCGCCGCGAAGCGCTCGGCGAAGAGCGGCCCGCCGCGCGTGCTCACGTTTTCGAATGCGTGCTGGGAACGTCCTCCCGTATTGCGGAACAGCAGCAGCGGCTCGCGGTAAGTCACGGCGCTGTACTGCTCCCCGATCTTGTCGTCCGGGTGGCCATTGGCGATAAAGAGATCGATGTTGCCGTCGTTATCGTAGTCAAAGAATTTCGCGCCCCAGCCGCTCATCATATAGGTCGTCATGCCGATTCCGTTAGAAATCGCCGCGTCGGTGAAGCTCTCGTCGCGGCTGTTGTGGTAGAGCGAATACATTTCGTGGTCCACGTTGTCGACGAAGAGGTCCATCCAGCCGTCCTGGTCGTAGTCCGTCGAATCGACGCCCATGCCCGAGCGGGCGAGGCCCTCGGGGCTATACGCCACGCTCGCCTGAAGTCCGATCTCCTCAAATTTGCCGCCGCCGCGGTTCGCAAACAGAAAATTCGCCACCGTGTCGTTCGCGACGAAAAGGTCCATCCGCCCATCGTTGTTGATATCCGTCGCGACCACGCCCCATGCCTTTCCGGGCACGCCGCCGATTCCCGATTCCTTGCTCACATCGCTAAACGTTCCGTCGCCGTTGTTGCGGAACAGCCAGCTCGGCATGGGGTTGTAGAGGTTCGGAATGCAGTAGCGCACGCCCATCTCGCGGTTGCCGCAGATCTTGTTCTTCTCCTTGCTGTAGTCGACAAACCGGCAGACGAAGAGGTCGAGCCTCCCGTCATTGTCGTAGTCGAACCACGCCGCGCTCGACGACCACCCCGGCGCCGCCACGCCTGCCTTTTCGGTGACATCGGTGAAGGTTCCGTCGTGGTTATTGCGGTAAAGAACGCTGCGTCCGTATTGCGTGAGGTAGATGTCGGGCCAGCCGTCGCTATCGAAATCTCCCACCGCCGCTCCCTGGCCGTATCCGCCGGAACCGACGCCGGCCTTCTCAGTAACATCGGTGAATGTGCCGTCGCGGTTGTTGTGGTAAAGCGCGTTTCGCAGCGGCGGCTGAGGATCGTAGAAGTCGCATCTGCCGCTGTTGACCAGATAGATGTCCATCCACCCGTCGTTGTCGTAGTCGATGAACGCGCAGCCTCCTCCGGTGGTTTCCGGCTCGTAAT
This sequence comes from Terriglobia bacterium, assembly GCA_050745265.1. Lineage (GTDB taxonomy): Bacteria > Acidobacteriota > Terriglobia > UBA7540 > UBA7540 > RH2-MAG17b. The sequence continues at coordinate 19,986 of JBOGKE010000059.1, forward strand.
ATTGCGGTGAGTGGCCGTTTGTATGGACCCACGTGATCCCGCTTCTCGAAGCGGGAATGCGCTCGAACGGAAACGGCGGCGCCGTGACGGAGGGCGGCGGGAACGCGTCGAGTAGGCGTTCGCCGCCCGTGGTCGCACAACCCGCCACGCCGGCCGCTCCCAGCGCATGGAGAAAACGTCGTCGCGAATAAATTGGCTTCACGTGATCTTGACTGCTCCTTTCACTCTCGGCGCTGGGCATGAGTAGCGCAGAGTTATTCCTTAACCCCGCAGCTCTTGCCCCGCCGGGCCGCCAATGCGGTTCCCAAGACAGGCGCCGTCCATATCAGGATGACACACGATCATGAGAATTCTTGAGCCGCTCCCACCAGGAACCGCTCGTCTCGAAATCGAAGATCGCCGGCATACGTCGATCGTGATGACGATGCATAACGTTCAGCCTCAGCAAAACGCGATTGAGGAAACCTCGGCATCATGGCGAGCATCCCTACCCACGGTACCTACCAATAGAAATCCCTGGAAACCGAGCAGCGGAGGCTGTGGAGATAGCTCCAAATAGGCTTGTGACCTGGATGGTGAGCCGTGGGGGAATCGAACCCTCAACCTACTGATTAAGAGTCAGTTGCTCTACCAATTGAGCTAACGGCCCATCGCGCGGCGAAGCGTGTCTGAAAAAGTGTAGCACAGAGCGGCAGGGCAATTGAAGCGTGTGTACTCGCGCTTCGCGCGACACCGACTGGGGCCAACGGCTAGGAAGACGACCTCACGATAGATCGGCAAGCTCAACGATTCGCGGAACGCGGTGACGCGCTCCGGCAATGATCTACTCAGCCCGCAGAGCTTCAATGGGATTCACGGACGCGGCTCGGCGGGCCGGCAGATATCCTGCCGCCAAAGCTACGCAAGTGAGCACCACCGCCGCGATCGTAAACGTTAACGGGTCGGCCGAGCTGACACCGAACAGCAGCGAAGCGATTGCCCTCGTAACGGCGAGAGCTGCCAGTACGCCGAGCGCGATCCCGGCGAGGGTCAACCGCAAAATCCCGGCGAACACGCTGATCTGAACTTTCGCCGGGGTTGCTCCAAGCGCCATTCTGATCCCGATCTCATGCGTTCGCCTGGTAACGGAGTATGAGATGACGCCGTAGATGCCGAGCGACGCCAGAATGACGCCAAACACGCCGAAGCTCGTGACGAGCAGCATGAAAAAGCGGCGCGGCGAGACGGCGTGGTCGACGATCTGCTGAATGGGCTGAAACGCCTCCGCAGGTTGCTCTGGGTTCAATTGCCGAAGCGTACGGAGCACGCTCGACGCCAGCGCGTCCGGCGGCAGCTTGGTCCGAATCACCAGCTCAGCGCCATTAGGCCGTGCCTGAGTTGCCGGATAATAGACTTGCCACCCTGCGCTTCCCTCGACGCTGGTTTCATGGACATCAGCAACCACGCCGGCGATCACGTGGTCGCCGCCGCCCGCAATGACCACCTTTCCAACTGCATCTCCATCAGGCGAAAGTGCTCGCGCAGCCGCTCGATTGATTACGATCACCTTTTGGGCGCTCGGACCATCAGCCCATGAGAAGTCGCGTCCAGCGATCAGGCGCATGCCCATCGCCCGGAAGAAGCCCGGGGTCACCACGTAGACCAGCGGATTGGGAGCCTCGCCGGGCTGATACACTTTGCCTTTCAACTGTAGAGGGCCCCAGTTTCGGTTTCGGCCGAGCGGCAGGTAATCCACCATGCCGGCGGCCTCGACTCCCGGGATCGCCTTGACGTGGCTGAGAATCTGCTGGAATATCGCGCTCCTCCGGGCGGTGCTGTTTCCATCGTAATAATCGACCTTGATCGCCGCTGCCCGGGCGGGCTGGAAACCGAGATCGACATCGAGGACGCGTAGAAAGCTCCGCAGCAGCAATCCCGCACCCACTAGCAATACACAGGCTAGCGCCGTTTCGCTGATCACCAGCGCCGCGCGCACGCGCTCGTGCTGCCTTCCCTCTGACATCCCTGGGCCCGAGTCCTTAAGTGACTCATTGAGATTGCGGCTCGAGATTCTGAGGCCCGGCAGAACGCCGAACAGGACGGCGGCGGCAACGGCGAGCAGCACCGTCCAGATGAGAGCCGCTCCATCGACTCGCACATCGCTCAACAGCGGCAACGCGATCGAGCCTTGGTGAGCCAGGAATGAAGTAATCGCGAAAGCCAAACCGAGACCCGCAACCGCGCCCACCGCTGAGAGCACCAAACTCTCCGTTAGCAGTTGGCGGACGAGCCTCGCGCGTCCGGCGCCGAGCGCGCTGCGAAGCGCAAACTCCTTCCCGCGCGTGGCGGCGCGCGCGAGGAGCAGGTTGGCGAGATTGACACAGACGATCAGGAGGATTGCGCCCACTGCGAGCCACAACATCACCAGCGGCCCGCGAAGGCGGCCCGTGACGTAGATCTTCAGCGGAGTCAGTGTGGTTTCGTAGCGCCCCTTCGAATTCGGGCGTTTGATGTTGAAGTAAAGATTGGGCGCAACGAGGTTCGCGTCGGCCTGCGCCTGTGGAAGGCTCACGCCGGGCTTCAGCCGGCCAACCATGGTGAGGTCGTTCCCGTCGTTGCGCCAGTCGTCGAGAATGTACGGCGTGAAGAGATCGACCTTTTCACCCGGGGAAAATATCGAGCCAAAATCGAACTTCGCCGGCAGAACGCCGACCACGGTTACCGCCTGCCCATTAAGATCGATTGTTTTACCCACGATTGCCGGATTGGCCGCAAACTGCCGTTTCCAATAGGCATTCGCAAGCAGAGTCACGGGATGACTGCCCTTTCTCGCATCCTCGGGTATGAACAAGCGCCCAAGCGAAGGCCCAACGCCTAACGCCTGAAAGAAGCTCCTGGTTACGTAAATACCAGTCGCAGGCACGGGTTCGCCCCGGCCCGTCAGACGGTAATTGTCTTCCGTCGAGAAGGCAAAATATCCAGCTACATCCTGAAATGAACGGTTCTCGGCTCGAAACTCCTCGAACGCATCCGCGGAGTAGGTCTCGCAGGAGAAGCCGCACTTGGTCGGCGGAGGAGCGATCCAAACTAGCTGTTGCGGATTCGCTAGCGGCAGCGGGCGCAACAGCATTGTGTTCACCACGCTGAATACGGCAACGTTCGCGCCGATACCCAACGCCAGAATGAGCACGGCGATCACCGTGAAGCCGCGATCCCGCTTTAAAGTCCGAAAGGTGTAGCGCAGGTCCTGCATGACGCTGTCCATCGCTTGCAATCCTCGTAGGCCTGGTGTTGTTCGTTCGCGTGCTCGAATCCGCCAAAGCGACCAATCGGTTCGCGGCGGGACTGTTTGGGAAGAATGTTATTCCCTCAGGACTCTCTCGCTCCCTGTGTGGGATATTGTTTTGACGGCTCGCGATCGCCGAAGGTTAGCGGCCCAAGCCGAAGCGTATCACAGACTGCTGAAAAACCCCGGGAACCTACCCGTTCCGAGGGGTTGTCATGCGCCGGCTCGTCGGCACACCCGCAAAGCATGAAAATGCGGGCGCGTTGTATCGGGGCACGGCTTCAGCCGGGCCAACTAGAGCGAAAGAAAAAGGCGGCTTTAGCCGCTGAGATAGCTCCCCGCAGGGGCTAAAGCCCGGTTCAAAATGGCGCCTCTTTCGGCACGGCTGAAGCCGTGCCCTGATACGAGGCCCTCGGAAGGCAAGGCGAAGCAAGAAGTTAAGTTCCAATTCGACCAGCGGGGTCCAGCCGAAGATATGGGTAACGATCATCCCCACGGCTGCTGAACCGGACTCCGACTCTTGAGACCCGTGAGACGTGTGAGACAAGCGACACGCGGTCCCATGTGTGGCAAAACGCCACGTGCTGTTGATTCCAAAGGCTTGGTAGGCTTCGTTCCGTCAATTTTGTTAATGCTGCGCGTTCTTTCCAAGGCGGCCTTCCGGCCGCTCTGAACGCTGAAGCTCATCATGCCTCGGTTTCAGCGTAGCGCGTTCGCATGAGAAGTCTGATCCGGACGAGACGAATGCGACCGTTTTTAATGCGCCGGACTGAGGCGCGGGTGCGGCGGCGGCGCCGTGGGTTCGTGATACGCTGGGGAATTCTTGGGCCGAGGTGAGACTTGTCACAGACGCCGCCTGGCGCGTCGCTGCGCAGAGAACTGGGACTGCTCCAAGCCACCGCGCTCGCCATTACAGACATGGTGGGCATCGGTCCCTACATCACCATTCCGTTGTTCCTCGCCACCATGGGCGGGCCGCAGGCGATGCTCGGATGGTTAGTCGGCGCGGCGCTCGCGTTTTCGGATGGGCTCGTGTGGGCCGAGCTCGGCGCCGCTCTACCCAAAGCCGGAGGAAGCTACAACTACCTGCGTGAGGCGTACGGCCCGGCGAGCGCCGGCCGATGGCTCTCGTTCCTGATGGTATGGCAGATTATCTTCTCCGCTCCGCTGTCTGTGGCGAGCGGGAGCATCGGCTTTTCGGATTATCTCCATTATCTTGTGCCCTCCTTTACGCCGCGCGACGTCCGGATCGTCGCCGCCGTTTTTCCACTGCTGCTCGTCGCATTGCTTTGGCGCCGCGTGGGAATCATCGGCAGCATCTCGGTGGTGCTCGCCGGAGGCGTGCTCGCCGGGTGTCTGTGGATCATCGTATCCGGCGCGCCGCATCTCAGCGCGGCGCGGCTGTTCGCCTTCTCGCCCCACGCTTTTCACATGAGCTGGGTTTTCTGGGCGGCCCTGGGACATGCAACGCTGTACGCGCTATACGACTACTTTGGGTACTACAATGTTTGTTATCTCGCCGAAGAGATTCGCGACCCCGGGCGCGTAATTCCGCGCGCCATCATGGGTTCGATTTTCATTGTAGGGCTGCTTTACGTCATGATGACGGCTTCGTTCATCAGCGTCATCCCGTGGCGCAAACTTCTCGCGAGCAAGTTTATCGCTGCGCAGTACATCGCGGCGCTCGAAGGCGCGACGGCGGGAAAAGTGATGGCGCTGCTGTTGCTTTGGATCGCGTTCTCGTCGGTCTTCTCGCTGCTGCTCGGTTATTCGCGGATCCCTTACGCCGCTGCCATCGACGGGAACTTCTTTCGCGCTTTCGGCAAACTTCACCCCAAGGGCGGATTTCCGTTCGTGTCGCTGCTCACGCTGGGAGTGATTGCCTCGGTCTTTAGTCTCGGAAATCTCGCCGAGGTGATTGGGAGCCTGATCGCCGTGCGCGTGCTCATTCAATATCTGCCGCAGACCATCGGATTTTTCCTGCTGCGCTTCCGCGCGCCCGAACTCGACCGCCCGTTCCGCATGTGGTTCTACCCGCTGCCGGGAATCGTTTCACTTCTCGGCTGGCTTTATGTGCTGGGGACGGCCACTCCCAGGTCGCTGATGTTTGCGGTGGCGGTCCTGGTGGTCGGGTCCGCGGCTTATGCGATCCGCGCGAAACGGCGGGGCGAATGGCCCTTCGGCGTGCGCCGCGCGGGCGATATCGCGGCGTAGCGCGCGAGCGTATTGGTATCAGGGCACGGCTTCCCCCGTGCCGCAGACGACACCCACTTTGTTCGGGGCTTTTAGCCCCGGGGCCCTCAGCGGCTAAACAGGGTGCGGAAAAACCGCGAACCTGTCATTCTGAGGAGCCGCAGGCGACGGAAGAATCTCCGTATTTGTTTGATTCTTAAATGCAGGGACTCTTCGCGGAGTTTACCCTGAGCGGAGCCGAAGGGCTCAGAATAACAGTTCGAAGTGCGTTTTCCGCTGCACCGGCCGGGCATGTAGCGGCCGTAGAGTATAATGAAAAATCCGTCCGCAGGAGCGCCGATGGACCGGCAAGCCGCGTGGGAACTGTTGTGCGAACACACGCAGAGCGAAAGCCTTCGCAAGCACTCGCTGGCGGTTGAGGCCTGCATGAGGGCGTATGCCCGCAAGTGGGGTGAGGACGAAGAATCGTGGGGCTGCGCGGGATTGATTCACGATTTCGACTACGAACAATATCCCGACGCGCCCGATCATCCGCTGAAAGGCAGCGAGATTCTGAAGGCGCGGGGATATCCAGATGAAATCCGCCGGGCGATTCTCGGGCACGCCAGCTACACGGGCGTGCCGCGCGACTCACGCCTCGCGCGAGCTCTTTTCGCGTGTGACGAGCTGGCGGGTTTCATCACGGCGTGCGCGCTGGTGCGCCCCGGCAGGATTCAGGATCTCGGGCCCGCTTCGCTAATCAAGCGAATGAAGGACAAAGCATTCGCCCGGTCGGTCAGCCGCGAGGACATCCGCCAGGGAGCCGAGGAGCTCGGCGTTCCTCTCGAAGAGCACGTCGCATTCTGCATTGCTGCGATGCAGAGCATCGCGGACAAGCTCGGACTTGCAAGCGCGCCGGCCGCGACAGCGGATAGCCCGGGCGGGAACCGGCCGCCAGCTTCCAACCGTTAGTTGAAGCAGTCTGCTGAAAAGTCGGCTCCGTCATGCTGAACGCAGCGGAGCATCTGGCTTCCGCGTTGAAACAAGACCGAGATTCGTCGCTACGCTCAGACTGACAGGCCAGAAGAAGGTTTGCGGATAAACAAACGTTTAATCCCTTGTCTCACGCCTAAATTCCACTGAAGAGACCGACCATGCCGCCGCCGCAATCTCTCCTGCTCGTGATCCTCGACGGGTGGGGATTTCGCGCCGAGCGCAGCGCGAACGCGATCGCTTTGGCCCGCACGCCCAACTATTCGCGCCTCCTAGACGAGTACCCGTCGACGCTGCTCTCGAGCTCCGGCGAGCGCGTGGGCCTGCCGGAAGGCTTGATGGGTAACTCGGAGGTCGGCCACCTCAACCTCGGGGCCGGCCGCGTCGTTTACCAGGACCTGACGCGGATCGACGCCAGCATCCAGCGGGGCGATTTTTTCGGGAGGCCGCCCCTGCTCGAGCTGATGCGCCGCGCGCGCGCGAGCCGCCTGCACTTGCTCGGCCTGCTCAGCGATGGAGGCGTGCATTCACACCAGAGGCACCTCTACGCGCTGCTGCGCATGGCGCGAGAATGCGGCGTCGAGAATGTTTTCGTCCACGCTTTCCTCGATGGGCGCGATACGGCGCCGACCGGCGGGGCGGGTTATCTTGAAGCGCTCCAGCAGAAGATGAGGGAATACAGCGTCGGGAAAGTAGCGACGCTCGTGGGCCGTTATTACGCGATGGACCGCGATAATCGCTGGGACCGGATCCAGAAGGGCTACGATGCGATGGTGAATGGGGAGGGCCACGCGGCCGAGGACGCGGCAGCGGCCGTTAGGTCATTCTATAACCAAGGCACGACCGACGAATTTATGCCGCCCGTGGTGCTCACCGAACCGGGCGGCGGTCCCGTCGCAAAAATCCGCGCGGGCGATCCGGTGATGTTCTTCAACTTTCGCGCCGACCGCGCGCGCCAGATCACGCGCGCGCTCACCCAGCCCGGCCTCGCCACGTTTGAGCGCCGCGATTTTCCCGCAAAACTTCACTTCCTTTCGATGACCCGCTACGACCGCACGTTCGATCTTCCCTACATCTTTTCACCTCAGGAGCTCACTCAGATTCTGGCCGAGATCATGGGCGAGATGCGTCTCAAGAATTTGCGAGTGGCCGAAACAGAAAAGTACGCGCATGTCACGTACTTTTTCAATGGCGGCGTCGAAAAAGCTTATCCCGGCGAAGAGCGGATTCTCGTGCCTTCACAGAAAGTCGCGACGTACGATCTGAAACCGGAGATGAGCGCCGCCGGGATTCAGGAGACCGTGGTGAAGGCGGTGAACCAGGGCGGCTTTGACGTGCTCATCGTCAACTTTGCCAACGCCGACATGGTGGGCCACACCGGCAAACTCGAGGCGGCGGTCGCCGCTGTTGAGACGGTGGACCGCTGCTTGGGCGAAGTCTACCAGGCCGTGCGCGCCAAAGGCGGCGCGATGATGGTGACGGCTGACCACGGTAACGCCGAACTGATGGTGGATCCGGCCACCGGCGGTCCTCATACGGCGCATACGACAAATCCGGTACCGTTTATCCTGATCACCGACAAGGGAAAAGGGGTGGCGCTGCGCGAAGGCGGCGCGCTGGCGGACGTGGCGCCGACGCTGCTCGGCCTCCTCGGCGCCGGTCCGCCGAAAGAAATGGATGGCCTCGATTTGCGTGCGCCGGTAACCTCAGGGTAGTCGCGCGACCATTCACCCGCCGCGGAAAGACTTTTCCGGCTGTCATTCTGAGCCTTTCGGCTTCGCTCTCCAGAAACTTCAATGAGGAGAGGAGCGAAAGGCCCGAAGGGCCACAATAATGTAGCCCTGGGCGAAAGCCCGGGGGTAAGGACAGGGCACTAAACGTCTTTCCCGCGCCGTGGGCCACATTATTTCGCCCGCTTCGCGGGCTGACGCCGAAGTTTCCGGCGCTGTGGACCCGCGATCAGGCGGGCGAACAACTCAGGGTAAACTCCGCGAAGAATGAGATTTGGCCCAGAATCAAAAACTGATGAGATTCTTCGTCGCCTTCGGCTCCTCAGAGTGACATGGTCCCAAGAGTTTTTCGGCGTCCTGTTCGATTGGCCAGATTGACAAAGCGCACATTCGAAATCGCGGCGGCTCGACAGGTTTTGTCGGCGCTGGTGTTGGCGCTCGCACTGGCCGCTCTGGTGTTGGCGGCGCCGCAAAGCCCGCGGTCCGGTCACACTCGCCACGTCCTGGTGATCTCTGTCGACGGCATGAGATCCGAGGCGTACACGAATCCGCCGCCCGGCGCGAAAATTCCCAATCTGCTTCAATTGAAAAGCGAGGGAAGCTACGCCGACGCGGTCGTCGGCGTTTATCCGACGTCCACTTATCCTTCCCACACGACGCTCGTGACCGGTTGCCTGCCCGCGCAGCATGGAATTTTCACCAACCTGTCGTCGCGGGTCGCCGGTAAAAGCGCTCAGGACTGGTTCTGGTTCGCGAAGGCGATCAAGTGCCCCACCCTCTGGGATGAAGCGGCCGCGCATCATCTCACCGTGGCCTCGGTCGCTTGGCCCGTTACGGCGGGCGCGAACATCGACTGGGACGTTCCTGAAATCTGGAACCCCGCCGAGGGCATGGTGGCGGACCCGCTTTACGTGGCGAAGTTTATGAATCCGGTGTTTGGGTTGCAGCTTCTGGGGGCGCTCGGACCGCCGCAGCCGAACGGCGACAGCGACGTTCTTCGCAGCCGCATCGCGACCTACGTCATCGAAACTCACAAGCCCGACCTCACGCTGGTTCACATGGTCGATCTCGATGCGATCCAGCACAGGAGGGGGCCGCGTTCGCCGGCGGTGGCCGCGACGCTCACGCAAATCGATGGACACATCGGCGAGCTTCTTTCGGCGCTCCATTCAGCGGCAATCGCGCGGGACACCGACGTGTTTGTTGTTTCTGACCACGGCTTCCTGCCGGTCGAGCGCCTGATCAATCCGAACGTCTTGCTCGTTGGAGCGGGCCTGCTGACCGCGGATGCAAACGGCAACATCACGGGCGGAAAGATCGATACCGTCGCGAATGGCGGCTCTTTTTTTATCTATTGGCCGGCATCAGAAAACCTGCGCCCCGAGATCGGCCGCGCGCTGAAGCCGCTGTTCGATCGGGGCTTGGCCTGGGCGGTGCTCGACCGCCAGGCGCTGAAAAATCTCGGCGCCGATCCGGGCGCCCAGATGGCGTTGGATGCGCCCACGGGAGCGATGTATGGCGAAACGGGGCGAGGAGAACTGGTGAGCGGCGCCTCGGGCGGCGATCACGGATACCTGCCGTTTCGCAAAGGTCTGGCCGCGTCGTTTATCGCCTGGGGTCCGGACATAAGGCCCGGAGTCGACGTGCACCGGATCAGGATGATCCGCGTGGCTCCGACGATTCTCCGGGCGATGGGAATTTCCGATCCGAAGTTTGGAGAGGCACCGGCGCTTGGCGAGATTTGGAGACAGTGAGTGGCGCGTCCTCCGCCTGCGGACCGGCGCCTTGTCTTCACCGTGCAAACGATACTCGTGTCCTGAATCAGAGATCCGTCGACAATGTCAGCCCGCGTAGCGGGAGGAATAACGTAGCCCACGGCGCGAGAGCGTGTGAAAAAAACTCGACGCGTGTCATGCTGCCTTGAAAAGTTCGGCCAAGACAGCGTACCAGGGCACGACTTCAGTCGTGCCGTTTGTAGACCATGGATTGTTTTCGGCTTTAGCCGCTGAGGGGCTCAGGGGCTAAAGCCGCCTTGTTCGTTGCAAGTTACGGCATGGCTAAAGCCATGCCCTGATACTACGCGCCCTTTTCATGCTTCGCGGGTGTCGCGAAGCGACATGGCAGACTGAGCGGAGCAAAGCATCCCTGCATTTCGCTGTGAAGAAATGTAGAGAACCTTCGCTGCGCTCAGGGTGACGGGCTTCGACAGGTCCCGCCGTTCTTCTGTGCATGAGATTAGCTGACGACTGCTGAAATGCGAATAGCAAGAGGCTGGCCGTTGACAATCCCCTACGCCGACGCGGCGAGCACGCGGGGCGCCGCTTCAGGGGGCACGACGGGAACAGAGGCCGGAAGGCGCTCGTGAAGGATCAGGTCGGTGGCGCGAATGCGCGGCTCGGCCGCGAAGCGCCTCTGGATGGATGAATCCGAGAGGAAATTGCACACGGAGAGCAGCGTCATTCCCTGGTGGTGAGCCATCCACGACCGCACGAGCTCATACTTGCCGCGCCGGTCCTGCCGCACACGCTGGTAATCGGCGGATTCGTAGAACCCGTAAGCGCCCGACCATCCCATCCCTTTCATCCTTTGAAGATTTCTGATCGCCGCGCCGGGATGCGTTTCGAGGGCCAGAAACGTCGCGTAGGGAGCGACAACGTCGGCGAGCACGTCCGGCGAGAGGCCGAGGCGGGGAATTCCGAAGGCGCGGTATTGATATCGCCCCTCATCATCTTTCTTGCTCCAGGCGGCCTCGGAGACGCCCCAGGGTCTTCGCCGCGCTCGCGCAAAGCTTTGCTGGACGTTCACCGCCGCGTACTGACTCTGGCCGAGCACCGTGTCGGGATAACACTTCATCCACACCGCGGCCATCAGGTATTCGAACATCGTTCCCGACCACGAGAGCAAAACCCGTTGTCCCTTGTAGATCGTGTGCGCTCGACCCAGACGGAACCAGTGCTCCTGGCGGACATCGCCTTTGGCGATGGCGATCAAACTGGCGGTGCGGGCTTCCGAGGCCAGCAGGCCGTAGCAGGCGCCTTCGAGCTTCTTCTCCTTCACGTGATATCCGACGGAAAGCAGCTCGCTCGCCGGGTCTTGGAGAAACTCGAAATCCATATCCATCACCGCGGTGTCGCACAATCCCGCAATCCGGCGGAGCGTGTCGGCGAGCGTTTTCGCCGCTGAGGCGGAAGGCTCGATGAGTTCCAGAAGGCGATGCGCCTGCGCCCGCGCCTCCTGGCGAAGCGCGGGATTATTCACCGCAACCTGCAAATTGGACGCGAGACGGGGCAGCGCGGCGGGCAGGCTGGCGAGGCTCAGGCGCGCGACGTCGAGGCCTGGATTGACGGCCTCCTGCTGGAACAACGCACTGTATTCAGGCAGCAGCCATGGTGTCAGGCACGCCGCCATTTGCCGGAGCGCCGCGACGCGTGCCGAAAATTCGGCAAGCCACCAGTGTAGTTCTTCTTTGCGTTCGCCGGCTCGGCCATCGCGCGGCGAGATCTTAAGCTCATCGGTTTTGCGCGCAATATCCGGCAACGCCGCGATCCACTCGGGAGCGGATTTCCGCGCGCCGTCGAAATGCCGCTGAATTCCGCGTAGCGCCCAGGCGGTGCTGTTCGAGCTTTTACGAGCAAGGCTCCGCAGCACTCTCCATTCGTCCCGCAATCCTTGCCACAGCGCCGGACTCCACAGCGGCTGACTCACGATTTCGAGGCAGCCCTGCTTCACGGTCCAAAGACAAGCGGCCAAGTTGGCGCTGTCCACCGTCGAAACGAAGAGCGGATTCAACGGCTCGAGGTTATCGGTGCGAACCCAGTTAAAGAAATGGCCGTTGAACCGGGGCATTCGCAGCGCAGTCAGGAGGGTCTGTTCGGTGTCGCGGGCAAATTCCTCGAGCGTCAGGTAACCGAGGTCCAGGGCGGCGAGCCTCGCGTTGAGCAGGAAACCGAGGTTGGTGGGTGAGATGACGTTCGCCACAAGCTGCGGCGACTCCTGCACGTGATCCGGAATCAGCCAATTGGTTCCGGCGTGGCTCCATTCCCTGAAGTACCGCCAGGCGCGCAGGGCGGATTCCCGCAGCAGCGCCTCATCGGCTGCGGAGAGCCGTTTGCGCTCGGACGAGGGCAGCGCGTCAACCCAGCGGGAAATCGGTTTCGAGCAGGCCCACACGACGAGAAACGGCAGGGCCACGGGCAATGCAGCCGGACGCAAAAACGCGAGCGCCACGCCAATTCCAACAGAAAGCCACAGCGACAGATCCAGGCAAATCTCGACCGGCGTTCGTTTTCTCGATCGGAGCTCCGCCTGCGCCGCGGTCTCCCATTCGAGAAGCTTCCGGTGGGTGAGCATGAGCCGCACCAACGTGCGAATGATCGCGTCAAGCGTCACCAGCGCCTGGTGGAACAGGAACATGAGCGTGAGCAGCACGTTCACTTGCTCGGCCACGAAATTCCGGGCGGCGTCGGCAAGATATCCGCGCCGGTTCTCGGCCCCTGCGGCGAGAACAATGCTCACGAACAGTTGCAAGTAGGAGGGCATCAGCAGCAGAACCAGCGTCGCGACCGTCCAATACAGCGCCCCGCCGGGCAGGAAGAACCAGCCGCCGAGCAGCAAAACCAGCGTGGCCGCCTCGAGCAGGCTGCGCCGCAGGTTGTCGATGATCTTCCAGCGCGAGATGAATGTGATGGGATTCGGCGCCTGCTTGCCGGCGAAGTCCGGCACGTGAGTCCAGAGCCACCTCAGGATTTGCCAGTCGCCGCGGATCCAGCGGTGCTTGCGGCGGCTGTAGGCGCTGAAATGCGAGGGATAATCGTCAATCACCTCGACGTCGGAGAGCAGCCCGGCGCGCGCGTAGGATCCTTCGATGAGGTCATGGCTCAGCAGCGCGTTGGGCGGGAAGCGCTGTCCGAGCACCTGCTGGTAGACATCGACTTCGTAGATGCCCTTTCCGGTGAAACTGCCCTCGGCGAAAAGGTCCTGATAGACATCGGATACGGCGCGCGTGTAGATGTCAAACCCCGACTGCCCGGAGAGCAGACTCGCGAGGCGCGACTGCGCCGCCGACTGGACGCTGACTCCCACGCGCGGCTGCAGGATGCCGTAGCCCTTGACTACCGTGTTGGTTTTCGGATTGACGACGGCGCGGTTCAGCGGGTGAACGATGGCGCCCACCAGACGCTCGGCCGACCCGCGCGGCAGGCTCGTATCCGAATCAAGCGTGATGACGTACTGAATTTTCGACAGGACGGAGAGGTCGCCGCACTTCACCGGAAAACTGTCGGAGCCGTTGCGCAACAGGCGGTTGAGGTCCAGCAGTTTACCGCGCTTGCGCTCCCATCCCATCCAAGCGTTTTCGATCGGGTTGTAGACCCGATGCCGGTGAAAGAGGAAAAAGGAGCCCTGCCGCAGGCGCTCGTACTTCTGGTTGAGCTCGTCAATGAGCCGGGCGCATAACTCTACCAGTTGATCGTGCTCGTCGAAACGCCGCGAAGAATCCGGCGAGTCGGTGAGCAGCGCGAAGTACAAGTTGGGATCGGCGTTCGCGAGGTAGCGTACTTCGAGTTCGGCCGCCGTTTCGCGCACCTGCTGCGCGGAAATCAGCAGCGTCGGAATCACCACCAGGGTCGCGCAATCGGGAGGAATCCCGTGGGAAAAGTCGAGCTTGGGGAGCGCCCGCGGGTGAATCAGAAACGACGTGAGCTGGTTCATGATCCGCACGGCCGATTCCGTGGCCGGCAGCAAGAGCAGCAAGATGGCGGCCAGCGGGGGAGTCGCCCGATGAAGGCCGCTCAGAAAAAAAACGATAATGGCGGCGGTGAGCAACTCGATTCCCACGATGTAGAAAAGCTCCGGCCAGGCCAGAACGAATCGCTCCACCTGTTCGTGGAAAGGCGGCCGGTAATGAATGCGAGACTCGAGACGGCGGCGGCCGTCGTCCAGCAGGTAATATCCGGAGTGTTTTTTGCGCGCGAAGATTCGCCCGTCCTCGCCGGGCTCGGGGCGGGCGCGGCGCGCGAAGCTTACGGTGAGAGCGGCAATCTCCGTTTCACTCGCGCGCGAGTGCGCCGCCAGGTCGCTTACGGTTTTTTGGTATAACCCGCGGCTGTCGGGATCCATGCGGGGATAGATTCCGGCTGGATCCTGGCGAAGGATTCCTTCTGCCTTGCTGGCCTTTTGAAAGATCAAGCCCCACCGCGTGTGCTCCACCGCGTCGAGAGCGCGGATCAGCAGCGCCAGGCCCGCGGACGAAGATTCAGTACGCAGGCTCAGCCCTTTCGCCGTTCTCCCGCAATCTTTCAGGAAGCAGTCCGCGGCCCGGCCGATCTCCTCGAGCAGCACCGCTTGCAGCATGGGTTTTAGCGCCCAGAGCTCATTCATATTGAGCGGCTCGTGTTCCTGCGCCGCCGCGAGGTACGCGAGGAGATCGCCCTCCTCAAACTGGAATTGTTTGCACTCGAGAAACCCGCGGGCCAGGGCGTATGCCCGCGGAACAGCCTCCTCTTTCGCCCTCACCCAGACGAGCTTCGAGATGGCGTTCGTCTTCAGCGCGTCGCCGGCCTCGTGCGAGGCCGACCACAGCGTGGAGGCGCTTTCGGCGATCAACCGAGCTTCTGCGGGCAGCCGGCGCGCTTTCGCTGCGAGCTTATCGATCCGCAGCCTCGCCGTGCGTATCGACCGCGCCGCCCGTTCCCGCCGCGCCCGGAATTCGCGGATGCCGAGCGGCCTGGGTGGCGCCACATTCCAATGCTGCGCTTCACTCGCCGCGGCGGCGAGAGCCTGCAAATCGGCCGTCTCAGAAGCAGCCGCCGTTTGCTTCTCCTCCACTTCGATTGCCGCGTCGAGAGGAGGAGGCGGTTGTTTCGCGACTTCGGGAAATCGAACGTCCTCGGTCATGAAATCTCGTCAGGCGGCTGTGGCGGCGATCTGTGATCGCCGAACCTCCGCGGGCTGCGCTGGCTGCCGAAGGACCGCTGCCCAGCGGAAGGTGCTACGGCGATCTGCGATCGTGGAATGACCGGCGAACGCAGTTCGTCGTGCCGCGGGGCTACCGATAACTCGATGCCTGCAGCTCAAAAAGCTGGGAATAAAGGCCGCGCCGCGTCATCAGCTCGTCGTGGCTTCCGGTTTCTGATACTTGGCCGTTCTCGAGGACCAGAATCCGGTCTGCCATGCGCACGGTGGAGAAGCGGTGCGAAATCAGGAGCGCCATCCGGCCACGCGTCAATTCCGCGAACCGCTGGAACACGTCGTGCTCGGCGCGCGCGTCGAGCGACGCGGTCGGCTCGTCCAGGATCAATATTTGAGCGTCCCGCAGGTAGGCGCGCGCTAAGGCGATTTTCTGCCACTGCCCGCCTGAGAGATCGACGCCGCCTTCAAACCGCCGCCCGAGCATCTGCTGGTAGTCTCGCGGGAGCTCCTGAATCAACTCGTGCGCGCCGCTCTTTCTTGCCGCTTCCTCAATTTGCTCCGGGTTGTCCCGGCGCTCGATTCGACCCATGGCAATGTTTTCGCCCGCCGTCATCTCATACCGCATGAAATCCTGAAAGATCACTCCGATTTCGCGCGACAAATCCTCGAGGTCGTATTCCCGAAGATCGACGCCGTCGAGAAGCACCTCGCCCTCGGTGGGATCGTAAAGACGAGTCATGAGCTTCACAATCGTTGTTTTGCCGTGGCCGTTTTCGCCGATCAAGGCGAGGCGCTCGCCCGGCTCAAGGCGAAAACTGAGGTTCTTGAGCACCACCCGGGTGGTGCCGGGATATGCGAATGACACGTTGCGGAATTCCAAGCCCTGGCGGATGGGGCGCGGCGCCGGTAGCGCTCCCGGCTTCGACTTCACACTCGGCGCGACCTTGAAAAACTCGATCAGGTCGGACATGAAAAGCGCCTGGTCCGCCAGACCCGAGAACGTGGAGAAGACCGTCTGGATGTTGGTGCTCGCGCCCCCAATGGCTCCGGTGAGGAAGTACAACTGCCCAACGTTGTAGCGGCCGATCACCGTGCGGTAGATCACCATCGCATAAGTCGAGTAGTATCCGACGGTGCTCACGAAGGAGAGGAAAGAAGTAACCCACAGCTTGCTGCGGGCCAGCGCGAGGTCCTCGTCCAGTATTTTATCCGAGATAGTTTTGAAGCGGTCGGTGAGGAAGGAGCTCAATCCGAACAGCCGGAGTTCTTTCGCGCTCTCCTTGCTCGCGCCGATGACGCGAAGGTAGTCGAGCTCGCGGCGCGCGCGGGTTTGTGTGAAATTGAGCGCGTAATGGAGGAACGCGAAGTGCGTCTCGCCGGCAAAAATAGGAACGATGGAGAGCACCAGGATCACCAGCAGCCACGGCGCGTAGAAGAGGATGCTGCCCACCAGGGTCGCCGTCGTGATGACCTGCTGGAGAAGCTGCCCCATCATGTGGATGGTGGCGAGGCGGTCGGTCGCCTGAACCCGAGCGCGCTCGAGCTTGTCGTAGAACTCGGGATCTTCGTACCGCTCGAGATCAAGGCGCGACGCGTGCTCCATCACCCGCACGCTGATGTACTTGGTGTAGCGGTCCGCGAGCACCGTGTCGGAATAGTCGATGATCCGGCTAAGGATGGCGCCGAGGCTGGCAAGCCCGAACTCGAGAACCACCAGCCACCAGAAGTTCGAGGGAAGGCGGGTTTTGTGCGCGATCAGGTTGACAATGTCATTGATGATGATATTGGGGACAAAAAGCGTGGCGACGGGAAGCAAGCCGGCGAAGATCCGCACCGAGGCATCCGTGAGGACGGCGCCCGGACCGGCTTTCCAAAGCATCCCGGCGAGCGGAGGTAGATTCTTTAATGCCCGCAGGCGATCTTTCCAGGCTCGAGTCCCGCCGGGCGCCGCTGGTTTGACCTTGGTCCCCATCGCGATTCACGACACGTGCAGAGCACAACTCGCGCGTTGCGTTCGGGAGCTTCGATGGGTATCGTGACACGAAGCCGCCGACTGTAGCAACAGGCTCCGAAACGCGAAGGAGAACAGATTCCGCACGTTCGCGGCGCGCCGGAGCGCTGCGACAAGCCCATGCTCGGAACGCAAATTTTGTCAATGGTTCGGGCAAGCGCCAATCCCTGCCCGATGCTGCGGGATGGAGTGGCTATCCGAGCGATCGGTACGTGCTCAAGCCGATCAGCGCGCTCACCATAAATATGGGCGGTACCAGAACGAACGCGACCTGCTCAACCTTGGCAGAGAACAGGACCGCGATTTCGAACCCGCACGCTAAGGCGAGCAAAGCTCCGAACACTACGAAAACGAACAAGCAGCGCTTCATCGTGGCGAATCCCTTCGTCCGGCTGTGCTTGCCGGCAAGCTCCCCGCCAGCGAACTAGCCGAGAGAGCTTCAGGCTACTTCTTAACAGCGTTATACAACTGCCAGAGCACGCGCCATGCCACTCTCAAGCGTTGCTTTCCAATGCCTTTGATGAAGGAGCGGCGCAAAGGGGCGCAAAAAGTTCACTCCACGTGCAATATATGCCTTCTGATCAATGGCCTAGAAGGGGAACGGCACCGCCAAGGACTGTGCGCCCCAGTTTTGCGCCCCTAAAGGCGGCGCCTCACCTGATTTCGAGTCCTGTGAGAAAGGTACGCTCCGGTCGCCACGTCGGCACATCAAACGACTGGTGTGCGCCCGGCATCGGAGGTTTAGCTCCGGTACCAACTCCTGCACTGTCGCGGCGCGTTCTTAGAGCCGCGTTTCAGTGAGAATCGCGGCCAAAGGCCGCTGTCAAAAGCTACTTCGCACAACCATCGGAGAGGGTTATCAGAAAGTTACTTAAGTGGGTGATCATAACAGGAGTCGTTTGCTCTGGCGCGGCCTGTGGTGTGCTCATCATTGGCAAGTACCTTCCTCGCTACGTCGAGCGGCGAGTCGAGACAACTCTGGAGCAAAGGTACGACAGCACGGTTCAATTCGGCAGCCTCGCTATCTCGGTTTACCCAATGCTTAGGCTGACTGGAACGAACCTGGTCTTGCGCCACAACGGGTTCGTCGGTGTTCCCCCGCTGATTCAGGCGAGGCAGTTCTCGGCTGAAACAGGCTTTTGGGAATTGATCCGGAGAACGCATCACCTGAGCCGGGTACAAGTTGACGGGCTGACGATTACGGTTCCGCCGCGGCGCAGCAAGAGACAGCAGCCGCCGGGGCCGCGGCGCAAAGTCCACAGGTACCCGGCTGTGGTGGACACGCTCGTCGCGGACAACGCGCGGCTCGTAATTATGCCGGAAGACCCCCGCAGGCCGCCGAAGATATTCGTCATTCACCGGCTGGTGCTGAAAGATGCCGGGATGGGCCAGGCGATGGGGTTTAACGCCAACCTGGTCAATCCCCAGCCGCGAGGTGAAATCATCTCGATCGGTACCTTCGGCCCATGGAATACGGATGATCCCGCGTTGACTCCGCTCAACGCCAGCTACAAATTCCTGCATGCAGATCTCGGGACAATACACGGGCTAAGCGGAACGCTGTCATCCGAGGGCGAATTCAGCGGACGTCTCAACCGGATCGAGGTTACAGGCGAAACCACGACCCCGGATTTCAAGCTCAGCGTTAGCGGAACAGCCGTCCCACTGAAAACGGAATTCCATGCTGTCGTGGACGGCACCAACGGAAACACGTTTCTTGAGCCTGTCCACGCCCAGGTCGTTGGGTCCGCCTTCACTGCGAAGGGCGGCGTGTTCGTGAAACCCGGCCAGAAACACCGCACCATAGAGCTCGAAGTTAGCGCTTCCGGCGATCATTTGGAGGACCTGCTCCGGCTGGCGGTGAAATCGCGCACGCCGCCTATGACCGGCCTGATTGATTTCCGGGCGAAGCTCATTATCCCGCCCGGAAACGGCGACGTTCTCGACCGTCTGAAGCTGAGCGGATCGTTTGAACTGAGCAAGGGCGCTTTTTCCGCGCTGAACGTCGAGGAAAAGGTCAACGATCTCAGCCACCACGGGCTGGGAAAGCCGCGCGCTTCGGACGCCGGTAACACTCTCTCGAATTTGCGCGGCAGGTTCAGCCTTTCCAACGCCGTCATGAGTTTTCCCGGCGTCACGTTCAGCGTGCCCGGCGCTTCGATCCACCTGGCTGGCAAGAGCGATCTTCACACCCAAACTCTGGATTTCGCCGGTACGATCGCGCTCCGGGCCGAAGTGTCGCAGATGACGACCGGATGGAAGTCGATTCTGCTCAGGCCGCTTGATCCGCTCTTTCGAAGGGGCAAGATGGGAACGGTGTTGCCGATTACCGTCACGGGAACGGAATCAAAGCCCGACTTTGGCGTCCAAATCCGGCGCGCGCTGCTGCGACGATAGCTGGCGCCGTCAAGACCCCTCCCCTTACATCGAATCATCCGCTGGCCCATTACCAATAGCGGTGAAAACCGGCTTGCTGGCGCAAACCTTTCGGTTCATGTCGCCCCGCCGGGCGCTCCGGTTTACGTCTGGCTACCCCGACCGGAGTCGCCAACATAGGGCGCCTCAACATTAGAAACTGCCAATGTTGTTGATTCTAAAGCATCAACAGGCTTCGTTCCGCGAGTTTCTTTATTCGGCGCGCCTCCCGTGTGCAAATGTCCGCACCGGACGCGGAAGCCATTATAACCTGAGCGACCAGGGCCACTGAGACGCCCGAGACAGATGAGACGCATTTTCAGCCGCCGCGTCGGCCTCGATGATAGAATGAATTCATGGCGAGAACGCTTCATGCCTGGATTCTGCTGGCCAGCTTCTCTCTCGCGGGACTGCCATCTCTCGGCTGGATTACCGTGAGGTCAGGCGGCGCTGGGTGCTGCGCGTCAGCTTCCTGCTGCTCACACGGGCGGTGCGCGATGGGCGCTAAGAAATCAGAAATGCCGGGCTGTTCGATGCCCAAACGTGTTCATGCTTGCGGCACGACCTGCGCCTGCTCGGTGTCACAATCACCCCCTCTCGAGTCAACCGGCAACCGCGCGACTCTCCCCTTTGACTCGGTCCCGCACAACGCCTTGATCATTCCCCTTCCCTCGATGCGCTTTCGCTGCGCGCTAACGGCGGTGCTGTTCGAGGGTCACCCTGCGGCTGTATACCATCCTCCAAGACACCGCTCTTCAGGCCGCTTGGCCTGATTCATGGACGCGGGGTAGCCACGCCACCACCAGTGTGCCGTGGGCTTGCGCCCGCGCAAAACCAACGTCAATCCGAAGACGAGGATGGCGGCGACGAACGCCCGGGCGCGAAGCGCTGGGCGGCACGCGCTCGCCTGAATCACGCGCCGGGCTGCGCCCGGCTGTACGGTGGCAATAGAACCGTATGAGGAGGATTTATGCGGCTGAGAAGTGTCATCTGCCTCGCCTTGGCGGTATGGATACCCTGCCTCGCGGGTGCCGTCGGTCCTGGCGCCTTACTGCGTGGGATCACGCACGACTCACAGCATCGCCCGATCGCTGGCGCGGAGGTGATCCTTCGATCCGCTACCCCTGGCGGGTCCCGTGCGACGCGCTCTGACCACAACGGCGAATTCGAATTCCAGGGTGTCGAACCCGGGGATTACACGATCACGGCCACGGCTCCTGGCTTTCAGATATTCTCAGCGAAGATCGAGGTTCGCAGCGAGGGTAATCCGGTGTTTCACCTGCAAATGCGCCTTGCCGCGGTGAAGCAATCCGTCACGGTTTCGGGCGCTCCGTCCAGCTTGAGTACCGAAACCTCGACCACCCAAACCGTCATCTCTTCGCGGGAGATCAGGCGCACGCCGGGAGCGGATCAGACGAACAGCCTGGCGATGATCACCGACTTCGTTCCGGGCGCCTACATGGTGCACGATATGCTCCACGTGCGCGGCGGCCATCAGGAAAACTGGTTTTTTGACGGTGTTCCGATCATCAATACCAACATCGCGAGCAACGTGGGGCCGGTGATCGATCCTAAAAACATTGAGTCGCTCCAGACGCAGACCGGGGGTTACTCTTCCGAGTACGGCGACCGGACGTACGGATTTTTCAACGCCATCACCCCTTCCGGTTTCGACCGCAACAGCGAGGCCGATCTGATCACGTCATATGGAAGCTTTAACCAAACGGACGATCTGCTCAGCTTCGGAAGCCACACCCAGCGCTTTGCCTACTACGCGAGCGTGGACGGCAACCGTTCCGATCTTGGGCTCTCCACTCCGACGCCCGAGATCATTCACGATCAGGTGAGCGGTCTCGGAGGGTTCGCGTCGGTTCTCTACAATCCGTCAGCCGAAAATCAGTTGCGTTTCATCGCTTCGTTTCGAGGCGACCACTATCAAATCCCAAACGATCCCGGAGCAGAGGCCGCCGGCATTCGCGACCTCGACCTCGAGCGGGACGACATGCTGGGCTTCACCTGGGCGCACAGCTCTCCCGGCGGAGCGGTGCTGACCGTATCCCCCTTCTTTCACTTCAATCGGGCGGACTACATCGGCGGTCCCGGCGACACACCCTTCGTGCTGAACGACAACCGCCGCTCCAGCTACCTCGGCGCTCTCGCGACGCTGGCCATTCCCCACGGTAAACACAATGCTCGCCTGGGTGTTGAAGTGTGGGGGCAGCACGACGACACTTTCTTTTCGCTCGCAGCCAACCCGGGAAGCCAGCTCCTCACACAAAAGTTTCTGCCTTGGGGAAATTCCGAGTCGTTGTTTGCGGAAGACCAATATAAGCTGACGTCGTGGCTGACGTTAAATGGTGGAGTCCGGCTCACGCATTACGGAGGACTCCTCAGTGAGAATGCAGCGGACCCGCGCTTGGGCGCGGCGCTCCAACTCCCGCGAATCCATTGGGTGCTCCACGGGTACTACGCGCAATATTATCAGCAGCCCCCGCTGGACACTGTCGCCGGACCTCTGCTGAGTTTCGCGGTCCAGCAAGGATTCGGCTTCGTTCCGCTGCCGGGCGAGCGTGACCGCCAGTGGGACGTGGGGCTTGCTGTGCCCGTCCACTCCTGGTTTCTGAACATCGATCATTTCCGGACTAGCGCCAGCAATTTTCTCGATCACGACGAGATCGGAAACTCTGATGTCTTCTTGCCGCTCACCGATCTCGCGGCGCTGATCCAAGGGACGGAGATCAGCGTGCGCTCGCCTGAGATTCTGGGGCGCGCTCAGTTACGAATCGCCTATTCCAATCAGCTTGCCGAGGGACTGGGCCCTATTACCGGAGGTCTGATCGAATTCGCGCCGGTCAGTTACTTTTTGCTGGATCATGACCAGCGCAACACGGTAAGCAGCGTCTTGAGCCTTCGTCTTCCATACCGAAGCTGGGCCAGTTCGACCTACGCCTTCGGCTCCGGCTTCTTGAACGGTACGGGGCCGGCGCACCTGCCCCCGCACTCGGTTTGGGACCTCGCTCTGGGCAAGTCGTTTTCCGAAGGCTTGTCTGTCAGCGTGAACGCGCTCAATCTGACCAATACGCGTTTCATGCTGGACGATAGCAACACGTTTGGCGGCACGCACTTCGTTGATCCCCGGGAGTTCTATGTTGAGCTGCATTGGAGATTCCATTACTGACGCACCGAGGCGCTTGCGGCTTGCGGGAATTGACGGGCCTTGCCTATACTAGGTGGACATGCGCGGCGGTGGGGTTCCGCATCACGCGGCGAGCCATCGAAGCGGTGTCGGGCCTGTAGCTCAGTTGGCTAGAGCGCACCCCTGATAAGGGTGAGGTCGGTAGTTCAATTCTACCCAGGCCCACCAGTCTCATGTCCCCAATGGTTCGCAACAGAAGTCAAGACGCCGGTGGCATGCTGACCGGGGCGAGGCGTCCCCCGTTTTCGCCGTAAAGAAATGCAGAGACCCTTCGCTGCGCTCACGGTGACAGGGTTCGACTTGTCCGCCGTTCTTCCGGGACGCGAGACTCGCCAATTTAACCACCTACAGGCATCGGCGTTTTTGGGACTTCCGAGTTGTGTACCCCCAGACCTCGGAAGGCGATGCTAACTGCTATCCCTCTCGCGGCGCAGAAGCGCATCAATCAGACGGTCAATCTTCGCAGTGGTAGCGGTGGAGATGAGAAGTCTGCCTGCCTATCAATCTTCCCGTTGCTGTTCGCCGAAACATCTGCCAGCTTGTCGATTTTGTCCGCGAGGCGCTCAATTTTTTGCTCGGTCCGCGTGGAAAGGTTCGCGAGCGTTTCCAGCTTCGCGCCCACCGAGTCAAGCTTTTGCTCGGTTCGTGTGGAAAGGTCTGCGAGCTTGTCCAGCTTCTTGCCCAAAGCCAAATTCAGGTCGCCAACCTGGTTCAGCTTGCCACTCACATTTGTGAGCACGTCGGTCATCTGTGTCATCCAACGGTCAATCCCTTCGAGTTTCATTTCTTTTCCCCGACGGAAGCGTATCACCAGCTTACACCAGAAAAGGCATTGATCGCTGGCGGGATCGACTGCGAATGCCAGACGTTAAAGCGGTTCACTGCGAACCAATTCCCCCCGGAGGTCGGACGCCAATGGCTAAATTCGCTAAAGGCGATCCAAGAACTTACACGAGACGAATGCAGATAGGATCGTGGACGGTCTCGTCTCCCTACAATTCACCTCACCAGCCGAACGCGAAGTATGCGGGGTCCTTGCAGCAGGTTGACGTGACGCTCGTCGCCGTTTAAGCGGCGCGCCGGCACCCAATCCGTATCGTGGAAAGCGCCTTCCTCAATCGAGAGAAACTCCGGGCTGAAATCCGGACCCTTGAGGTCGCGGAACACCAGGCGGAACCCGAACCCGGCGACGACGTAATCGTCCGGGGCCAGCTCAATGATGATGCCGCCTGCGGGCGCGGGCGACGCAGCGTTTGGGCGCGGCGGTCGAAACCTGAAGGCGGGCGTGAAATCGGCGACGGCCGCGAGTTCGTGTCCCAGAACGATCGTCCTGGACCGATCCATGCCCTCGACAACGGAGAATAACTTGCCGGTGAATTGGTACTTCTCAATCAGGGGCAGCAGGGGCTCGAGGATCTGATAGCTATCAGCCAGCGCCTTCGCTCTGGGATTTAACCTGCCGTTCTCGACGGCACGATCAATTCCGAAAGGAGCGAACCCGATGCCGTTGAACTCGGCCAGGGTCGAAAACACAAACGGCGCATGAGACGGCGCAAACGACGTTTCAACAATGAGCAACGGATTATCCGCGCGGCGATACTGCGCGGCGATTCGCCGGAAATCCGCGCTGTAGATGTCCGGCGCGAGAACGCCGATGTGCGGCGCAGCGGCTTTCCAGATATCCAGCACGTGGGGCGTGGGCGTGCCGCTCGGCCAATCGCCGGCGCGCACTTCTCCCGGGCTTATCGGCCACGCGTTGCAGTACATGGGCAGTGGATAAATTTGCTCGCCGGCGGCGGCGACCGCGTCGATATAACGAGCGACGTACCAGGCGCTGAATGCCTCCGGGGCGAGATCACCAAACACCTGCTGCCAAGCTCCGCTCGGCGGATTGTGCTGGCCGGCCCAGGCAGCCGCCAGCGTAGGCGTCAGATGATTGCGATGATCTTCGAGGTAAGTCATCAGCCGCGCGGGAACAGCAGACTCGTAGGCCCGGGTGGCTTGCGGCGAATAATCGCGGTCTGTGCCTTTCAGTCCGCTTTCGTTCTCAACCTGCACCATGACGACCGTGCGCTCGGAGGAGTCGACGCTCTTGATGTGCTGCATCACCGCGGCGAATGCCTTTGCGTCCGCTTCCTGCGCGGGCGCGCAGAAGGGCGAAATGTTGTAGATCGGCCGGCCCGCAGCATCGCGCACGTGCCAGTACTTGCCAGGGTCCTCTTTGATCCACCCGGGCGTGTAGGCCATGCCGCTATCTTCCACCCATTTCCAGGTGCCGAACCACAACAGGATTAGGCGCAGGTGATGCTGTCTGGCGCCTTGGATGATGGCGTCAATCAGGCGAAAGTCAAACTGGCCGGGCTGAGGCTCGATGAGCTCCCAATAAATCGGCACCTCCGCGGTGTTGGCGCGAAGGGCCACGAGCGAATCCCAAACGGGCGTCAAATCCTCCGGGTTGGAGGCGCTCGAGTTGTGTGCTTGCCCGCCCAGGACCAGAAAGGGCCTGCCATCCACCATCAGCCGGTAGTGCGATCCTGTATGAACGAGCTGCGGGATCGGAGCGCCAGCTTGTGCCGCCGCCGTACCGGAAACCAACAGAATGACCAGCAGCGGTACCACTCGAAGGTTCAGGGCTTTGCCCGCGATGCTCATAGTCGCCTCCGTTGAGTTGCTCCCCGCAGTTGCCGCATCGCGGCCGGGGTTAGCGGGTTATTGTACACCTTCCGGTGGGCGCTCCTTTCTGGTCAACGGTTCATCTGATCGAGCGCCACGATGCGAGGCGATTCTTTCACGCGGCCTGTGCCTGTGCCCCCGGCACCGGCTGACGGCAAGCGACGCTCCAGATCATCCAACAGTTTGCAGTAGCGTGTAGGTCGGCTTCATGCTGCCGTGGAGACGGCGCGGGCTCATCAGGCTGCGGAAAGACTTCGGAACCAGCCATTCTGAAGAGCCGCGCGGTCCTACGCGGAGCTGAAGGAAGAATCCCCGCATGTTTGATTCTTAAATATAGAGCTTCCTCGCTTCGCTCAGAATGACAAATCCAAGAGCTCTTTTCCGCAGTCTGTTATGCCGGGGCAAAATCGCAGCTAAACTCGCTGAGCGGAGCTTCACAAAACGTGGCGACGGCGTGGAATCCCAAACTTGTCAGCGGAAGAGGACCTGGGGTTTGCGGAATTTGACTCAAAATGTCACGTCCCAAGCGCCTGGAATGGACCGGAGCGAAATCCGTTGAGCCGTTTTCTGCATCACGCCTTCGTCGTTCTCGCGCACATGGGGGGTTTCGGTCTTCTGACGCTGGGCGCTATCGATTCCTCGATTCTTTTCCTGCCGTTCGGAAACGACTTGCTGGTGATTGCGATGAGCGCAAGGAAACACACGATGGTGCCGTACTATGGCGCGATGGCCGCAGCGGGCTCGGTGATCGGCTGCCTGACCGTGGATTTACTGACCCGGCGCGGGAGTGAGAAGGAGCTGGAGCGGCATTGGTCGAAGCGACGAGTGGAATACGTGATGCGCCGCATGAGGAAAAATGCTCTCTGGACGCTCGCCACCGTCTCGCTGATGCCTCCGCCGTTTCCCTTCACGCCGTTCGTAGCGGCCGCCGCCGCCGCGAAGTATCCCCGCCACAAGCTGCTGGGCGTCATCGGAGCCGCACGGTTTGTGCGGTTTTCGCTGGAGGGATTGCTCGCCATCGCGATTGGCCGGCAGCTTCTCGCGGTCGCCAAGTCGCCCCAGTTCGAAATTGCTATCCTCGCACTGGTAGGCGTCTGCATTCTCGCCAGCGCCTACTCGATTATTCACTGGACCCGGCAGTCTAAGCAGACTGTCAAAGCGGAAAAATAGAATGGCGGAAGGAATAACGGGCTGGTCACCGCGTTGGGGTGGTACCGCCGCGGCAGGCGCTCGGTCAGACCTCGGTTGATGCAGGCTTCGGATTCGGGGTCGCGCGTGCGCGGCCTGGAGGTGATCTTGCTGCCGCAACTTCACTCACGGGAGCGCCTGGGGGGATGCTCTGCGAGCTGAATCCCATGGGTCCGCGAGCCGCGCGGTTGAACCGCCGCTCGCGGAGCGCCACGGGAGAAACGGGCCGAAGATGGAAGCGCCAACCGGCCCAGCTCTCACGATTTCAACTAGCGGAGACTGGCGGCCTCTCGTCCCGAGTAGCGTGAGATTTCGGCAGTCAGCGCATGAGCGACACTGGGGGTCCTCACGGTCCCAGCGACGATTTGTTCGGATGTTACGCCGGCTCCGTACATGGCGCGGTTACCCGAGCCGTCCGGCTGAACGACAGCTCCGTTGAGGCTGACGCCCGCGAATACTCCGCGGCTCCGCGCGTAGGTTAGAATTTCGGCTTTCAGCTTGATATCGGTGTCCGCCGAGACGTTGCGCCCTACCGGTCCTGCCGCCGCGGTCGCTCCGGCTCCAATCCTGAACTTGTCACTCAGCAAGTTTTTTAGACCGCTGCGGTTCCGGAAAATCATCACGATGTCCGTGGAAGCGCCGCCGATCTGGAAACCATAACTCCCGCCGCTGACAGCCAGAAACGCCGGGGCGCTCCAGCCGTGCGCGGTGCGGCAAGTCACGAGCCCTTTGCCGTATTTGCCACCCACCATGAACGCGAGTTGCTTCTCTCCCGGAATAATCGCGATGCACTTGGCCGAGCCAATAAGCTCCTGCGGTATCGCGCGGTCCGGCGTTGCCATAATTTCGTGGAAAACCTCTGCCGAGCGCTGAATGCGCTCGACATCTTCCCTGCGACTGGTAGCGGCCGCTGTCGTCGCGAGCAGCCCCACCGCAGCCAGTGCAAACAAAACGATCATCGGTGTGATCCGTTTTAACATACTGCCTCCTAAGGATTGAGCTAGATTTCGCTGGGTTAACTCGCCTGATGCCCGCCTCACTAACTAGTACTCAGTTGTGTTAGTTAGCGTGCCTATGATCGGGCTCCTCACGCGCATTCTTGCTTGTCGATTCGGTTGCCTCGTATCAGGGCACGACTTCAGTCGTGCCGCACGCAAGCGTGTGAACGGCTGGGCTTTAGCCCCTGTCAGCGCCTAAAGCCGGTCTCCTTAACGGCATTATTTTGGCACGACTAAAGTCGTGCCCTGATACAAATCAAAGGCACGCTGATTAAAGCAACGAAATACTAGTCTGGGGCCAGTGGCTTTTTCCGGCAATCCGGTGATCGCCTTAGACCCCCGGTAACAAGTCCCTAGTGCCTTCCCGACAAACCCGAAGGAGTTTGCCATGCTCGGCTCGTCGGACACCCGCAAAGCATGAAAAGGCGGGCGTATTTGTATCGGAGCACGGCTTCAGCCAAAACGACGCGCACTTTCATCTGGGCTTTTAGCCCCTGAGTGCCTCGGCGGCTAAAGCCGAAACAACTGAGGGCCCATAATCGGCACGACTGAAGTCGTGCCCCGATACGCCGCCTTCGGCCGAACTTTTCAGGGCAGGCGATGGCGGTCCGACGGCGTAAGCCCCCGCCGCGCCGAGAGTCTCTTTGCCTCCGCCGTTGCGCCTGTGCCTCTCGCGCGGAATGCCCCGCA
>JBOGKE010000060.1:0-5861 GCA_050745265.1 Terriglobia bacterium
CCTTGGTCTTGAGGATATAGCCGGCGACTCCCGCGCGGAGAGCTTCGAGGACGTAATGGTCCTCGGTGTACATGGTGAGGAGGACCACCCTCGTCTGCGGGCAGGCGCGATGGATTTGCCGGGCAGCATCAATGCCATTGAGCAGGGGCATCGCGAGATCGAGGATCGCTACGTGGGGCTTGAGCTCCTCCGCCAGCCGAACCGCCTCGCGGCCGTCGGCGGCCTCGCCGGCAATTTCGTACCCTTGCCGCTCGAGCAGCGCTCGAACTCCCTCGCGCACGACCTCGTGATCATCGGCGAGCAATAATCTAACCGGCATGTCGGCTCTCGATCGGCACCTCGGCCAGTAAAACGGTCCCCTTACCGGGAGCCGACTTAATTTGGGGGTTTTCGACCACCGTCGGAATTATTCACGATCACACAGGCCAGTTGATGCCTCTCAGCGCTCAGCAGCAGGAAATCTTTGATGAAGTGCGCGCCATGGGCAAGCAGTCGTACTCGCGCTTCTACGAAAGCTTCCAGCGAAACATCGCGCGCGGCCGGGAAAACAACTGGCGCTGCCGTGCCGGGAGCCGCTATCTTTACATCTGCGAGGACGGCTTGGTGCATTATTGCTCTCAGCAGTGCCGCTACCCGGCCGTGCCCCTTGCCGAGTATGATCACCAGCGCATGGAACACGAATATCTCACCGAAAAATCGTGCGCCCCCCGTTGCACCGTTTCGTGCGTTCAGGTGGTCGGGTTGTTCGACCGCTGGCGCGATCCTCAGACCCGCAAAGCCTTCGAAACCGCCGCATCGCCTGCGATCCAGCTCGAATCGACCACCGTCGCCGGAAAGAGATAATCCCGGATGACTGTATGAACGCCACTCCTTGTAGCGGCGATGGCATCTGCAGAAACAGACCTGGCGGCCGCACGTCGAATTTTGTCGGCGGCGAGCTTCTGGTGTCGCATATGCCAATCCACGGCATGGATGCGCCACGCGCGAGCAGAACGTAGCAAAGTGAACGGTGTTGGATTACAATCGGTCGATCAACAATAAGAGCCAGTTCTAGTCAAAAAAGGAGACCCGTCATGGCGCGCAAAACCCCCACCTGGGAAGAGCCAGCACCGGGAATACGAGTTCTCAAACTTTACGAGACAGAGCTGAACCCGGACTGGCCCCGGATCGTGGTCCTCGATCTCACGGCCGAAAAGTTCAGAGAGTTTGAGGATGATCCGCTGGCATTTGACAATACATACAAGCTGTATCCGGACCAACCTGTTCAATGGGCTTCGACCTGCCAAAGGCCTCCGGAGGGACTCGGAATTCCCGCAGCGAACAAGACTGCGCGGTGGATGGTGGTGCTCGTTCACGGTGTCGGCAGTACATTGACTTCCGCCGGCAGCCCGTTCGGGTGGCCGAACGCCCAAAATCCGTGAGGAAGCCCTTTATGGTGTAAGGCCCAACCGGCGCACCAGGCTATGAAAGCGTGGGTCCGAGCGAAGGAAGTCGAACGCCGGGTCCACTTTCAGCCAGACGAGATACGGGTCACGACCGGTGTACGCTGTCTCGAGCCATGCCAGTCCTTGATCCTGTTCTCCCAGAGCAGAATAGACTCGGGCGAAGAAAACAGGAGGCACATAGCTTCGCCGCGCGCTCCATTCTCGCAGCATGTTTCGTGCAGCCACTCTGTTTCCCGATTGCGCATACGTCTGCGCAAGATCGACCGCGCGGATTAGATCATTGCCAGAGAGATGCAAAGCCTCCTGGCACTCTTCGATGGCTTCTGAGTATTTCTTCTCCGCGAGATAGCTGAGCCCCAAGCAATCGTGTGCGCCAGCGGAACCCGGCTCAGTGCTAATCGCTTGTTGACATTGGTCAACAGCGTGACCGTATCGGTGAGCATAGTAGAACACCCATCCCGCCATGACCTGAGTCAAGATGGAAAGCGGGTCCAGTTCCCGAGCGCGGCCCATCTCGGCCGAGGCGTCCGCCGTCCTCCCCAACGCCGATAAGTAGGCTGCGTAGAAGCCGTGCGCACGGGCGTCGCTCGGGTCTAGTTCACAGGCGCGCCTGAACTCGGTCTCCGCCGCCGGCCAGTTCCAGTCCCCTAACCACCTTGCCCGAGCGAGCGCGGTGTGCGCCTCAGCCAAATTTGGGTCAACTGCCAACGCTTTGAGGGCGTACTGACTCGCCTGACGCATTCTTACCGCTGGTGCCAGCACACCCGTCTCGCAGTAGAAATCGGACAAGCCGGCATAGGCAGGAGCGTAGTCGGGGTCGATCCGTACCGCCTGTTCGAAGGATTGCCTAGCCCGCAGCCAGTCATGTTCCGTCGCGCGGTTCCAGTAATAGCGCCCTTTCAGATAAGCCTCGTAGGCAGCGGGATTCACGGCGGACGTTCGGGACAGGCGCTCGTGTTCCGAAGGCGTGACTGCGATTTTGATTTCACGGGCAATAGCGCCCGCCACTTCGGCTTGCACCTTGAGAACATCTCGCAAGTCGCCTCGGTAGCTCTTCGCCCAAAAATAGGTGCCGGTGGGCGCGTAAATCAACTGCGCGGTAATCCGCACCTCATTTCCCGAGCGCACCACAGCTCCTTCCACCACGGCGTCCACACCCAGTTCGCGCGCAACTTGCGCCGGCGGCGTGTGCTCGCCTTTGTAGACCATCACCGAACTTGGCGAGATCACCTTGAGCGCCTTGATTTGTGCAAGGTCGGTGATCAGTTCGTCGGTCATTCCGTCGGCAAAATACTCCTGCTCCTTGTCCCCCGAAAGGTTTTCGAGCGGAAGCACGGCTAGCGATTCGATGCGAGGGACGCCGGTTCCACCGCGCCACCCGCCGCGCAACGCGCCGAGCTTGAGACCGGTGACCACGGCGGCCAGCACGGCCAGAGTTGCCGCCGCAGCCATGACCGAGCGTCGCGCGAACACGCGTTTCCGCCTTGCTCCCAGCTGGCCGCGTGTCGCGGCGGCCCCGCTCCGCGAGGGGGGAGCGCCTCCCGTGGCGGGTACCCCATCTATTGGACCGGCTATCGTCGATACCGGCGCTACAGCCGGCCGCCGTTCCGCATCCCGCTTGAGGCGTGCCAAGTCGGTCCTGATTTCAGCGGCATGCTGATAACGCATGCGGCGATCTTTCTCCAGCGCCTTGTGAATGATCGCTTCAAGTCCCGGTGGTACTTCCGGGTTGAGTTGACCCGGAGGAACGGGCTCGCGGTTCAGGATCGCGTCATGAATCACGGCGGTCGTTGCGGCAGAGAACGCCATCCGGCCCGTCGCCATCTCGTAGAACAGCGCTCCCAGGCTGAACAGGTCGGTCCGCGCGTCGAGATCTTCTCCCCGCGCCTGCTCCGGTGACATGTACGCCACTGTCCCCATGGCCGCTCCGGGACTGGTGAGTTGTTCTTCCTCACTCGCGGTCGAGAGATTCGCAGTTCCGGCGCCCGCCGCGGCTCGCAGCTTGCGCGGTACCTTCGCCACCCCGAAGTCCAATATTTTCGCTCGGTTCCGAAGGGTCACGAATACATTCGCCGGCTTGACGTCGCGGTGTATGATCCCCTGCGCGTGAGCCGCCTCCAGCGCGTCCGCGATCTGAATCGCAAGGTCCAGCAGTGCTTCCGTCGCGAGCGGTTCGCCGTTGATGAAGTGCTTAAGCGACTGGCCCTCCAGATACTCCATCGCGATGTAGGGTCGCCCCTCGAAGTTGTCCGCGTCGTAGATTACGCAGATGTTCGGGTGATTCAGCGTGGAAGCCGCGTCAACCTCGCGCTTGAAGCGCGCTAACGCCTGCCGGTCTTCAGCCAGTCTCTCCGGCAGAAACTTCAGAGCCACCAGGCGGGGCAGCTTGATGTCCTGGGCCTTGTAGACCACACCCATGCCACCGCTACCTAGCTTCTCGACGATGCGGTAATGAGAGATCGTCTTGCCAATCATCGGGTCCGCCGGGCTCGCCGTTCCACGAGCCTCATCCTGGGCCAGAGTCTTGGCCGCCACGTGCAGGGCAGGCGTCTCCAGGAAGCTACCGGTTTCCTCTCCGTGCGCAAGCAGCGATTCCACTTCTCGCAGTAAGTGCTTATCTCCAGCGCAGGCTGATTCGACGAACGCCGCCCGCTGGTCGGATGCCTGCTGGAGGGCGGCGTGGTACACGCGCTCGATTTCGTGCCAACGTTCAGGCTCCATACCGTCTTTCCCAATCCACTCAACTAGAAAAGACCACGGCACAAACAATGCCGTGGCTACAGCTCCTGACCTATTTCGCGGCCCATTCCATGGCTCAGCTCGCGCCGCAGCCAGCTTTTGGCCATCTTCCAATCACGCATGACAGTTTCGGCCGAAATTTTCAGCACCTCGGCCGTCTCTTCCACGCTCAGGCCGCCGAAAAAGCGCAGTTCCACGACTTGGCTTTTGCGGGGATCGACGGTCGCCAGCGTCTTCAGAGCATCGTCCAGGGCAACCAAGTCCGCCCGCGGGCCCTCTGCGGTCACCAGCGCTTCATCCAACTCCAACGGTCGCACGTCGGCCCCGCGTTTCATAGCCCGACGAGAGCGGGCCCAATCCACGAGAATCCGCCGCATCACTTGCGCGGAGATGGCGAAAAAGTGAGCACGGCTCTGCCAGCCCGCCTGTGCAGAATCCACCAGGCGCACGTACGCCTCATTCACCAAAGCCGTAGTCTGAAGCGTGTGGCCGGGCCGCTCGCGAGCCATGTAGCGTCGCGCCAGCCGGTGCAACTCGTGGTACACCACGGGCATGAGCCTGTCGAGCGCCCCTTGCTCTCCCTCGCTCCAGGCCTGCAGTAGTGCGGTTACTTCGTGGGGTGAAACTTCCATCGGGCAGTTACCAGGGCGCTGGTTTGTATGAGCGAAGCCTATCATGTTGGATCGGGTTTTTCCACATGTGACACGTATCCACCTGCTCACCACAAAAGATTTCACGGCGCCATGACAGTTTCCGCGCTCACTTTCCGCGTTACAGGATGAGGGCAGCTTGAGGCTGGCCCAAAACCCACAAAAGGAATCAAGGAGGTCGTCATGAAATCGATTCGAAGCTTTACATTGGTCAGATTGGCAACCCTGGCGCTTCTGGCAGCCTGCTTCAACGCTGGGCTTGCGAGCGCGCAGGAGGCAATGGCCGGTACGTTCACTCTGCCTTTTGAGGCTCGCTGGGGCTCGGCGATTCTGCCGGCGGGGAACTACTCTTTCACACTGGACCACGCAGGATCAGGTGGCATCCTGCAAGTCTCTCGCGGGACGAAGGGCGTGGCTCTTATTCAGAGCCAGAGCTACAGCACGGAATCGTCCGGCCGCAGTGAGTTGACCGTGGTTCGGAACAGCGCCGGGACTACAGTGCGCGATCTGAGTCTTCCGGCAATCGGGGAAGTCCTTCACTACGCACCGCACAATCCTCGGCGCAGCGCAGCCGCTGCGGAGCAGGAGGCCGCTCTGAGGTTCCCGGTCACCGCCGCGGGCAAGTAAGGCTAGGCTAGATCAGGAACCTTCGGAGCCAGAGCGCCCGGCGCGGATTATACAGGATGCGACGGGCGCTCACCCCGGGGCGGGGTTTCAATATCGACGGGCAAAGAGAATCCTGTTACCACGGAGCGCAGAAAGGCCGCAGGATCGTCGTCTGGATTCTATTCTGCCTCTGTACCCTCAGTTTTCTCTGCAGTGAAGTTTTTGTCGCTACGGCCGGATGAGTCCGGCGCGGATGGCGTAACGCACCAGTCCGGCGGTCTCGTGGATATCCAACTTTTTCATGAGGCGGGTACGGTGCGAGTCCGCGGTCTTGACGCTGATGCCGAGGACCGACGCAATCTCTTTGGTGGTTTTGCCTTCGGCCACCAATTGGAGCACTTCGCGCTCGCGCGAGGTTAAC
>JBOGKE010000061.1:0-20563 GCA_050745265.1 Terriglobia bacterium
TCGCGGAGCCAACGCAAGTTTCGAACTTTACGAAGACTCCGGCGACAGTTACGACTACGAAAAAGGACAGAAAGCGACCATTCCCATCCGCTGGGATGAGAGGTCCGGTGTGCTGACATTAGGTGCACGTCAGGGTGAGTTTCCTGGCATGCCTGAGAAGATGACGTTCCACATTGTGTGGGTGCGGGAAAGTCAGGGCGTGGGCATGCCGCCTGTTAAGCAACCCGATGAGACGCTGACGTACACAGGAGAGTCCGTGACCGTGCAGAAAAGGTAATCTGGACTTCCATGGCAAGTTACTGATGAAGACGGGCCTTGAGCCCGGTTCCGCGATTCTGCTCGTTGGAATTTTTAAAAAGACGAAGGAGTATTCTCTAAATGATCCGAAGGAGATTTCTTCAGACGTTGGGTGGAGCCGCCGCGACATCCTCGTTTTGGCCTTTGGCGGGAGAGGCGGTGCCTGGTGAGCCGTCCCCCGCGCAATCCTCGGCCAGGGGCTTTGGCCGCTTCACTCAGGATTATGGTCAATTCTGCGCGACCCCGGCAAGCGAGCGTGTGTTTTACGCCGTGCGAGACGGCCGCATTATCTCCGAGCATCTCGACAACAATAATTGGCGGCCGTCGCCGGGATACAGCCCTGAGGTGTTAACGGCAGGCCCGTATGCCTCTGATAACCCGGCCTTCAAACTGCCCGTGCCCGGCGGTTCCTGGGCCAGCGTGCCCCTGGTCTCGCCCATTGCTGGGTTGGCCGGCGAGGGTCCCTACAAACCCAGGTGGGATTCGCTGGTTCAGTACGATTGCCCGGAGTGGTACCGCGATGCGAAGTTCGGCATCTGGAATCACTGGAGCCCGCAGTGTGTTCCCGAAGAAGGCGACTGGTACGCCCGCAATATGTATATGCAGGAGCTGGAGTTCCGCAATCACCGCTTCCCGAACCCACAGTATCGCTTCCAGCTTGCTCATTACGGCCCTCAATCCCGCTTCGGCTACAAGGACCTCTGCGCGCAGTGGACGCTACTGAATTGGGATCCTTCTGGCCTGATGGATTTGTACGTGCGTGCGGGGGCCAAGCTGTTTATCGCGCTGGCCAATCATCACGATGGCTTTGATACCTGGAACTCAAAACATCATCACTGGAATGCGGCAAATCTTGGCCCTCATCGCGACATTGTCGGGACATGGGCAGGGGAGGCGCGCAAGCGTGGCCTGCATTTCGGGGTTACCGTGCATCAGGCTCGGAACTGGTGGTGGTTCCAGACCAGCCACGGCGCCGACGCCACCGGCCCTTTCGCGGGTGTTCCTTACGACGGCCACCTGACGTTGGCCGAAGGCCGCGACCAATGGTGGCAGGGTTACGATCCACAGCAACTCTACGCGCCGAAGCATCCTCCCGACGCGCTGCCCGATGTTTCCTACGTCAAGAACTTTTACGACCGTACCCGCGACTTGGTGGATCAACACAATCCTGACCTGCTTTACTTCGATGATGCCCTGCTTCCGCTCGGCTGGGGCGGGACGAACATCGGCGCCTACTATTACAATCACAGCCTGGCCGTGAACGGCGGCAGGATGGAAGGCGTTCTCAACGTGAAGAACGTGCCGCCCAAGCTTTGCCAAGCGGTCGTGGCCGACATCGAGCGCGGCCTGACCAATAGCATCCAGAAGTATCCTTGGCAGTCTGAAACTTGCATCGGCCAGTGGCATTACCTGCGCTCGCTGTACGAATGGCCGGGAGAATACGGCCATTACCTGCCCCCTCGCGATGTCATCCACTGGTTGGTTGACGCGGTGAGCAAGAACGGAACGTTCATCCTGAATATCCCTGGCAAACCCGACGGCACGATCGACAGCAAGGAGCGCCTCATCCTCGAGCGCATTGCGGCATGGTTCAAGATCAACGGCGAAGCGATTTACGGCACGCGTCCGTGGGCGGTTTTCGGCGAAGGCCCGAACATGATCAAGCCTGGCTCTTTCCAGGGCCAGACCATCAGCGAACTGGGCGCCCGCGACGTGCGATACACGCGTAACAAGGCCGGGACGGTGATTTACGCCATCGCGCTCGGCTGGCCCGAAGCGCGCTTTCCCGAAAGGGGAAGTGGTTTGCTGCTGAAGTCATTCGGCGCTTCGGCTGCCAAGCCGGTGAGAGTGGCGAACGTGGAGCTGCTGGGTTGGCCGAAGACCCTGCGATTCACGCAAAGTTCGGAGGGCCTGCGCATCGACTGGTCCAGGTCCGAAGTGATACCGCCGTCGGATATTGCCGTAGCCTTCAAGCTCAGCCTCGCATAGAAAAGATGTTCGGAAGTTTGCCTGTTCGAATGATTATTGTGCAACACTGAGATGGGTCCCATCGTTAGAATCAAGGCACGCTCATGGAGATTAGATAAACATGATCCATGCTGGAAATCGCATACTGGCGGCGCTGACGGCTTGCATCGCCCTTACGGCCTGCGCCGCGACCGCGCAGGACGTGGCAAAGCTTCCTTATATGAATCCCAGTCTCCCGCCCGAGGAGCGAGCAGCGGACCTGGTGCATCGGATGACGCTCGAGGAAAAGTGCTCGCAGCTCGTGAACCAGGCCCGCGCCATTCCTCGCCTTGGCGTACCGGCCTATAACTGGTGGAGCGAAGCCCTCCACGGCGTGATGGTGAACGGCACCACAGAATTCCCCGAGCCGATCGCGCTTGCCGCCACGTTCGATGCGCCCGGCATTCACGAGATGGCCACTGACATCGGGATCGAAGGGCGCATCATACATGCTCAATCCGAGCACGACGGAAGTTCGACAATTTTCCACGGGCTCGACTTCTGGGCACCCAACATCAACCTCTTCCGCGATCCGCGCTGGGGCCGTGGCCAGGAGACCTACGGTGAGGACCCATTCCTCGCCTCGCGCATGGCGGTTGCGTTTGTGACGGGCATGCAGGGCAACAATCCGAAGTACTACCGGGTGATCTCGACCCCAAAGCACTTTGACGCGCACAGCGGGCCTGAGCCCATCCGCCATTTCGCCGATTACGACGTGAGCAAGCACGACCTCGAGGACACGTATCTCCCGGCGTTCCGCGCTGCCATTGTGGAGGGACACGCGGATTCTGTGATGTGCGCCTACACAGCACTCGATGGCCAGCCGGATTGCGCGAACCAGTTTCTGCTCGAGCACACGCTGCGCGGCGCGTGGCAATTCCAGGGCTATGTGGTTTCCGACTGCGATGCCGTGCGCGATATCTTCACCGGGCACCACTACCGCCCCACCCAACCTCAGTCATCGGCCATCTCGCTGGAGCGCGGCATGGATGATGAGTGCGCCGACTTTTTCACGGCCGTGAAGGATGACCACGATTACAGGCCCTTCATCGAGGCGGTGCAGCGGGGATATCTCTCCGAAACCGCGATCAACACCGCGTTGATCCGCCTGTTCACGGCGCGGATTAAGTTGGGCATGTTTGATCCGCCTTCGATGGTGCCGTATGACCACATTGATCCGAAGCAGCTCAACAGCGCGGCGCATCGCGCTCTGGCGCTCAGGCTCGCGAACGAGTCGATGGTGCTGCTGAAGAACGACGGCGTGCTGCCGCTGAAGCCATCGGTCAAACGCATCGCCATTGTCGGCCCGCTTGCGGATCAAACCGCAGTGCTGCTCGGCAATTACACGGGCCAGCCTACGCACACGGTGAGCATGCTCGAAGGTATGAAAGCCGAATTCCCGAACGTGCAGATCACCTACGTCCCTGGAACCCAATTTCTTTCTAACCAAACAGGGCAACCTGTGCCCGCGTCGGTGCTGACGACCCCAGACGGTCAGCCCGGTCTCAAGGCATCGTACAGCACCGGAGTCCGCTTTGAACCGGGAGCGCCCAGACCTGCACCGGTTACCTCGCGCACCGAACGCTCAATTGATCTCAACGGCGGTAACCTTCCCGAGCAGGTGAGAGGGAAGCCTGGGCTGGCGGTGGAGTGGATCGGCTTCCTGAATCCGCAGAGGACCGGCGAGTATCTGCTCGGAGTCAAGGCCAACGGATTCGCGCGCGTGTCGCTGCGCGATAGAACCGTTGCTCAGCTTTTCGGCTCGGGCGGCAACGTGGGCCGGGTTTATCTCGAGAAGGGGCAGCCTTTAAAGTTAGACGTTGTGTACGCCCAAACGTCCGGGGGCAGGCCTGAAGCGCAACTCGTCTGGGCTCCTGTAAATAATGCGCCCGATCCGGCAGCTATCGCGGCCGCGCGAAATGCGGACGTGGTCATCGCGGTTGTTGGCATCACCAGCCGGCTGGAGGGCGAGGAGATGCCCGTTAACCTGCCCGGATTCTTTGGAGGAGACCGTACAAGCCTCGATATGCCGGAGCCCGAGGAAGACCTTGTGCGGGCCGTGGCCGCCACCCAAAAGCCGCTCGTGGTGGTGCTGATGAACGGTAGTGCGCTCGCCGTCAATTGGGAGAAGGAGCACGCTGACGCCATCCTTGAAGCTTGGTATTCAGGCGAAGAAGGCGGGGCCGCTATCGCCGAGACCCTGAGCGGCAAGAATGATCCAGCCGGCCGCCTGCCCGTTACTTTCTACAAGCATGTGCAGCAATTACCGCCATTCGAAGACTATTCTATGGCGGGCCGCACGTACCGCTACTTCAAAGGCGAGCCGCTCTGGCCCTTTGGATATGGCCTGAGCTATGCACGGTTCAGTTATGGCGACCTGCGTCTATCGAATTCAGCGATTAGTGCCGGCGTTCCGCTGGAGGTGTCAGTGGGGGTGACAAACACGGCGAAGCTCGCGGGGGATGAAGTCACAGAGCTCTACCTGAAATTTCCCGATGTGCCAGGCGCGCCAATCCGCGCTATTCGTGGGTTCGAGCGTGTTCACCTCGGGCCGGGCGGCAGCCGAGTTATCAGATTTCACCTGAGTCGCCGCGATCTCAGCATGGTCACTGATGCCGGAGACCGGATTGTGGCGCAAGGCAAGTACACCGTCTCAGTCGGGGGCGGTCAGCCCGGGAGCGGCGCACGGTCGGTCAGCGGCGCGTTCGAGGTTAACGGCCAGATCATGCTGCCGGAATGAGGGCCGCTTTGCGACAGCGTATCACGCCAGGATTCCGGAGCAACTCGTCCCGCGGGTCATCAATCGGGATTTCAATCGATGCTTCGCCCCCCGGCCTGAGCCCGAGCTGATCTTGCGGCCACGCCGGCGGTAAGCGCCATCGATGCGGAATCGAATTCGCGACGTTTCATTTATCCCCCTTCGGATAACTCGCCGTTTCTATTGACAGTGCGCCGTGCACAGCTCTTGACTGAAGAACGGGATCACGTGGTTCTGAAATCGGTAAGCGACGTGGCTGGTATGGGTGCCGTGATATATCTCGAAGCTGCTCTTGATGCCGTAATTGTCGAGAATTTGGTGCAGTTTGATCATATCGAACCGCAAGCCGTCCTGATCTCCTACATCGAGTGCGATGGCGTGATACTGGCGCAAATTGTCGATGTATTGATCGATCAACGCGAGGGGCGCGTTCGCCGTCCATTTGGCGATCACACCGGGTTGGGGCACACCATTTTTCATCGGCAGGTCAAGATAAAGCGGCGGATTTTTGGGGTCGGGCGACCAGGCAGCGGCCGAGGCGAGCATTGCACGAGCAAAAAACGGCAATCCTGCCGCTTCGCCGGGCGTTTTCACTGATTCTAGCTCCTTCTCAACTGATGCCCTGGCTTTCTCAAAGGCTGGGTTTGCCGATCTTGCGCCCATCGGCGAGAGGCAGCAGGCGCTCATCACGTAAAGACTGCCGAACACGTCGGGATGCTTCATTCCGATCCGCATCGCGCCGTATCCGCCCATTGAATGGCCCACCAGTCCCCGGCTCAGACGAGTTGGAATTGTGCGGTAGTGGGCGTCGATGTAGGCTACCACGTCATGGTCGATGAACCGCTCGAAGTCGCCGGTGGTGACCGAGCTCCAATACATCGAGCCGCCGTAGATCGTCTTCGAGTCCGGCAACACAACGATCATCTCCCTGCTGCCGTTGGCGAAGGCTCCCTCGATACCCTGGGGAACGTGGATTTCGTGAGTCCATTGTTCGGCGCCAATGGAATAGCCGTGCAGCGCGTACACCACGGGATAGCGGCGATGTTTGTCCTTGTAGTAGCTGGGCGGAAGGAATACGATCACATCGCGGTCTACAGCGTCACGTTCGAGATTACCCTCCAGTGATTCACCGTGAATTTTAATGTGCTCCACGGTTACTTGCTTTGCGCCCGGAACCAGAGGAGGGATTTCTGTTTTCGCCTGACCGAAGACCGCCTGGCCAGCGATCATAAGAGCAAGGGGCAGTATCGCGGAAGCTGCCCATGCCACCGCGAGCCGTTTTCGAACCGCGCGCTCAATCCATCTCACCGTCAATTTCTCCTTCGGAAAGAATTTTGATTTCCGGTCCGTCATCGCGCATTTACGCGTAGGTGAAAGCGCCGTTCGGCTCAAACCACGTGGTGCCGCGCATCTGGGCCCTTTTCGCCACTTCCTCGTTCATCTCGACACCGATGCCGGGCCGGTCGGGAGGTGTGACGAATCCCTGCTCAATAATTTCGCCTTCCTTCACCCAGTTCTTCCAGTAATCCGGATAGTTGATCCAGTGCCACTCACAACAGAGGAAATTCGGAATCGTAGCGCACACGTGCGCCGTTGCCATGACGCCAATCGGCGAAACGACGCAATGGGGTGCGACCGGAATGTAATAAGCTTCCGCCAGGTTCGCGATTTTGCGCGCTTCCGACAAGCCGCCGGTTTTTTGGAAATCGGGCTGGATGATATCGACCGCCTGCTTGTGCAGGAGATCCGTGAATCCCCAGCGCATGTAGAGGTTCTCACCGCAAGCGATGCGGGTCTTCGTCGAGCGGCGGATCTCCGCCATTGCATCGACGTTCTCCGCCGGCACCGGCTCTTCGAGCCAGAGCAGGCGGAACTCTTCCACGGCCTGCGCAACGTGCTTCCCGGTGGCCGCGTCGTAGAATGCGTGCATGTCTACGGCCAGCTCGATCTGCTTGGGCAGCATGTTCCGGATATTTCCGATCCACTTAACAATGCGGTCGATCTCATAATTATTTGCGGTGCGGTTAACGCGGTCCCACCGGTTCGGATCGCGGAAGTCGTCGACGTCGATTTTGCACGCCTTGAATCCATTCTCGGTAACCCAGGGTATCTTACGTTCGGGCTCGGCGCCTATAGGAGCACGCATATCGGTGTCGCAGTAAATCATCACCTTATCCCGGAATTTGCCGCCCAAAAGCTGGTAGACAGGAAGGTTGAGCGCCTTGCCCGCCAGATCCCAAAGAGCCATATCGAGCGCGCTGAGAGCCGTGGTGTACTGCCCGCCCTGCGCTCCGGCGAAAACGCCGAACTGCCTGAGCGATTCCCAGATGGCATCGGGGTTCAGCGGGTCCCTCCCGATCAGAAAGCGCCGGAAGCTGTTGATCAGAGGAGGTGTGCCTATCGCGGCGTCGGTGGACTCGCCGTGGCCGGTCAGGCCCTGGTCCGTGTAAATTCGGACGTGCGCCTGGGGCCCATGCACCACCACCATGGCGGTGCGAATGTCAGTGATCTTCAGCTTGGGCCGCTGGTACGGCGTCGTCGCGCCTTGAATGGCGCCCGAGAGCGATGGGAGAGCCGCCCCTCCGGCAATTGCAGCCCCCGCCCCCAAGACTGTCCTTCGATCCATGGTCATATTGCGCTCCTCTTAGGCGTGTGTTCGCTGTAGGACGCGGCCCTCTGGCCGCCCGTCGGTTGTCGGCAAGAGGCCGCCTCACAGCAGCTTCAGCGCTCCGGAAGCCGCTGCCTCGAGCCCTTCGAGGCCGCCCACTGGTTGAATTCCCCGATCATCTGGTTCGTCCATCGGCCGTCGATCTGGCCCGGCGTGTACTTCTGCTCGCGCAGCATCATCTCGCCCCAGTCGTCAACGAGATGGTCGAGCTCGGCGTGGTCAGCCACTTTTTCCGCGAGCTGCGGCGGAATAAAGGTGATGCCTTCCGGGTCGCTCACAACAATGTCTCCGGGCATCACCGTGGCCTTGCCGATTCGGATTGGTGCGTCGATTCCCATCAGCATCACGTTATGGTAAAACGACGGGTCCGTTCCCCGGCAGAACACTTCGAAGTTCTTCATCTGCTCAATTTCCGACGTGTCCCGCAGCGCCCCGTTCAAGATCACCCCGTTGTGGCTCTTGGTGAAGATCGAGGTGGCGAGATTCGCGCCAACCAGAGGGCCGTCCGTGATCTTCCCGAACTCATCCACCACCATCACGTCGCCGGGCTTCAGCGTGTCAATAATCCAGGAATTTTCTCCAAATCCGACACGCCCCTCCTTCTTGCCGTTCGCCCGGATCACGGAATCCACGTCCGGCCGATAGGGCATGTAGACCGCCGTCACCGCCCGACCAATCAGTCGCTGGTTCGAGTGATTGATCACCGTCCATCCGGCCTCGAACTGATTGCGATAGCCCGCTCTCATCAGCACTTCCCACGCTTCTTCGGCCGTCGCGTCCTTCAGGCGCTGCAAAACCGAGTCGGGAACGTCCGGGCGGCCATCGGGAAAGCGCGGGCCGTGCCAGTCGGGCGTAAACTCGATGATTTGCTGCTTGGAGAACATCCCGAGCTGCGCCGTTGCGGCGGCGCTGAAGCCGAAAACCAAGATTGTCAAGATTACCAAACTGCGCTTTTGGATCATCTGCCCCAGTCTCCTCATTCGAATATCGCGGTGCGTCTGAAGAGGCGGCACCACGGGCGCCGGTCGTCGATGCCCTCATTGCCGCTATCATGCAAGTATTTCCGGAACGATCTTCTAGAACACGTATTTTACGC
Organism: Terriglobia bacterium; assembly: GCA_050745265.1. Taxonomy (GTDB): domain Bacteria; phylum Acidobacteriota; class Terriglobia; order UBA7540; family UBA7540; genus RH2-MAG17b. The sequence goes on from JBOGKE010000061.1 coordinate 8,827, forward strand.
TGAATTGCAGTTCACGCATGGAGGTCGACGTCCCAAGGATTCGGCCGAATAAAAACGAAACGTTGTGGTTCGCGAACGGATTACCCCAATTGGGGTGATTGAAAGCGTTGAACCCCTCAGCGCGCAACTCCAGTCGTTGATCTTCAGCGAACGGCATGCGGAAGTCCTTGTGGATGGCGGCATCGAAGTTGACAATGCCAGGGCCGACGTAACTGTTGCGGCCCAAATCTCCGAACGTGCCAGGAGTCGCTACAGCAAAGGCCGCGGGATTCAACCAATGCTGGAGTGTCCGGGAGCTCGCGTTCACGAGGGCGCCGGCAACTGCATTGGGCCTGTCGACTGAATACCCGCCGAGCGCGGTATTGGAATTATTAAAGCCGGTCGTGATGGTTTCGGGAGTACCGGACTGCAGGGTGGCGATGGTTGAAAGTTGCCAGCCGCCGAGCGCTCCATTCACGAATACATTCTTAGGCGCCCACAACCTTCCTTGGCCGAGAGGAAGGTCGTAGACGACTGCGGCCGTAAACCGATTCGTAACATTAAAGTCGGAAAGCGAGTAATCGCAGATCAGGCAGAGGCTGTTCTGGGGGAACAGCAGGGATTGCTGGGTGCGGATACCGCTGGTATCGTCCATAGCTTTGGAATACGTATAGGAGCTGATCAGGTTGAAGCCCTGGCTGAACCGGCGCGTCACCTTCAAGCTGAAAGCGTTGTAATTGCCAATGCCGTTGTCTTCCACGAGTTGAATGAACCCAAAGTTCGGGTAGGGCGAAAGACCGGCCATTGTCTGAAACGACCCTTTGCCAACGTATCCGTAGGGAATGGGCTGATTCGCATCGCGCATCCCATAAAGATTCCGGGTCAGCGAGCCCATGTAGCTCGCCTCGAACAACCAGTTCTGCCCCACCTGCTGCTGAATATCGACGGGAATCATAAAGGTGCGCGGGGTTCGATGATCGTACTGCCACGTGTACCCATAAGGCGGGGGGATTGTGGCGAGCGAACCGCCGCCGCCCACTGCGTTGCTCCAGAATACGTTGGGCACGCCCTGCACGGCGTTCGAGTCATCTACTCGCCCAGCGAGATTGCGCGCGATGTCGAACATGGAGTTGCCAATAGGGTGGTCGTAGAATATGCCGAAGCCCACCCGAATAACCATCCTGCTCGTCGGCGCGTAGGATAAACCCAGGCGCGGCGCCCAATTATTGGAGTCGGTTTCGAGGAGCGCGTTCGGGAATTGTCCGTTGTTGCACTGGGGCGCCGGAACGGTAGGGGCGCCGTTGCTTAGCACCCAGCGAACGTTGATTCCCTGATAGGGATTAGCGCAGTTGGCCTCGCGCAGAAAGTAGGGCCAGTCGGCCTGAGGCTCGTTCGGGATGGTGGGGTACAACGGCGAATTGGCCATCGATACCATGAACAAATTGCTTAGCGTGTCGTGCCACGGAGGAGTCAGCTCATACCTCAAGCCCAATGAAAGGGTGAGATTGGTCCTGATCTTGTAAGTATCCTCGGCGTAAGCGGCTTCCGCGCTCCGCACGAAGTTCGCATCCGCAACCGACACCGCGTAGGTCGACGTGTAAATATCCCCAAGCAGGAAATCGGCGAGCGCGGAGCCGCCCACGGCCACCACTTTCCCAGACGCATTGGGTTCAAAGTCCGCTGTAGCATTGTTCTGAAAGTCGAAAACTCCGCGGGAGAACTGGTTGCCCAGTTCGTTGTACGTCTGGTGTTGGTACTCGAAACCCAAATGGAACGTGTGCTTGCCTTTCACCCACATGAGGTTATCTTCCAACTGCCAGACAGGGTCGTTGGTGACATAAGGACCGTCATTGGCGTCGCCAATCGCCGACCAGGGGTCGTTAGGCCCTGAAAAGTTAATGTTGGGGATGCCCCACGTGGAAGAGGCGCCAGGCTGCAGGCCGGGGATGCCGATCTCGCCCACGTCGTTGACTGTGCCTTGTGACAGAGTGCCGAGAGAATTGTAGAAGGTGGTATAGCCATACGTGGCCTGGCTGACTAGCGTGGGTGTAATGGTCCAGGTATTAGATCCCATGAATTGGTTGTAGTGAGTGATGGTCTTGCTGCCGACGGTCCCGAACCCTCCCGGGAAACCCGAGGTTGTGCTGGGTTCATTGCCATTGCTCCAGCGGAACGCCCACTGCAACTTCGCCGACTGGTTGAAATCGGCGCGCACCGTAGAAGACCGGCGGTGGAAAATCGAGTTGGTGGTGTAGGGGTAGTTTAGTGTTGCGGCGTTCACCGTAGCCGGGTGGTAGAAATCCTGGAGGATTTTCTTTGAAATCGGATTGATGCTGTTCGGGCAGATGACATTTAGCACGCCGTTGCAGGAGACCTGAGTCTTTCCCGAGCCGTTAATCCCGGTCGACGGGTCGTAGATCGCCGCAGGGAAGGCGCTAAAATCGCCGTTCAACTCGGCTTGAGTCGGCAAGGTTGCAGTACCCCGACCCCTCGTCGTCGAGTGCAACCATTCGTCGTTGACCATGAAGAAGAGGCGATTTCGAAGGTTCAAAACTTTGGGAATCCATACCGGACCGCCGACCGTGAATCCGTAGTCGTTCCAGTGGAAGGGCACTGATGTCAGAGGAGTGGTGGAGAAGTTATAAGGCAGCGCATCCACCGTATCGTTGCGTAGGAACTCAAACGCCGATCCATGAAAACTGTTGGTGCCGCTCTTGGTGATCACGTTGATCTGCGACACCTGGTGACCGAACTGGGCCGAATAGACGCCCGTCTGCACCTTGAACTCCTGAATGGCGTCTATCGACGGAAACACGATGTAGGTCCCAAAGTCAGGGTCCGTATTGTCGATGCCATCGAGCGTATAGTAATCGTACTGAATCCGCTGGCCGCCGACCGAGATTGACTGGCCGGCGCGATCACCGCCCAGTCGCGACCCCGCCTGACCTGACGAGGGCGAAAGCGTATTCGCGTTGGACGTAAGAGCCACCAGCCCCAGGTAGTTTCTGCCGTTCAGAGGTAGCTGCGTTATGGCCTGGTTCTCGATGACCGTGCCGAGCGAAGCGGTTGAAGTCTGAAGAAGCGCACCTGTGGCGGAAACGTTCACCACTTGCGTCGTCTCGCCTACCGCCAAAGTAAAATCAAGAGTTAAGGTTTGCTGTAACGATAATTGCACATTCCTGGTCGTGGCGGTCCTGAAGCCCGAGCGCGCGGCTTGAATGTTATAGACTCCCGGCGGAACCGCGACGAACGTGTAATCGCCGACGCCGGTCGTGACCGTACGGCGTATCCCGCTGGTCGCCAAGTTCGTAAGGGTGATGATCGCATTCGGAACCGCAGCGCCGCTTGAATCGCTGACGTGCCCCGTAATTTGCCCAAAGGTCTGCGCAGACAAACTGGCAGCCGACAGCATCAGGGCTGCGATGGCAGTGAGCAGAAGAAAGTTCCGGCTCATATTTCCTCCTTTTTTCTTCGCTAACCACAGAACGAAATGCACGCCGCTCAACGTAAAGGAGAGCGGTCCTTGCTGGATCCCACGAGCATTGCTCTTCAGGCGAACGACCGGACTGTATCCTCAGGTGCCAAATCGATCAGCCTCCATCCAATTTTTGATCTGGACAGCCAGGCGATTATAAAAACTACGACGGGGTTTGCTCATCTCGCCTTGAAGAGCCTTGGCGCGAATCGGTTTAAATCCCTTCGCCAAGTCAGCCACTCGTGTGCAGTGCCGGGCGACTGGTAAAAGACGTGTCGGATATTGGCCTCAACAAGGGCTTGCTGAAACGCGATTAGGCCGCGATGGATCATTTCCATCTCATTTGTCCCTACGCCGAGCCAGAGCAGATGCATCCGCCTCCCGAACTCGTCGGGGTCGGCGAAGACGCCATTGTAGGCGGTTTTAGGGTCGAACCTGTTGCTGCCGATGACGAAGGGAGCGCCACTGAAACCGCCGAGGTAGGAAAACATGTCCAGGTGATTCAGCGCAACCTGAAACGCCTGCATGCCTCCCATCGAGAGTCCTGCCATAGCACGATGGTCGCGGTCGGGAATCGTGCGGTAGGTCTTATCGACCAGCGGAACGACCACCTGGGTCAAGTCGTCCTCGAAGCCGGCCGTCAGAACCTGCATCGTCGCGAAGAACGCAGCACGTGAACCAGCTCGTAATTTGGCCATGTCCGGCGCTGGAGCCCCCGCGCGCTTCGCATAACCGTACGCCATGATGATGACCATGGGCTTGGCTTCGTCAGAGGCTATGAGATTGTCAAGAATGAAGTTGGCCCGGCCCTGCTTGGTCCATCCGGTTTCGTCTTCGCCGGCGCCGTGTTGAAGATAGAGCACGGGATACCGCGTGTTTGGATTGTGGTCGTAACCGGGAGGCGTGTAGACAAATATCCTCCGCCACCGGCCCGTTACGCTCGAGTGGTACCACTGTTCGCGAACCTGGCCGTGCGGAAGATCGCGAATTTCGTAGAAGGAGTCTGACGCTAAGGGAGACGGGATTTCGATGCCGCTCATGTCACGGCCTTCACCAAAAAACGTGCGGCTGCCCGGATCATTCACCTCGAAGCCGTCGATGTACACCGGGTAGTAATGGAATCCCTCGACGATCGGCGGCGTGGTCAGCGTCCAGGTTCCATCGGACTGCTTTGTAAGGTCCATCCTCGGAGTCTCCCCGCCGCCGCCGCCCACCATGATTTGCACACGCTGCGCATGCGGCGCGTTGAGTCGAAACTGCACGCAGCGGGCTTGTGCGTCTATCCGCGGATATTCCGCCTGGGGAACGTTGGTTGACGCTGGCCGGAAATTGTCCGCTGCCGGCGAGGGATCTGCAGATGCGGGCGCTGCGATAAGATGTGGCAAATGCGCGTTGAACAGAGCGCCGCCGGCAGCAGCCGCGCCGGCGCTATTCTTCAGGAACGTCCTTCGAGACGATCGATTCATCCTCGTTTTCTCCTTACCGTTTCACGCCTTCTCGATCTCGAACTCATAAACGTTAATGCTGACGGGCGGAACGCTCACTCTCCCCGGGAGGGCCCGCTGCGGAGTTTCGACGATTCGGACAGCCGGCGCCTTGCCCGGTTCGTTCACCGCGTCTACACTGGGCGCGGCAATCTGCGACAGCGTGCCTGTCCTGCGCAATTTGACTCCTTTGATCTCGGGCGTAAAATCCTGGCCGGCTTCGGTGGGGTTGACCACGGAAAGGATGAGCGTCGCCCGATCACTGGATAGCGCGGCGACAACGTCGAGTGGAAAAGTGGGGCTTCCGATGGGAGCCAAAGGAATATCCACGAAGGGGGTGCCGCTGACCGGCTGCTGGGGTGAATTTCCGTTTACATCCAGCGGGAGGGCGCCGGCGAAGTGGTTGCTCATGAGCTTCAATACCAATCCCTCAGCCGAGAAGCCCACGGCCTCGCCGGTGCTGTCCACCAACACCGTGTAAAGTCCCCCGGTCGGGCAACTCGCCGCCACCATGCCGGAGCGGCGGAACAGTTCATGCAGGAGAAGCGCATACGATATCGGCGTCACCATTCCGGCGGGCCGATGGCCCTTTCCGTCCGCCGACCGGTAGCGAACGCCCCATTCGTCAAAGATGAACTTGATATTTCTCTCTTTGAGCGACGGCATCATTTCAACGTATTTCTGCCACGCATCGAAGGCTTCGCCGATGCGGTTCGAAAGTCTCCGCGTTCTGAACTGCAGGGCGTCGTGAACGTCCACAAAGTGCTGCGTCTCTTCGTCGAATGCGAGGTCGGGATACGCATAAGTATGCTCGGAAAGATGGTCGATATTGTCGGCGCATTCGGTGAGGAGCCATCCGTCCCAGTCGTGCAAACTCCCGAATACGTAGGGCAGTTTGGCCACTATCGGCGGTTCCCACTTGTCGGGAAAGAAATTACCTTTCTTCTCCGCGGCGCCGATGTCCTTTTCGCAAATGCTCGCCCCGGACACCGTCACCTTGATGGTTGGGTCCACTTTCTTCATCGCGGTGACAAAGTAGTTGTGCTTCACCCAGTACTGATCGAGCGACATGTGGCCGTACTGCCAGGGACCGTACATTTCATTGCCAATGCACCAAAGGCGAATGTTGAAGGGCTCGGGTTGACCATTCTCGGCCCGAAGTTTACCGAGGTGGGTATTCGTAGAGCCGTTGCAGTATTCCACCTCCTCAGCCGCGACCCGAGCCTCGCCGAATCCGCTGTTGACCGCAACGTAGGGTTCGGCTCCGAGCAACCGGCAGAAGGCGACGAATTCGTGAATCCCGACGTCGTTCGACTCGACCGCGTTCCTCCACATCGGTTGCGCACGAGGCGGGCGCTTGTCCCGATCACCGAGGCCGTCGTACCAGTCGTAGGCTGAGACAAAGTTCCCGCCCGGCCATTTGGCCATTTTGAAGCCCGCCTCCTTGTAGAGCCGGATCATCCCGGCGTGAAATCCCTGGAGATTATCTGCCGGCATCAGAGAAACGGTCCCGATGTGAAACGAGCCGTTGCCCGTACCCAGGATTTCGACCCGCGCTTCCTGTGCGTTCGCGCGCGGCGTGAACTTCAATGGGAACCTCCGGTACTCGCGGGAGAGATGAGGGATTCGAGTGATCTCTGCGTCATCGGCGCCCGGCCCCCAGACCAACCGCACATCAACTTTGGCACTGGGATCGCCTGAAAGGTAAATCAGGCCTACATAAGACCTGCCTCGTCCTACGCGAAGTCCGGATTGGTGAATCCCACGGGGAGCTGCGCTGTCCAACTTGACCCGCGGACTGTGCGCGCCGACGAATGGCCGGACAACGTCCATTTCAACGCAGCCTTCTGGCCCCACAGTCCTCCATGGTTGCCCCGCGAAACGGCGGAAAAAGGAACTGGAACTTCTGGGCGCGGCAGCCGTAATGGGGTGGAAGAATTTCCTGTCGCTTAGCATCTCGGCCCATACTCGCGTAGTAGCCGGCTCCATGTACCCACCGAAAATCAGCGGAGTGATTGGTTGGCCGATCTTCGTCGCGTCAACTACCACCCGGATGCCTTCGGGCGGAGCGCCGAGTGGCGCACTTCCCGGTTTTGAGAGGACTGCGCCAGCCGCCGAAGCTGCCAAGAATTCGCGCCGGTTCACTCGCATTTCCGTGTCACTTTCGTGCTCTGGTACTGTGCGCGTGCCGCCCCTTCAGTTTCGGGACCAACGGATGGCATTGACGTAGATCGCCGCTGCTACGCCACCGGGAACCGAAAGACGTTCGCGCTGTTCGGCGCAACGGAGATCGTCTCCGAAGCGCTTTCGATGGCAATCTCCTTCACCCTCACCTGCGGTGGTTCGCCGAGCCGATTGACGGAATCGAGGCTCTCCCCGGTCAACTGCCAGAGTGTCGACGGCCCTGTCAGGCGCGCTCCAGTGACCCCCAGGTTGAAGCTCTGCTGCGAACCCGTCGCATTCACAACTGCAAGGGTGAGGAACTTGCGGTCCGGCGTGAGTGCAGCAAACATGTCAACCGGATAGGTCGGGCTTCCCGAATTCGTCCTCGGCTGATCACCGCCGATGGGATACTTGGGCTCCGGTTGAGGCGAGTTCCCCGAGACGGCCACGGGAATGGAATCGACAAAGTGCTCGCCGTAGAGCTTAAACACGAGTCCCGTCGTGTTGAAATTCGCCGCAGTGCTGTTGTAGTCGAGCGTCGAGACACCCATCGTGTGCGCTGACATTCTGAGGAAATCCGTGTGCCGCATTCTCTCGTTGAAAATCATGGCGTAGGCAAGAGCCAATTCGAGATTCACCCCGCCATTGAACGTCCTGCCGAAATAGGCGTACTCATCGACAGAAAGGAAAATCTTCTTCTGAAGCATCGCCGGAAACCGTTGCTGGTATCCCTGCCATTCTTCGGCCTTGCGGTGCACAACATTCGCAGCGTAACGCACCCATTCGAGCGGGGTTTGTTCAACTGGCACATACGCGTCATCCGTGGGAGCATTCGGCGGTAGAGTCTTGGCGAGCGCAAGATCGAAGTGCCGGCCTCCCTGGGCATACCAGTGCTCCGCGATGCCATCGAAGTTCCCCCAGCAGTGCGCGAGGAGTCCGCCGGTCCAATCGACGTCTGTCCCGTACAGGGACTGAAGGTTGCCCGTGTACTCGATGCGCTGCTCGCCTGTGAGAAACATATCGACGAGCATTTTCCCCGACGCGATGAGTGTGATCGACGGGTCGGCTTTTCGCATCGCCTTCGCGAACTTATTGTGTTTAAGAACGTAATAATGCAGAGGGGTGTAGCCGAGTTGGAATGTACCCCAGGGCTCGTTGCCGATGTTCCAGAACTTGATACGGTATGGCTCGGGGTGGCCGTTCCGCGCGCGCTCAGCCCCGAGTCGCGTGCTTGCGGGTCCATTCATGTACTCGACCTCTTCGGCCGCCGAGTGTGCGTCGCCGAAGCCCGCGTTGACGGTGATGTAAGGTTCGACGTCGATCAGCCTGCAGAGCGTCATGAACTCGTCCAAGCCGACGTCATTCGGTTGCATCGCGTGCCACGCATAGTCGAATGTGGGAGGGCGCTTGTCGATGTCGCCCACACCGTCGTACCAACTCCAGTCAGAGAGGAAGTTGCCGCCCGGCAGACGCCAGAATCCGGAGTGGAGCTGCCGCAAGAGCGCTGTCGTGTCGGGCCGGAAGCCCTCAACGTTGTCCGCCGGCATCAGTGAGATCGTGCCGATATGAAAACTCCCGTTGCCGGTCCCAATGACTTCGAGACCGCCGTCATTCGTGTCGGCATTTGCGGTAAAGCTGAGCGGGAACTTCTTGTACTCCGCAGACAGGTTGGCAAGGGAAATGGTCTGGCGATCGTTCGCACCGTCTCCCCAGATCAAGCTGAGCTTGATCATTGAGCCAGGAGTGCCGCGAAGATAAATTCGACCCGTGTACTTCTTTCCTTTGACGAGAGCCAAGCCTGATTGCCGGATGCCGTGCGGCGTGAAGGAGTCGAGTTCAATGCGCGGGCTGTGGTCACCGACAAACGGCTGAACTTTGTCCATCACCACGACTTGCTCGGGGCCAACAGGATGCCATTGGCGGAGTGCTTCGCGGCCGGGCCCACCGCGCCGCGGCCCGGCCGACGCCAGGGGTTTCTTGGATGAGATCGGAAAGTAGAATTTCCGGTCATCAAGCATTTCGGACCAGAGGCTCCGGTAGACCAGCGGGCCAATGTGCTCGATGAACATACCGAAGGCGTACTTCGAGACTGGCTCCGCGGTCTGCTGCGTGTTTAGGGTTACCATCAATCGATCGGGAGCGCCCGGACCGGCTTGCTGAAATGACTCCGAGGCACTCGCTGATTGGGCCGCCAGAATATTTGGCGGATGCGGATTGAGCAACGTACTGCCACCCGCTAGTGCAGCAGCGCTGCTCTTGAGAAAATCCCTTCGGGATGATCCCTTCATCACTCGGCCTCTCCTCAAATAAGGATCAAAACTGCGAAATAATCCCCGACCAAAAGTTCCGCCACCCGCCTCGGCCGCTGACGTTTTCTTTACACTTCAGCGACTCCTCGCGTCCGCCAGCGTGACGGTGCGGCGTTCCCCGCAGGTCGCGACGTTCGTCAGGGTGATGATCACCTTCGGAATGACAGCGCCGGTTGAATCGCTGACGTGCCCCGTAATTTGGCCGGAGGTCTGTGCAAACAGGCCGCCGGATGTTGACATTATCAGGATTAGCGCCAGAATGCGACAAGCCAGGAAGTCGCTCCTTCGTGCGAGGAACTGGTGGAATCTCAGCGCCATTTGAACACTAGAGAGACTTTCCTCTGCGACGCGAGAGCTGGAAACCGGAATTAGCGGCATGTCCCGTTTCGCAACTGCGGCGCCTGGATGATTGTCCAGCATGGTCGTTCACTCCCTCTGGTCACGGCAGCTACATTCGAACGGGGTGACAATTCGCCTTCACTGCTGATCCGCGTTCCGCCGGCGAGAGTCATCAAGTGACGTGAAGCATCACAGGGAGCAACGGACAGCCTGACGTCCGGCAGCACCGGTACATCGCAAATGGCGTCCGTAGTTCCATTATTCAAAATCGTACTAGGAAATGGAATCTATCGAAACTGCTCTGTGGTGTCAAGCCTTTATATGGCGCGAAGGCAAACTTGCGCGGCGTCGCGGTGTTTGATAGCATTTCGATATGCAGCCGAGCAGCCGTCCGGCAGGCGTTTTAGCCAAAAGCGCAAAGATTCTCGCTTGTTTCCGACAAAAACCTGGTGGCTTGGCGCTGGGTGAAATATGTGAAGTGACCCGCATAAATAAGAGCAGCGCTCACAGATTGCTGTCTCAAATGGCGGCAGGAGGCCTGATCGAGCGGAGTGACGATGGGCGGTATGTCATTGGGCGTGCTCTGTTCCAACTGGGGCTGCTAGCCCCCAAGCCCCAAGAACTCCGTTCTGTAGCGCATCCGCTGCTAAACGACCTCGCTCGCGAGACAGGGGAAACTGTAAGTCTCTCGATTTTGGACGGGCCGGACATCATCCTTTTGGACGTGATTGAAAGCCTCCACGAGTTCCGAATGGTTGCGAGAATTGGAAGTGTAAAGCCCTTCCACCTCACCTCGTTGGGGAAGGTTACGGCAGCATTCCTGAGTGATGCAAAGCTCGGCCAGCTGTTCAGGAGCCTTCGGCTGCCCCTTGAAGCGCCTACGCCTCATTCCGTCTCGGACCTCGCACGACTTCGTGACGACTTAAGCCAAATACGCCGCCGCGGTTATGCTCTAAGCGACCAGGAATACGTCCTTGGAGTGCGAGCGGCCGCCGCTGCGGTTTTTTCCGCTCATGGCGAGGCAGAGGCCGCCGTAGGCATCAGCGGACCGGTCAGCCGCCTTTCAATGGAGAGGCTTAGCGCCATGGCCGGATCTGTCGTTAGCGCAGCAGACAAGGTTACCGAACTCTTGGGGGGAGCTCCGCACAGTATCAAATCTCTATTGGATTGAAGGGGAGCGCTGACACTCAGCATAGGCGACGCACCAGACCGGAACAGCCAGTAATCAGGCTTTTCCCATCATGGTCATGATTGGCCCGCCTCCGGGTGGCGGGTGACTCCGCTGTAGCCTGCCCGAAGAATCCGATCGACGGCGTGAAAGATACGTTGGGCAGAACGTGCCCTTATCGCCTCAGCAAAGACCATGAAATGGCGTGCGGTACTGCTGTTGACTTTCGTCGCGGCGTTTGCTGCATCGGCCGACTTAGCCCAGGAGAACGCTGGCCAGGCCGGAGCGGTTCTGCGAGTGCAGACGCGCTTGGTCGAAATCAGTGTGGTCGCTCAGGATTCGCGCGGGCGGGCCGTAACAGGCCTCTCACGCGACGACTTCACCCTTAACGACGACGGCAAACCAACTCCCATTGATGTCTTCTCGCCCCGTCACCCGAGCGTGCCCTGGCGGAGACCGTCCCGCCGAACGCTTTTTCCAACGAAGTCGGCGGCCAGCCCATCATCACCGTGGTTCTGCTCGACGGCCTGAACACCAGCTTTCATGACCAATCGTGGGCGCGTTCGCAGGTAGTGCGGTTTCTCAGGGAACTCAGGCCAGAGGACCGCGTCGGCATCATGTTTCTGGGCAACCATCTCTCTGTTCTCCAAAATTTCACCAGCGATCCCGAGCTTCTGCCGGCGGCCCTAGCCTCAATACTGTTCACTTAACGATTCTGATGCATTCCGAGATTCTAATTCGAACCTTGCAGCAAGCCCCTCGCGGACGCAGCGGGAAGTTGCTCATCTTGCGTTTGACTCCGCGCGGGCGGCGTTGGCCC
>JBOGKE010000062.1:0-1500 GCA_050745265.1 Terriglobia bacterium
GGGATGCCGCTCACCTGCGGCCGCGTAGATAGTGACGTGGTCGAGTGCTCGTACCACGGCTGGCGGTTCGAGCCGCACACCGGCCAGTGCCGCGAGATTCCCTCATGGGTTCCCGGTGACAAGCTCAAAGTTGACCGCATCTATGCGACGAGTTTCCCTTGCCAGGAAGAGGATGGCTACGTTTGGGTCTACATGCCGGAGACGGGGAAGGGAAGCGCTAACCTCGACACGCCGGAGGCGCCTCGCCTGCGCGTTTTCAGCCAGCCTTACCGGATCACGCGTCTCGCGGCCGATTTGCCGGTGAACGTGGATCACGGGATCATCGGCCTGATGGACCCGGCGCATGGCCCGTTCGTCCATCAATCCTGGTGGTGGCGATCGCGGCACAGCATTCAGCAGAAGGAAAAAACCTTTGAGCCGATTCCCGGAGGTTTCCGCATTCGCGCCCACAAACCGTCGGCCAATAGCGGCGCTTATAAACTGCTCGGCGTCTATGGCGAGCCGATCACGACCGCCATCGAGTTTGTGCTGCCCAACATGCGGCTCGAGCAGATTCGCTGCGGCGACAAATGGTTTTCCAGCCGCGCCACGGTGACTCCCATCGACGGCGACCGCTGCCGGATTGACTTCTGCGCCGCCTGGAACGTCTTCCGGTACGTCCCCCTCATGACCTCGATCTTCCGCATCTTCGCCCGCACCTTCATCGGGCAGGATCAGCGCACCATGGAGCGCCAAGCCGTAGGGCTGAAGGACGCTCCGAACCTGATGCTGATCGACGACGCCGACCGGCCCGCGAAGTGGTATTTCCAACTCAAGCAAGCCTATCTTGAGTCGCGCGCCACCGGCGAGCCGATGCGGCACCCCATTCCCGAGGCCGTTACGCTGCGCTGGCGAAGCTAAGCGGTTTCGTCAAGGCGAGCCCTTGCAAGTCCGGGTAGTAATCGGCTGGCCAAAAGCCGCTGCCCCGCCGGCGCGATTACTTGGAAAGCACCATGCGTCTTGTCCATCTTGCGCTCGCTTTGATATCCCCCGACGCCAGTGAAAGCGCCAGTCCGATCTTCGCGATGCTATCGAGCGTGTCCTCAGATGCGTGAAACTGCGCGTCTTGCTCGTAAGCCTGTTCGAGGGTGGTAAGTGCCTGCGCGTTCCGCTCCTCTCGGTCGTAGACGACGCCGAGCAGGCTGAGCGCGTTCGCCCGAGACCTCCTAAGGTGCCAAACCTCGTCGTTCCGCATGAAGGCAGAGTTGGAGCGAAGCGCCCGCTCGATCTGACGGTCGAAGATCGCCAGCGCCGTTTTCAACGCCTCCTCGGCGCGTGCCCAGCGCTGCTCACCGATCCGGGATAAGCCGATCGATTCGTATACGATTGGATACTCCGAGTCGTTGATTCCGGGCCACACTTGCGCGTACTGGAGGGCTATCTGGAACGACTTTTCGGCGTCCGAAAAGCTGTGCACATAAAGATCACAGTTTCCAACGCCCTCATACGACAGGAACAGAA
>JBOGKE010000063.1:0-1803 GCA_050745265.1 Terriglobia bacterium
TGGTTTCGGGCCAAGGGCGAGATTTCTACGGGCGCCGTTGAAGGGCTCAACAACAAAATCCGAGTGATGACCAGACGATCCTACGGCTTCCGCACCTATGAAGCGATGGAAATCGCGCTCTATCACACGCTTGCTCGCCTCCCCGAGCCCGAGTCAACCCACAAATATTGCTGAGGAGGCCAATTTGGACGTGTCCGGCCCGACAAATACTCCGTCGCCGAAAATGACGCCGTCCAGGCTGATGCGGATGCTGGAAGCTCTTTGGGCTTCAAAGACGAGAGGCTGCTGCACCACCGGCAGTTGCTGCGCCAGGGCGCAGTAAGTCGCGATGACAGCCTGACCGGCCAGCAGCTTCGGAAACCGCTCCTCGGTCCAGCGGAAGAAAGGGGATACAAGTTGAGATGCCGTTCCGCCTCCTCCAGGGCCCATTGCGTTCACCTGTCCGGTCAATTGCCAGAGATTGGAAGGCTCGTTGACGCCATTCAAGTACTTTATCGTCGTTGTGCCATCGGAGTTCGTGATAACCCACTTCACGACGTAGGCCTTCACGACGCGCCGTGAATTATTGTGGACAATAGCCAACAGCGGCTCGACCGTGGCGAAGCACTTGACTCCTCCCGCCCCGGGAAACCACCTCTCCAGGAGAGTATCGAACGCCGGGCTGTTCGGGCCGATCACCACAACGCTGTGCGCGATCGCCATCGAGTTCGGCGCGAAGGTCCTGCCCTGCGCCCCGGCAAGCGCGGGAGCTATGCCCGCGAAAACCACGGCTATGAGAACCCGCACGCCAATCGCTTTCAGCCCCATCTTCCTCTCCACGTCTTGAATACGCTCCGTCATGCTCCCATTCCTTTTGAAGGCTACTCGCGCGCCACGGATGCTTGACCTCTCGCGTGGACAAACAGACTCACTGACGCCGGGCGGCCTTCCGTCCGCAACCGACAAGCAGATTCTTCGCTTCGCTGCGCTCCACTCGGAATGACCTGTCACCATGAGCTACCCAAAGCGAAGTATCGAGCGGGAGGAGCGGGTAGCCACGGCACGATGTCTGTGCCGTGGGCTTCTCCTTACGCCCGATACGTTTCGGGCAGCATTACACAATCAACCGCGATAGTGCAACCCTTGACCACATTCGCATCGAGCGAATAATTGTTGTAGCTCGACCATCACCATTCCTCCGGCTTGGTCACCAATCCTTTGCGCACAGGGTTCATGTGCATGTACAGCAGCCGATCCGTGAATTCCTTCCGGTGCCGCACAAAGCGATCCCAAAACTGATGCTGCCAGACCGCTCCCGAAGTTCGTCGCGCCTGGTTCAACGCCCGAGCCGAAAGCCATTTGACGTCTTGCACCGTGCGCGAGATCGTCAGTGGATACCCGGTCCAGAGCAACGCGTGCCAGTGATCGGGCATGAGCACGTAGCCGAGCAGCTTGAATCCCAGCTTCGCGCGAGATGCGTCGATCGCGGCGATCAGCCTCGCGTATTCGCTCGGACGGAACGGAGCCAAGGCTCGGCGCAGGTTCACCGTCACAAAGAAAATTCGGTCCGCCTCCCGCAGCCGATGGACGTGTGACACGCCGCCATCTTATCATCGCGGCCGTCCAAATACCCACGGCACATAAGCCGTGCCGTGGCTACCCGCTCTACTCCTTCGATACGAATCACCCTCCTGGGACCGGTGGAACTGCGACCGGGACAAGGGTTCTGTTTCCGAAGGCGTCGTACTGAGCGCGCATGGCAAGGAGCACACTCAGGCCGTACGACTTGGTCTGCGGATCATACCGCAATTCCCAAACTAACTT
>JBOGKE010000064.1:0-16906 GCA_050745265.1 Terriglobia bacterium
GAGCAACGTTCGAATCGGCGGAGCGCCAGAAAACGTGCTCCCACCCGCTCCGCCTGATGTAGAATTATCTTTTCCGGCCAGAAGGAATACATCGTCCGCATCGCGTTAAGGACTCGCGGAGGCATTACGTAAAGTATAATAGGCAGGCTGGGGAGTCAATCTCAAGCGCCGATTCGATGGCCCGGAACTCATCGAACAGGTGGCGGAAAGATCCCGCGCTTGTCATTTCGAAGACCCGCATTGGATGAATCGCGCAGCGCCTTGACCACGGAGCGAGATACTCGCCACGCTCGGCGTGACACGGCGTCCAGGCGCGCTGCGGCGAAGCCTTGGAGGACTTAATGCATCGACGTGTCAGGCTCGTCTGGAATCTCGCGTGTCTAGCCGCCGGCGTTCTCGCGCTTTTCGCGCTGGGCCGCTCGGTTAGGACCGGCGGAAGCCCGCGACCCGCTGAAGCCCATCCCACCGTGCGCCGGATGAGCCTGGGTGTATTGCACGCCGGCTCGCTCTACGGAGTTACGGTAAGCGCCAAGTCGCCCGGTGAGCTCGCCGGAAACAACTCCGTCAGCGTGACGGTTGCCGATGCAGCGGGCTCCGTCGCGGAAAAATCGCTCCACAGCGCGGATCTGGATTTCTATCTTACGGTGCGGCCGCGCGCCTCCGGGCCGAGAACTATAATCCTCGCCTCCAACGCCGCCATTCCCGGCGTGAATGTTTCCGTGAGCCGCATCGCCGAAAACTCCGCGTCTGAACCCGCAGTGATCGCGGCTCAGCCGAACGGCGACTGGCGCGACGCGCAGCCGTTCGAGTTCGGCCAGACGATTTACGGAAGCGACGATGAGCGTCCTTACGTTCCCGCGCCGGGTGAGAATAAATACTCGGCGCTGACTGACGGCTTCCAGTGGTTCCGCTTCACGTTTCACGCCAAGGAGCCGCGCCTTGCCTATTTCGTGCTCGACGTCACGGATCGCGACGTTCCGTTCGACGTCTATTTGTATCAAGTCAAAAAGAACGCCAGCGGGTCTTCCGAGATCGTGCCTTACAAGAAAGGCGAATTCATTTACCAGATTGAGTCGACGCAGAATTACCCGGGACTCTACAAATTCCGCACGCGCGTGCTCGATCCCGGACAGACGTATTACGTCCGCGTTGACGCAAACCACCCGGCGTACCAACTGCGGACGTACTCTTATTCCGTGCCGCCGTACACCGATCCGCACCAGGCGGTGCGGACGGGAATGGATTTCCTGGTCAACATGGGCGACACGTGGCTGTCAAATACGCCGCGGCGCGGCTCGGTGGCTCTGCGCGACACGATGACGCATTCGGAAACCGAGCTCTGCATCGCATGCCATCCTTCGCAGTTCACGACGCGCGGCGAACTCACCGCCATTCGCAACGGCTATCCCCCCCGGCAGCGCACCGCGCTTGAATTTATTACCGACCGGCTTTATAACAACGCCCGGCCGCTTTACGGCGAGCCCGGCGTGAACTGGGTTCGGGTCATTTACTCGGCGCGAACGGTTGCGAGCCGGCTGCCGCTGCTCACGCACTGGTTTGAAACAAGCGTCACGCACGACGGCCCGCGCACCGATTTCGCCATCCCTTACGCGCGCTTCCTTAAAATCCATTACAAAGACCGCACCACGATGCCGGGCAACGAAGTGGACGGCTGCGAGCCCGACATCAGCCCGTTTGAAATCGCCGACCAAAGCTGGCAGACATTCAGTTTTCTTTACCAACACACGCACGATCCTGAATGGCTCACCGAGCGCGATATGGTAGTCCGCCTCGCGGTTCCCTATGTTCCCAAGAACATGATCGATCTCAACTGGAAGATTCAGTTCCTGGCGACCATCGGGCGCAACCAGTACTCGAAGCAGATCGAGGCGCTGATCCATCGGCTTTACGGCTATCAGGAAGCCGACGGCATGTGGCCGTATCCGTTCGATAAAACGCGGAAGACGGCGGACTTCATCTCCTACCATTCTATTTACGCGCTGGCGCTCGCGGGACGCAGGCCCGAAACCGATCCGAACCTCGCGCGAGCGGTGGAAGCGTGCCTGAAGGCACAGCGCACCGAGGGCGATTGGGAAGGCGATCCGGTGTATCAGGGATTCAACACGCCGTTTCGCGCCACCGAATTTGCCGTGATGGCGCTGTCACAGCTTTACCCAGGCCCCGACCACCGGCCTTCCGCGCAAAAGGGCTGGGGCGATGCCTTTCCGCCTCCGCCTACAAAGCTTGCTACAAACGACCTGCCGCGGCTGCTGTATCAGCTCGATCAGTTCTGGGATTTGGCGCCGGAGCCCGTTCTCGAACAGATCCGGCACGTGCTCGCGACCAGCCCCCAGCCTCTCGCGCGAGAGGCCGCGGCGCGCGCCCTCGGTCACATGGCCGATCCAGGCTCCTTGCAAGTCCTCGTCAAGGCTCTGGGCGACCGCACCAAAGTGGTGCAGTGCACGGCGGCATGGGCGCTTCGCAAAATTCTGACGCGTCGTCCCGCCGTTGCGGATTCGGGCGCCGCGCTCCTCGCTGCCGCTCTGCGCTCGCCCAACGGACGCGTGCGCTGGGGAGCGACAAGGCTCTTCAATCAACACTTTAGCTATCTCACCGGTCATCCGGCGCTGCTGGCCGCGCTGGTTCAAGACCTGAATGATCCGCTTCCCTTCGTCCGGTTCCAGGCGGCTGCAGGTCTCTGGCGATGGTACTACTGGAAGGTCGATCAACCTGCCGAGCGCGATACGATTCTCGGAGCTTTGGCCACGCGGCTCACCCTCGAGCAGGACCCGATGGTGCGGCGAGGTTTGATGGAAAGCGTTTATGACGTCCTCGACGAGAACACGGGATATATGGCGGCGTGGATCAAAACCGCTTCCACCACCGAAGACCAGCAACGCATCGAAAAGGGCTACGAAGACGTCGTGCACCACCAGGCGCTGGTGCTCGCGCGCGTGCTCGGCAGCGCCACGCCGCACGGCCGCATGGCTCTTTTGAACGCGATGTGGGATTTTCACATCCGGCACTATGCGCTGCCTGCGCTCAAGCCTGGCCAGGTGAGCATTGGCCTGCCCAAAGTCCTCACTCAGTATGTTGAAGGCGTGCCCGAACTCGATCAGCCCGGGTACGTTTATCCTCCCTACCAGGAGACGGCCGATTTCCACTACGACGTACACAACGGCTTCTATCAAACGCGCGTCGGCAACGACAGCGAACTGATCCACTTCTTCCGCAGCTCGGGCCCTCAACTGGAAGATGCCCTGATCGAGTGCCTCGACGGCGCAAGCAGCGACATGAAGATTGAAGTGCTGAAGGCCGGCAGCACGCTCGAGGGAGCAGGCGATCAGCGCTTCGCCTTGGCTGCGCTCAAGCTTTCGCTCGATCCCAGCTCGCAGGTGCGCCAGACGGTGAGTTACGTCTATCAGGACGGCCAGCGTGGCGTGCTGAACATCAATTCGCCGGAGGTTCCGAATCCCGATTTAGTAAAGACGGTGGTTCAGATTCTCCGCAGCGGCGGCGCAAACGCTCGCGGCGTTGTCCTGCCTCTGCTCGCCAGCCTGCCGGACAATTCTCCGTGGGGCCGGCAGCCGAGCGTGGCCGAGGCGGTCGCCACTCTGCTCAAGCAACAGCCGCGGCCGAAGGACTACGCCCTCGCGCTGACTGCGGCTGCTTCGTTCCCGGTCCTCGTCGGTGACTCGAGCGTCCAAGCGCTGATCTACGGCGGGCTGGACGATCCGGACGCGGCCGTCGAAAAGGCGGCGGTGGACATCATTCTGGCTCGGTTCGCCAGCGCTCCCGAGGACCAGGCTCGCGTTGCGGCCGCTTTTGGCCGTCTCGGCAGCAAGCAGAGAAACGTTCTGATCGCGGAAGTTGCCAATCCCGCGTTTATGCGGCTACACCTTGGCATCGCGGGACTCGGCGTCTCTCAGGACGCGCCGGGACTGCTCGCGAACGCGTACGGCGATAAGCGGTACCAGGTGCCGAATTTTCTGAAGACTCCCGTGGTGCTTAAAGCCGTCATTTCCAGTCTCTCGGATCCGGACGCCAACGTGCGCGCCGCGGCTCTCGACGCGTTGCGCCGGGCGGACGGGATCGAGCATCGGCCCGAGTTCATCGCCGCTCTTCACCGTCTTCAGAACGATCCCAATCCCCGGCTCCAATTGATCGCCGGGAACGTGCTCGGAGGGAAGAAGCTCACCGACGCGTTGCGCGACGTGAAGCCTGGCGCGGTGCTCGACTACGATTACTTCGTGAAGCGCATTGAGCCCATTCTCGCCCAGACCGGTCCGGACGGGAAGGCGTGCGTGATCTGCCACGCCTCGCACGCGATTTTCAAGCTCACCGGACCTGACGAGCAAGGAAAGTTCTTGCCCTCAATGAGCGAGCAGAACTATAAGTACGCGATGCGCGTGGTTGATATCAGCGATCCCCGGCACAGCCTGATTCTGGTCAAACCCACCCATCCCGCCGAAACCGGCGCCAACGTGACCGACTATTATGCATCGCATAACGGCGGACAGCGGTGGAAGGGCAACGCAAATAGCTGGCAGTACAAAACCATTCTTGAGTGGATTGAAGGAGCGCGGCTGCAGGTGGCGGCGAACAACGCGCCCCGCGGCAAAAACGAAAAGAAGGAATGACCGGGGCGCTTCCGTTAATCGGCCTTTGCACCCTGTCATTCTGAGGGCCACATGGGCCTGCGGCCCACCCATCCGAATGAAAATCAACCCGATCGTCACCCCCGCGAAAGTGGGACCAGGTTCTGGATTCCCGCTTTCGCGGGAATGACTGGCATCGGTGATTTTCGACAGAGCGCAGCGAAAAATCTGTTTTTCCGTCGCGAAACCTGACGACATAAATAATCGCGATCGGTCGTCGTCAGCGTATCAGGGCACGACTTTTAGTCGTGCCGCTTTTGGGCCATTCGCTATTTCGGCTTAGCCGCTGCGGACTCAGGGGCTAAAGCCCGACGCTTCATCGCCAATTTACGGCACGACTAAAGTCGTGCCGAAACAACAGCGCGCAAGCATTTAACACGCTCCCTACAACAAGCAGATGCCTCGGTCGGTTTACTCAGAACGACATGATCGCCTCTCTCCTCGCTCAGCCGCCGGTCGCGGCCGAGCATTGCTTTTTCGACGCCTGCGAGGTAACGTTTTGATCACGGGCTCCAACGTCCGTCGCGCAATGTAGAACGGAGAAGGCGTCCGTTCGAAAAGGGTTCTGTCTTAAGGAGTGGGACGATGTTCAGACTCGATGCCGACAAGAAGGTTCACTTTTGCGACGGTGTGACGCGCCGCGACTTCCTGCACGCCGGCGCTTTGGCCATGCTGGGTCTGACGCTGCCGCAGTTTATGGACCTGAAGGCCATGGGAGCGGTGAATCCGAAGAAGGACATCAACTGCATTCAGTTGATGCTGGTAGGCGGCCCGAGCCAGCTTGACACTTGGGACATGAAACCCGAGGCGCCCGATTCGATTCGCGGCCCTTACAAACCAATTCCCACCAACGTCAGCGGCATCCAAATCTCGGAAATCTTTCCGCGCATGGCCAAGCACGCGGATAAATTCGCGCTTCTGCGCTCGATGTATCACACCGCGGCCGCGGTTCACGATACCGGCTGCCAGATGATGCAGACGGGTCGGCTCTTCCGCGGCGGCCTCGAATCGCCCAACTACGGCAGCGTGCTGAGCAAGGAAAAAGGACCCGTGGGCGCGATTCCGGCCAACATTCTTTTGCCGTATCCCATCGGGCAGCTCGGCGGGAATCTTCCGCACGGCGATACGGCCGGATTCCTGGGAAAGAAATATGACCCGTTCGTCTTGAACTCGGACCCGTCGGACCCGAACTTCCGCGTGCCCGATATGCTGCCGCCGGATTACATTGCGGCCTTGCGCGTCGACCGCCGGCGCGATTGGCGCAACCTCATCGACCAATCCGTCTCCTATTTCGAGGACACGCAGGACGCGAAGCTTATGGACTCGACATTCAGCGAGGCGTACACGCTGATGACCTCCTCCAAAGCGCGCGCAGCCTTTGATCTCCACCAGGAGCCCGACGACGTCCGAAAGAAATACGGCATGACCCGCTTCGGCCAGGGATGCCTGCTCGCCCGGCGGCTAGTAGAAAACGGCGTGCGCTTCGTCACGGTCAACATGTTCGAAACGGTTTTCAACGAGATCACGTGGGACATTCACGGTTCCGCGCCGTTCAGCCCGATCAGTTGCATGGGCAATCTGGTGGGGCCGATGTTTGATAACGGGTTCACGTCGCTGATCGAGGAACTCGACCAGCGAGGCCTGCTCGAAAGCACCCTGGTGGTGGCGACGGGCGAGTTTGGCCGGACGCCGCGCATCAACCCGGCGGGCGGCCGGGACCATTGGCCGCAATGCTGGTCGATTGTGCTGGCGGGCGGCGGCATCAAGGGCGGCCAGGTGGTGGGTTCTTCGGACACGATTGGCGGCGCGCCTAGGGATCGGCCGGTGCAGCCGTCGCACCTCGCGGCAACCGTATATCACGCGCTGGGTATTCCGATCGACCTGATCATCGCAACGCCCGAGGGCCGGCAGGTGCGTCTGGTGGACCACGGCTTCGATCCGATCACGGAATTGTTCGCGTGACGGAGGTAGCCGCGGCACGATTTTTGTGCCGTGGGCTTTTTGTGTCATTCTGAGCAGCCGCACGCGACGAAGAATCTCCGTATTGGTTTGATTCTCAAATGCAGAGATTCTTCGCGGAGTTTACCCTGAGCAGAGCCGAAGGGCTCAGAATGACAGTCGGCGGCCCCGGGCGAACATTTTCGTTGCTAAACCGCGCGTCCACACCCAGCGGATGGAGATGAACAATGGCTTTCGCCCCGAGGCAAGCGCTTGTTTTTTCTGTCGCCGCCGCACTGGTGACTTGCGCTGCACTGGCCGTGATCCCCGCTGAAGCCGCCCAGCGCGCCCAAGCCGCTCCCTATCACGGGTTCGATAAGTCAGAGAACTCGGCCGCAAGCTGGGGTCACAGCAAAGCCACTCCACCGCAGCCCATCGCACCGGTTGCTGCGCACGCTACTCCGAACTCGTCTCCCCTGACCGGAATCCGGGTGCTTCCGTCAACCATTTCGTTCTCCATTCCGCTGCTCACGCAGCGCGTCGTGGTCGAAGCGAGCTACGCCGACGGCCACGCCGCCGATGTCACGTCGCAAGCCGTGATCACGAGCTCCAACGCGGCTGTCGCCCGGGCGGATCGTGATACGTTTGTGCATCCCGAATCAAACGGGCACGCGACGCTCACTGCAACCTTCAAAGGCTATCGCACCGCCATTCCGGTCGTTGTGACTCACTTCACCACTCCGTTCGAGTGGAGTTTCCGCAACCACGTTTTGCCGGTGATGACCAAGATGGGGTGCAATTCCGGTCCCTGCCACGGCGCGGCCGCCGGGAAGAACGGGTTCAAGCTGACGCTACGCGGCTTTGACCCGGAGACGGACTACTACACTCTCACCCACCAGGCGATTGGCCGCCGCACCAACCGCATGCAGCCCGCCTTAAGCCTGATTCTGCTCAAGCCGACGCTGACAATTCCGCACGGCGGCGGCCAGCGGTTCCCGGTGGGCTCGCCCGAGTACAAGGTGATCTCGGGCTGGATTGCGGCCGGCATGCCGCCGCCGAAGGCGAGCGACCCGCGCCTTGTCGATCTCGAGGTCTATCCGCACGAAGCGTCTTTGGTCCGAGGAGCCGTACAGCAGCTTGTGGTGATGGCCAAATTCTCCGACGGCCACTCTGAAGACGTGACCCGCTGGGCGAAGTACGACAGTGGCGACGAGGGCGTCGCCTCGGTGGACGACTCCGGCCTGGTTACCATGCACGGGTACGGCGAGGCGCCGGTCACCGTCTGGTATTTAAGCCATGTGACGTTCGCACGCATGCGCATCCCGTATCCGTTTGACGTCAATGAAGCGGTCTATCGTCGCGCGCCTCGACACAACTACATCGATCAGTACGTGCTGGCGCACCTCGAGCAGTTGCATATTCCGCCGTCGCCGCCCGCCTCGGACGCTGAGTTTATTCGCCGCGCTTACCTCGACGCGGCGGGCATTCTGCCCACGCCCGAACAAGTGAAAACCTTCCTCAAGGATAAATCGCCGGGCAAACGCGCGGGGCTGATTGACGTTTTGATGAAGCGGCCGGAGTTCGTGGATTATTGGGCGTACCACTGGTCGGACATGCTGCTCGTCACCAGCAACCGGCTCTCCTACCCGGAAATGTGGAGCTATTACGACTGGATTCGCCAAAGCGTCGCCCAAAACAAGCCTTGGAACGAGTTTGTCGATGAAATCGTGACGGCCAGCGGCAATACGCTCCAGAACGGGGCCGCGAATTACTGGGTAATCCATCGCAATCCCGTCGAAATTTCGGAAAACATGACCGAGGCTTTTCTCGGTCTTAACATCACGTGCGCGCACTGCCACAACCATCCGCTGGCCAAGTGGACTCAGAAGGACTATTACGGCATGGCCGACCTCTTCGCGCGTGTGCGGCTCAAGATGGGCCAGCCGGGCACATCGCGCCCCGGCATTGGACCCATCTTCCGCGATGTCACGGTCTATTCGGGCGTATCAGGCCAATACACCGATGACCGCTTCACGCACCCCTTGCCGCCCAAACCGCTCGGCGCGCCCGCGCTTCCGCTCGACACCTCTCAGAATCTGCGCGATTATTTCGCAAAGTGGATGACTTCACCCCAGAACCCGTATTTCGCCCGCGCCGTGGTCAACCGGGTCTGGAAAAACTTCATGGGCGAAGGGCTCGTGGAGCCGGTGGATGATATGCGAGCTACCAATCCACCTACCAACGAAGCGCTTTTGAACGCGATGGTGAAGGACTTCGTCGCGCATCACATGGACTTGGACTATCTTATCCGCACCATCATGCAGTCGGCCACTTACCAGACAGATTCCAGGCCCACAGCGGAAAACGAGGTGGACCAGAAATATTACTCGCATTACATGATCCGGCGGATGCCCGCCGAGGTGTTGCTCGACGCCCTTTCGGAAGTCACCCGAGAGCCGGAGCGCTTTGCCGGGTATCCGGTCGGCACGCGCGCGCTTCAGTTGCCCGACACCGCCGTCCGGTCGTACTTCCTCACAGCCTTCGGGCGCCCGGTGCGCGAACAGACGCAGGAGAGCGAGCGCACTTCGACGCCGACCGTCACCCAGGCGCTTCACATCATCAACGGCGATACGCTGAACAACAAGCTGCGCGCGGAGGGGAACGTTCTCGATCAGCTCGTGAAGGCGGGTGATTCCGACGGCCAGGTTGTCACCAGGTTGTATCTCGCCGCGTTCGCGCGTTACCCGACGACGCGGGAGCTGAACGCGCTCACGGCTCGACTGAAGACGGCGGAAGCACAGAAGGCCGTCAATGGCACGAATCCGCGCCGTGCCGCGCTTTCGGATCTCACGTGGGCTATGCTGACTAGCAAAGAATTTATGTTTGACCATTGAGCGCGCGTGCGAATTCCAGATCTTAAATCTCAAATCTGCGGCCGGCCGCGTCTCTCGTCCAGGTTCCGGATCGCGGCCGTGCGTCGTGCGGCAGCGATACTGCCTGCCGCAGCCTTGCTTTTCGCCATGGGGCAGCTTCTCCCAGCGCGTCTCGAGGCGGCGCAAGCGGCGCCCGAGGCCGCTTCGTATCAGAGCGTCGTCACGATCCTCCAGCAAAAATGTTTCGCCTGTCACAGCAGTGAAGCGAAAATGGGCGGCTTCGTGATGGCATCGTACCAGACGCTGATCAAGGGCGGCGCGCACGGAACCGAGATTATCCCGAGGAACAGCGCGAAGAGCCGTTTGGTGCTGATGGTGGAAGGCAAGATCCAGCCGCAGATGCCTTTCGGCGGCACTCCGCTCTCGGCCGCGGAGATTTCGACGATCAGGCGGTGGATTGATGCCGGCGCGACCGGCCCAGCGCCCGGTGAGGCCGCCTCGCTTCAGCCCAAGCTGAACATCCCGAATATCAGGCCGCGATTTCCCGAGACCTCTCCAGTTGGCTCCGTCGCTTTTTCGCCCGACGGGAAGGCGCTCGCCGTGGGAGGATACAAAGACGTTCGGTTAATGGATCCGCGAACGCTCAGCGTTCGCGGCGACCTCGCGGGCGCGGCCGGCATGGTGCGCTCGCTCGCCTTCAGCCCGGACGGCGAATGGCTCGCTGCGGCCGGAGGTCTGTGCCAGCGCTGGGGCGAAATAGAGCTTTGGGACCTTCGCACCGATAAGCTGGCTCGCACCCTGCGCGGGCACAAAGACTGCATCTATTCGGTGGCCTTCAGCCCCAATGGCAAGCTGCTCGCGTCGGGTAGCTATGACAAGCTGATTAAGCTCTGGGATCCGTCCTCCGGCAAAGAACTGCGCACGCTGAAGGATCACATCGACGCGGTTTTCGCCGTCGCCTTCAGCCCGGACGGCAAGTGGCTGGCTTCCGGCTCTCAGGACGACAGCGTGAAAATCTGGGATGTGGCCACGGGCGAGCGGCTTTATACACTGAGCGATCCGGTGGATGGCATTACGACGATCGCGTTCTCACCTTCGGGAAAGCAGATCGCCGCCGCCGGGTACGACAAACTGATTTACATCTGGAACTTGAGCCCGACCGGCGGAACGCTGGTGCAGTCTCTGATCGCCGACGAAGACAGCATCCTGCAGATTGCCTGGTCGCCGGACGGCAAGGAGATCGTCACCAGCTCGGCGGACGGCTCCATCCGAATCCGCGATGCGTCCACGCTCAACCTGATCGCGCTGATTCCTCACCAGCCCGATTGGGTGGACGCGATGCGGCTCAGCCCGGATGGACAATGGCTGCTCGCCGGCCGCTTCGATGGCACGCTCAGCCTCTACCGCATGGGCTCTTTTCAGCAGGCTGCGGGGCCGCTGGTGGCGTTTCGAAAGAGCGCGGTTGTGCGCACCGCGGAGGCAAGACCGAAATGAGAAGCGGGCCCGGGGCCCAGGGTGTTCTCCGATGTTCTCGATCGCGAATAAACTGTCGCATTTATTGCGGCTGTCTCAAAATGCTCATGACCCTGAACTATTCTCAAAGGGGCTTCGGGGGTTTACTGGACGTGAGGGGACATGGGATAGGGCTGGGGGGAGCGATGGCGCACCACGAATTTACGGAACGAAGCCTATTCATCGTTTAGAATCAACGTTTCTAATTTCCCGGCGCGGGAAGCGGCCGCCGGCCCTGGGCAGGGCTGGGCGTTGGGGCAATGCTTGGGACGTTTGAGACGAATGAGACTCAGGGGCGGACGGCGCCTGCATCCTCTGTTTGTGAGGGACTGTCTATGAGGGCCAAGATCTTCGTTGCGCTTTGCGCGTTATTTTGCGCCAGCCTCCCCTTGCGGCCGCAAACGCTCCGAGCGAGGCAGAATCCCGACTCATCCACCACGGTTTTACCCGAACAGCCCGCGGCGCTGGCGGGTTCCCATGCACCCACCATCCCGCCCGTGATCGCCAAGATCTGGCCGGCGGGAATTGAGCGCGGTTCCTCCGCCACGGTCACGCTCGACGGCCGCAATCTCGCCGGGATCAAGGCCGTCCTTTTTGACGCTCCGGGACTGGAAGCCCACGTCATCTCCGTAACGGATGTGGCTGAGACGGCGCAGAAGATCAGGATCAATGTGGACCTGTCCGCGCAGGTGCCGCAAGGAGCGAAACAGAAGGCGCAGCTTCGGCTAACGGCATCGAGCTCGGTTGCGCCGGGAATTCACCGGCTTCGCGTTCAGACGCCGCTCGGAACGTCAAACCTGGTGGCGTTCGACGTCGGCAGCTTACCTGAAATCCAAACGCAACAACCTCCCGCCGGGCAGGGACAGCAAGCGCAGAGTGTGACACTTCCGGCGACGCTCGTCGGAACGATCGCCGCTCCGGGCGACGTGAATCGGTACGAGTTTTCGGGCCGCTCAGGAGACGAGGTTGTGTTCCGTATTGTGGCGTCGAAACTGGGTTCGGTGCTGCGCTCCGTGTTGACGCTTCGCGACTCGGCGGGCAAGCAACTCGCCCAGGCCGGGAAATTTTCTGACCACCCGGACGCGGTCCTCACCTACAGGCTTCCCGCGAGCGGCCTTTACAGCATCGCGGTTCGAGATCAGGAGCAGAAGGGCGGACCCGGCGCTTTCTATCGGCTTGATGCTGGAGATCTGCCCTACATCGCGAGCGTGTTTCCACTGGGCGTGAGGGTGGGACACACGGAGGAAGTTCACGTCGACGGCGTTAACCTGGGAGGAGTTCACACCCTCAGTGTGAATCCGCCGCAAAACGTCGATGGGTGGACCACCGTTCCGGTGCGCATCAAAACGGCGGACGGCCAGCTTTCAAACGCCCGAGAATTGGCGGTTATCGACGAGCCCGAAATCGACGAGAAGGAGCCGAACGACAGCCCTGCTGAAGCGCAGCCGATTTCCGTGCCGGCTGTGATCAATGGCCGCATTGATCATAGCGGGGCGTCACCCGATCAAGACTATTTCCGGTTTGCGGCGACAAAGGGCGAGCGGCTGACGATTGAGGCTGCTGCAAGCCGCTTGGGCTCGCCGCTGGATTCTGTGATTGAAGTGCTCGACCCGCAAGGTCGGCCCGTCCCGCGCGCCACGATTCGCTGCTTGAACGAGACGTCGCTCACCCTCGCTGACAGGGACTCGCGCGGCCGGGGCTACCGTTTGGTTTCCCGCACCGGCTTTCACGTGAACGATTATCTGATGGTGGGCGAAGAACTCGACCGAATTGCCTACATCTCCGATCAGCCGGACGAAGACATCCTCGTCGCCGGATTCGGCGGGCTGCGGACCGCGTTTCTCGGTACCTCGCCCGAGGCGCACTACGTCACCGAGCCGGTCTACCGCGCCGAGGTTTTGCCGCCGGGCGCAAAATTCCCTCCCAACGGGCTGCCCGTGTTTAACGTCGCTTACCGCAATGACGACGGCGGGCCGGGCTTTGGCGCTGACTCGCGCCTGGACTTCACCGCGCCGGCCGGCGGCGAGTACGTGATCCATATCGCCGACGTGCGCGGGCTTCAAGGCCCTGATTTTGAGTACCAGCTCCTCGTGCGAAAATCAACGCCGGACTTTACGCTGACCGCTTCGCCGGAAAATCCAAACGTGCCGCGCGGAGGGCGCGTTCCGGTAGAAATCACGGCTGACCGGACGCTCGGCTACGAAGGTCCGATCTCCATCACGTTCGCGGGACTCCCGAGGGGCATTACTGCGAGTCACGCCTCCATTCCTGTAGGCCAGGATTCGGTTACAGCCATCCTCTCCGCGTCGGACGATGCGCCCGCCTGGGCTCCGGCAACTCCGTTCAGCGTCGAAGGGCGAGCGGTGGCCGGGGGGAAACAATTCGTGCGGATCGCGGATCCGACAGCGCCGCTGCGCGTCGCCGCGCTGATGCCTCCTCCCGACGTGCTCGTGGCCGCGCAGCCCACCGAAATCGCTCTCGCACCTGGCCATTCCACCACCGTGACGGTCCACGTTACGCGTGAGAATGGGTTTAAAGGCCGGGTTCCGTGCCAAGTCGAAAACCTTCCGCCCGGCGTCACCGTGGTGAACGTAGGCCTCAACGGGGTCCTGGTTCACTCCGGCGAGAACAGCCATACGTTCACGCTCAAGGCTGAAAACTGGGTGCAGCCCGTGACGCAGCCGATCTATGTCGTGGGCGCCGTCGAATCGAACGCCACCACGGATCATGCGTCTCCGCCCGTTCTGCTCAAGATCGAGACCGAGCAAGAGACGGCCCTCGCTCACCGCAGCCCGTGAAATCACACCGGCGTTAATCCCATAGCCCAAGAAACGCAGTAGCGCCTTCAGAGCGGCGCAGGCCGCGCTAACGTCCGCGCTCTGACGAGCGAGAACGCCGGTATGAACGTCGGCGCCACATTGCGCTGCCCGGCAGATCGCAGATATGGTTAGAAGAGTACCGGAGGCAGACCGATGGCGTACAACACTGTCATTCTTGAGCGCGCGAACAGCGTTGTGACTCTCACGCTCAACCGGCCCGCCAAGCGGAACGCGCTAACGCACGAGATGATGGCCGAGCTCCACGCCGTATTGGACGAGGTGGAGGCGGACTCGGCCCGCGTTTTGATCGTCACCGGGGCGGGTGAATCGTTCTGCTCCGGCATGGACCTCTCGGTGTTAAAGCAAATGGCGGGTTCACGCCCGGAAGAGGCGCAAGGCCGGCCTTCCGAGAAAGTGCTGGCCGATTCGCGCCGCATCGCTCATCTATTCCGCCATTTCTACACGTTCTCCAAGCCCGCGATCGCCGCGGTGAACGGGCACGCCGTGGCGGGCGGCTGCGGAATTGCGACGCTGTGTGACATTACGCTCGCGGTTCCCGAGGCCCGGCTCGGGTACACCGAAGTTCGCGTCGGGTTCATGCCGGGATTCGTCAGCACGTTTCTCATTCGGCAGATTGGCGAGAAGCGCGCGCGCGATCTGCTGCTTACCGGCCGCATTTTAGGCGCGGAGGAAGCGTTGCGGCTGGGGTTGATCAACGAAGTGGTCCCGCGCGAGAAGCTGCTCGAGCGGGCGCAAGAGATCGGGTCCCAACTGGCGGGAATGAGCCCCACGAGCCTGCGATTCACTAAGCGCCTGCTTGCCGGGTTCTTCGAGCAGGAATTGGAGCGTGAATTTGCGCTGGCCATCGAAACGAGCGCTCGCATTCGGACAACGCGCGACTTCGAGGAGGGACTTAGCGCCTTCCTCGAGAAACGCGCTCCGCACTGGAGCGATGAATGAATCGGCCGCCGCCTCCCTCGAGATCCCGCGCAGCGCGGCGCAGCCTTACGGCCGCAACGGTTTGCCAAGAAAACAAGCTTTTACGACCTTGCAATGCAGCGCTTTTGCGGTCCGCGCTTGCGCGCGGCCCGCGTCTAGTTCAGATCCCGATTCACGCGGCCCGGCAGGTGATCGCCAGCCGCCGCCACCGCAATCACAGAATCATAACTTGGCGTTCGGGGCCGCTTAAGATTAGAATAGATCGTTTATGGACGAGCGCGACTTTTACGACGAGATGGAGACGATGAAGCCCGCGCGGCTCGCCTGCTTGTATTGCCGGCAGGCGGACACCTACGACCTCCGCTGGAAGGTGAGAACGAAAAGGAAGGCCCTGCGCGGCGGCGGGAGCGAAGAGGACCGCCTTCGTTTTGCCAAGTGGCAGCCCTACATGGTGAGGCGCGACGATTTTGTGCAATGCAAGAACCCGCGCTGCCGCAAGCGCTTCGAAGTATCGGGCATTCAGTCGATTGTCTTTTCTTCCGATCCCGGCGTCGCGCCTTCTGGCCCGCCTCGCGCCAGGGCACCGCGCCGCGAATCGCCAGCCACTCGCGGGCGGGAGGCCGGCTCCGAGCTGAAATCCCGGCGTCGCGGAGATGATGGCGGCGGGCAGGAATGACGTCCCGCGGCGAATGACACGATGGAAATTCGGCAGAAGAGTGGCAACTGGTCAATGAGGCGGTCATGGATGGTCTTCATCAACAGGCGGAGCGTTCAGGCTTTTGTCTTGGTTCTGTGCGCTGCGAATATTCTTACCGCTTTGGCGGCGCCCGCGAAGCGTTCGCCCGCAACGGTGCGGCGAGCGGCGCCGACAAAGCCCGAGAGCGATCTCGCCCGGGCCCGCTATGGTCGATTGCCGCTGGCGTTAGAGCCGAATCGCGGCCAGGCTGATGCGCGCGCAAAATACGTTGCGCACACGGAAAGCTACACGCTGTTTCTTACGGCGCGTGGCGCGCTGTTCTCCCCATTCCAGTGCCCGAAGGCCAAGCGCGGAGCCTGCTGGGCACGCATGGTGATGGTCGGAGCGAATCCCGCTCCGGTGATCTATCCTGCCGATCAGCTCCCCGGCCGCACAAACTATCTTATTGGGCGGAACCCGCGCAATTGGCGAACGGACATCCCGCTTTACGCCCGAGTGGTCTACCGCGGCATCTATCCGGGAATTCGCGCCGTCTATCACGGAAACCCGGGGCAGCTCGAGTATGACTTCATCGTCGCGCCTCGGGCCGACGCCGGCCGCATCCGTTTTGCGTTCGGGGGACCGGACGGGCGGCTTGCTCTGCACCTGAGCCGCACCGGCGATCTCGAAGTTGCCACTCGCGGCGGGACGATTCGCGTTCTTAAGCCCGTCGCCTTTCAGCCGCTCCCAGGCGGCGCCCGGCGCCTCGTTCGGAGCCGTTATGTGATCTCGGGCCGGAGGCTCGTCAGCGTCGACTTGGGCGCTTACAACCACTCGCAGCCTCTAGTGATCGACCCCGCGCTCGCTTACTCCTCCTTCCTCGGCGGCAGCGGCGGCGATAGCGTCGCGGGGATCGCGCTGGATAGCTCCGGCAACGCCTACGTCACCGGCGCCACCGGCTCGACGAATTTTCCGATTTCCAGTTCGCCGGCGCCGTACCACAAGTCCCTCGCTGGCGCCTCGAACGCATTTGTGACCGAGATTAAGCCTGGTGGCACCGGGCTCGTCTACTCCACTTACGTCGGCGGTACCGGGTCCGACTTTGGAACCGGAATCGCGGTCGATCCTTCGGGCAATGCCTACGTCACCGGCTATACCACCTCGCCGGATTTCCCTGGCGTCAAGGGCTTCTATCAGGCGGCATACAACGGCGCGGGCAAAGACGAGGCGTTCGTGTTCGAATTAAAGGCAGGCGGGGCGGCCTTGAATTACGCCACCTATATCGGCGGCTCCGGCGGCGATTTCGCCAATGGCATCGCGCTGGATTCGCTCAACGACGCATACGTCGCGGGTTCAACCCAATCCTCCGATTTTCCTTGTACCAATAAGCTTCCTCAGAGTCTATCGCTTGGCGCCTCGCAAGATGCGTTTGTTTTCGAGCTGGACCCAAAAGGGATGACGCGTGTTTACGGCACGTGCCTCGGCGGCTCG
>JBOGKE010000065.1:0-26511 GCA_050745265.1 Terriglobia bacterium
TCAGCAGTTTCCGTTCCTCCGCCGCGAACTGAGCCTCATCGAAGACGCGCTGCGACGCGAGAAGCCGATCCTGGGCGTCTGCCTGGGCAGTCAGTTGCTCGCATCTGCGCTCGGGTCGAGCGTCAGAAAGGGCCGGCAAAAGGAAATCGGCTGGTACGAAGTGGCATTGGTTGAGGGTTGCGATGCCCTCTGCGAGGGTCTTGGGCACTCGCTGACGGCGTACCACTGGCACGGTGACGTTTTCGACGTGCCGCCGGGATCGGTCCGCCTGGCATCTTCGCGGCTGACTGACTGTCAGGCGTTTCGCTACGGCAAGAATGTCTACGGCTTTCTCTTTCACATGGAAATTACGCCCGCAATTCTTAGAGGCATGACCGCCCAATTCGCGGACGAACTGCGGGTGGCGGGCCTTGAGCGTGACCGCATTCTCGGGCAAGCGGATGAATATCTTCCGCCGCTCGAGGCCGCCGGACGAAAAGTGTTTCACCGCTGGGCGGCGCTTCTCGATGAATGAGGTATTTGGAGTCAACGTTCGCGCGGGGCTTCGCCCCGAGCCGCCTCCAGCGGTCCAGCGCGCACGTTTGACACCGAACACGGCTTTCGGTTAGGCTCTCAAAGCAAGTGCGGCGGAAAGGCCGCGCAGAGGTTTCTGTCATGGAAAGCTATCTCCGAACGTTTCAAAACTGCGTGCTCGCGACGGTGCTGGTGCTCTGCATGATTCCGGCCATCAGGCTCGCCGGTCAACAAACGCCGCAGCAAGCGCCCGAGCCGGTGCAGAACGCGCCGCAAGCCCCGCCTCCGACCGCGGCTCAGCCGCCCCAGAATCCAAACCAGCCCGCACCCTCCTTAAAGAATCCGGGCCCGGCGCCGCCGGCTCAGCCGCAAATCAGCCCGCAAGAGCAGCAGGCGTTCCAGGCGATTCAGAAGGAGCCGGACCCGGCGAAGCAAATGCAACAGGTAAACGACTTCCAAAAGCAGTTCCCGAAGAGCGCACTGCTGAGCGACGTGGACTTCATGGGAGGGCTGGCGGCGTGGAACAAGCAGGACGTTCCCACCGCGATCACTTACTGCCAGGAGAGCCTGCAGCTCCAGCCGAATAACCTGCGGAGTCTCATTTTAGTCTCGGGCATTCTTCCTCTGCCGCAAGCCTTGCAGGGCACCGACGATCAGAAGCAGCAGCAACTAACCGCGGCGGAGAACGACGGCACTCACGCCTTGCAACTTCTGGCCACACTGCAGGCGCCGCCGAACGTTCCGCCCAGCCAGTTCGACCAGGCGAAAAAGACCTTCGAGGCGCAGGTCCATGCGGGATTGGGTATGGCGCACCTCCAAAAATCGGTCCTCTCGCCCGGCGGCACGAACCCGGCCGAGCTTTCCGCCGCCGAGCAGAATTACAAGGCGGCCGTAGCTATCCCACAGCCCGCCCCGCAGGACTATTTCCGGCTAGGCGAAGTCTACGTCCGGGAGAACAAGCTGGACGATGCCCTGAACGCCTTCACGCAGGCGGCGCAGCTCGGCCAGCAAAAGATGAAAGAGCTGGCGAACCAGATGATCGAGAAGTTAAAGGCTCAAAAAGCTAAGGCCGCGGAGAACCCGCCCGCCGCGCCGAAAAACGAATGAACGGGACATCGGGCGCTTTGCCGGGGCGTTTTCGCGGCATTCGATGAGCGCCGGCCGACAGCAGCGAGCGCCGCTCCAGCGGAGTATGACGACGCGTTCGATCGAGCATCTCCAAGAAACCATCGGCTACCGCTTCCGAAAACCCGAACTGCTGATCGAGGCGCTCACGCACTCTTCCTACGCCAGCGAATCCTCGGGACGGCCGAAGAACAACGAGCAATTGGAATTTCTGGGGGATGCGGTACTCGGGTTTGTGGTGAGCTCGAAGCTCGCCGACGCTTTTCCCGACTGCCCGGAAGGAAAGCTCTCGCGCGCGCGTTCGCGGCTGGTCGCTACCGAGGCCCTGAGCGAGGCGGCGGGGCGGCTGGGGCTTGGCGATTATTTGCGCCTGGGTCACGGCGAGGAGAAGACGGGCGGCAGGGCCAAGTCGCGGCTAGCGGTGGACGCGCTCGAAGCGCTCGTCGCAGCGATCTACCGGGATGGCGGCGTACGCGCAGCGCGCAGGTTCATCCTGCACTTTATTCTCCCCGCCGATCTCAAAGCGGCGAAGGACCTGCTCTTTGCCGTGGACTACAAGTCGGCGCTTCAGGAACACCTGCAGGCGGGGCGGCTGGGCGCCGCATCGTACCATATTGTTTCGGAAAGCGGCCCCGAGCATCGCAAGACGTTCACGGTGGAGGTTTCGGCCTGCGGTCGTGCGGCGCACGGAAGGGGGGCGAGTAAAAAGATCGCCGAGCAGGACGCCGCGCGACAATGCCTGATGCTGCTCGAGAGGAGCTTTCCCGTCAATGGCTGAGCCCTTCCGCAAGTCTTCGGCTCGCGACACGTTCGAGTCACTTGTGATCACCGTCATTCTAGCGGTCTTTGGGACCACGTTTGTCGTTCAAGCCTATAAGATCCCGACCGGATCGATGGAGAATACACTGCTGATTGGCGATCATCTTCTTGTCAACAAGTTCTGTTTTGCCAACGAGCCGGGATGGGTAAAGCACATTCTTCCGTACCGCGCCGTTCACCGCGGCGACATTCTCGTTTTCAAATACCCCTACAACGAGGAGCAGGAAGAGCCAGGGACGCACTTGGTGAAACGGGTGATCGGAATTCCCGGCGATCACATTCGGCTGGTTAATCGCCAGGTGTTTGTCAACGGGGTCGCCCAGAAGGAGCCTTACGTGCTCAACAGCGACGTGGGCATCACGCAGCCGGCCGATAACTTCCCGCTTCCTCCGGGCGGATTTTTGCCGGACTCCGCTCCCCGATGGGCCGCTGAACTCGACAACTACGTGCGGAACGGTGAGATCGTCGTGCCGCCCGGAAATTATTTCGTGATGGGCGATAACCGCGAAAATAGCTGGGACAGCCGGTTCTGGGGGTTTGTCCCGCGCAGCGTCGCCACGGGTAGGCCCTTGGTCATCTATTGGTCGTACGAGACGCCGCCCGGCTCCTATTTGCAGACGTCTCTGGGCGACCGCGTTTCGCAGATCTCCAGCATGATCGTCCATTTCTTCACTAGGACGCGGTGGCGGAGGACGCTGAGGATTGTCCGCTGATGCGATCGCTTCCGCGCCTCCGGGTTCGCCGGGCCGTGCTCGTCATCGTGGGCCTGCTCCTGGCCGGCTGGTTGATTCCGCCGTTCTTTCACGCGGGCCGGTACCGCAAGGCCGTGCGGACTGCCCTCGAGAGCCAACTCGGCCGGCCCGTGGAGCTGGGCGCGGTGACGCTCCGCCTGCTGCCCCGTCCCGGTTTTTCGATCCAAAACGTCGTGGTGGGGGATAACCCGCGGTTTGGGGCCGAGCCGCTTGCCCGCGTCGAAAGCGTTGAATGCGATTTGCGCTGGCGGAGCTTGTGGATCTCGCGTCTTGGCTGCTCGAGGATCGTGCTGAATCATCCCGTCCTGAACGTCGTCCGCAGCAGCGGCGGACGCTGGAACGTGGGTGAGATTTTCCATCGGCAGAGCCGAACGCCCGAAGCGGCGCTCGCCCGCGCCAGCCGCCACGCCGCCGCACCGGTTTATCTCCAGGTCAACGACGCTCGCATCAACTTCACGCTGAACGGAACGAAGAAGCCGTTCGCTCTCGACGGCGTGGGGGCACGGCTTGAGTTCAAGCCGTCGACCGGAACGGTGGCCTTCCGGATGGAGGGTACGCCGGTGCGAACCGACCTTTCGCTCCTCCAACCGCCGGGACCGGTTGTGCTATCGGGTGAATGGAAATCGGGGGCCGCGCTCAACGGCCCTCTCCGCGTGCGCCTGACCACCCGCGATTCGCTCCTCTACGCGTGGGTGCCGCTTCTTGCGCACCGTGACCTCGGTATTTATGGTCTGGTCAGCGCTGATATCCGCTTCGGCGGCACGACCCGGCAGCTTCAAGTAGACGGCGGGATGCGCATCAGCCAGATTCACGGCTGGGACTCGTTGCCCCCGGCG
Source organism: Terriglobia bacterium (assembly GCA_050745265.1). Classification (GTDB taxonomy): domain Bacteria; phylum Acidobacteriota; class Terriglobia; order UBA7540; family UBA7540; genus RH2-MAG17b. The sequence continues at coordinate 4,046 of JBOGKE010000065.1, forward strand.
TCGCCCGAGCCGCTCGACCTCACTTTTTCCGGCTCCTGGAACCGCGACCAAGATCGTGTTGAAATTCACAGGGCGGATGCCACATTTGCTCAATCGCACGTGCGCCTTTCCGGCGCGATCACGGCGGTCTCGCGCGAGCCCGCCTACGAACTTGTGCTCGCCATCCATCGGTCCCGCGTCGCCGATCTTATTCGGATGGGAAACAGCCTTGCGAGAAGCCCGGTGCAGCTCGCCGCGGGCGGCCGGCTGGATGGAGAAGTCTCGCTCAGCGGATCCTGGCGGAACCGCCGGTATGATGGCTCGCTCGTGGTTCGGTCGCTCACCTTAAGGCGCCGCGGGCTCGAGTTCGCGTCTCCCGAGGCGGAGATACGGATCGTCGATAACCGGGCCCGATTGCTCCCGGCGCGCTTCACCGTGGGATCGGGCATCGACGGCGTTGCGGAAGGCAGCCTGTCGCCCGCGCTTCCGGCGGGCGCGCAGTCTGCGGACCCGGCAGTGGCGCGGAGGGCGCCGTTCGAGAGGGCAGACCTCCGCGCAGCCGCGCAGGCTCGCTATGAGCTTCTCTTGACGGTGAAGAAAGCGCCGCTTCAGCGCGTGGTCCGGCTGGCGCGGGCATGGGGTGTGCACGGCCTTCGGAACCTCGATGCAACGGGAGCAGCCGCGGCTTCGATCAGGTTTTCCGGCGCGGCTTGGCCTTTCGGAAGTCCCGCGGTCAACGGCGAAGGCGAACTCGAGTCTGCGCGCCTCCTCGTTGCGGGGCTCACCGAGCCCGTTGAGTTTGCGCAGTTTCACTTTCGCATCAACGACGGCGTGTTTTCCGCTTCGCACGTACTGGCGCACGTCGGGACCGCTGCGCTCTCCGGCTGGCTGAAGCGCGGCGCCGGCGGCGCGTCCGGGTGGGACTTTGCCGCGCGCTCGCCTCATCTGAGCCTCGAGCAGGCATCTCTATGGTTCGCAGTGCTCGGCTACCAGCGCCCCCGGCCGATCCTCGATCTGATTCCGGGGCTGCGGTCACTCGCCGCAAGGCGCTGGGCTAGCCGGAACTTATTCGCCACGATCAGCACGCGCGGAAGCTTTGAAAGTCCGGAGGTCACATTCCATTCGCTCGCGCTGCATAATTTTCACGCCGCCGTCGCGATTTCGAGCCGTGTGGCGCGCATCTCGGACGCGACGTTCCTAATGGCCGGCGGACTGGGAAGCGGCTCGGGCGAGGTCGATTTCCGCCAGGCTCCCGCGTTAATTACCGCCCACTTCGAGCTCACGGGGTTACGCGTCCAGCGCTTTGCCTCGGTGCTTCCGGCCGATCTGAGAGGTGTCCGCGGCGTTGTTTCAACGGCGGTCCATCTCTCGACGCGCGGGTTGACTCGGCAAGAGATGGCCAAGCATCTGATCGGCGCGGTGGAAGTTCACGCCCGCAAGCTGAACCTCCGGGGATTCGACCCCGTCGAGGCAGCGGCCCGTGCGGGGTCGCTCGGCTCTCTGCTTCCTGAGCGCCGGCCATCCATCCTCCCGGCGCTGGACATGAACTTTGCAATTCGCGGCAGCAGCATCGAAATCGTTCCTGCACGCTTCCTGCTCTCCGGCGCGCTTTTCAGGATCGCCGGGCAGTGCGGCTTCGACGGCATGGCAAACATCCGCATTTCCGCCGACCTGAGCCACGTCGAGCGAAACTGGCAAGCCGATCCGCCCGTAAATGGACCGCAAAACCGCACCGTCAGCTTGCATCTGACGGGTCCTCTTCAAAGGCTCGCCTTGACTCCGGATATGAACCACGAACAAGCCCGCCGTTAGCCTTGCGGGCGAGCGCGCGCGAGCGAATGACCCTTTTCGTTTGCAGGCCAGTGGGGGTACAATGAACACATCAGCGGCTCCGGGAAAGGAGCCGCGCCGTGATGCGGGGCTGCGGTGTCTCTCGATTGGCGCACGCGCGGGTATCAGAAGTTTTTCTGGGCTTTGGTCGCTGGCGCCCTTGCGCTCGCCGGCGCCCGGCTGCTGCAGGCGAGGCAGGAGTTAAATCGTTACGGCAAGATCCTGATCATCCGCGGTCTCGATCATGAGGTCGCAGTGGCGAAGGTGCCGCTGCCCTGGGGAAAACACGGCGTCCGCGTCAAGGCCGACGGGCAGGAAGATCACGCCGCCGCTGTCAAGCAACTGAGCGCGAAGGGTGAATCGGTCAAGCCCGGCATACCAGTTGAGATCACCGATATCCGGTTCAAGCCCGGCCGAATTGTTTTTGCGATTAACGGTGGCGGGAAGACGGGCGAGCACTGGTACCAGCATCTGCAGATCGGCATGGGTGGTCTTCCGGCGCCGATGATGTCGCAGCGGGACGCGAAATCGACTCCCTCAAACGGCTCGTACGTCACGGTCGAGCTTCCAGCGAATGATCCGAATCCCAGCCTGGACAAGGTGAAGCGCCTGCTCAGCAGTGTGCTGGATTTCTCGCGACGCGCACCCACCGTGCTTTACTCGCCCGCGATGCCTCCCCAATTCAAGGACGCCATCAAGCGCCACGAGGTCGTTCTCGGCATGGGAAAAACCGCCGTGCTTTCAGCTAAAGGCTCGCCCGACCGACGGGTGAGGAAGGATTTGCCGGACGGGACAGAAGAAGAGGACTGGCTCTACGGAGATCCGCCGCACGTGCTGTTCGTCATCTTTCTCAACGATACCGTTGCAAAGACTCAACAGTATTAGTCGAAAGCGTCGCGCCGCGTTCCAGGTCGGCAGGCGCCGCCGTAAAGCCGGTGCTACGACGGCATCGGCAGGGGCTCCAGGGCCATCCCTCAACAATGATCGCTCACCGAGAATCCAACTCAGCGGCAGCCGCTGTTCGCGCCGCCCTCCTCATCGTCATGGCTGCGGCCATCGCAGCATTGATTGGGACCGGCATGGCGCAGGCCGGAAAGCGAAAGGGTGGGCACTCCGCTCCACCGCAGGAGCTGCCGGACCGGATCAGCCAACTCGCTGCCCATCTCAAGGGCGTCCAACTCGTTAACGCCGGCGATATACCCGGCCAGGTGCAGGGCCTCGCCATTGGCGCGCTCACCGCGTGGATGAGCCAGGGAGGTTTTGAGAACGGGTCCAGCCGTTATCCCGTCGATGTTCGCGTGCGAATGCAGCTCGACCAGTACTTTTCCAGGCTTCAAATTCCTTTCTTCGCCGTGCCCGTGGTCTTTGCGAAACCCTGGAACGGGGGAGAGCTGATCGGAGCTGGGTACACCTTGGGCTGGTCGGATTTTGACCGCGTGAATGCGCTCGCGCTCTATGACACGCGGGATGGGAAGGCCCGCCGCGTCGCGCTTAGCCCGTTCGTTCCTGGCGCCGAGATGCACTTCCACTTCTTGCCCGATTCCCCGTCGGGCGCTTTCCGGTTTATCATCTACGGCAACCGCTTGGGCAAGAGTCAGCCCCGCCTGAGCGCGATTCTCTACTCGTTTGACGGCGTGAAGCTTGATAGCCAGTGGGAGCGGCAGGACCTCTACGATGGCAAGCTGGAGGTGACGCCGGGCGCCGTGACGCTGCGCTACCTCATCGAGGCGGAATACATCCAGGCGGTCCAGCAGCAGCAGTTGCCCGAATGGCACGAAGAGATTTACCGGGTGACGCCGCAAGGGCTTGCGCTAGAAACAGAGCGCCGCGTGGCGTTCAAGAGCGCTTCGTAGCGGCGCCTGCAGGGCGGCATAACGCAACGGGTTCACTTCACGCGTTCGAGGTAGGATCCTGCGGCGGTGTCGATGCGGATCATTTCGCCTTCGGAAATGAAGGGCGGCACCTGAACGATAAGTCCCGTCTCGAGCTTTGCCGGCTTGCCCACATTGGTGGCGGAGCCGCCTTTGATTCCGGGCTCGGTCTCGACCACCCTCAGGTCAACGGTGGGGGGAAGTGAAACGTCAATCGGGCGCCCCTCGAAAAACTCCACCTTCAGCGTAACGTCCGGAACCATGTACTGAGCGCGGTCGCCCACGACGTCCTTGTACAGGTGGATTTGCTCGAAATTCTCCGTGTTCATGAAGAAGAACGAGTCGCCGTCGGAATACAGGTACTGCATTTCCGTCTCATCGATGATGGCGCGTTCTACTTCGTCTTCGGAGCGAAACCGATGATCGTTCATGGCTCCGGTGCGAAGATTCCTCATCCGCGCCTGCACAAACGCCCGCAGATTGCCGGGCGTGCGGTGCTCGGCCCTGAAGATTGAAAAAAGCTCGCCATTGTGCTTGATCACCATGCCCGGTCGCAGATCGTTGGCGTTCATTCCAGCTCCTCAATTGGGTTGGGGTGCGGCGCCGGGACGAAGAAGCGTCCGATCCGGGCGAGCGCGCAGTCTGCTATTGTAGCGTTCGCGCAAAAATGGCGTCAAACGGCCGGATTACGACGATGACGGCCTGCGCAGGATTCAACCCGCGAATTTCGGCGGCGATTTGCGATGCCGGAGACCCGGCGAACGCACTTCGCCGCTACAGCCCCGTGAAGCAGCTATGAGCAGACTGCTACTCCGAGCCGGAAGAATAATCTCCCCGGCAGACGGCCTTGACGCCGAGCTGGACCTTCTGGTGGAGGACGGAAGGGTCCGCCAAATTGGGTCGGGGATCACGGCGCGCGCGGACGAGATCATCGACGCCGGCGGCCAAATTGTGGCGCCGGGCTTCATCGATCTGCACGCGCATTTGCGCGAGCCCGGGGGCGAAGAATCGGAGACCATGGAGACGGGCCTTGCGGCGGCGGTGGCCGGCGGCTTCACCGCCGTATGCGCCATGCCGAATACGCGCCCGGTGAACGATTCCGCGCAGGCGACCGGGCGTATGGTGGAAGAGGCGAAGCGGATCGGATTGGCGCGCGTTTTTCCCATTGCCGCGGCCTCAATGCGGAGCGAAGGAGAGACACTCACCGACTTCCCGGCGCTCAAGGCGGCGGGCGCCGTCGCTTTTTCCGATGACGGCCGCCCGCTCAAGACGCCGGATCTGGTGCGGCAAGCTCTCAAGCACGCACGCGCTTGCGGCTCGCTCGTTATCGATCATTGCGAGGATGTGGCTCTAAGCGCGGGCGGCGCGGTGAACGCGGGCGATGCAGCGCGGGAGCTCGGCGTCAAGGGCATTCCGAACGCGTCGGAAGACGTGTGCGTCGCTCGCGACATCGCGCTCGCGGCCGAAACGGACACACGGATTCACGTGGCTCATATTTCGACGGCGGGCGCGGTCGAGCTCGTGCGCTCAGCCAAGGCGAGAGGCGTGCGCGTCACTTCGGAGGCGACGCCCCATCACTTTACGCTCAGCGATGAGGCGGTGATTCAATACGGCACGGCCGCCAAAATGAATCCGCCGCTCCGAGGCGCCGCGGATCGCGCCGCCGTTCTCGACGGGCTCGCGGATGGCTCGATCGATGCCATTGCCACGGATCACGCCCCGCATTCGCCGCGCCTGAAAGCGCAGCCGCTCGAGACCGCCCCGTTCGGCGTTCTCGGCTTCGAGACGGCTCTCAGTCTCGCGCTGCGCGAGCTTGTGATCACCGGACGCATCTCCGTGGCGCGGCTCATCGAGATCCTCAGCGTTCAACCCGCGCGCATTCTGAATCTCGCGCTAGGCTCGCTTCGCGCCGGCTCGCGTGGTGATATCACCGTGTTTGATCCGATTCAGGCCTGGACATATAGAGCCTCAGAGGGCAAGTCCAAAAGCCGCAATTCGCCCTTCGACGGATGGAGTCTGACCGGCAAGGTCACCGCGACGATTGTTGGGGGGCGCGTCGTTTACAGGGCATGAGGTCTGGAGCGGCGAAGGAACGCGACTCGCGCAGCGATGCCGCGCGCTTGGCAGTTCGTGATAATGCGGGCTAAGATACGCCGCCGCGGCTCGCGGCGGGCTTCGAACGGCTGCCCGGCTTCACAAGCGGAACGCCGGCTCGGCACAGCGGGCATTCGTCCGGCTTGTAGTTTTGAACCGTGAGCGACGCGAGTGCGGCGCTCGGAACACCCACGGACGCGCCGCCGCCGCTGCGGTCAATCAGCGCGCCGGCCGCCACAACTCGCGCTCCGGCCAGCTCGACGCAATCCATTGTCTCGCGCGTGGATAATCCCGTCGTGATCACGTCCTCCACCACAAGGGCGCGCTCGCCCGCTTCCAGGCTGAAGCCGCGCCGCAGAACCATCGTGCTGTCTTGCCTCTCGGTGAACAGCGCCCGCGTGGAAAGCGCCCGCGCCACCTCGTGAGCGACCAGAATCCCGCCGAGCGCCGGCGCCACAACCACCGAGGCGCCGAAGCTGCTCAGTTTCTCGGCCAGAGCCGACCCGAGCAGCTCCGCCACGCGCGGATGCTGCAAGACCAGAGCGCATTGGATGTAACGGTCGCTGTGCAAGCCCGACGAGAGCACAAAGTGGCCGTCGAGCAGCGCGTGATGGCCTCGAAATATCTCGAGCACTTCCGGATCATTCATGCCGCGCAACCTGTCTTTCTGACGCCCGCTCGATCTCTCGCGCGATGGCATCGGCCGCGGCGGCCGGGTCGGGCGCGGAGGTGACCGGCCGCCCAACCACAAGATAATCCGAGCCGGCGCGAACGGCGTCTCCCGGAGTTGAGATTCGCACCTGATCGCCCGCTTCGGAGCTTGCGGGCCGGATGCCCGGCGTGACGAGCGTGAAATTGCCGCCGCACGCTTTCCGAATCGCAGCGGCTTCGCGCGCGGAAGCGACCACGCCGTCGAGTCCCGCGCTCTGAGCGAGGAGCGCAAGTCGCACGACGGCCGCTTCGGAGCTCCCGCCGATCCCGAGCTCATCGAGGTCCGCCTCCGAAAGGCTAGTGAGCAGCGTCACCGCGAGCACGAGCGGTCTGTTGCCGCGCGCTGCGCCCTCGATCGCGCCGTCCCGAGCCGCTTCCATCATCCGCTTCCCGCCGAGAGCGTGCACGTTGAGCATGGCGATTCCCAGTTGAGCGGCTTCGCGCGAAGCCGACCGCACGGTGTTCGGAATGTCATGGAATTTCAAATCGAGAAACACCCGCTCGCCGCGCGCGGCAAGGTAGCGCGCCAAAGCCGGACCCTCGGCGCTGAACAGTTCGAAACCTACCTTGAATCCGCCCGCGTGGCCGGCGAGTATTTCCGCCGCGCGCGCGGCCGCGTCTGCAGTGGGAAGATCGAGCGCGATGATCAGCCTCGAGCGGGCCGCGAGCGCCGGCGACAACATAAAGACCGCCTCCGCCATGAATGCCATTGTAGGGGATGAGGAAAAAATGCGAAAGAGCGCGAAATCCGGACTCGCCCCAAGCCGCCCAAACCCTGCTATTCTTCGTAGAGGCGGGCGCTCGATGGCCGACGGTGATACGCTAAATGTCGGGTTCAGGCTCGAAGATGTTGTCGCGCTGCTCTTCTTCTCGATCGACCTTTTCCTGCAGGTGTTCTTCCGCGAGCTGCGCGGACAGCCGCTGAATCCCTCCGGCATCCTGATTATCATTCCGGCGATGTCGCTGCTGCTCGCCAAAGAGGTCGCCAATCATTTCATCGCGCGCGCGGACGCCCGGTCGCGCCGCAGCGACGACCGGCTTGGCCTGATTCGCCCCTACTGGGAAATCTTCCGCGACTGGTTTCCCTTCATCGTGATTCTGCTGATGTACTACTCGCTCTGGGGGAAGGCGACGCTCATCCTCGTGCCGCACGATCGCGACGCCCTGCTGCTCGGCTGGGACCAGCGGCTCTTCGGCGTTGAGCCGAGCGTCTGGATGCAGAAGTTCATCAGCCCTCCGCTGACGGCGTGGATGGAATTCGCATACGCATCCCATCTTTATATGGTCCCGATTGTCGGCTGCTTCGTCTATCTCTTCCGCCGCAGAGACCGGTTCCGCGAGATGATGTCCGGCCTGGTGGTGATCACCTTTGCCGGAATTGCGGGTTATCTCGTCGTTCCCGCCGTCGGACCTATGTATACGCTGAGCAAGGTCTTCACGGTGCCGCTGGCTCAGCCTCTCGCCATCTTCAACCAGCCGATCGCCTTCATGAATTTTGCCCGCATCCAGCGGGACTGCTTCCCGAGCCTCCACGTCGGCATCTCGTTTCTGGTCTGGCTGTATGCCTACCGCAATTCGAAGACGCTCTTCTGGATTCTTTCACCGTTCATCTTGAGCCTGTGGATCTCGACCGTGTATCTGCGCTACCACTACGCGGTGGATTGCCTGGCGGGATTCGCTCTCGCGCCGCTTTGCTACTGGGCGGCGAACCGGCTCTACCGGCGCTACGGCGACGTGATCATTCCGGTGCCGCTTCCCGCAGGCTGGGCCGAGCGCATCCGCCGCATTGGCGAGCCCGATCCGGCGGGCCAAGCCGCGGCGAACGGCGGAGAGCGCTCATGAAGCGCCCTGTCGCTGAGCCTGCACTCGCCCCGGAGATCTTCCCCGCACGGCGCGAGCCCGCGCCGCGAATTTCAGATCGAATGCTGATCGGCGTCCTTGCGCTGCTCGCCGTCGTTCCCTACCTGAACATTGCCGGCAACGGATTTGTTTACGACGACGAAATTCAAGTGCTGCGGAATCCGTTCGTCCGCGACCTTCACCACCTCAGGGCGATTTTCACCACCACGGTCTGGGCTTTTCAGGGCGGCGCGCAGGGCGTTACGAATTATTACCGGCCGGTGATGGCGCTCACGTACGCTATCTGCCACGAGATTTTCGGCTTCCGCGCGCTCGGCTTTCATCTGACCAGCATCGCATTCCATGCGGGGGTCGTTTGCCTTCTCTACGCCGTGACGAAGCGGCTTTTCGGCGATCGCACCCTGGCCTTTCTTGCTTCCGCTTTGTTCGCGGTCCACCCCATCCACACGGAAGCTGTCGATTGGATCGCCGCGATTACGGATTTGGAAGCGACGTTCTTCTTCCTGCTCGCATTCTGGTTTTTCCTGCGGATGGAGGATACGCCGGCCGGGCGCCGGCCGCTCCTGTCTTCGCTGATGCTGCTGAGCTTCGGCCTGGCGCTGCTGTCGAAAGAATCGGCGGCGACGCTTCCGCTCATCGCCGCGATCTACGAACACACGTGTCGCGGCGACCGGCGCGAGACGCCGGTGGGCGAGAAAATCCGCCGCTACGGCGCGCTGTGGCTGCTTCTGATCGCCTATCTGGTGATTCGGACTCGCGTGCTGGGGGCGTTCGCTCCGGTGGTTACCCAGGCGCGCATGGCGCCGGCCGCCGTCGTGCTCTCTGCGCTCGCTCTGGCCGGCCGCTATGTGGAGAAGATGTTCTGGCCGGTCCACTTGTCCGCGGCCTATGTCTTCCCGCAGGAACTTGCAGCCCTGCTGCCGCGCATTCTCGCGGGCCTCGGTATTGCCGCGGCCTGCGTACTGATCATCTTGTATTTTTGGGCGCGCGACCGGCGCCTCTTCTTCGCCTGCGCCTGGTTTTTCGTGACGCTCGCTCCCGTGCTCAATGTGAGGTGGATGCCGGACTTCGCCTTCGCCGAGCGCTACGCTTATCTTCCTTCGGTGGGCTTCTGCTGGGTTGTGTGCCGGCTCGGGCTCGAATTCGCGCGCAAACGCGGCGTGGCGCGCCCTGCGGCGAGGCGAGCCGCAGCAGCGGCGGCGTGCCTCGTCGCCGCGCTCATGATCGCGCGCATCGCGTTACGCAATCGCGACTGGAAGAACGACTTCACGTTCTATACGGCCACGCTCAAGGCGTCCCCGAGCGCCGTCACGATTCGCAATGATTTTGGAAACTATTACTGGTTGAGGGGCGATCTTGCGGCCGCCGGAGATCAATGGCAGGATGCCTACCAGGTGAATCCGAACGCGACCTACGTGCTCGACAACCTTGGGCTCCTGCGCCTGAGGCAGAAGCGCTACGGCGAAGCAGCGGTTTATTTCAGGCGGGCGCTGGGCGTGAGCGATCGCGATGAAAACGCGCACGATGGGTTGGGGGACGTTTACCAGGCGCTGGGCAGGAGGCGCGAGGCCGAACAGGAGCTTCTGACCGCCATTCAGCAGGCCCCGCTCGACGTCCGGCCGCGCGTCAGCCTCGGCGAGCTTTGTTTTGATGAAGGCCGGTACACGGCGGCGGTGGCGCAGTTCAACGCCGCTAACCGCTTGCTGCCCACGGCCCGGGCGTATTATGGTCTCGGGCTCACTGAATGGACCGAAGGCGATTCGGCGAAAGCTGAGGACGCGTTCAGGAGAGCGCAGCGGCAGGAGCCGCGATCCGGTCGCCCCTATTTTATGCTGGGTCTGTTTTATGGAGCGACCGGCCGCATCCCGGAAGCAATCACCGCATACGAAACAGGCCTCCGATTCGATCCCGGGGACGAAAAGGCTCGGGCCGCCCTCGTGCAGCTTCAGGATATTCAGCGGTAGCTTTTTCTGCTAAAGATCGTGGCATGAAGCCGCCTATGCGCCTCGTGGTCGTAGCCGGCTCGGGCGCAAACACACGGCACAAGAATCGTGCCGTGGCTAGCGGCTCCCATTGACTATGGACACAGCCCAAAAGGGACGGCACTTCGCAGCGTGGTCGAACTCCACTCTGGTGGCCGTGCTCATCCTTGCCGCGACGCTTCCCTATCTCAACATCCTGCTGAACGGATTCGTCTACGACGATCTCACGCAAGTTCTGAATAATCCGTACGTCGTGAACTTCCATCACCTGCGCCAGATCTTCTCGACCGGGGCGTGGTCCTACTTGGGTCAGGAAGGCGTCACCAACTATTACCGGCCGCTGATGACCTTTGCCTACCTGCTCTGTTATCAGGCCTTCGGGAAGGTCGCGTTCGGTTACCACCTGGTGAGTCTTGTGTTGAACGCCGCCGTCGTGCTGAGCCTGTTCGGCGTGACGCTCGCGCTCTTCCGGAGGCGCTCGATTGCTTTTATCGCCGCGCTCGCCTTCGCGCTTGAGCCGGTTCACACCGAATCGGTGGCGTGGATCGCCGGTGTAACGGACGTCGAGGTCACGCTTTTCTGCTTGCTCGCGTTCGGGCTTTTCGTAAAATGCGCTCGTCCGGAGGGGCGGCGCTCGGAGGGCGCAATCGCCGGCATGGCGGCGTGCTTCATTCTGGCGCTCTTCTCGAAGGAGCAGGCGCTGGTGCTGCCCGTCCTCGCCACAATTTATGAGCACGGATACCGGGAGGATCGCGCGACGACCGGCGGCGGGCAGAAACTCGCCCGTTATGGGGTGCTGTGGCTTCTCTCGGCCGCGTATCTGCTGCTGCGCATTCGACTGCTGGGCGCGCTCGCGCCTGTGGTGCGCGCCGCCCGCCTGACGTGGCCCGAAGCTCTGCTCTCCGCTCCGGCGCTCGTCGGCCACTACGTGGCGAAGTTCTTTTGGCCTTGGAGGCTTTGCGCGTTCTACATCTTTCACAAGAGCACGAGCGTGCGCGATTCGCGGGTACTGGCCGGTATCGCTGCAATTGTGCTGCTCGCCGCTGCGTTCGCCGCGCTATGGAAGCGTGACCGGCGGGTCTCGTTCGGCATCCTGTGGTTTCTTGCGACGCTCGCTCCGGTGCTCAACGCTCGATGGATGGCGGCAAACGTTTTCGCGGAGCGCTACCTTTATCTGCCTTCGGCCGGGCTCTGCTGGGTCGTCGCCTGGTGCGCCGTCGAACTCTGGCAGCGGATGCCGCGCCAGCGGAAAGCGTGGAAGGCGGCGCTGGGATCGGGTTTCGCGCTGCTGGCCGTGCTCCTGGCTGTGCGCACGTTCACCCGGAATCGAGACTGGCGCGACGGCGTGCGGCTCTTTAACAGGACGCTGTCTCAGCAGCCCGGCGCAGCGCCGATTTTGAATGATCTCGGCGTGATCTATTGGAGCCGCGGCCAGACCGCCCTTGCCGAAGCCGAGTGGCGGAGAGCGGTCGAAGCGCAGCCCACGCTGGTTCCGGCGTTGGACAACCTGGGTTTGTATTATGCTGAAAAAGGGGATGGCGAACGCGGCGTGGAATACGATCAGCGGGCGGTGAGGCTGAATCCGGCGTTTGTCCCGGCGCACCTTCACCTCGGTTTAGCCGACACGAAGCTCGGGAAGCTCGACGACGCCGGGCAACAATTCAGGGCGGCCGTGCTCCTCTCGCCGCTGAACTCGGAAGCGCACAACGATCTCGGGGAATTCTATCTCGGCGCCCGCCGTTACGCTGAGGCGGAGGCGGAATTCAAAATGTCCGCCGGGATCAGCCCGAATTTGCAAGCGCTGGACGCGCTGGGCCGAATCTACGCGCGCGAGGCGAGGGGCGAGGACGCAATCGCCGCATTCGAGCGCGCGCTGGCGCTGAATCCGCTCGACAGCGCGGCGCATTTTGGTATGGGCGCCGTCGAAGCTGCCGCCGGCCGCACCGAACTCGCCGAGAAAGATTATCGGGCGGGGCTCGAGATGGATCCGCGTAACCAAGAGGCGCGCGCGGCACTCGAGAGATTGCGGCGGCGGGATTCTCATGGAAAGAAACCGCGCCAATGATTGCCGCGACGCGCGCCAGCGCCGCCCGGAAACGGGGCGCGCAGCGCTTTGTGTTGCGACCCTGGCGGCTATCGTCGTTTCGGTATCGCTGGCCTTGGCGGCCAACGCATCGGTCCCGATCGCCACTTATGTGCGCGAATTCGAATCGCGCTACGCGGACGTCAGAACGCTTCAGGCGGATTTTACCCAGACGGATAACTCGTGGGGCAGAGTGCGCGAAGGTTCCGGCGCCGTTTACCTCGCCCGGGGCGGAAGAATGCGGTGGGTTTACGAGAAGCCGGAAAAAAAGCTTTTCATCTCGGACGGCAAGAAGGTCTTCTTTTACGTGCCGGCCGAAAAGCAACTCACGGTTTCGCCGGCGCATCCAGGGGAAGCGCAGATTCCGCTCGATCTGCTTCTCTCTCACCTGCGGCTGAGCAAGATCTTCTCGCGCGTTGAATTCGCCGACCAAGCGCTCGAGGCGGCGCACGGCGACCGCGTGATCCGCGGCTATCCGCGCTTCGCCTACAAACGAGACATCCGCAGCGTTCTGATCGAGCTGACGCCGAGCTTCGACGTCCGGCGGCTCGTCGTGTTTTCCACCGACAACAGCACCATGCAGTTCGCCTTCAGCCACATCGAACTCAATAAGCCCCTGGGCGCGGCGCTGTTCCTTTTCTCACCGCCGCCGGGAACGGAAGTGATCAACGAGTGAAGCGAGCGACCACGCCCTATTCGGCTCAGGTTTTGGATCACTTCCATCACCCTCGTCGCGCGGGTGAGATTGCCGGCGCGACCGCAGTGGTTGAGTCTACGAATCCGGTCTGCGGCGACATACTCAAACTGTGGGCCGCGGTGCGCGACGGACGGATCGCCGAGGTGACGTTCAAAGCCGAGGGGTGCGTCCCCGCGATTGCTTGCGGTTCGTGGCTGGCGGAGTGGCTCGGCGGCAAGGAACTGAACGCTCTGCCGCCGCTTTCTCCCGAACAAATCGACGCGGCTCTCGGAGGTCTTCCGCCGGCTTCGAAGCACGCGTCCGAGCTCGCGGCCGGCGCGCTCGAAGAGCTCGCCAGGAGTCTCTCCGCACGCGCACTGGGCCGGCCGGCGCCATAGATCACGGCGGCGTGGCGCCTTGCGTGTAGCGGCGAGTTTATCTCGCCATAAGTGCAACGCCGTCGATCGTCCCTTGGCGGCATGAAGCCGCCGCTACAGCGCGGAACCATCTCACGCGCATTCGCTTTCTTGACCGCGACGGCGTGCGAGGCTAGCATTTTTTCATGGGTCTCGCACCGATACGGATGCCTGCGGCCGCAGGGCGCTTCTATCCCTCCGATCCCGCGGCGCTCGCAGAGGCGCTCGACGCCTGCCTTGCCCGCCAGCCGTTGGAGGAAGCGGGTCCGGCGGTCGCATGCCTCGTGCCTCACGCGGGCTATATGTTCTCAGGGGGCGTGGCCGGAGCAACCTACCGCAAGATCGCTGTGCAGCATCGCGTGGTCATCCTGGGACCTAACCACTTTGGGCGCGGAACGGCGCCTCTGGCGATCGTCGCGCGCGGTTCCTGGCGTACTCCGTTAGGCGACGCCGCGATCGATGACGAGCTTGCCGGCATCCTGCGAAACCACTGCCCTGCGCTCGCCGACGATTCCGCCGCGCACGAGCGCGAACATTCAATCGAAGCGCAGATTCCATTTCTGCAGCGAAGCGCGCAAGACTTCCGCTTCGTGCCCGTAGCGATCGGCGCTGCCGAATATGAAGCACTGGCCGCGCTCGGCCGGGCGATGGCGCGCGCAATCGAGGAATTGCCACAGCCTCCCCTGATGATTGCCTCGAGTGACATGAACCATTACGAGTCCGACGCCGTGACGCGCATCAAAGACGGCAAAGCCATCGAGAGGATTGTCGCGCTCGATCCGGCGGGCCTCTACGATGTGATCCGGCGGGATAAGATCACGATGTGCGGCTACGGTCCCGCGATCGCCGTTCTCTCCGCGCTCAAGGAGCTCGGCGCCGTCTCCGCCGACCTTGTCGAATACGCGACGTCGGCTGACGCGGGCGGCGATCCGGGCGCCGTCGTGGGCTACGCTGGGATCATTTTTCGGCCGGTTCCTGTTTCCTGAACACTTCGCATCCTTCGCCACGCGCGTGTTAATGGTTCAAACGGCTCGCGCCGCCGCGTTCCACAGTCCGAATCGCTCCTGATTGGCGTTGGAAAACGCTCCGCACTTTGGCACAATTCAGGATTGCGAAAGGCGCCGTTTCACACCTTCACCAGCAGGCGTGGCGGCGGACTTCCACTCGGGCGCGTCCCTCCTGCGGGGTTGAGCGGGATTTATGCCGATTCGCAAAGTAGGCATCACGTCGAAACCGCATCGCCCCGGCATCCGCGAGATCGTCGCGCCGCTCGCGGCATGGCTTCGTGAGCACGGGCTCGAAGTGCTCATGGACGAGGAGACCGCCGCGAACGTTCAGGACGCAGAGCGCGGCTTAAGCCGCCCTGAGGTTGTAGCGAGCTCGGATCTGGTGGTCGTGCTCGGCGGAGACGGCACGCTGCTTGCGACCGCGCGCGCGGTAGGCTCGAGGCCGGTTCCCATCCTGGCCGTGAATCTCGGCGGGCTTGGCTTTCTCACGGTGATCACGCTCGACGAGCTCTACCCGACGCTCGAGATGGTGCTGACGGGAAACTTCAAAACTCAACACCGAGTGCGGATCGAGTGCGAGATCTGCCGCAACGAAGAAATCACATCCTCCTTTACGGCTCTCAACGACGTGGTGTTGAATAAGGGCGCCATCGCGCGCGTGCACGACTTCGACGTGTGGGCCGGGGGCCGCTTTATCTCCACTTACAAATCCGACGGGTTGATTGTTGCGACGCCGACGGGGTCGACCGCCTACTCGCTCGCCGCCGGCGGGCCCGTCGTCGTACCGGCGGTCAACGCGTTTATCCTGACGCCGATTTGCGCGCACACCCTCACCAACCGTCCGATTGTGCTGCCCGACAGCGTCGTGCTCGAGATCTCGGTCAAAGGCGATCAGGAGCCGGTTCACCTCACCATCGATGGCCAAGTGGCGTTGGCTCTGGGCGACAAGGACCGCGTGCGCGTGCGCAAGGCAACCTCCACGGTGGAGTTGATCCAGCCTCCGCACAAGACTTACTTCGAAGTGCTGCGTCAAAAACTGAAATGGGGAGAGCGATGAGACGCGAGCCGCGGGACGGGCGACGGGAACTGTGATAACGTGGCTAGCGCTGCCCCGCCGCCCGGAGCCGGAAGTGATGGAGGAAGCCGGCGGGGTCGAGGCCTACGTCTCGGCCGCCGCGCAGGCGTACCTCGACGCGGTGGACAACACGTTTGTGGATCGTGCGGTCACGCTCGGCGTCCGCGAAGGCGTTGTGTTGGACGCGGGAACCGGGCCGGGTTCAATTCCACTAAAGCTTGCGCGCCGCCTGCCGCGGCTTCGCGTGGTGGGCGCGGACCTGTCGCCGGCCATGCTGCACGAGGCGGTAAAGAAAGCGCGCGAGCGGGGTCTCGGCGATCGCGCAAGCTTCGTGCTTGCCAACGCCTCAGCGCTTTGCTTTGGCGACGGGGTCTTTGATCTGGTGATCTCGAATTCGCTCTTGCATCATCTGAGCGATCCGGTGGCGGCGTTCAACGAATGGGCGCGGGTTTCGAAGCCGGGCGGGAAAATCCTGCTGCGCGACTTGCGGCGGCCATCGCGGCTCACTTTCGCCGCACACGTGGCCTGGCACGGTCGCCATTATTCCGGACGCATGAAACAGCTCTACGAGGATTCGGTGCGCGCCGCATACACGCCTGACGAACTGCGGAATCTCGCGCGCGCATCGCGCCTGAGCGCGGCTCGCATCTTCCTTCGCCGTCAAACTCACATCGGCCTGGTCTGGGAAAAATGAAAGGCAGGCGCAAGATAAAGCCGGTACTCCTGGCGCTTCTCGTCGCGTGCGTCTTGGGCTTTCCCGGTTCCGCGCCACTGCGGGCGCGGCAAAAGTCGCCCCGCGCCTACACCATTCAGCTTCCACCTCAGCCGGACTATTCGGCGCTCGACTGGCTGCGAGGCGATTGGACGGGCAAGATCACGGGGAAAGGACCGCAAGGCGAAGTGCTGCTTTCGGTCGCCTACGAGCTCGGGAAGCGGTTCATGACGCTTCGCGAGCACGTCTCGCTTCCCGCCACGAAGCAAGCCCCGGCCACTCGCGAAAGCATGCTGGGCATCCTCCACCCTGACCAAGGCGGCGGTCTCGAGATGAACCTGTATTCCTCGAGCGGCTTTGTGACGCGGTACCGGGTCGTCGTCCGGGCTCAGGAGGTCGACTTCGAGCCGGAGGGCGGCTCGCTGCCTCCGCCAGGCTGGCTGTTCCGCCGAATTCTCTCGCGAACCTCGTCCGGAGAGTGCGTCGAGACCGTCGACGTTGCGCCGCCCCAGCAGGCGTTCTTCAACTACTACACCGCTGACCTCTCCCGCGTTGCTCCGCCGGGTTCGGGCGCTCGCAAAACCAAAGCCCCGTCTCCGTAATGAATGCCGGTTGCTCCCTGCGAAGCCGCCGCTGTCCGGAGGGCTAGCGTGCTTGCCCACGTTGACTCCGCCGCATCGAGACCTTTGAGATTAGAGCGTGTTTTCATCAACATCTTGGCTTCTGATTTTCCTGGCCGTTTTTCGCTAGTCCTTTAATGCTGCCGATTCCAAATGAGATCACTGATTTGAGGACAAAAAGCTTGGCTTTGTTCGTCATTAGCAGTTAGGGGTATCTACTTGACGCCGCCGACCCCAAGCTATAGTATTTTGGGTCATGGTCGAGGATTACCCCCGAATTTTGATCGAGCTGGAGCAGCGCTTTAGCAACGAGGAGGCGTGTGCCGAGTACCCCCAACGCTCCGCTGGCCCACCGGATGGGTCTGTCCGCGATGTCGGGCTGCCGACGCTGAACCCGCGCATCGAGTAATTTCGCTCCTGAAGCGATGGCTGTTAGGCACCCACCAGGGTGCGGTGGGCCACGATTATTTGGACGCTTACCTCGACGAGTTCACATTCCGTTTTAACCGTCGCACGTCGGCGTCTCGGGGCAAGCTGTTCTATCGCTTGGCCCAGCAGGCCGTGCAGATCGATCCGGCCCCGTTCGTAACTCTGGTCAAAACACAACATATTGGGGTCAGTGGCGTCAAGTAGATACCCCTAATCCGAAATGATCTTCAACCGCACATCGCGCCGCCGGGGGCCGTCGAACTCGCAGAAAAGAACGCCCTGCCAGCGTCCGAGAACGAGCTTGCCGTTTTCGATGATCAGCGACTTCGAGCAGCCGACGAGGCCCGCCTTCAGGTGCGCGTCGCAGTTGCCGTCGCTGTGCTGGTAGCGATCGTCTCTTGGCGCCAGGCGCTTTAGAAACTCATCGAAATCGCTCCGCAGAGCGGGATCGTCATTTTCATTGATCAACACCGCGGCCGTGGTGTGCGGGACGTAGACGTGGCAAACGCCGCCTTCCACGCCCGAGGCGCTCACGAACTTCTGAATCTGCTCCGTGATATCTTTAAATTCGACGCGAGCGTGCGTCTCCACCTGAAAAGCGTGCGAGCGCTTCGCCTCCGTCTTCTTATTCGCTGCGTCCATGATTCCCTCACACTCGAAATGCAAAGCCGGGCTGCCCGACGGATCGAGTGAGTCCGCTCCGCCAGCGCCCGCTCCCACTCACTGCTCCGATTATAGCTCGCCCGCCGCAGCCCGCTACGCCGGCCTCGCTTCTGAGTCGCGGGCACAGACAGCGCGATAGTGGCGAAGCGAGTCGGAAACCGATCTCAATGCGGCCCGCACTTGACGCCCTGCGCTGTTTTCGCGCAACATGATTCCAGCCATTCCGGGCCTGTAGCTCAGTTGGGAGAGCACCTGGTTTGCAACCAGGGGGTCGGGAGTTCGAACCTCCCCAGGTCCACCAGCTAATTCAAAAGCTTACGGACATCGCCATTTCCGCGCTCCCACCGAGTTGCCCCTCATTAACCGGAGCCGAATCAGCGCCAAATGAATCTAAACCATAAGCGTGGGGGCTTGGCATCGGGAGTGGCAGCAGTTCCGGGCAGTAAGATCTCGCGGGGAACATCAACAACTCGGCAGGAGGCGCAGGATGATTCACGTGCTCGACGAAGCGGAAGCTCAGCAATCAATTCTCTCTCGCCTGGCAAACGCCCGCATTGAAACCGACCGGCTCTTTGAGATTGTGAAGCCCGAGAGCCTTTACGCGCGGCCGATCCGGGAGCGGCATCGGATTATATTTTACCTGGGTCATCTCGAGGCATTCGATTGGAACCTGCTTCGAGACCGGCTTCTGAAGCTAAGCTCGTTTGAGGACTCCTTCGATCGCCTGTTCGCGTTTGGGATCGATCCCGTAGACGGCGGTCTGCCTTCGGACCAGCCCAGCGACTGGCCGTCGGCTGCGGAAATCGCGCGATACAACAGGCGTATTCGCGAATCGATTGACTCGCGGCTCGAGAGCTTGCCTTTCGCAAATGGGGCAGGGAACGTCGAAGGCGCCGATTTCAGTCTGCTGCTGAACGTCGCAATCGAGCACCGGCTCATGCACGCGGAAACCTTGGCCTATCTGTTGCACCAGTTGCCGCTCGATCAGAAGCTCGCCCCGCCGCCGGACGAGGCGATCACCGCGCCCCCCGTCGAGGCTCGGATGATCGAGATACGCACCGGCGAAGCGACCCTTGGGCTCGCACGCTCGAGCGGCGCCTTCGGTTGGGACAACGAATTTGACCTCAACCGCGCCGACGTTCCGGCTTTCGAGATCGACGCCTGTAAGGTGACGAACGGCGAGTTTCTGCGGTTCGTGTCGGACGGCGGTTACAGGAACCCGGCGTTCTGGAGCGGTGAGGATTGGAAGTGGATCGCCGAAGGCCAGATCGCTTGCCCCGCGTTCTGGCGGCGGTCGGGCGAAACTTGGCTCTGCCGGAATATGTTTGCAGAGATTCCCCTGCCCCTCGGCTGGCCGGTATACGTGAGTCACGCCGAAGCGGCGGCGTACGCGCGCTGGGCCGGAAAGAAGCTGCCCAGCGAAGCGCAGTGGCATCGCGCCGCCTACGGCGCTCCTGAAGGCCGCGAGCGGGATTATCCGTGGGGAGACCGGCTGGCGGAAGATCAGGGCAACTTCGATTTCAGGCGCTGGGATCCCGTGCCGGTGAACGCGGATCCCGCCGGCCGGAGCGCGTTCGGAGTGGAAGGCATGCTCGGAAATGGCTGGGAGTGGACGTCCAGCACGTTCGAGCCCTTCCCCGGCTTTCAGCCGTTTCCGTTTTATCCGGGTTATTCGGCGAACTTTTTTGATGGGGAGCATTACGTGATGAAGGGCGGCTCGGCGCGCACAGCCGCGTGCATGTTGCGGCGCACCTTCCGCAACTGGTTCCAGCCGCATTATCCATACATCTACGCCGCGTTTCGCTGCGTGAACGATTGAATCGGGGACACGAATGCCCAGCGAGATGATTCTTGCGCCGCCCGCGCTAGGCGCGGATGTGAGCGCCGGTTTGACCCAAGGCGGGCAGAAAACTCTGCCGTCAAAATACTTTTACGATGATATCGGATCGGCGCTCTTCGAGGTAATCGGCCTTCTTCCGGAATACGGTTTGACGCGGGCTGACGAGCGGCTGTTGCGAAGGTATTCAGCTCAAATCGTGGCGCGCCTCGATCCCCCGGTGATCGTCGCGGAGCTCGGGAGCGGGAGCGGCCGGAAAACGCGCTGGGTGCTCGAAGCCCTGGCTCGCCGCCAGTCGACCGAGTACTACGCGATTGAAATTTCCGCCGCTGCTCTGGCCCGCTGCCGCCAGGAGCTGAGCGACCTCGAATCGGTGGCCGTCGCCGGCCTCGAGCGCGAATACCTGGATGGACTCGCGACCGTGGCCGCGGGACGCCGGCGCGGGCAGCAGTTGCTGGTGCTTTTTTTGGGCAGCAGCATCGGAAACCTCGAGCACGCCGATGCGACCGGCTTTCTCAAGAAAGCCCGCGCCCTGCTTCAACCCGGCGACGCCCTGCTCCTGGGAACCGACCTCGTGAAGCCCGTTCCGCAATTGCTCGCAGCTTACGATGATCCGCTGGGGGTCACTCGCGCGTTCAATCTCAACCTACTCGCGCGTCTCAACCGGGAATTCGATGCCGATTTCGAAATTGAAAGCTTCGAACACACGGCAATATTCAACTCTGCGACACGAAGCGTCGAGATCTATCTTCGCTCCCGGCGCCGCCAAACCGTATCGGTCCGGAAACTCAACCTCTCTGTCGTCTTTGAGCAGAATGAGACCATCCTGACGGAAATCAGCCACAAGTATTCGCTTCCAGAAGTCCTGCGGCTGGTCGAATCAACGGGGTTCTGCTGCAAGGAACAGTTCGTTGACCGCGAGTGGCCCTTCGCGGAAAGCCTGCTGATGGCGGTCTGAATTTAGAAGGGGTTTTCGATTTGCAGGTCCCCGAATCGCTGGCCGTTCTGGAGGTCCTCGCCGTAGAGTATGCTGCACTGGCCTTCTATCGCCGCCGCCACCATACGGCGTCCCGGCCCCCTACCGCAGCCCCTGGAACTCTTCCTGCGTGATCCCCAGTTGACGCAGAATTTTGAAGAACAGAGGAGGACCAATTCCGCGGCCTCCATTGAGGGGAACGGTGACGGCGCGGCCGTCGGGATGGTTCCCATCGCTCATGGCTACCGGTTTGTCTCGTCTTGGAGAATCCCAAGCGACGCGCGGCACGCTGAAATTCGCGAGCCGTCGCCCTAGGCATGAACGGTTTCCGTCGTGTCGGCGGGTAGAGCGGCTCCTCTCTCGGAATACTCTTCAGCGATCATGGTGAACACGTTGGAGAGTTCCGCCAGGGCCTCTGCACGGGTAGACATAAGCGCGTAGCAGCCGGCGATAGCGGGGATTTCCGCTACCCAGGAACCATCTTCCTGCCGGTAGAGAACCGTCTTGTAATTTTCGAGCTTCACGCAACGCCCCGCGATTTGTAATGTGAGTTTAGCACGGAAGCGGGCCTGAAAATGCTGGTGCCGCGGGACGGAGTTGAACCGCCGACGCCAGCCTTTTCAGGGCTGCGCTCTACCACCTGAGCTACCGCGGCACTGGCATTTAATTGTTGCGTTGAATCGGTTTGGCTGTCAAGAAATCGTCGCACTCGGGAGCGGGCGACGGGTTAGAACCCGAAATGGCCGTAATGGCACGAGTCCGCGGGCGCGTGTACCCACTGAACTCTTCGGCGCTTCATCCGACCTGAGCGACGCGACACGGCCTGGCAAATTCCAGCTTGACTTCGGTGGGTACACATACTAACCTGCCGGTAGGTAGCGAGCTGGTCCGCCCGTTGTATCAGGTAGAACGAAGCAGACTTCCAGCTCTCGAGGTGGGACGTGCGCCGGAAGGTTCTTCTCGTCGAGCATGAGTCCTCGATGCGGAATTTGATCTATGTATTGCTGGGCGCGCTGAAGTGCGATAGCGACGTGGCATTCAGCGGACAACAGGCGTTGGCGAAGATTCAGCGCGGCGACTTCGACGTGGTCCTGCTGGACCTGCGATCCCCCGACATTTTGCCGCCCGAAATTCTCGCGGGAATTCGGGAGATACGACCCAACCTGATGGGGCGCACCCTGTGCATCACGGGAGAGGTTTCGGATCCCGAGACTCTCGCGACGATCGAGCGTAGCTGTCTGCCGTGTGTCCGCTCGGGAAACCTCTTTCAGGAGCTCTGGGAGCGCCTTCGCCTGCTGTTCAGACCCGCCGAGTCGACCTCTGGCTAGCGAATCTGACGGCGCTACCACAGACCAACACGATCAACACCTGCCTCCCATAGTTCAACCCAGTTTACCGAATTCCCTCCTTTTAGGCCCGAGCGTCGCCCTGTGGTGCGGTATTCGCGCCGAAGCGCGTACCGGCGCTATCATCGAAAGAGACAGAGTCGAAACGCGTTTGTGGGGCGAACGCCGAGAGCCGCACTGACGCATCTTTACTCCAAGGATTCCTTTCCAGTTCAGCGGGGCAGGGGCGCGCCTGAGCCGGAAGGAGGCGTGATGATTCACTTTGATAAGCTTTGGCAGAACTGGCTCTTCGGCGCCGG
>JBOGKE010000066.1:0-63257 GCA_050745265.1 Terriglobia bacterium
AGCCGGCCTACAGACCAGATTCGGGGGCGCTCTTTGTCGCACACATGCCAAGCCACGGCATGTACGCGCCACACAGGGCTTGCCTCAAGGGGGATGAACCCCTATGTCAAGTGAGGAGTTTCGAGCGCGTCGAGCGGCACCGCTCGAAGTTCTTTGGCGGCGTCCTCAGGAAGGAGCGGATTGTAGTAAACCTCTTTCAGGCTATAGGATTTTGACCGAGCCGCGACTACGGGGAGGATCTCGATGTGCCAGTGATAATCCTCAGAAAGCGTCTGCCAGGCGCTCGCCCGCTCGTACAATGCATTGGTATTGGGCGACGTGTGGAGCACCAGGTGGTATTCCGGCGTGATCGATTCCAGGCGCTGCAGGATGCTCTTCAGGAATCGCGCCAGGCGCAACTGATTCTCCCAGGAGGTTAGGTCCTCCTCAAACTGAGCGTGATGGTAGGTGGGCAAGATCCAGGTTTCGTAAGGAACGCGAGAGGCGAACGGGCAAAAGCTGACGAAGTGGCCGTCGCAGTCTACGGTGCGCACTTGCTGATCGAGTTCCTGTTTGACGATGTCGCAGATCAGGCAGCGTTCCTTCAGCGCAAAATAGCGCAATGACGCGCGCAGCTCGTACCCCACGCGGCGGGGAATGAATGGGGTCGCCGTAATTTCGGAATGGGGGTGGACCAGGTCCTGTCCCGCGGCTTGACCCTGGTTCCGCGAAACCGTGATGTAGCGGAACCGGCGGTCCTTCTTCAAGTCTCCCAGCCGCTGCAAATAGGCGTGGAGCACCTGCGCAACATTCTCGTCGGATTGCTGCGAAAGGGCCAGGTAGTGGTCGCGGGTTTCGATGATGATTTCGTGTGCGCCCAGATTGCGCATCTTGTCGTAAAGGCCTTCGCCGCGCCGCTGCGGATCGGTTTCGATGATATAGAGCGGGTGCGGATGCGGAGTCACGCGGACCTGCCAGTCGGCCCGGCTGTCGGGAAAACTATAGATCGTCTGGGGCGCCAGCATCTCATTGCCCGGACACAACGGACACCGCTCCTTGTCGCGGCCAGGCTCCGATCCGCTTTCCACAATCACCCAGCTCATCGTGATGGGGTCTTTACGGAGTTCCATGATTCCTCTCTAAGCCACGCTTCTCGTGCCGTGCATCTGACGCTCGGTTAAATTCAGTCTGGTCCGTCCGCGAAGTAGTGCCGGGCTTCTAGGTTCTGCGCGACGACTTTGCCGGCAGCCGTGTAGCGCCGCACTTCAGGGCGGCAGATATCAGGAAACAGGTGTGCCTGGCTGAAGCCCAGCTCTACAGATGCGAGCTATCCCACGGAGTCTTCCGCCCGGCATCTGGCGCCCCTTCGCTCACTCGGGGCAGGCTCTGAACGGCGGCGCCACTGTAAAGCCGTTTACGACGCACTACACTGGGTTTTGCGACCGGCTTCCAACGCGCCGGCGCCAATCTCTGCGACGATGAAGATCTCGCTGGCTCTGCTCGCGGTCATGCCACTCCGCGAGGTGAATCCGGATTCCTGGAGACCGGTCGGCAGCTTGCTCGATTATACTCTTGGTGGTTCGAGGGCGCGCAATGCCATCGCTCGAGAAGACTCTGCGGGAAAAATCCGCGGTGAGGTGCGATTCGTTGCTCATTCCTTCCCGCGGCCGAGCCGCAGCATGCTTCATGATAGACTCTCAGTTCGAAGCTTCATCAGGGTGCCGGAGTTCCGATGCGGGAAGGTTTCGAATGATCACTACCGACTTATTCGAAGTCACGGGGCGATTTTATCCGGCCCGCCGCCGGACGCAGAACGTCGCCGGCGGCGCGAGCGCAATCCAGCCGAAGGCCTTCTCGATGGGCGTTTCGGTGCTCGAACCGGGAGGTGGCCAGGTACCCTGGCACAACCAGGAGCAGGAGGAAATATATTTTGTGCTGGAAGGCTCGGGCGAGATGTGCTTGGGCGCGGAGAAGGCTCCGCTGCGAGCGGGTCAGGCGGTGTACATTCCGCCGCGAGTTTTTCATCAACTGACGAACACCGGCTCGACCGCGCTGCGCCTGATCTACTGTTACGGGCCGGCGGGGGATGTGGCGCACTGGCGCCAGGAGCTTGAAGGAACGTTGCCGCGCGCGGGAGTCGACGCGCCTCCGTTGCCCGCGGGCGCGCAGCCTCAGTACGCCCGGAAAGAGGAAAACGAATCGTGAGCGCGAATCAGGCTCACACCCTCGGCATCATCATGAACGGCGTTACCGGGCGCATGGGACTCAATCAGCACCTCGGCAGGTCGATCGCCGCGATCATCGCGCAGGGCGGCGCGAAAATTGACGACGGGCAGACTGTGATGCCGCGCCCGCTGCTCGCCGGGCGGAATGCCGCGAAGCTGGAAGCAATCTCGCGCCAGTTCGGCGGGCTGCCCTACACCACCGATCTGGATAGCGCCCTCGCCGACCGCGAGTTCCCCGTCTATTTTGATTCGCAGACTACCGACCGCCGCGCTGAGAGCGTGCGCAAGGCGATTGCCGCCGGCAAGCACGTCTATTGCGAAAAGCCGCTGGCGGGAGATTTGAAGACGGCCCTTGAGCTCTACCGGCTGGCGCAGTCGGCCGGCGTGAAGCACGGGTTGGTGCAGGATAAGCTTTGGCTGCCCGGCCTGCTGAAGCTCAAAGCGCTTCGCGAAACGGGCTACTTTGGGCGGATTGTATCGGTGCTCGGCAACTTCGGGTACTGGGTTTTCGAGGGCGACCTCATGCCGCCTCAGCGCCCTTCCTGGAATTATCGCAAAGAGGACGGCGGCGGATTGATCCTCGACATGCTGTGCCACTACCGCTACATCCTCGACAACCTTTTTGCGCCGGTGCGATCCGTCTGGTGTCTCGGCGCAACCCACATGCCCGAGCGCTGGGATGAGCGTGGCAGGTCATATCGCTGCACGGCCGAGGACGCCGCGTACGCGACGTTCGAGCTCGAGGGCGGGATTGTTGCGCAATTTAATTCGTCGTGGGCCACGCGCGTGCGGCGCGACGACCTGCTGACGATCCAGGTTGACGGCACGAAGGGTTCTGCCGTGGCGGGCCTGCGCGAGTGTTATATCCAACCCTACGCGGCTACGCCGCGAGCCGTCTGGAACCCCGACCTTCCCAGCCCGCTGAACTATTTCGACGGCTGGCAGCGCGTGCCGGACCAAGCAAATTTTGAGAACGCGTTCAAACAACAATGGGAGCTGTTTCTGCGCGCGGTCGTGGAAAACGAGCCTTTTCGCTGGGATTTTCTCGAAGGCGCGAAAGGTGTCCAGCTTGCGGAGAAAGGTTTGGAATCATGGCGGCGCCGGGCCTCGGTTGCGATTGATCCGCTCGACGGCGCGGGATAGACTGCGGTAGCATCAACGAAAGTGGTGAAAAAGTTTGGGTGGCGCACACAGGGCTGGTCTTTGCCCTGTGTGCGGTTTTCCAGGGCCGCACACATCGCAAAAGGCGCGATTCGATGCGTTTTGGGTCGCCGCACGCAAGCCCACTTTGTAGGGCCAGCGCCCCGACCAGTGCGGATGTGCACGGCTTGGTCGCCGAAGGCAGGACCATTACGGAGGCGGCTGAGATCGCCCAAGGATTGACCCGAAGGATTGTTGAATCCTGCATCGAGCATGGCGACCTTTTACCGCCCGTCTTTGCCAAGCTCCGCAAACCGCCACTCGATTTGCTCATTCCTGTTGGCGTCTGCTGATGGGACGCCTTGGCGGTCTCAAGTACCGGGATGTAGCGCGGAAATTACGGGCGTTGGGCTTCACCTTCGACCGTCCAGGGCGGGCAGTCACGAAGCGTGGCGGAACGCGGCGACGGGTCGCAAAGTGACGCTGCCCCATCACAGCCGCGACATGGCTGCAGGAACACTCCGAGCAATTCTGCGCGAAGCGGGCGTCGACGTTAACAGATTCGTGAAGGCATCGCCGCTCGCTTGGCGCGAGGAAACCACCCGGCGCCGCCCGCGCTTCGAAGCGATTCCGCTTCTGGCGGGGCGCAAGCTCCGGCTCCCGAAAGCGACCGGGAACTCACCCTGAGTTCCTTCGCGCCGTTTCGCAACCGCTTCCACTCCGACTGTATCGCCGCTCATTGAAACAGGTTGTCCGCCATTCGTGCCTCCTCGTGCTTTGCGTCGCCAAGCGGACGCGTCGCCGATCTCGCCCCAAATAAGACGGCGGCCCGCCGCCTTCTTGCCGCTACCCACCCCGTAAGCTAAAATCGCAGTTGAACATACTGTCTCCAGTGTGCGCGATGGAATGCTCGGGTCATGCGGAGCGGCCCGCATTCTAAGCGACGTTTCACGTGCGGCAAGTGAAATCCAGCGTCCCTTTCCTTCCCGGGAGAAATCAATTGGCGCAAGCCGAAGAGGTTTCGAGGAGGCCGGCTCCATCGCGGGTCGTGATCACCCAAGTCGAGCCGCAAATCGACGGAGGACGGTTTCCCATCAAGCGGGTTTCCGGCGGGACGGTTACCGTGACGGCTGACATTCTTGCCGAAGGGCACGATCTGCTTCGCGGCGCGGTGCGCTATCGAAAACACGGGGAGGACGAGTGGCTCGAGTCGGAGATGACGAAGCTCGAGAACGACCGCTGGAGCGGCAGCTTCGTGGTGGTGGGCCCCGCCGTTTACGAGTACAGCATCGCGGCTTGGGTGGATGAGTTCGGCTCGTGGCGGCGCGATCTTGCCAAGAAGGCCGGCGCCGCGCAGGACGTCTCAGTTAATTTGCGCGCGGGCGCGCTGCGCGTCGAGGCCGCGGCCGAGTTCGCAGATCGCGCGGGCGCAAGCAGTGACGCGAGAGAGCTGAGACAGGCCGCGCTCAACGTGCGGCCGGCGCACGCAGGCGGGAAGAGCGGCGAAAGCGGCGCCTCACCGCTAGCGGAAGTAAACGCGGCGGATTTGCAAATCGCGGTGCGGGCCGCTTTGGATGAGGATCTCGCGGCGCTCATGCACCGTCATGCGAGCCGGCGGGCGGTCTCAACCTACGAGCCTCCGCTGCGGGTGCTCGTGGATCGCGAAAAGGCGCAATTCAGCGCCTGGTACGAAATGTTTCCCCGCTCGTCCGCTAGCTCTCCCGGCCTTCACGGAAAGTTCGAAGATTGCGAAGCCCGCCTGCCTTACGTGGCTTCGATGGGTTTTGACGTGCTGTACCTCCCGCCCATCCACCCCATTGGGCGCACGCATCGCAAGGGAAAAAACAATTCGCCCGTGGCCGGCCCCGCCGATCCGGGAAGCCCCTGGGCGATCGGAGCCGCGGAAGGCGGCCACACTTCGGTTCACCCGCAGCTCGGCACGATCGAGGACTTCGTGCGCCTGGTAAAGAAAGCGCGAGAGCACGGGCTCGAAGTGGCCCTCGACATCGCGTTCCAGTGCTCGCCCGACCATCCCTGGACCGAATCGCACCCGGAGTGGTTCCTGCGCCGCCCGGATGGGAGCATTCAATACGCGGAAAATCCGCCGAAGAAATACGAAGACATTTATCCGCTCGATTTTGAGTGCGACGACTGGCGCGGACTTTGGGGAGCGCTCAAAGACGTTGTGCTGTTTTGGATCGAGCGGGAAGTGCGGATCTTTCGCGTCGACAACCCGCACACCAAGCCGTTCGCCTTCTGGGAATGGCTGATCGGTGAGGTCAAGGCGCGCGATTCCGACGTCATTTTTCTCGCTGAGGCATTCACGCGGCCGAAGGTGATGAATCAACTCGCCAAGCTCGGCTTCTCGCAGTCGTACACGTACTTCACCTGGCGTAACACGAAGGGGGAGCTGACCGAGTATTTCACTGAACTCCCCAGCACGGCGGAGTACTTCCGCCCGAACTTGTGGCCGAACACTCCGGACATTTTGAACGAGTACCTGCAGTACGGCGGCAGACCCGCGTTTATCGCGCGCCTGGTGCTGGCGGCGACGCTCGGAGCGAATTACGGAATCTACGGACCGGCCTTCGAGTTGTGCGAAAACGCGCCGATCGCGCCCGGGTCGGAGGAATACCTGAACGGGGAGAAGTACGAAATTCGCTATTGGGATCTGCGCCGGCCCGGGAGTTTGAGCGAACTGATCACGCGAGTGAATCGGGCCCGCAGGGAGAACGCGGCGCTGCAGAGTGACTCCGGCCTCTGTTTTCACGACGTCGATAACGGCCAGATGATCGCGTACAGCAAGCGGACGGAGGACCGCTCGAATGCTGTTCTGGTGCTGGTGAACCTCGACTATCGTTATGTTCAATCGGGATGGGTGACGCTGCGGCTGGAGGAGTTTGATCTGGATTCGCGCGCTTCTTTTCAGGTAGAAGACCTGCTGACGGGCGCCCACTATCTCTGGCACGGCGCTCGAAACTTCATCCAGCTTGACCCGGCGAAAATCCCCGCCCACGTGTTTCGCATCCGGCGCTACGTCCGAACGGAGAACGATTTTGACTACTACATGTGATGCCGGCTCGCCATGGTTGCCGCGAGGGCGTTGGTTCGTTTGTGCGCGATTTATTGGTGCGGCCGTGAGCCACTGAGGGGCTGTGAAAGAACCAACAGCCTCTCGCAAAGACGCCAAGCCGCAAAGAAAGCGCAAGGCAGAACGGCAGCATCCGTAACCCCCACCCATGGCAGACCCGAACCGATATCCCGACGATCCCGTCTGGTTCAAAGACGCGATGATTTACGAGGTTCACGTGCGCGCCTTCAAAGACAGCAACGGAGACGGCATCGGGGATTTCCGCGGTCTGATTGAAAAACTCGATTACCTCGAGGAGCTCGGGGTGACGATTCTCTGGCTGCTCCCGTTTTATCCTTCACCGCTGAAGGATGACGGATACGACATTTCAAATTACACGGACGTCCATCCGTCTTACGGAACGCTGGACGACTTCAAGCTGTTCCTTGACGAAGCTCACCGGCGCGGCTTGCGCGTGCTGACGGAGTTGGTGTTGAACCATACCTCGGACCAGCATCCCTGGTTTCAGCAGGCGCGACTTTCGCGCGACAATCCGTACCGCAACTGGTACGTCTGGAGCGATGTGCGCGAACGGTATTCCGGCGCCCGGATTATCTTCACCGACACTGAACAATCGAACTGGGCGTGGGACCCGGAGTCCAGCCAGTATTACTGGCACCGATTCTTCAGCCACCAACCCGATTTGAACTACGATAATCCGGAGGTGCCGGAAGAAGCCTGGAAGATTATGAAGTTCTGGCTCGATTTGGGTGTAGACGCTTTTCGCCTGGACGCGGTGCCTTATCTGGTCGAGCGCGAGGGCACCAACTGCGAGAATCTCCCGGAAACCCACTCGGTGCTTCGCGGGCTCCGGCGCCGGCTCGATGAATCGTATCCCGGACGATTCCTGCTCGCGGAAGCGAATCAGTGGCCCTCGGACGTGCGGGCCTATTTTGGCCAGGGAGACGAGTGCCACGTCGCCTTCCATTTTCCGCTGATGCCTCGCATGTTCATGGCGGTGCGGCTGGAGGATCGAAAGCCGATACTCGAGATCATGGAGCAGACGCCGCCGATTCCCGAGACGTGCCAGTGGGGCACGTTCCTGCGCAATCACGACGAGCTGACGCTCGAGATGGTGACCGACGTCGAGCGCGACTACCTCTACGACGAATACGCCAACGACCGCATCATGCGGCTGAACGTCGGCATCCGGCGCCGCCTGGCGCCGCTCATGGAGAACGACCGGCGCCGCATCGAGCTGCTGAACGGGATGCTGCTTTCGCTTCCCGGCAGTCCCATTATTTACTACGGCGACGAAATCGGGATGGGAGACAACATTTATCTCGGCGACCGCAACGGCGTTCGCACGCCGATGCAATGGAACGGAGGATGGAACGCCGGGTTTTCCAATGCCGATCCCGAGCGGCTCTACATGCCGCTGGTCTCGAATCCCCTCTATGGCTACCAGGGCATCAACGTTGAATCCCAGAAGCGTTCCCTGAACTCGCTGCTCTCCTGGATGAAGCGTACCATCCGCATTCGCAAGTCCACACGAGCGTTCGGGCGCGGCTCGCTCGAATTTTTGAAGTCGGAGAACCACCACGCCCTGGCGTACATTCGGCAATTGGGAGACGAGAAGGTTCTGGCCGTGAACAACCTCGCCAGCTCGGCGCAAGCGGTCGAATTGGACCTCAGCCGGTTTCAAGGGTATGTTCCCGTCGAAATGTCCGGCGGCAATCCGTTCCCTCGAATCGATCAGAGGCCCTATCTGCTGACGCTCGGACCCTACCAGTTTTATTGGTTCCGGCTGCGGCAAATTTGATCCGTCGCAAAGCCAGGCCTGAAGCCGGCGCCCTGAGCCCATCGTTTGCTTGGCGCAACGTCCCGCACCGGCGTCGCGGGCGCTCCTCGGATCTTGCCGCGGGTGACTTCTGGAAAGCATTGTCTCTGACGATTTTCTGCGCCAGCTCACCGCCACCGGGGAAGTGGACGTACTCGTGTGCGTTCCGACGGCCGACAACGCTCGAACAATCGAGCACGTCGTGAGCGCTGTCCAGGTCGGGCTGGTGAAGTACTTTTCCCGCGAGCGGACGGTGCTGATGAATGCCGACGCCGACTCTCGCGACGGCACAGTCGACCTCGTTAAGGCGGCCGCCGTGCGCGACTACCGCAGCTTTCTGGCGTCAAGCCCGCTGCGCAGCGCGCGAACGATCACGGCGAGCTATCATCCCGGTCGCGGCCAGGCCGGAGCGCTGCGTCTTCTGATGGCGGCGGCCGACCTCCTGCGCGCTAAAGCCTGCGCGGTGGTATCTCCGGACTCGGCCAGCATTACGCCGGAATGGATCGAAGCCCTCATCCGCCCGGTTTACCGCGATGGGTTTGACCTCCTCTCGCCCGTTTACCAGCGGCACCGGTTTGAAGGATTGCTCGTGCGCAACGTGCTCGCCCCGATGCTGGGCGCGGCGTACGGCTATGCCATCGAGGAGCCGTCGCCGGACGAGCTTGGCTTTTCGGGAGCTTTGGCGCGCCACTTTCTGGCTCAGGACGTGTGGCAGGAAGACTTCATGCGTGCCGGAGCTTTCATGTGGATCACCGCGAGCGCTCTGGCTGGCAACTTCCACATTGGACAGTCGTTTCTCGGGCCGAAAACTCACGCCGGAAGAAACTCGGGCCCCGGCCTCGCGGAAACTATTCAGCACGTCGTCGGCGCGCTGTTCAGCTCGCTCGAAACTTACGAAAACTCCTGGCGAGGGAGGACCACCATCGAGACTGTCCCTCTCTTTGGCTTCCCCAGCGAAATCGATCTCGCCCCGCTGCGCGTCAACCGCAAAAAAGCCTTTGAGATGTTTCGCAATGGTACGCCCGAGATCGCTGGAATCCTCGCCGAGATCCTTTCGCCGGACATTCTCAATGAGATCCTCCGGGTCGCGCAGAGCGAGGAAGTGAGCACGCCGTTCCCCGACGAGCTGTGGGTGAAGACCGTGTACGAGTTTGCCGCTTCCTATCATCATCGCGTGATGAATCGCGACCACCTGCTGCAAGCGCTGACTCCGCTCTACCGCGGCCGGGTCAGCTCGTATCTGCGCGAAAATCGCGGCTTACCGCTCGCCGAACTGCGCGGGCGACGAGAAGCGCTGCAGCGCGAGTTCGAACGCTGGAAGCCCTACCTGGTGGAGAAATGGTCCGCTAAAGCTTGAGGTGAAACTATGGGAAATCTCCTGCTCAAAAGCCTGACGGGAACGGCGCACAGCCTGAGCGCAATGGTGTCCCGCTTCGTGCCGCGGCTCCTGGCCATGATCATCATCATCGTAGTGGGCGGAATCATCGCATGGATCGTGAAGCTGATCGTGCGGCGGATTCTGCAATTTGCGAGGTTCGACCAGGTGAGCGAGACCACAGGCTTCACGCAGTTGCTCTCCAAGACCGGCCTGCCGTGTCCCAGCGAATTGCTCAGCCGCGTCGTTTTCTGGGTGCTCTGGGTGGCTTTTTGGCTGGTGGGATTGAACGCGCTCGGCATTGCGACGCTGAACGAAGAGATTGCCCGATTCTTCCTTCTGCTGCCTCAGATCTTCGTAGCCATTCTGATCCTCTTCGTGGGCGTACTGATCGCCAACTTTGCCGGACGCGCTACGCTCCTGGCGGCTGTCAACGCGAACTCGCCGTCGCCGCGTTTTTTGGCCGCCATGGTGCGCCTCCTGATTGTCATCATCGCCATCACGATGGCGCTGGAGCGCGTCGGCCTCGGGCGCGGGGTGGTGCTGATCGCGTTCTCGATTGCTTTCGGCGCGGTCATGCTCGGGCTGGCGCTTGCCTTCGGCCTGGGCGGCCGCGACGCGGCGCGCCGCATGATCGAGCGGCGCTTGCTCGATGAGAAAAAAAAGGACGATGAAGAAGGCGTAACGCATCTCTAAATCACGGGGGAGTTCCAACAGCACCAGACGGGAGAACGGTTATGAGCGACGAACCCTTCAAGCCCGGCGATTTGCGTTCGTGGCTCTCCCGCTCGGAGTCGATGACACCCGCCTTTGAGTCGTTCCTCAGCGGGAAGCGTTGGTTCGCCGGAAAAGCCGAAACAGTACGCTCCGTTGAAGTCACCGAGTGCATCCCTTTTGAAATCCCCGGAGCCGTACTGTTGCTGATCCAGGTCCGCTACCAGTCCGCAAGCGAACAGAGTTACGCTCTCCCGTTGAAAACTGTCGCGCTCGCGGAGCGCACGTCGGTCGAAGAGGGCGGGCCGTCCCGCGACCTCGTTATCGCGCCGCAGAGCCCGGAGGGCGTTCTCTCGGACGCTCTTGAAGACCGCGCCTTCGCCGAACTCCTGCTCCGGATCATCCGCGACCGCACCGAGGTAGTAGGCGCTGCCGGCAAACTCATCGGGACGGCCGCCGGCGCGATACGCGACCTTCTGCCTGCGTCCGCCGGCGCGCTCAAACCTTCCGTGCTGAGGGCCGAACAAAGCAATACATCCATTAATTACGGTGGCCGATTGATCCTGAAATTCTTCCGCCGCCCGGAGGAAGGCATTAACCTCGACTTTGAAACCGGGCGCTTCCTCACCGAGAAAGCCGGTTTCCAGCACGTGCCGCCGGTTGCCGGATCGCTCGAATACCTGCGCGAAGGGCGGCCGCCCGTCACGCTCGCCGTTCTCCAGGGGTACGTCGAGAATCGGGGCGATGCCTGGAAGTACACGCTGGAAATGCTCGACGCGTACCTGGGGCGGATGGAGAGCAGCAAGGACGCGCCCCCAGCGGCCTTGCCGGAGGTTGAGTCCTCGGGAGGTCTTACAGCTGGGGAACCGCCGGCGCTCGCGCGTGACGTGATCGGTGAGTATCTTTCCAACGCAGCGCTTCTCGGGCGCCGAACCGCCGAGCTTCACCTCGCATTATCTTCGGATACGCTCGACCCTGAATTCGCTCCTGAGCCCTTTACGGCGCCCTATCGGCACGAGCTGGCGCGCGAAATGAACCGTTTCGCCGATCAGGCTCGCCGCCTGCTGCGGGAGCGAGAGCGGTCTCTCGACACCGCATCGCAAGAGAAGGCGCGGTTCATCCTTGCGCATTGGGATGTAGCGTTTGACGGATTTCAGCGCCTCTTGGAGCGCCCGATCACCGCCGAGCGTACGCGCGTGCACGGCGATTATCATCTGGGCCAAGTGCTCTTCACGGGCACGGATTTCATGATCATTGACTTCGAAGGTGAACCGGAGCGTCCGCTTGCCGAGCGGCGCGCCAAGCACTCGCCGCTTCGCGACGTGGCAGGGATGCTGCGCTCGTTTCACTATGCCGCCTCGACCGCCGTTGCCCGCAGGGCGCAAACGACCGGCGGCTCGGCGAGGGCGCCGGGACATCTCAGGCGCTTCGCTCGTTTCTGGAGGGATTGGGTTGGCGCCGAGTTCCTGAGGGCCTATCTTGAAACCTCTCGCGGCGCTCCGTTCCTTCCCAGGGACTCCGGTGCACTGCGGGCGCTACTCGATTTCCTGCTCGTCGAAAAAACAACGTACGAGTTGGTTTATGAGCTGAACAACCGCCCGGCGTGGGCGCCGATTCCGCTCGATGGCCTGATCGAACTTGCCGAGCGCGCCGGCGTCCGCGATTAATCCCGCGCCGCGGCTGAGCCCGCGTCGCACCTTCGCGGCGCCGCAGCCACCGAACTCTGATAACGTCTCGGACGTCTCAGACGGCTCCAACGTCTCAACACGCGTGAGGTAAAATAGGGCTGGACCTGACGTATCCGTCGCCCCCGGGTCGCGAGGTCGGCATGTGAGGGAGTCCGATCGCAATCGTAAACTGACGGAACGAAGCCTAGCAAGCCTTTAGAATCAATGCGGCGTGGCATAATGCCACACCTCAAACGCATTTCCACACGCGAGTTGGGGAAGGCTAACAACGAGACGAATCAGGCGAATGGGACGACTTGGGACAACGGAGACGCATGAGAACGAGAACTCCGGCGAGGAGTGCATCTGCGCTTGCGCCGGGAGCGGGTGAACAAATTATGAAGCTCCACCACGTCCTCGAGGCACAGCAGTTTGACCGCCCCACGCTGCTTTCGCTCTTCGAACAGAGCCGCGAGATGGAAGACGTCGCGGCCAGGGGGGGTGTAAACGATTACCAACATCGCATCATGGCGGCTCTCTTCTACGAGCCGTCCACGCGCACCCGGTTTTCGTTCGAAGCCGCGATGCACCGGCTCGGCGGCCGCGTGATCACCACTGAAAACGCGCGGGAGTTCTCTTCGGTTTCGAAGGGGGAGACGCTCGAAGACACGATTCGCATTCTCAACGGCTACGCCGATCTTATCGTGATCCGCCACTTCGAGGTGGGGGCCGCGCAGCGCGCCGCAGCGGTCTCCGGCATTCCCGTCATCAACGCGGGCGATGGAGCCGGCCAGCACCCCACGCAGGCGCTGCTCGACCTCTACACGATCGAAAAGGAGATCGGCGCGATTGACAGCCTCAAGATCGCGATGGTCGGAGACCTGGCCCAGGGGCGCACGGTGCGTTCGCTCTCGTATCTCCTGGGTAAATTTTCTGGCGTGAAGATCTATTTCGTAGCGCCGGAGCTGCTTAAAATGAAGGAGGACATTCTGGAGCATCTTCGCGATCACGGTGTCGAGTACGAGGAAGAGCCCGATCTCGAAAAGGTGTTGCCCCACGTTCAGGTGGTGTACCAGACGCGAATCCAAAAGGAGCGCTTTGGCGACCGCCTTGCCGACTACGAAAGCTGCAGCGGTCTTTATGTGATCGGTCAGTCGAGCCTGAACCTGATGCGCCGGGACGCCATCGTGATGCACCCGCTGCCGCGCGTGGGCGAGATCACCATGGAAGTTGATCGCGATCCGCGCGCGGCTTACTTCCGCCAGGCGCAGAATGGCCTCTTCGTGCGGATGGCGCTCCTGAGGATGGTGCTCGGGGCGAGCTGCCGGAACGTCTGATTACCGCTTGGTGAATACCCGCACGCCGTTATACAATCAGTTATCTCCTCCGGGACGGCGCTTCAGTGTACCTTCCCGGCGATGGCCCATGCCTGATGATGCGAATCCTGATTGCCGAGGATGATCCCGTTTCGCGCCGCGTTCTCCACGCGCATCTCACCAAATGGGGTTACGACGTGCTGGTGACCCGCGACGGAATCGAAGCCTGGAACCTTCTCCAGGCCGAAGATCATCCGCAGCTCGCGATCCTCGACTGGATGATGCCATCCATGGACGGTCTCGAAGTCATCCGTCAGCTTCGAAAAAAGGAATCCCCCGCCTACGTTTACGTCTTGCTGCTGACGGCGAAGGGCCAGAAGCAGGACATCGTCGCCGGGCTCGAAGCCGGCGCGGACGACTACCTCACCAAGCCGTTCGATGCACACGAGCTGCAGGCGCGCCTGCGCACGGGCCGGCGAATCCTGGAGCTTGAGGCTGAGCTGATCGCGGCTCGCGAGGCTCTGCGCACCGAAGCCACTCACGATCATCTCACCGGCGTGTGGAATCGGGCGGGCATCCTCGCCCTGCTGCAGCGCGAATGCGCGCGGGCCGGGCGGTCGAGCAGCACGCTGGCCGTCGTGATGGCGGACATCGATCATTTCAAGGCCGTGAACGACACCTATGGCCACCTGGCGGGCGATGACGTCCTGCGTGAGGTCGCCCGCAGGATGCAGTTGTCCGTCAGGACCTATGATTCGATCGGCCGCTACGGAGGAGAAGAGTTCGTGATCGTTCTCCCGGATTGCTGCGCGGCGAGCGGGCTCCAGCAGGCTGAGAGAATTCGCTCGAATGTTGGCGCGCAACCGGTCGAAACATCCGGAGTCGTAATTCCCTTGACGCTCAGCCTCGGCGTCGCTGTTACGGCGGGAGGCGATCCAGGAGATTATCAATCGCTGCTGCGGAACGCGGACGCAGCGCTCTACCGCGCCAAGGAGGCGGGCCGCAACCAGACCTGCCTCGGCGAACGCCATGTTCCCGCCCCCGCCGGACCGGCCTAAGCGGGCCTGAGTGCCCGCGCTTGACAAACGTCCGCGCCAGTGCGCTAATGCCTGAATGGCAACCGCAACAAGACAAGCGCCCTCGACCGCAACGATCATGGTGAACGTGTTCGACGGCGCGCGGCAGCCGATCGGAGCCGGCGTCAAGAACCTGCTGGTCCGAATCATTGATGGCAATCAGAACCAGTTTTCCAGCGGCTTCTACACGACCCCGAATATCCGATTTCAAGTGCCCTTCTACGATAATTTCGGCGACAACTACACCGTGATCGCTTCGGCCGACAACTGCTTTCAAGCCGGCTTCACACCCGTCGCGGTTTCGCCCGCGGCGATTCAGAACCTTGATCTGATGCTCCTGCCGAAAGAGGGACAGTTCAATTTCGCCGCGGCGGCGTGGTCTGCGCTCGGACAGAACGAGCCCAAGGTCGCAGGCTTGCTCGCGCACGGCGCCGCGAGTCCCGACGAGGCCGAGCGCCGCTACGAGCAGCTTCTGGAGCAGAAGCCGCTTTCTCTCGCGTGCTTCCTCAATCTCACCACCGCCATGGCGAACATCCGCTTGCCTGCGGGGAAGGCCCCCTTGGACTATTTGAAGGAACTGATCTGGACCGATCTGCCGGAGCAGGGCTTGTTCGCGCCCGCGCAAGACCGCTTCTACGCGTGGGCTGACAGCGCGCTCGTCAGTCAAGTGAAGGCCGCCGCTCAGCAGGGGGAGTTTGCGCCGGAGGTCAACCCCAATTTCTTCCACCCGGGAGCGACGAGTAGCTACAAGCAAATCCAGTTCGGCGAGGCCAACGTTCAACTCACTTTTCACGAGAAGAATACACGGACCATCGACGGCGTGAGCTGCGCCGCCGTCGAGCCGGACATTGACTATTACAAAGATCTCGGCGCTCACGCGCTTCTCGAAGTCCTACCCAACTTTGTCTCCGGCGGCCTTACCGACCCGAAGCAAGCATACGTTCTGCGGTGGATTGCGGGCCGCCATGCGGGTGTGGCGGACTTCGATCCGCCGTACACCTTCACAGCCTGAACCAAACCTAGTGGCGGCGCGCCGCCGGCGAAGCCCGGCTTCGCGGCGGAAGTCCTGTTAGAATGGGACTGATAGCACCGTGGCGCTCATCGAGAGCTTTCCCGATCGGCGTTTCCGGAAGGTCGCGCGTTGCCACTGAACGAGTCTCCCGCCCCTCCCATTGAAGCCCGCGGTGTTTCCATCTCCTTCGGCGACACACAGGTGCTCCGGGACATCTCATTCCAGTTGAACCGCGGCGAGACGATCATGCTTCTCGGCGTTACGGGAAGCGGCAAATCGGTGCTGCTTAAACTCATCGCCGGTCTGATCAAGCCGGATGCGGGAGAGATTTTCATCGATGGCCAGAACGCGGTGCCGCTGAGAGAGTCGGAGCTCAATCCGCTGCGCAAGCGCATGGGCGTGGTGTTTCAGGAGGGGGCGCTCTTTGATTCGCTTTCGGTGTACGAAAATGTTGCGTACCCGCTGCGGGAATCGGGCGAGCAGGACGAGGAAAGAATCGAACAATGCGTTCGGCAGGTGCTCGGATTTGTGGAGATGGAGAGCGCAATTGAAAAGATGCCCGCGGAGCTTTCGGGGGGAATGCGGCGCCGCGTTTCCGTAGCGAGGGCGATCGTCACCCGGCCGGAGATCATGCTTTACGATTCGCCCACCGCCGGGCTCGATCCGGTCACTGCGAACACGATCAACGTGCTGATTGCGAAGCTGCGGGATTTCCAGCACGTCTCCTCCATCCTGGTGACGCAGCGCGTGCAGGACGCGCTGTTTCTCGCGAGCACTCAATTTTCCGGAGAAAAGCTCGCGCGCCGCGTGGATCACCAAGCAGGACCCCCCACGCGGTTCATGGTGCTCAGGGAGCAGCAGGTCTACTTTCTGGGCACGCGCGAAGAATGGGCGCACACGCGCGATCCTTATCTTGCAAACTTCATCTCCTGAAGAATCTCACGCAAACGCCCGGATACCGCAGTCCGTTCATATCTGCTGAAAGAGAGGCGAAACATGGCTCAGCGCAAGGAGCTCACATGGCGTCAACTTCGGGTAGGGCTGCTGGTGGGCATTGCCCTCGTGGTGCTCGTGGTGGGCATCTTCTTCATCAGCGGGCGCACCCACATCTTCGAAAGCAGTTACACGCTTTTGACGTATTTCCCCGAGGCAGAGGGTCTGCACGAGGGCGCGGCCGTTCAACTGGCAGGTGTGCCGGTGGGCAACGTCCAGAGAATCCGTCTCTCACGGTATACGGATCCCGGACGCGCCGTCGAAGTCGTGTTGAAGATTTCCAAGCGCTTCCAAAAAGAGGTCCGCGCCAATTCCAAGGCGAGCATTTCGACGTTTGGGCTGCTTGGTGAGAGCTTCGTCGACGTGACGCGGGGCACTCCGCCCGCCCCGGTCGTCCCTCCGGGAGGTGAATTGGCGGCGACGCAGCAGGCCGACATCCAGAAAATCGAGGAGAATGCGAACGAAGTTCTGGCCAACCTGAACCAACTCGGCGCGAAACTCAACGACGTCACCCAGCAGATCACGACGGGCAAAGGCACGATCGGTAAATTCATTTACGATCCCGTGCTCTTCAACCGCCTGAACAACATCGTAGGGCAGATGCAGGACCTGATGAATAAGATCTCGCGCGGCCAGGGCACCGTCGGCGAGCTGGTTTCGAGTGATGCGCTGGCGCGCAAGCTGAACGCCACGGTAGATCACGCGAACCAGATGATGGACCAGATCCAGCACGGAAACGGCACGCTGGCCAAATTTATGAATGACCCGACGGCTTATAACAATTTCAACCAAACCATGGCGCAGGCGCGTGACCTGATGGCCGGCATCAACGACGGGAAAGGCTCACTGGGGAAGTTTATCAAAGATCCCGAGCTCTACGATCGGTTCAATCAGATGGCCTCGAACATCGACGTGATCACCGGCCGCATGGCCGCAGGAAAAGGCTCGCTCGGAATGCTCTCAACGAACACCGCGCTCTACACCAATCTGAACGATAGCGCGCAATCGCTGCGGGAGTTCCTGGACGTATTTCGCAAGACTCCCAAGAAGTATCTTACGTTCCACGTGCACATCTTCTGAGCAGGGCGCCCGCCGCGTCATTTGAGCCCGAGTTTTTCCTTCAGCGTGCGCACGCGGTCGCGCGCGACCACCAAGTCTGTCTTGTCGTCGCTTTTGAGCCGCACCACCATCTGGCCGCCGAACCAGGAGTGCAATTCCTTAACCCACGACAAATTCACCAGCGTCGAGCGATGGATTCGCACAAAACGCCGCCGGGCAAGCTTCTGCTCGAGGGCCGTGATCGAGTCGTCGACGACGCGCCTTTTGCCGTCGATGACGGCGTAAGTCAGCTTGTCCTCAGCGGCGAAATGGGTGATCTGATTGAGGTCGAGCAACTGGATATGCCCGCCAACCCGGGAGGGGATGCTGTCCATCACGCTGCCGTCCGGCAGAACGAGGTTGGCCGCGAGGTGAGCGAAGAGCGCATCGAGTTGCGCGTGCAAAGCGCCGGAATCGGAGCTCGGCGTCCACCGTTCGACCTTGTCGAGCGCGCGAGCCAGCCGCTCGGGCTCAACCGGCTTCAGCAGGTAATCGGCGGAGTTCACCTGAAAAGCCTCGAGCGCGTACTGGTCGTAAGCGGTAGTGAAGATGACCATCGGCTCTGACGGGAGGCGGCCGAGGAGCTCAAATCCATTCAGCCCGGGCATCTGGATATCGAGGAAGAGAACGTCGACCGGATGGGCGCTGAGATATGCGAGAGCGGCCTCGGCATCCGTGACGGCTGCCGCGATTTCCACCCGCCGCGTTTCTTCGAGCAGGCGCGCGAGCCGCTTTAGAGCGAGCGGCTCATCGTCCACCAGGCAGGCGCTAAAGATGCGGCGAGGGGCGCTCAAAGCTTGGCCGCCGTTCCGTTGAAGATTTTCGGCAGAGCCACCGTGACCGCAGTTCCACCATCCTTCCTTGCGACCTGCAGACACGCTCGCCCGTCGAAGAGATTTTTAAGCCGCCGGGCGAGATTATCGAGGCCGTGCCCGTTGGGCGTCGCTTCGAGGATGAATCCCGGTCCATCGTCCCACACTTCCAGAAGCAATTGCTCGCCCTCGGCCCAGGCGTGAACGCGGATGGCTCCGCCCTCGCGCCGCGGCGCGTCGGCATGCTTCACGCTGTTTTCGACCAGTGTTTGCAGGGTGAGGGGAGGAGCTTTCAGGAACTCCACGCCGGCGCCGGCATGGAACTCGCAGGCGAGCCGAGTGCCAAACCGCGCCTGTTCAATCTCGAGGTAGTCGCGCACGATTTTCAGCTCCTCGCCGACCGGCACCAGTCCGCGTGCATTGGCGTCGAGAGAAAAGCGCAGCAAGGCCGAAAGCCGCTGGATCAGTTGCTCGGCCTTCACAGGATCTTCACGCGTCAGCGCCGAAACCGAGTTCAGCGTATTAAAAAGGAAGTGCGGATGAAGGCGCGATTCGAGCGACGCAAGCTGCGCTTCGGAGGCGAGTTTGAGCGCGCGCTCCTTCTCAAGTTCCTGCGTCCGCAGAGCAAGCTCTTTCTGTTCGATCAGCACCCGCATGCGGTGGTACTGGACAAATAGAAAACAGACCACCAGCGCAATCCCAGAGTCAAAGAGGACCTCATTGGCAAAGTGCGGCCAAAAATAAATGGCGACCGGGAGCTTTGCCGCGGTCAGCGCGAGACCGACGATTGCCGATCCGAAGGCCGAAAGCGCCACCACCGTGACGACGAAAGCGGACCAGTTCCAGGGAAACCTCAACCTGAAGAGCCGCGGCGCGGCAAGAGGCATCGAAAGGGCGAAAATTCCGGCGAATATGTAGAAATAAATGAAAGACGTCGCGAGATATCCGCCGGCCTGGCGTCTCGCGCCGTGCGAGTCGAACCACCAGATGAACAGGCCCAGCGCGATCGGGAACAGAACCCATAGCGCCAGCAGAAACGGCAGGCGGTCGCGGCTTTTCCACCCTGGGCAAAACGTGCGTGATCGTGTATCCATAAGTTCGACCCGTCCGGCGGACTGCTGCAATTCCTCTGACGTGAGCTTAAGGGACGGGTTGCTCGGCGGCCCACAGGTTTCCGAAGAGCGGCGGGAATTAGCGGACGAAAGGCGCTTCCGGGGCGACTAACGGGAAAGGGTCTGGTCGAGTTCGGGTAGAGATGTGATCCGGGGCACGGGAGCATCCGGGTACGCTCCGACCCAATCCATGAGCACGCCTTCGAGTCCGGCGTTTTGAGCGCCCCCTATGTCTGTGGAATAAAGATCGCCCACGAACAGCGCTTCCGACGGAGCGCAGCCGGTGCGCTCAAGCGCGAGGCGAAAGA
This sequence comes from Terriglobia bacterium, assembly GCA_050745265.1. Taxonomy (GTDB): domain Bacteria; phylum Acidobacteriota; class Terriglobia; order UBA7540; family UBA7540; genus RH2-MAG17b. Next base: position 19,738 of record JBOGKE010000066.1, read on the forward strand.
TTTCCGGATGCGGCTTTTCAAAGCCCACGTAGTGGGAGTCAAGAATAAAGCTGAAGCAGGGGGCGAGGCCGACCTCGATGAGCTGGTGCTCGATCAGACCCATCGAGTTTGAGACGACACCCAGCACATACCCGCGGTCGCGCAGCGCGCAGAGGTATTCGCGAGCATCCGGGAAGATTCGCGACCACGTGTTGATTTCTTTGAATCTTTCCGCAAGCCGCAATCCCGCTTGCTGCTGCTTGTCTTCTGGAATATCGAGGCGGCGCACCAGCGCTTTCAGGTATTCGGTCCAATAGTAGTAGTCCGCTTTCGGCGGCGCCTTCCCATCGCGCAGCAGCGGCCAAAGCCACTCGTCCAATATGCGCTTGCCCTCGCGCTCGGCAGCGTAGAAATCGGCCACCGTCACGCTGTAGCCTTCGCGCTGCAACTCGTCTGCCAACACATCGACGCGAGGGAAGAGGATCGTGTTGCCTGCATCGAAAAGAATAGCCCGGCAATTTCTTGGCATTTATCCCTCTCGTGGCAATTCAAGGCAGCCAGGCGGCGCAGAGCATGGCTTTGCAGCGTTTTAACTAACCGGGCTCGGGCGCGTTGCCCTAGCGCGCCTCCGCGTTGACCGCCGCTGCTGCCGCCTCTTCCAGCCCCAAGAGCAGCCGTTGTTTCTCCCGGTCCGGATTGAAGGACGCTCGGATCGAATTCTTCAAGATGCCCACGATTTCGTCGGGGCTCAGCCCGTAAACGCAACGGGCGATCTCGAATTCGCGATCCAGGCTGGTGGCAAACAGCGCCGGATCGTCCGTATTCAGTGTAACCGGAATTCCGAAGTCGAGAAACCGGCGCAGTGGGTGATTTCGGACGCCGGCGATAAGTCCCGTCGCCGCGTTGCTCGACAGGCACACTTCCACTGTGACCTGCCGCTCGCGCAGGAGCGCCATCAGCGGCGGGTCTTGCGCTGCAGCGAGCCCGTGGCCAATCCGCTCGGCCTGAAGCAGCTCGACCGCCGCCCGAACGCTCCCCGGACCGGCCGATTCACCGGCGTGTGCCGTGGTGTGCAGGCCGGCATCCCTGGCACCGCGATAAACACCGGCAAAGAGCCCGGCAGGTCCGCGCTGCTCGTCTCCGCCGATCCCGAACGCCACCACCCCGTGATCCCGATAAACCTTGGCCCAACCGAGCACTTCGCGCGCGTGATCCGCTCCGAAATGACGAATGGCGTCGAAGATCCAATTCACCCGCAATGCCGAACGCGAGCAGAACGTTTCCGCTGCCCGGGCGACCGCCTCGAAAATCTCAGGCACGGATTGTTTCTTCCAGAGGATGACTCCGACCGCCAGCGTGATCTCGGCGTACCGGATGTTCTGGGCATCGAGGTATTCAAACAACCGCGTCGTCGCAAGCGCATAATCGGGCGGCGATTCGAGCAGAAGCGTGAGCAGCTTGAACGCATTCAGGAATTCCGCGCAGCTTCGATAGCAGAACGACGTCTCCTCACGCTCCCGGATCCAGGCTTCGGTCGCTTCTCCCAATCTTCCCTTGGAGCGCGCGAGCTCGCGGAGAGTTTCGGGTTCGATGCTTCCTTCAAGGTGAAGGTGCAGCTCCGTTTTCGGAAGAGCGCGGATGAAATGCGCGGGCGCCGGGGGTAGGTCTTTGGTTTCTGTTTCGCGGAATCGCATCAGCGGGCCGGCACGGCGGGCTGGCCGGCATTCAGCCACGCGGTATACCAAAACGACCCGATGTCCCTGGCGGCGCCGCTCAACTCGTGTACCAGGATGGAATTAACGGCCGTATAAAAGCGGTCGTAGTAGTCGTCATTGTACTCGGGAGTCCCGTCGCGTGATCTTCGGTCGGCGAGCAGAATGTTATCCACCCACACGTTGGCCTCAATCACCGTCTCGAAGGCGTATTCCGTAGGATCGTCGATCTTCGCGGCGGGCTGGGCGCGATAGAGGATGAAATTCTGATAGCGCCGGATCACGGTGGAACCGAATCGGGTCGCCAGACCCGTTTCGCCGGTGAGCTGTCCGTCGTCGTTCTCGGTAGTGTTGAGCGGGTCGTGGGCGTCTGCCACGTAAAACCCCAGCACCGCGGCGTCGATTCGCGCCTGGTCCCAATGCTGCTCGCGCAGGTCGTTCGTCAGCCGAAGGCTGAACTCACCAATCTGCCAAGGCAGGGTTCCGGAGTGCCCCACGTGGCGCGCTCCGTATTTTGCGACCGCATCTTTGTAATCGTGCGGCAGCTTCAGATACGGAAAGCGGCCGTAGCTATTGAGAAAAATGTAGTGGCGCCACGCCTCAAAGCGATCCTTCTTCTCCCATTGCAGCGGGTCATTCACGTGGTCGAGAATATCCTTCTGATACGCCCCGAAGTAGCCCCGCAGCGGCGCGGGCAGCGTCTGGATCGCCCACTTCTCCACCAGCGCGTGGGCTTGCGGTCCCCACGCAAGTGCCGGGACGGCCGAAACGAGGAATGAAGCGGCAAGCAGCAGAAGAATCGATCGTTTGCGTTCGTCGTCGCCCGGAGCACCCGCTCGTCGCAGCAGAACGTCAGCTTTTAGGTCCATTGTGGCGCCGTCAGTCTCTTATCGATTTTAGCGCAGGTTTCCCGGTCTGCGGGGGGCGAACTTCCCAGGTCTTCGCCGTGCTACGTCACCTCACCATGACCAGCCCGACTTCGGTTCCACGCACGGCATTCAGCGTTTTCGCGGCGGCGGCGCGGTTCTGGCAAATTTCGATGAGGCGGACGCTGCCGGCGATGGCGAACACCTCCGATGGCTTCGCCATTGAATAGGACGTGTACAGAGCCGTGATCTCGCGTCCGTTGATTGCAATCCGGAAGTGGGGCGGATCGCTCCCGAAAAGTCCGGGCGCCTCGCCGGGGCCGATATTCGTGAGCAGATTGCCAAAGTGATCCACCTTGATCACGGCGCCCTGAATCTGCCCGCCTTCCAGTCGCCGGGGCTTGGGCGGAACGAAGCGCACGTAATCGGTGATGACGTCTCCGAATTTGCTGATTTCCACTCCTTTACTGAGCCAAGCCGCGACGGGCGCGAAAACATCGCGGCCATGAAACGTGTTGCTCACCGGCGTCAGGAAATAGTGCTCCGAGGTAACCTGCCGCACTTCCGCGCGCTCTTCGCGCTCGTAGACCAGGGAGAGAACGCCGTTGTCAGGAGCGACAAAGACGTGCTGAGCCGTGCGCGCTATAATCGGCCGCCGTGATGAGCCGACGCCGGGATCGACCACGACGAGATGAATCGTGCCCGCCGGAAAATAGGAATACGCGAAGCCAAGCGTGAGCGCGCCATCGAAAACGTCGTGAGAAGCCACTTGGTGGCTGATGTCAACGAACGTCATCAACGGATTGATCCCGAACATCACGCCCTTCATCGTCGCGACAAAATGGTCGGCAAGACCGAAGTCGGTGGTGAGCGTCACAATCGACTGCTGTGGCAACGCATGCCTCCCCAGGCGCTGAACCTGCCCATGATTTTAGCAGGTTCCGAAAACGGCTCATGCTACGGTCGTCCTGAGCGGCGTCGCGATGCGGTGGTACGTTCAGGCGTCTGCCGCCCTGGAGGTCGGTGCAACACGTGTGTCGGGCTAACGTTTCGCGGCGATGAGGGTCTAACGGTCCGGGAACTTTGGACAAACTGTGAACGTACATCAACCATCGACTGACCAGAAGCGATTTGGGCGTGCGTTGGCAATCTATCTCAGAAGCAGGAGGACTTACGTGAACCAGCAAACGAAAATGCATTGGACGAAGCCGTTGCTGTTGGTCATCGCGACACTCTGCCTCGCGGTGGCGGCGTTCGGCGCGCCTGGCTTCCAAGCCGGGGCACAGGGATCGTTTGACCGCAGCCTGCCAGTAACCGGTCCCGTGGAGCTCGAAGTGTCGACCGGATCCGGGAATATTACGGTGAGGCCCGGCAGCTCCCGATCAGTTCACGTCCACGGCACGATTCGAGCCAACAACCACGGCCTGTTCGGATCTTCCGAGAATGCCGAAGCGAAGATCCGAACCATCGAATCCAACCCGCCCATCCTGCAGGACGGCAATTTTATTCGGATTGGGCGGATCGACGATCCCGACCTTCGACACAACATCTCCATCAGCTACGAAATCGAGACGCCTTCGAACACGCAGCTCAAGGAAACCTCCGGCTCCGGCAATATCTCGGCGGAAGGAATTCAAGGACCGGTGAAGTCGGTGACCGGCTCCGGAAACGTCAGCGCCTCGAACATTCAGAGCGAACTGACGGCCAATACTGGCTCGGGCGACATCCACGCGGAAACCATCAAGGGCGACGTTCACCTCGGAACCGGAAGCGGGAGCATCGACGCGATGGGCGTCGCCGGCTCATTCACGATAAACACTGGAAGCGGCGATATCACTCTCGACGAGAACACCGCCGGAAACGGGCGGGTGAGCACCGGATCGGGCACGGTCCGCCTGCGGGGCGTGAATGGCTCTCTGCGCGTCGGAACCGGCAGCGGCAATATTGTGGCGCAGGGCCGCGCGGCGGGCGACTGGAGCCTCCATACCGGCTCCGGAAACGTCTCCGTCGAGCTTCCTGCCGACGCTTCGTTCACGATTGACGCTCACGCGGACTCCGGCCGGATTGTCACACGGCGCGCGGTGACCGTCCAGGGAACGATGCGGAAAGGAACTCTGCAGGGCGTCGTCGGCAAGGGAGGTCCGCTGCTGACGCTGCGCACCGGCTCGGGCGATGTTGAAATCAACTGAAATCACGGCGGTAGCGCCGCCCTTCAGGGCGGCAAGGAAAACAGGTGTGCCCGGCTGAACAGGCTGCGCAAAAAGCTCTTCGATCCGTCATTCTGAGCCCTTCGGCTCCGCTCAGGGTAAACTCCGCGAAGAATCTCTGTATTTAACAATCAAACAAATACGGAGATTCTTCGTCGCCTGCGGCTCCTCAGAATGACACGTTCAGAGGTTTTCCGCGGTCTCTGAGGCCGGGCGCTACAGATGCGAAGTCAGCGCCAGCGGCTGGGCTAAGCGCAACCCGGCCGTCAGTTCTTGGCCAGAAAGATCCGGGCCTCGCGGTACTCTTCGCGGTCTGCCTCCGGACCGCAGCTCTTCACCAGCCGCACATAGTAGGACCGGGTTTTGGCGGTGCTTCCCGCGAAATCAGCAGCCAGAGCCGCGCCTTCGAGCGCGTCAAACCGTTCGGGAGACTCTGAAAGCGACACTTCATATGCCGTGAGGGCCGGGGCGGGCTGGTGCAGTTCAAGCAGCATGTCGCCGAGCATCTCTCGCGCCGGCATCGTCAGGCTATCCACACCCGCCGCGTCCTCCTTGTCCGCCGCCTTTCGCAGCGTATCCACCGCAGCGTTGCGGCGTCCCTCCGCGAACTCCAGCCACGCCTCGGCTTCTAACTGCATCACGCTTCGACCGGGCTCCGGCGAATTGCTCTGTTTGTTCGCCCCGCCGTGCGTCTGATTGTAGGCGGCATTCAGGGAACGAAAGTCCTCGCGAGCGTCCGCCAGCTTGCCCGCGCGGGCTGCGCCGACGGTGCGCGCCCAGTAAATCTCGATCCGGTAGTACCGATCGCCCTTCCCCGGCGGCTGCGCCAGCGCGGCAGCGCGGCCCCAGTGGTGGTTTTCGACATCGTACGTCGCCTCGAACAGCGCCTGATTTTCCGCAAGAACGGCCTTGCTGGCACCGGGGACCTTCTTCACCTCGTCAATCACACGGCGAGCGTCTGCCTGCCTACCGCTCTGAAGATATGCGTATTCGAGGAAACTGAGCGCATGGACCTGGTACTGCCACTCGTTGTCGCGCCCCGACTGGGTCGCCTGCTCGGCGGCTGCGGCGGAAGCGATATTCGAGCGGATGGAATCCTGCCAATATCCGAGCCGGGTGAAGATATGGGATGGCATGTGCAGTGCGTGCGCCGAGCCGGGAGCGATCCGAGCGTAGTTGCGCGCCGCAGCAAGTCCATATCGCGCGAGTTGGGACGTGTCCGACGCATGAATGAGATAATGATCCACGCCGGGGTTGTCGGGATCGCGAGCGAACCAAGGATTCAATATGGCAATCGCCTGCTTACGATTCGCGAGGTCTTTCCCGCCATCCTGGGCGAGCGCCACCAGCGACAATGCGTAGAATGCTGCCGCGTTCACGTCGTCAGGGTTGTCGCGATAGACCTGCGCGAGAGCCTTCGAGTAAGCTTGCGCGCGCGCGAGGTGACTGAGGTTCGGCTCCGGCTGGTAGAAAGCTGCGGCGGCGGCGACGTACTCCCGTTCCCGCTTTGTCTTTGCGTTCCGCCGCTGAGCCTCCTTCACGTACGCTTCGCCTTGTCGCAGGGTCGCGTCCGAGGGCCAGCCCCAAAGCTGCTGGTAAAGCGACATCGCGAGACCCCAGTACGCCATCGCGCAATGGGAATCCTGCCCGGCTACGCGGTGAAATGCCTGCGTCGCTTCGTCGTACTGAAACGAGTGGAGCAGCGCCACGCCCGCGTCAAAATCCGCCTGGGCTGCGGCCCCGCAAGAGATCGGGAAGTGGATATGCCCCAAGCGCGCCGTTGCTGCGGCGCCGCTGACCGCGGTGAACGCGGCGCACAGCAGGCAGCAGGAAAAAATGAAGAGTCCGGCCCCCCGCGTCTGGTTTCGCATCGTCGCACCTCCCGAACATCTCAGATCATTTCGGGTGTGGCGCCGGCTCTGAGCTTGTCGTCACTTGAGCGGCGCTGCTACCAGCTTATCACTCACCCGCCGAGCAGTTCGAAAAGCCGCCCGACGGCTTCGATGCCGCCGTAAAAATTGGGCAGGTGGAATTTTTCGTTCGGAGCGTGCAGGTTGTCATCCGGCAGTCCATAGCCCATCATCACCACGGGCGTCTTGAGGTGCTTCGCGAAAAGCCCCGCGATCGGGATCGAGCCGCCCGAGCGCATGTAGACCGTTTTCTTCTTAAAGACTTCCTCCATCGCCCGCGCCGCCGCCTGGATGTAGCGGTTCTCCGTGCTCACAACCGAAGCGGGTGCGGCGCTGATCACGCGCACTCGAGTGACGATGCCGCGCGGCGTGAGCTTCTTCACCGCCGCCGTAAACTGCCGAATTGTTTCCTCGGGACGCATGGCCGGCGCCAGTCTCATGCTGATCTTTGCTGTGGCCGCCGCCGGGATCACCGTTTTGGCGCCTTCTCCCGTAAACCCGCCGCGGATTCCGTGCACCTCGAGGGTGGGCCGCGCCCAAAGCCGCTCGAGCACGCCGAAACGTTTTTCGCCGGCCAGGGCGGGCGAGCCAACCTCCTTCTTCAGAAATGTTTTTTCTTTGAACGGGAGGCGCTTCCAGGCCGCGAGTTCTTTCGCGCTCGGACGCTCGACGCGCTGGTAAAAGCCAGGGATGCGAACCTTGCCGTCGCGGCCTTTCAGCGCCGAGATGATTTCCGCCAGGGCCTGAAGCGGGTTCGGCGCCGCGCCGCCGTATAACCCGGAATGCAGGTCATGGGATGCGCCCCGCGCCTCGACTTCTGTGTAGATGAGTCCGCGCAACCCTGTGGTGAGCGTGGGCAAGCCGGGAGCGAACATCTCGGTGTCGCAGATCACCGCGGCGTCGGCGCGCAGCGAGCGCGCGTTCTTCGGCACAAAAGCTTCGATGTGCTCGCCTCCTACCTCCTCCTCGCCTTCGATCAGGAATTTGACGTTGATCGGCAGGCGGCCTTCGCTCTTGAGCCACCCCTCGACCGCTTTTATCAGCAGGTAGATCTGGCCCTTATCGTCCGAAGCGCCTCGGGCGTAGATGTTTTCGTTGCGGACGACGGGATCAAACGGGGAAGAATGCCATTCGTCCAGAGGATCGGCGGGCTGGACGTCATAATGCCCGTAAAGCAGAAGCGTGGGCTTGCCAGGGGCGCCAAGCCATTCCGCGTACACCAGCGGATTTTGCGACTCGCCGCCGGGAATGACTTCAACCCGCGTCATCCCGAGGGAGCGCAGTTCGCCCCCCAGGAACGACGCCGCGCGCCGCACGTCGGGCTTGTGCTCGGGCAGCGTGCTGACGCTTTGGATTTTGAGCAAGCTGGTGAGGCCGTCCAGAAACTTCTGCCGGTTGGCTTGGTAGTAATCCGAAACGCGAGCTGGCACAAAACCTCCGCCAATCTGCACGGTGCAGCGCCGATCGGAGACTACCCTAACACAGGAAGGGATCGCCGGGGATTCGGCGAACACAGTTGGCCGCTACAACTTCCTTACGCACGTCGCGTGAGGTGGTAAACCGTGATCTCGGGCGGCGCTCCGATCCGCATGGGAAGTCCGATAGTGCCGATGCCGCGGTTGACGTAGAGCTGGCCGCGCCCCTTCTCGAACCAACCCGCAACGTACGGCGTCACGAGACGCGAGGGCGAGATATTGATATCGACGAATTCGAGGGAGACCTGGCCGCCGTGCGTGTGCCCGGCAAGGCTGAGGTCGATGCCCAGCTCGGCCGCGTGGTCAAACGTGTTGGGATTATGGCTCATGAGGATGTTGACGGCGCCAGGAATCATCAGCGCATCCACGCCGGCGAGGTATTCACTGACGTACCCCGCGCCGTGGTGGCCATAGCGTGAATGCGTTTGGTAATCCACGCCGATGAGGTTGATGAAGTCACGGTCCTGGGAGACCACGGCACTCTCCTGACGCAGGATGCGGAAGCCGCGCGCCCGGAACAACGCCGTAATCGAGTCTTCGGTGTGCGTCCAGATCTCGTGGTTACCGAGGCACCCCACCACGCCGTGCGGAGCCTTGAGCCCGGAGAGCGCGTCGACCACTGCGTACTGCGTCTTGGCGTCCCAGGTCACGAAGTCGCCCGTCAGCGTCACGAGGTCGGCGCGGAGGCGATTCGAGATTTCGACCACCTTGCGAATCTCACTCGCCGTCATGAACGGCCCGATGTGGAGATCTGAAAGCTGCAGGATGCGAAAGCCCTCGAATGCGCTCGGCAGATGCGGAAGCACAATGCGCGGATTGGTGATCTTCAGGTCGAGGCGGCCGTAGAGGATGCCGTACGCGCTGGCGGCGAAGGGCACGGCGCCGAGCGCCGTCGCCGTCTGACGGAAAAAGCGGCGTCGGCTGGCAAGTGACAAACCAGAAGTACCCGGAACCGTTGGAGCCGATGCGCCCTTCGTCTTCGTGCTGCCGGAGGTCAAGCGGCGGTGGCCCGCCTCGAACGGCCACAACGCGGCATTCACCGTGATCCCCGCGCATCGCACGATCAAGTAAACAAGGAACCCGATCACCGAGCCAAAAAACCACCACGCCCACGGTCCGTTGAGCAAGGCTGCGTAAAGCGTCAGATGGGTGGGACTCGACCCGTGCCAGATGCCGAATAATCCGTACCTCACTAAGACGGCGTAGACGAGGATGCCCGCGGCATCAAGTGCAACGCGCGGTGCCCGCTCGCGAAAAATGCGCTGCTTCCACGCGCGAATTTTCCATAACCAGAAGATCTGGCTGCCGACGAAAAGGACGAGCACCACTAAAAGCACGATGGTGACGGGCGAGAGAAATGGGTGGTGCGGGTGGGGCATAAGATCAAGCTTTGCCCGTCTGATCGCGCGCTGTCAAGGAACATCCGTGGCGGCGCTAATCGGGGTACGGCTGGCCGGCTCGAACGATGCGGATGTCATGGTCAGTGAATTTGTAGTGCGCCCCCGGAAGCGCGTACTTCGGCATGTGACACGTCACGCAGTTTCTGCGGCTGACGGGGCAGACGCGGGCTGTGGCGCGAACCGCGGCATGAGTCTTCTCCGCCCTGTGATGGCACGCGAGGCATTTGGCGTCGTAAAAGGCCGCGTCGGTGCGCACTGGGTCGTGAGGATTGTGGCAAGCCAAGCAGCTTATGCGCGAATCCAAGGCGTCGAAACACCGGCTGGTGGCCAGGCGGTACGGTTGAAAGCGGACGTCGGCGATCCCTTGCAAGTGCATCATTTCAACCTGCTGCCAGCTTCGATGGCAGGAGCCGCAGAAATCGGAGAGGTCCTGCGTATCGAGCCGGCCGGGATCAAAGATGTGCGGCGACTTCAGGTTTCCGGCCTTGATTGCCGCGACGTGCGCGGCGCCTGGGCCGTGGCAACCCTCGCACGTCACGCCCGGCATGAAATGATCCAGTTGTAAACCGCTGGCGCTGACGGATGCGGTCGAGTGGCAGGCAAAGCAGTCATGGGCTTCATCCGGGGACATGCGGCGCCCCGCCGCTTCAACGACATTGCGCGGACGCGTGCCGCTATAGCCCAGCGTTAAATCGAGCGATTGCGTGTCATTGAAGAAGCTGACGCGGCTCTCGTAAAAGCTTCCCTCGCGCTGATAGACGTACGTCTGACCCGCCTGCCCCTGTCCGAACGCCCACTCGATGGGAGCGGAAAAGGCGGACGCGCCGTCGGAGATCGTGTAGATGCTGTGAGCGCCGCGCGTGGCGATCCGGTAAGTATACCGTCCTAGCCGAACCGAGAGAACGGGATGCGCCCGCAAGATCGCGCAATCGGAGACGCGCTCAAGCGCCCTGCCCATTGGCGTGCGCGGTTGAGTTCGAGCTTCGGAAGGGTGGCAGCTCGCGCACACGGCATCGCCCAAGTAGCGAGCACCGGGCCGGGCTTCGGTAGGCTGCCAGTTGCTACGAGGAAAATTGGCCGTGATCGTTTGGGCGGCGAGCCTGAGGGACAAAGACAGCGCGACCGTTAAGGTGATGAAAACTCGGCGATTGATCTGCGCTCCCTTCTGCCTCGAATCAAGCCTGGTGATCAAGACTCACGCCTAATGCAGCCTATGTACCGCAACTTGCGGGCACATGGAGGAGTGCGGGCGCGGGTGGGCCAAGATGGACATTTTTGAGCACCGGGCGCGTTGAAACCTCGCCCGACGGGGTAAAGATTTGCAGTTGCAGCGGCAAGCCGAGATCCTTCGAGAACCACACTTTGAACTTCGTCTGTCCCGAACTGTCCGTCGAGACGACCTCTTCGAGGGCGCACTCGAGACCGTTCAGGCGCGCCGTGCCGAGCGGCGTCACCTTTGTAGTCGCTGAGGGCTGGAACGTGGCGAGCGGCCACGAATACGTTCCAATCGCGTCTTCGACGCTCTGTTCCTGCGGCGCCTGTGCCGTGCACTTCTTGGTATCGCTCGGGGTGAACAGATACTCCTTGCGGCGGTCGAACAATGTGTAGTCGTAGGTGGTCCCCAACTGCGGGTTGCGGAGGTCAGCCCGTATGCGCTGACCGTCCACGTAGATCGGAATCTCATCTCCCGTGGCCAAAGTCACGGCGGTCGCCGAGAACGGCTTGCCGGTGTATTTCTGCGCCAGGAGTTTCGCTGAACCCTGGGCCAGAAACGCTACGGCGATAAGAAAGAGCCAGCGTGAAAACTTCATTAGATCCTCCTCCGATCGTGCCGGCGTCTTCAGCCGTTACGAACCAGTGTTGTGAACTCGTTAGGTTGCGCGCGCCGCGAGGCCCGTAGCAGCGCTGTACCGAGCGCCGAAAAACGCCGGTGAGGACACCGGCGCTACAAGAAGATGCTGTCACTATGATTTGTAATCCTCACTATCCGATTATCGACACGGTTCCGGCGGAGAGAACATGCCTCTCTTCAGCGCCCGCGCGGTAGACTGTCATTCCCGCGAAAGCGGGAATCCAGGCGTTCGCGCGAGAACCGGACCCCCGCTTCCGCGGGGGTGACTGAAGCCGGCACCGCAGACTGGCACGGCGCCACCACTGCCGGATGAATCCTGATAATCATGCCTCACTGAGACCCAGACGGCCGCTCGCGGCCTGCCGCGGCGGGCCTGCGGGTGGCCCGGCCGCCGGACGGAGGATTCGGTCCCTTCCCCCCAGGCAGCACCGCCGTTCCATCGTAGCTGCTCTTCAGTCCCTCCGTTGCCCGCCGGGCCTGAATCTCGGCGTTCAGCTTGGCGACCAGCGCCCGTTCGCGGTCGCCGTCCTGCTTGAGATGAAGCCTGTAGTATACGCCCGCCAGCGAAACGTGAGCTTCGACAAACGTGGGATTTGCGCGGACTAAATCCTCGAGCGTTTTCCGGGCCGCCGTCAAATTTCCTTCTCCCAACTGCGCGACGGCAATCTGATAGAGGGCTTGCGGCGAGCCGGGCCGTACCCGGAGCGCGCGGTGGAGGTACGCGAGCCCCTGTGCGTACTGCTGTCCTTCGTTCAGAAGCGCCCCTGCGTAGAGATTGGGTTCGAATTCGTTCGGGTCGATTGCCAGCTCCTGCCGAAAAGCCTGCATGGCTTCGTCGCGATGGCCGGACTGGAGCAGCGCCTTGCCGTAAAGCCAGTGAGCGAGAGGAATCGTTGGATCGAGCTTGAGCGCTCGGGCGAGCTCATCCATCGCCCCCGGCGTGTCGTTGACCGCGAGGCGCGCCTGCCCCAGCATCAAGTGCGCCTCGGGGGAATCGCCGTCACTCAAGATTTTGTTTACCAGGACCTCTCCCTTCGTGATTTGCCCGTCACGGATTAGCGCCAGCCCGAGCAGATAATCGAGCGCTCGTTCCTGCGGATGCGCGGCTTCCAGCGGCTCGAGCAGCTCCGCGGTTTTGCGATCCTCTCCGAGCCGGAAGTAACAATCCCCCAGTAGCAGCCCGATTTGCAAGTTCCCAGGCTCGGCGGCATGAAGAAGCGCCAGTTCGCGCACGGCCTTAGCGAGCTGCATCGCTTTATAATGCGCGAGCGCCAGGTTCAGCTCCACCTGGGGATTGCCGGGGCGGACCTTGAGCGCCTGTTCGTATTCGCCAATAGCCTCCGAGTACCTGCCCTGATGCGCGAGCGCGGCGCCGAGATTGGCTCGCGCCACGAAGTTTCCAGGATCGAGCGACAGGTACTTTCGGTAGGCGCGAATCGCCTCGTCAAAATCTCCCGCCTGGTGAAGCTGGATCGCGCGAACCAGAATCGATTGGGCCGTGGATGAAATTGGCGCCGCCGTCGCTGCCGCGCTTCGCGGCGTGCTCGCGTTTACCGCACCGGAGCGATCCTGATGCGCCAGCGCGCCGGCGCACACGCCAAGCGCGAGCACGCAAACGCACAGGGACCTCTTGAGTCTAGACATGGCCGGATCAGCTCCAGCATAGATGAAAAAGGGGCGGCGGGAAAGGCGGGTGGCAGCAAAGAAATCGCTTGACGGCCCCGCGAAGTTCGATAAAGTGGCATAGAGTTTCTAGCCGAACGCTTGCCCACGATGAGATTGCGGCGGCCGCGAGGATCCCCCGCCGCTTGCGACGGCCGGGCATGCGCCGGATGTGGAGTGTGGGAGGCTTTTTCTATGGCAAGCGCGGCAAAGCGCCTCGGACCTGGCACTGATCTGCTTTTGGCCATTTCGCTGGCAGTCGTCGCGGCGGCGCCGCTGCTCGCCCAGACGCATCCAGCCGCGCCCGCCCCGATGACGAAGATTACGAAGAAGGTGCTCGTTATTTCCGACCTCGAGGGCGTGGACGGCATTTTCAATTTCGACGAGCAGTGCATTCCCTTCAAAAGCCCGCTCTACAGCGAATCGCGCAAGCTGCTGACGGCGGAAGTGAACGCGGCGGTCGAGGGGCTGCGCGCCGGCGGCGCGCGTGCGATCGTGGTCTATGACAACCATTACGGCGGGCACAACCTCTCGGCCCTGACCATCGATCCGAACGTGCAATTGCTCTCGGGCGGCCCCGTCTCACCGACGCTGGGCCTTGACTCCTCGTACGAAGCGCTGGTGTTCATCGGTCTGCACTCGATGGCCGGAACCCCGGACGGCGTGCTGCCGCACTCGTTCACGTGGGACATCCAGAACATCTGGGTGAATGGAAAGAAGGTGGGCGAGATCGGCGCGCGGGTGATGCTCGCGGGGGAATTGGGAATCCCCGCCATCATGCTTTCCGGAGATGCGGCGGCGTGCCGCGAATTTAAGGCGCTCGCGCCGGATGGCGAGTGCGCCATCGTCAAGCGCGCGGCGAGCCACACCGGCGGTTACACGCTTCCAAGCGCCGCGGCCGCGAACCTGATCCGCGGCCAGGCGCGGCTGGCGATGGAACACCTCGCTTCGATGAAACCATATCCCATGAGCGGGCCGGCGGTGGTGAGGGTGGAATACAGCAATACGGCGAACCCCAACATCGCATCGGGCCCGGGAGTGAAGCGGATCGACGGCCGCACGTGGGAATTTAGCGGGCCGGACTTCGTCACCGCGTGGCTGAAGTTCAGAACGTTCTGAGAGAACCAACAGCCTCTCGCAAAGGTGCAAAGGAATCGCAAAGAGAACTCATTGGTGCTTTGCGGGACCTCGCGCTTTTTTTCAGCGTTCTGTCGGCCGCTGCCCTCGAAGTTCGGCGCTCCGAACGCGAATCATAACCGTGCGAAACAGAGATCAGCTTTTTCACGCCCGGGCCTGGATCGCCGCAGGTCTCTTACTGAGTTCGGTCATCTCGCGGGCGGCGTTTGCTTTCCAAGCTCCGAATGCCGAGTGGCATTACAACCAATCGCTGGCGCTCTCGCGCCGGGGCGATCGCGCGGGCCAGGAGCGAGAGCTGAAGCAAGCCCTGCTCCTGAATCCCAACCTGCTCGCGGCGCGCGATGCTCTGGGTCTCTGCTATCTCGAAGACGGCCGGCTGGGTGAGGCCGAGCGACAGCTCCAAACCGCCTTACGCCTGAAGCCCAACTCCGCCGAAACGGAAAATGATCTTGGCCTCGCCTTGGCGCGCGAAGGCAGAACCGCGGCGGCCATCGAAATGTTTCAACGTGCCGTGAGCCACGATCCGCGATATACCGGGGCATTGATGAATTGGGGCGTGGCGCTGGCGGGCGAGGGCAAGTACTTTCAGGCTGCGCCGCTGTTCGAGCAGGTCATTCAGATTTCTCCGCGTTTCGTCTCCGCTTACATCGCCCTCGGAATCGCGACGGGCAAAGAAGGGCACAAGCAAGGGGCGATCTCCGTTCTTCGAAAAGCGGTCAGCATCGCGCCCGCCGACGCCTCCGCTCGCGTGAACCTGGGAATTGCCCTGGCAGATGCGGGTGAGTACAGGGAAGCGCTGGTTGAGTTCAAGCAGGCGGTGCGGCTCAACCCTCAAGATCCCGCGGCCTATTACAACGAGGCGCGCGTGCTCTCCACGCTGAACCAGGCGGACGCCGCGCGGAAGGATCTCGAGACCGCGTGCCGGCTCGCGCCTAATTATTCGCAAGCGCTTTACTTGCTGGCGCTGATGGAACGTAGGTCCCGCGACATGGCGGGTTCGACCGGCTTGTTGCGGAAAGTGGTCGCCCTCTCGCCGCGCGATTCGAGCGCGCAATACGAGCTCGGGCGAAACCTTCAGCAGTTGGGCCGTCCCCAGGAAGCGATCGAGCATTGGCGGCTGGCGCTCGCAGCCGATCCCAACAATACGCACGCACTTTACAGCCTGGCGCAGTCGCTCGCGAGTGATGAGCCGCGCGAAGCCAAGGCCGACATGACGCGCTTCCAGGCGCTACAACAGCAGCGGATCGTGCTCGACCGAGTTCGAACGCTGGGAAATTTCGGCCTGGCGGCGGCGAAGCATCACAACTGGACGCAGGCGGTATCGGACCTCGACCAGGCTGTGAAGCTGTGCGGAGGGTGCGCGCAGGAAGAAAAGCTTCACCGCGACCTCGGCCTGATCGATTTGCAAAAAGGAGACGTGGCGGGCGCGGAACAGGAACTGGGAGCGGCGCTCAAGCTCGATCCGAACGACGGAGACGCTCTCAAAGCGATGCAGGTTGCGCGCTCGCGCTCGCGTTGAGCCGCGGGGCGGCCCTCCGGTGTGGCGCCGCTCCGTCTCGGCGGCCGTACGGTGGGGCATCGCGCGCATCTCGGGCGCGGGCAACCTGCGCACGTAGCTGCCGGCAAGATGCCGGCGCTACTTGCACGCGTCACTCGACTGGGTAATCCTCAAAAGCGTCAGGGAAGCCCGTGCAGGAGCGGACCTACGGCGTTCGACATTTTATAGTTGTCGCGCCGGTCGGCCGGGATGTTCCAGAACATGACGCCGTCGAATCGCCGATAACCGGCTCGCCGTTCGAGCGTGTACTCCCTTCCCGCGTAGGACGTACCATCGATGAGATAGCGCACGGAGTCTTCGATTGCCGGCAAGGGCGACCGCCCCACGAGGAATCCAACCGCCACCTTGTTTGCGGGCAGCGGCGGGAAAAACAACTTCGGATTGCGTCCCACCGGGAAACCGTGCAGCAGCATCTCGGTCGTCGCGGTGTAGTAATCGGCCGTTTCGGGCATGTAGTAGTTTCCATCCAGCCCCTCAAGCGGCGGCGTGTTGTAGTCCTGCACGTCGACGAAGGAGAGGATGTCGCGCGTGCCGTAGATCACCGGAAGAAACGAGCCGAACTGGCCGCTGTAATCCACGAGCCCCGCCGGCACCTGCGGACCCTCGGGGACCTCCGCGATCATGAACTTAGGCCCGAAGCGGCGCCGGAGCTGGCGCATCGCTGAGATCAGGTTCACCACGGACGGAGTGGTCGGCCGGCGGAAGTCGGTGTCTCCGGCGTTGAGGATCAGCGATGGCGTTTCGAAATCAAGATCGACGCCGTTATACCCGTACTCCTGCACGATGGCCGAAACGGAACTGACGAAATCATGAAGATCGGCGGCTGTATTCAACGTCACAACCCGTCCGCCGCCTCCGAGTGAGATCAGGACCTTTCTGCCGCGGCGCTGAAGTTCCGCGATCTCGGATTTGAACTGCTGCGTGGTGTAGCCGGCCGGCGTTCGGAAACGCATCGTGCTGGTTGAGCCGCGCGGCGGCGAAGCGAAGGCCACTATGATGACGTCCCATTGCGGGGAAACGTCGCGCAGCGGAAAACTCCTGGAATATCCCACCCAATATCCGATCAACTCATGCCGGTTCGGACGGCGCGGATTCGGAATCGGCGCGGCCGTGGGCGGCGAGCTCGGCGAGCTCGACGGGCGCCGGCGGAAGCGCGGGCAAGGTTGCGCAGCGGCTGCGAGCGCGTGCGTGTCGGGAAAGCTGTACGCGCCCTCGAAAGTGTCGGGATGCGAGTCCTCGTTGAACCAGGAGAGCAATGCGACATTCGTGACATGGTAGACGGTCCCGTGCTCGGTGACGGCTGTCGAACGGGTTTCTGGTCCGGCGTCCGTCGGTTCGGCAAAGCGGTAAAAGGTTCCCTCCTCTCGGCCTCCGCAGCCGGCGTTCGCCGCTGGTTTAATCCACGCCGGGAAGGTGTTGGCTCGATAGCCTTGCAGCGGATCGTTCATCCACTGCGCGATTTGCCCGGTGAGCGGCTGAATGTCCGAATAGCCGGGCACAACTCCCGCGTCGAGGTAAGTGCCGAGGATAAACGCTTGCGCGAAGTTCGACGGCCTATCGGCGTGAACGCCGTACGCGCCCCAGGAACAGCAAACCGTGGCATCGTCAAGCGGATAAAATTCAACGTTCCGAGTCAGCGCAATGATGAGCTGGTCCGAGCCGGCGCGCGTTTTCGGAAAGCTCTTGAACAATTGCTTCTCGATGAAGTCAAGATCCACCACGGCCAGCGAACGTCCGGTGCGCTTCGAGCTCAGGATGTAACCATCCGCGGCGGGAACTTCGATCTCGAGCGCGGGCGCGACGCGAGGCTGGCCGAGCAGCGTGTGCCAGTTTTTTCGCGTCGCATCGCGGGAGAATTCGGCGCGTTGCACCGCGTCTCCATACTGCGCCGCGCCATTGGCAAACGCGGTGGGCTGGAAAATCGGGGACTGCATCACCGTCGCCACGGTGGGTAGAGAGCTGAGCACCAACTTTTTTCCGCTCTCGTCCGTGGACCCGTCAAACGTCAAAGATACCGGAACCAACGTCGTCGCGATCGTCGTCGTCCCGCCTCGATCAGGGCTCCTGCCGGCCACGGTGTACTGCGAGCGTTTGCCGTCCACCGTGAATGAGCTCGTGAACGTAGGCGCCGAGATCGCCGGGCCCGAGGGCCCACGACGAGCGCATGCGGAAAGCAGCGAAAGTCCGAGCGCGACGCCCGCCAGCTTAAACACCCAGCCCACGCCGCTGCGCTGTCCCGTGCCGTTCCCGGCCTTTACATCGAAGAACGAACTCAGCGAGAGGCCGTCGCCATGCTCGCTCGGCTCGGCTGGCCTTGCCCGCTGCGCGACACCCGAGAACGGACTCACAAAAGTCTTTTGACTCACGCAGCTCCTTGCATCCGATGCGCACCTAACCGACTGGACGTGTCGTGCGTTTCCTTAGTCCTGCCACTCATCCGACGCGGCTACGCGCCCGGCGTTGGGCTTTCTCCAACACTGTGCTGTACCCAAATGCTTCCGCACTCTGGCTCTGCGAGGCCTCGCTGCAGCAAAGTCCACGAGGAGGCAACGACAAAGCCAGGGTAGTTTCACTAGAACCGCCCGTATCTCCGGTAGGCTTCCACAGGGTGAACCCCCTCGAGAATGGCCTTCCGGACCAGATTTTCTGTTCCGACCACCGCTTCGGCCCGACAGAGCACTTCACCGGTGATTTTTTGCGGGATCACAATAACACCGTCTTTATCCCCCACAATGAAATCGCCCCGTTCCACCACCGTTTTCCCGATCGTAATGGGTTTGCCATACGACACAAGTCTCCAGCGGCCTATCACGTCTGCAGGGGTCCTGTAACGGCAGAACACCGGGAAGCCAAGTTTCAGGATATAGTCAATGTCCCGTGCTCCTCCGTCGATCACTGCGCCGCGTGCTCCACGAAATTTAGCCGTCTCGCAGGAAAGCTCTCCGAGGTGAGCGCTGATGCTGTCATGGGGCTGGGAGACGATGACATCGCCGGGCCTAACGTCTCCCAGCATTTGCAAGATAGGAATGAAGACGAGCTCGGGGTCGTCGCTCGCGCAGGGCTCGCCCTCTACGGTCATCGCCACGCCGGCGACCTGCTGGTCTATTGTCAGAGCCTGGATTTCATGCGGCAGGACTTGATCGTGATAGCCCATCTCGTCCAGCACATCCGCGACCGCTCCACCATAAATTACGGCAAATCGTCTGCAGCAATCCTCGATATCAACCGTGTCGTTCATCGCGTATTTCGGTCGAGTCTATCAGGTCGGGGCGACGCCCAGTCGTTTCCCTCGCCGACATCGCCTGAGTATGGCATGGGGGTGGCCTACCTGTCAGCGCCAAACCATCCATTCCCTGCCCGACACCAAACGCGCCCGAAACCGAGGCCTTACACAACCGTCAGGTTTTCGCTTGCAAATGGGCCGCGGTTGTGTAGAATACCGCTATCTTTTGGCGTAAGCCTCTCGATTTTCAGCAGCCGGCCAGGGTCATGACTCACGACCTGGGCGTAGCGGCCGGCGCTCGAAGGCCTTGCGCTCAAGGAGGGGTAATTCGGTGGAGACGACGCTGCGCCCGCTCCGGCTAGGCGAACTGCTGGACCGCTGTTTCCGGTGCTACCGCAATTACTTCTGGCTATTCGTCGGGATCCTAGCCATTCCGATGGCAATTCTCGCCGCCGCCGGCGTCGTCTATCAGAGCGTGATCTGGTTCAGCTCGGGAACGCCGGGCAGGCCGCTCCGGTTCGACAGCGCTCTTCCGCTGGTGGTGGTGGGGCTCTACATCATCGTGGTGGTAGTTGTTGACATCGCGGGCTACGCCGCGGCGCAAGGCGCGGCGACGCACGCGTTATCGAGGGTATATCTTGGCCGGCGCTCGAGCATTGCTTCGGCCTACCGGGGTCTGAAGGGCCGCTATGGCGCGCTCGTGTGGCTCGCAATTTCCATCGCTCTGCGCGTGATTCTCTTTTTCATTCCTTTCGGAATCGGCATCGCAATTATCGCCATGGGGGCGCGGAGTTCGGCGGGTTTGGAGCCGATTGGAGGGATCGTCGCGGTAGGTGGAGCGGTTCTCGGCGTCTATCTTTCTCTTCCTTACGTGCTCGCGATTCCCGCCTTCGTGGTTGAGGATATAAGGCCCCGCGTGGCGATTGACCGCTCGACGGTGCTGGCGCAGGGATACCGCTGGCAGTTACTGCTGATCAGCATTCTGATGGGAGTGATCACGTGGGTCGTCGCGATCATCATCACGTTCCCGTTCACGGTAATCACCGGACTCGCGATAGCGCATAAAACAGGAGCGCATCCGATGGCGCAGGTGGTGCTCGCGGGGATTTCGCCGTTCGTGAAGGCGCTGACGGCGCCGCTCTTTGTCATCGGGTATACCATGGCTTATTACGACCGCCGCGTGCGCCAAGAAGGGCTGGATCTCGATCTGCTCATCGATGGCATGTCACCCGAGCCAGACCTCCCACCGGGAACTTCTTCGGCTTCCTGACCATGTCCCGATCCCTCGCCGCTCTGCTCGTGGCCGCAAGCCTGATGAGCTTCACACGTGCCGGGCGCGCGACGGCGCCTGAGGCGCACCTCGATATCTCCGGCTTTCTTGCGGCTCTCCAGCGGCTGTCCTCCGCCGTGGCAGCGCTCGGCGGGAACTCCAGCCAGGCGAGCACGCTCGCTGCACAGTTGCCGGCGGCCTGGCGCGTGGAGTTGGGCGGACAGGACTTCCGGGTTTCGGCCCACTGGCTGCGGACAGAACTCAACGCTTGCGCGGCGAACCCTCACGAGGCGCGGCATTATCAGCAGCAAATCGAGCAGCGGCTGAGCGTGATGGAGGCAGCGGCGCGCAATTCGGCGGCCACCGGGCCGGAATCTTTATCTCTCGCCGCGGCGCGGCTGCGGCAAATTCTCGCCGAACCTGACCTCAGGGCGGCGAGCCAGACGCATCGGACGGGCCAAGTGGCGGCCGCGATCAATGCGGCCATTAGGCGCTTTTTCCGGCGCATTCTCGCGGGATTCGAGAGTCATCCAGCGGTTTCCGACGTTCTCGCTTCGATCATCGGCGGACTGCTGGTGCTCGCAATGATCGCGCTGCTGATCCGCTCGCTGGCGCGGCCGCTGAAGTACCGCGAGCTGGGTCTGACGGCGCCCGCATCCGTGCCTGCGACCTGGCAGGAGTCGGCGAGGGCGGCGCTGCGGGCCGCCGGAGAAGGCGATTTTCGCAACGCAATTCGCCTGTGCTATGACGCCAGCATCCTGCGCCTGGAGCAGGCGGGAATCTGGCAGGTTCTGCCGGATCGCACGCACCGCGAATACTTGAGCTTGATTCCGCCTGCCGCCGCCGAACGCGCGGCGTTCCTCCACATCGCGACCGATTTTGAAAACGTCTGGTACGGCGGACGCCCGGCGACGGACAAGGATTTTCGCTCGATCGTGAGGGAATTGGAGCTTCTGGGATGCACTTTTCGCTAGGGCGGGACGACCGGAAATTGCTGCTGGCCGCGGCGCTGGTGCTCGTGGCGGCATCGATGGTGGCGGCGTGGATCGCGCCTCCCCGCGCCGTGGGCCGCGGCGGGCCATCGAGCTACTCATCCGGCCCCGAGGGCGCGCTCGCGGCCTACCGACTGCTCACCCGCATGGGCTGCCTGACCGTGCGGTGGACGCGCCCGCCGCAGGACCTGCCAGCCAACGGATCCGGTTCCGTGCTCATTCTGGCCGAGCCCCAGCTTACACCTACGAGCGAGGAGCAATTCGCTATTCGGAGGTTTGCTGCGAGTGGCGGGCGCGTGGTAGCAACGGGCGTGGCGGGCGCTTGGATCCTCGGAGTGAGGGAACCGGCGCTGGTTCCGCCCTTCGGCGCGCCCTCGGCCGAATCGTTTGAAGCGGAAATACCGGGCCCGCTTACGGGCAGCGCTCCGCGGATTGAGATGGATGGGCCGGTTCGATGGCCGCCCACTCCGGCGTGGCAACTCCGAAGCTATGGAGATCAGTACGGTGCCGCCGTGGTTTCCTATCGTGTGGGCCGCGGAGAAATGGTCTGGTGGGCCGGCGCGACGCCGCTCACCAACAGCGGCCTGGCGCAGGCGTCGAACCTCGCGTTTTTCTTGAATTCAACACACGCGATTGCGAGGCCGCGCGTCTTCTGGGATGAATATTTTCACGCCGCGCGGCCGGGCTTCTGGTCTTACGCCGGGGCAACGCCCCTGCCGTGGGGCTTGGCGCAAATTGGATTGATTCTCGCGGCCGCGGTCGTTACGTTCTCCCGCCGGAGCGGCCCCGTTCGGCCGCTCGTCGCCGAAACCCGGCTTGCGCCGCTGGAATTTGTGGAGACACTCGGCGATCTGTATGAACGAAAGCGGGCGGCGCGAACGGCGCTCGAAATCGAGTATCAACGCTTCCGGCTGCGCCTTCAGCGGCGCTTCGGAACTCAGATACTCCCCGGAAGCATGAGTACGTCGCCACGTCCCGAAGCCGCGGCAAATGAGTCGGCGCTTTGGAAGACGTTCGAAGAGTGCGAGGGCCGCCTCCGCTCCGGCAAGCTGACCGAGCCGGGCGCACTGCAACTCGTGCAGGCGCTCGACGATCACGCCGCGCGCCTCGGACTGGGCGGAGATTCGTAAACGAAAGGCAGCGGCCGGCCTCACGCCGGCTGCTACGCAAAGCTTGCCGGGCTGAATCCCGGCGCTACGGAGAAAGACCGCATGAGCGGAGAAGCCGCACGCCTGCGCGAGCACGCTGCGCGGGAGCTAAGCAAGGCCGTCACGGGCCAGACCGGAGTCATCGAGCAGTTGCTGGCGGTGCTGCTTTCGGGCGGCCACGCTTTGCTCGAAGGCGTACCCGGAACCGCAAAAACGCTGGCGATCAAGTCGCTGGCGCGCTTGTGCCGGCTGGGGTTTCAGCGGGTGCAATCCACACCCGACCTGATGCCGGCGGACATCCTCGGCGCGAATATCTTCGATATGGCTACCAGCCGATTTGTTTTTCACCGCGGCCCGATCTTTACGGACCTGCTGCTGGTTGACGAGGTGAACCGGATGCCGCCGCGCACCCAGGCCGCGCTGCTCGAACCGATGGAGGAGCGCCAGGTGACGCTCGATGGAAGCTGCCATGCGCTTTCGTCCTACTTTACCGTCTTTGCGACTCAGAATCCGGTGGAGTTTGAGGGCACTTATCCGCTGCCCGAGGCGCAGCTCGACCGCTTCTGGCTCAAGATTCGCGCTGCCTATCCGGCTGCCGAAGCCGAGACCGAGATGCTCGAGCGCTATCAACGGGGCTTCGATCCGCACGACCTCGACAGTATGGGAATCGAGCCGGCCGGCGACGATTGGCTCGCTGCGGCGCGGCGAGAGGTGCGCGACGTGCGCGTCGAGCCGTGCCTCTTCAACTACGTTTCGGCCTTGACGCGGCGAACGCGCGACTGGCCTTCGGTGAGTCTGGGGGCGAGCCCGCGCGCTACCGTCTACCTGATGCTCACGGCAAAAACGCTTGCGGCCTTCGAGAACCGGGATTATCTGATTCCGGACGACGTAAAAGCTGCCGCGCCGCTGGTTCTGCGGCATCGCTTGATGATTAAACCCGAAGCGGAGCTCGAGGGCATTACGCCCGACCGAGTCGTCGACGAAGTCCTCGCGGCTGTCGAGGTACCGAAGTGACGCAACGTGCCGCGCCCGTTTCCGGCCGCGCGATGGTCCCCGCAACCGTTTCCGCGCCATGCGAGGACGCGAGGGCCGGCCGGCTGCGCTCCTCCGCTTTCGGCCGCCGGATGTTTATTGCGCTTGCGATCGGTCTCATTTGGCTCGGGCCAGCGTGGCAAAACCCGCGCTTTATTTGGGCGCTCGGCGCTTGGGACGTTGCGGTGCTTGTCGTCTGGCTCATCGACTGGCGCCGTCTGCCTTCGGCGGGCGAGATCTCCGTGTCGCGCCGGTGGACCAGCATTCTAGCCCAGGGTGAGCCGCATGAGGTGGAGCTGGAAATCACGAACGCCTCGCCGGTACACCTGAAGGTGACCTTGGAGGATGACGTTCCGTCCCGGCTCGGGGGAGCGCGTCCGCATTTCGAGCGGTGGGTTCGGCCCCTCGCGTCAGAGCGCGGGACTTATTCGATTCGGCCGCTCGCTCGCGGCGATGCTCGCTTGGGGAAAGCTCACCTGCGCGTTTCGAGCCCGCTCGAGCTGGCGGAGAAGTGGTTCCGAGCTTCCATTGAACAGACGGTGTGCGTCTACCCCGGAATGCCGGAATCGGGCCGCTCCCTTTACCTTGTGCGTGGACGGCAGCGCGAGCTCGAGCGGAAACGGCCGATGCGAACGGGTCTTGGCCGCGAGTTTGACAGCCTGCGCGAGTTCCGCCAGGGCGACGAGCAGCGCGACATCTGCTGGACCGCCACGGCGCGCCGCGCCAAGCTCATCACGAAGACCTATCAAGCGGAGCGGAGCCAATCCGTCTTCCTGGTGGTCGACGCCGGACGGCTCATGCAGGCTCGCATCCTGCCGCCGATGGGATCGAGCGCGCCCGTCCAGACGAAGCTCGACATTGCCGTCAGCGCGGCGCTCGCGATCGCCCGAGTCGCGCTGAACACCGGCGACACCGTAGGCCTGCTCGCCTACGGCCGGCGCATTCAGGCGCGGCTCGCCCCGGCGCGCGGTCCGGCCCAGCTTCGCCTCCTGTTCGAGAGGCTGGCCGTTGTCGAGGGCGAGGCGCCCGAGGCTCGCCATTTGCGCGCCGCGGAGTGGCTGCTGGAGAAGCGAGGACGCCGCAGCCTGCTGGTCTGGCTCACCGACGTAGCCGAATCCGCGGGCACGCCGGAGGTGATCGAGGCCGCGGCGCGCCTGCTGACACACCATCTCGTGCTCTTCGCCGCAATCGGTCAGCCGGACCTCGACGAGCTCGCACGCCGCCGCCCCGCCTCGATCACCGCGATGTATCGGCACGCCGCCGCCGTCGAGCTCACCACGCGGCGCGAGTTGTTCCTCCGCCGCCTGCGGCAGCAGGGCGCTATGGCGTTCGAACTTGCGCCGGGAAATCTCGCGTCCGCGCTGGTGAATCAGTACCTGCTGGTGAAAGAGCGGAGATTGCTCTGAGGTGGATGAAGGGTAGCCGTCCTGAGTCAGAGATGAACGCTGAGCCGCGGAGCTACGAAGGTTCTCGCCCGGCATAGCCGAGATATAAAACCAGACACGCCGCCATCAAGGCTGCAACTGAACCTTTCACCGCCGGTGAAAGACCCGAGGGCGATACAAATGCCTCGAGGATTCCGGCCACGACGAGGATGGGAATGATTCCGAGCGCCAGCCGAACGCCCGCTCCTGCGTAGTGCACCAGCGCATCGCGGCGCGGGAGCGCGCCGGGAAACAGCAGGCCCCGCCCGATCAGCAATCCGCCAGCCCCGGCGATGAAGACGGCGGGCAGCTCGAGCACGCCGTGCGGCGCCACAAAAGAGAAAAGCTGACCCGCCATGCCAGCCTGCCAGCACGCGGCGACAATGACGCCGAAGAGCAGCCCGTTGGTGAGAAGCATGTACACCGTGCCAACGCCCGCGGTGATTCCCGCTGCGAACATCGCGAACGAAACCGTGAGGTTGTTCGTCATGATGACACTTGATGCTAAAGGCTTGATCGTCAGGATCGAATGCGTCCACATCTGGCGCCGCTCGATGGTGTCGCTCATCGCTGAGCCGAGAAAGAATCGCTGGAATGAGGGATCGCCCAGGCAGACGAAAAAGCCGGCAACCCCGGCGCAGAAAAATACCACGGCTGCCGAACCGGTGTACAGAAACGTGCGGCGAAAGGCCTGCGGAAACCCGCGGCGGTAGAACTCGCCAATTCCGGATGGCTTGGACCGGCGGCCCATGTAGATCAGGTTGTGAGCGCGCCCGAGCAGACGGTTGAGGTTCTCGGCGGCGCGCCCGGCGAGCGGATCCTCCCGCAGCGTGGCGAGGTCGGTAGCGGCTTGGCGGTAGATCAGGCTGAGTTCCTGCAGCTCCGCCGCGGAGAGCGCTGCGATTCCGCGGTTCCCGGCGCGCGACGTGATCTCATCGAGTCGCGCCCAGTAACGCTGCCGCTTCTCCAGCCATCGGGGGCTCGCCATCGCATCTCCGTGATCCGGGGCGGAGGAACCATCCGCGGCGCCGTTCTTAGACGCTTTCAGCCGCATGGAACGGGCTGCTGAAAAACGCATCGGAACGACGTCGCGGCGACTTTACGTCGCCATAAGTCCATTGGTCTCTACCGCGGCATGGCGGCATAAAGCCGCCTCTACACGTTTTTCAGCAACCTGTTAAACCGCGCGCCGCGCAGCCGGGACCTATATAATAGCCTGACGGTCGCGCAGTGCTGGCGTGCCGCCGCGCCGCCCGTCGTCGCAAGGGTGTCAGCATGGAAGATCGTTTTGACGAGAAACTCCGCATCGACACGCCCGAACAAGTCGCCCTTGAATTTCCGCTGGCGGGAATCGGCAGCCGGTTCCTGGCGCTGGCGATCGACACTCTGCTGACCGGGATCGCCGTAGCGGCGTTGTTCGCTCTGCTCGTACTCGCGCTCTACTTTACCCGAGCGCACGCCGTGCCGAGAACCTGGCTCGGCGCTTTCTTTGTCATCTCAGCTTTCGTTGTCTTCTTCGGATACTTCGCCATCTTCGAGGCGTTATGGAACGGCCAGACACCGGGTAAACGCGCCGCCGACGTGCGAGTGATCATGGATTCGGGCAGACCCATTACAGCATTTGCCGCCGCGATCCGCAACCTGCTTCGCCTGATCGATGGCCTGCCGATCTGCTATGCCATCGGCATGATCACGGTGCTCATCAGCTCTCAAAACAAGCGGCTCGGCGATTATCTTGCCGGCACCGTGGTGATGCGCGAGTCGCCCGTCATGCAGAAGCCGCCCGCCCCGCCCGCTGCAGGGCTCGTGAGCCAAGGTGAAACTTCGGATCTCAATGTGTCCCGTCTGAGCACGGAAGATTTCCAGGTGATCGACGCGCTGCTGGCGCGCTGTGACGAGCTACCACGCTACGTGCGGCTCCACATGGCTCGCCGCATGGTGGAACGCCTCGCGCCGAAGCTAGGAGTTATCGCCAGCGAAGTTCGAGAACCGGAAGCTCTGCTGAGGCAGGTTGCCCGGTCCTTCCTGGAGCGCGCCCGCACGTCTTAGCCTGAGAAACGGAATGAAAACCTATCGAATTGCTCTCCTGCCGGGTGACGGAATCGGTAAGGAAGTCGTGCCGGCGGCGGTTAAAGTGCTCGAGACCGCCAGCCGCGGCTTCAATCTCAGCTTTCAACGCTTCGATTGGGGCTGCGAATACTATTTGCAAACCGGCCGCATGATGCCGCCGGACGGGCTTGATCAACTGCGCCCGTTTGACGCAGTGCTGCTCGGCGCGATCGGTCACCCGACGGTGCCGGATCATATTTCACTGCGCGAGCTCTTGCTGCGCATCCGCTTCGAGTTTGATCTGTACGTCAACTTGCGACCGGTCGAGATTCTGCCGGGACTCGAGTGCCCGCTGCGGCGGAAGCGACCGGAAGACGTCCACATGCTTTTTGTGCGCGAGAACAGCGAGGGCGAATACAGCGGCCTCGGCGGCCGCTTTCACCGCGGGACGCCGGAGGAGGTTGCGATTCAGGAATCCGTCTTCACCAGAAAGGGAGTGGAGCGGATCATGCGCTACGCCTTCGAGCGGGCGCGCAGCCGTCCCCGCAAGCTCCTGGCGAGCGTGACGAAATCGAATGCCATGCAATACGGCATGGTGCTGTGGGATGAGATTTTCCGGGAAGTCGCGCGCGAGTATCCTGATGTCACGACCGCGCAATATCACGTGGATGCGGCGGCGGCGCGCATGATCACAGCGCCCGAGAGCCTGGACGTGGTGGTCGCGTCCAACCTTTTCGCCGACATCCTCACGGACCTGGGCGGGGCGCTGCAAGGCAGCCTCGGGCTGGCCGCGAGCGCGAACATCAACCCTGCGGAGCGCCTCGGCCCGCCGGTTTTCGAGCCGGTGCACGGCAGCGCGCCGGACATCGAAGGCCGCGGAATCGCGAACCCGATTGCCACCATCTGGGCGGCCTCGATGATGTTCGAGCACTTTGGCGAGACCGAAGCGGCGGCGCGCGTGTTTCGCGCGCTCGGCGCGGTAACTGCCGCGGGACGCGTGCGCACTCCTGATCTCGGCGGCACGAGCACAACGGCCGAATTCGCGTCGGCGGTAATCGATCAGCTATGAATCTCCAGTCCAGAATCGACGAGCTGTTTTCGCGCCCGGCCGGGGAAGCCGACGAATACGGCGGTGAATACTTTGCCGCGTTCGACGAGCTGAAGGCCGGGCTGAACGAGGGGCGGATTCGCGCCGCCGAGCCCGACCCCGCCTCACCCTCCGGTTGGAAAGTGAACGCCTGGGTGAAGAGAGGCATTCTGCTGGGATTCCGCATTGGAATCATCGCCGACGTTTCCACCGGGGGCTTGCCCTTCTTCGATAAGAATACGTATCCGCTGAAGAAATTTCCCTCTCCGCCGCCGCTTCGCATCGTTCCGGGCGGCTCTTCCATTCGCGACGGCTGCTACGTGGCGAAGGGCGTCACGTGCATGCCGCCCATGTACATCAACACGGGAGCGTTTGTGGGCGAAGGCACGCTGGTCGATTCGCACGCCCTCATCGGCTCCTGCGCGCAAGTTGGGAAGCGATGCCATCTCAGCGCAGCCGCGCAAATCGGCGGGGTGCTCGAGCCGGTGGGCGCGCTGCCGGTGATCATCGAGGATGATGTGCTGGTGGGCGGCAACTGCGGCGTCTATGAGGGTACGATCGTGGGGCGACGCGCGGTGCTGGGCGCGGGGACTATCCTGACCGGTTCGACGCCCGTGTACGATCTCGTTCGCGACGCCGTGTATCGCGCCGAGGCTTCGCGCCCGCTTCGCATTCCTGAAGACGCCGTCGTGGTGCCGGGATCGCGTGCGATCAGCAAAGGCCGCGGCGCCGAGCTCGGCCTGTCGCTTTACACGCCCGTCATCGTGAAGTACCGCGACGAGAAGACGGACCAATCCGTGCGTCTCGAAGACGTGCTGCGATAGCTCATCCTTGCGGCGATCTGCTTCGGCGACGCGCGCGTTGTAGCGCCGGTCGGAGCCTGCCCCGACGCAGGAAGGTATCGCCGACGGCGGCTGTAGCGGCGATCTGTGATCGCCGGTGTTGTAGTGCAGTGTTGTCGCGGCTCTTGATCACCAGGGTTCCGAGCCCCGGCGAACGCAGTTCGCCGCTACGGCTGTTCCGCCCCCTGCGCTCGCGTCTCCGCGCTGTTTGCTCCCCGGCGTGTAAAATTCCCCAGAGGGTCGCAACCGAATGGCCACCAATCGCGCCGTCGAGTTCCTGGTCTGGTTGCTGATCGCCGCCTCGGTAATCGCCGTGGTAGCGGCCCGGCTGAAGATCCCCTACCCGGTCGCGCTCGTCCTCGGCGGGCTCGCGCTCGGATCGTTGCACCGACTGCCGTTAGTCCTCAGCCTCACTCACGGCCAGCGGCCCGACTGGCTGACGCCGGACGTCATCCTGATCCTTTTCCTTCCGCCTCTCCTTTTCGAGGCGAGCTTGAATATTCCCGCCAGCCGCCTGCGCGAAAATCTGCTGCCAGTGCTGGTGTTGGCGAGCGCCGGTGTTTTCGCCGCGACGCTGATCACCGGCTACGCCGTCCACTGGTCCTTCGGACTTCCGGTGAGCGTCGCGCTCGTGTTCGGCGCGATCATTTCCGCTACCGATCCGATCTCCGTCGTCTCGGTTTTCAAGGAAATGGGAGTGGCGAAGCGGCTGGCCTTCATTCTCGAAGCGGAGAGCTTGTTTAACGACGGCGCCGCGGTGGTCCTGTTCGGGATTCTGATGGCCGCTGTGGCCTCGCATCGGATGAGCGTTGCGAGAGGATTCGCGGATTTCGTGGGCGTGGTTGCGGGCGCTGCGGCGCTGGGCCTTTTGATGGGCTATGTGTTCAGCAAGATCACCCAACGGATCGACGAGCCGAGCGTCGAAATCACGCTGACCACAATTCTTGCCTACAGCTCGTACCTGATCGCACAATCCCTGCACGTCTCGGGCGTGGTCGCGACAGTGGCGGCGGGAATTGTTTTCGGGAACTACGGCGTCCGCACCGGGATGAGCCCGCGCACACGCACTGCCGTCGCGTCGTTCTGGGATTACGCCGTTTTCGTGATCAACTCGGTGCTCTTCCTACTCATCGGAATGCAGGTGCGGCTGGGCGACCTGTTCCGCTCCTGGCGGGCGGCGCTTCTTGCCATCGCCGCCGTGCTGCTCGGCCGCGCGCTTTCCGTTTACGTTCTGGCCCCTGTCAGCAACTTATCTGCGCAAAAGGTCTCGTTTCGCTGGCAGCACCTGATGGTTTGGGGCGGCCTCCGAGGCGCTCTCGCACTGGCCTTGGTGCTGAGCCTCGACCGGCATTTTCCGTACCGAGAAGCACTCACAACCTGGACGTTTGGCGTCGTCGCGTTCTCAATTGTCGTGCAGGGATTGACGCTGAAGCCGCTGATCAACTTCCTCGGACTGGGGGCGCAGGCGAAACCGGCGGGTGAACCCTCCGGCGTTCCTTAGCGGATAGCGACGGTCGGGGCTATCCTGACGTGGGCTTTTGGGGTGTCGCGGCCGGCGCATATATCGCAGTTTTTGCGATCGATGCGGCTGGCTCAGCGCGGTCAGTCAGCGCCCGACGCTGACCCACACGACAACAACTGCCGATGAGCGTTGCCCGCCGCCGTGCGAAGAAAAGCCGTCTCGTTCAAGCCGTTCGTCTCAACAATCTCATGCGCCTCTGATAGGCTGGCCTCGGTGATGGGCGACCGCAAAACCGCGCCGAGTGAGGAAAAGATTAGAACATCTCTCGGGGGAAATGCGTGCGCATCAAAAAAACTGACGGAACGAAGCTTAGCAAGCGTGTAGAGTCAATGCTGCGTGGCAAAATGCCTCGCCCTGAGACGGCATCGTAGTACGGCTCGAAACAACAGGGTCGTGCGACGAATGAGACGATTGAGACAGTAGCCCGCCCGATTCCGTCGCTTCCTGCGCGAGTCGCCCGAAGTCGACGTGCACATCGTTACCCAGGAAAAGGCATGAGAGCTTGCGATGCTGTGCTTGGGGGTGGCGCCTACATCGCGCAGTTTGCGGGACGGGCGCAGCGGGTAGCACGGAGCTGCGTGTTTCAGCTCCGCGGCTTTTACCTGGGCGCGCGGCCGACGCTGTCTTTCGTGACGTGTCCGTCGATCATGCGCCAGATGCCGAGCGGGTTTTCATCGCGCAATTCCGGCGGCAGGAAACTCTCAGGAAAATTCTGATAGCAGACTGGGCGGGCGAAGCGCAGGATCGCGGCGGTCCCGACCGAGGTAAATCTTGAATCCGTGGTTGCCGGATAAGGACCGCCGTGCTGCATCGCGTGCGTCACCTCGACGCCCGTCGGGTAGCCGTTGAAAAGCAGCCGTCCGGCTTTGGTCTCGAGCATCGCAACCAGCTCGCGATGCTCATCGAGGTCGCGGCGATTTCCAAACACGCTCGCGGTGAGCCCTCCGGGCAAGGCGCGCGCGATTCGCAGAAGTTCCTCAGGGCTTGCGGAGTGGATCAGGATTGACGCGGGCCCGAATATTTCCTCTGACAGCTCCCGGTGATCGAGCCACGTGACCGCATCCGTTTCCAGCAGAACCGGCGTCGCAGCCGTTTGCGTTGGGTCCGCCTGCAGCGCGGATGCGCGCGCCGTTACGCCCGGAACCGATCTCGCTCGCTCGACGCCTTCACGGTACCCCTTGAGAATTCCCGGATGAAGCATCGTTGCGGGTGACGCCTGATCGAAGTTGGAGCGGAGATTCGCCGCGAACCGCTCGAAGGCCGAACCTTTCCTGCCTACCACCAAGCCGGGACACGTGCAGAATTGGCCCACGCCCAGGTTGATCGAGTTCGCGAGACCGCGCGTGATCTCATCGCTATTTTCCTCGAGCGCGCCCGGCAGCAAAAACACCGGATTGACGCTCCCCATTTCGGCGAACATCGGAATCGGCTCGGGCCGCTCGGCCGCAGCGTCAAAGAGCGCCCGGCCCGCGCGCAGCGAACCGGTAAACGCAATCGCGCGTATGGCGGGATGACGCACCAGCGCGAGGCTGATCTCGGGGTCAATTCCGTGCACCATGGAGAATGCGCCTTCCGGGAGCCCGCGCTTGGCGGTCGCGCGCCGAATGGCCTCGGCGGCGACCTCCGACGTGCCAGGATGAGCCGGATGCGCCTTGACGACGACGGGATTCCGCGCTGCCAGCGCGGAAATTGTGTCGCCGCCCGCCACCGAAAACGCCAGCGGGAAATTGCTCGCGCCAAACACAGCTACCGGGCCGATCGCGACGAGCATTCGTCTCAGATCCGGCCGCGGCGCCGGCTTGCGATCCGGCAACGCGCGATCGATTCGCGCATCCACCCACGAGCCCTCTTTCACCAGCTCGGCGAAGAGGCGAGCCTGATTGACAGTTCGCGTCCGCTCGCCCGTCAGCCGCTGCCGGTCGAGTCCGCTCTCGGCGCTGGCCCGCTCGATCCATTGATCTCCCAAAGCGAGCAATTCTTCCGCGATGGTATCGAGGAAGGCCGCAACCGCCTCTCCGCTCATCTGCCGCAGCTTTGGGGAAGCGTCTCCGGCGAGCGCGCATGCCGCGTCGATCTCGCGGCTGGCGGCCTGATGAAAAGGGGGTTCCAGCCACTCGCTGGTGCGCGGATTGAAGCCCTTGAAGGTCTTTTCGCCTTGCGCCGACAAGCTCGCGCCGATTTGATTCTGTCCGTGCAGTCCCCGCGTATCGCTCTGTTCCACAATCACCCCACGGTGTTGATCAGCGTGCCGATCGGCTCAATGGTGATTCTGATTTCGTCCTTGGGCTGAAGCGAAAAGGAATCGGGCGGCACGATTCCGGTGCCCGTCATGAGAAAGCACCCGCTCGGAAAGCTGTTCTGCCGGAAAAGATACTCCACGAGCGACCGAGGATCGCGCTTCATCTCAGCCAGCGTGGTCGAGCCGGAAAACGGACGGCTTCCGTCGCGCCAAACCTCAAGGCGAATTTCTGTTGAGGATGGCAAAGGCTCATTGGTGATCCAAATGCCGGGCCCGAGAGCGCAACTGCCGTCGTAAACCTTCGCTTGCGGCAAATAGAGCGGGTTCTCGCCTTCAATGTCGCGCGAGCTCATGTCGTTGCCGATGGTGTAGCCCAAGATCTTCCCGCTCGGCGTCACGGCAAGCGTAAGCTCGGGCTCCGGCACCGACCACGAGCTGTCTTTGCGAATCGCCACCCGCCCGCCCGAGCCTACCACTCGGTGCGGCGCCGCCTTGAAGAACAACTCGGGGCGCTCCGCCGCATAGACGCGGTCGTAAAAATCGCCGCCCCCAGCCGCTTTCGACTCTTCCATTCGTGCCGTTCTGCTGCGAAAGTACGTAACGCCCGCCGCCCACACTTCCTGGCTCCCGATTGGAGGCAGCAGGTCCGGAAGCTTCTCGACGGCTCGCGCTCTCGAGAGGATTTCCTCAAGCACATCATGCAGATCGTCGCGTGTGACCAGCGTGTCCCAGGACGGCTGCTCCGCGGCGTAATAGCGGCCGCCCTCTTCGATGACTGCGCTGCGATCCTTGGCTCGATAGAGCTGCATTGACGTCCGTCATTCTCCCGAACTCGAAGAGTATAACACCTCGTTCTGCGTCACGAGGACCGGCAAAACGAACAGCGTCGCTTGATTCCCCTCGCAAAGAGTGATATTTGTGGAGCCGACACTTTCGCAACACAGCATGCGAGGATTGCAACGGCCTGTACGCCTTTGCGTTGGGGCAGACGGCCTGAGCTGATGGAGGACCTTGTGGATATAGCAGCCACGATGGATTGGATCGCAAAATGGGAAGGCTCGCAGCCCAGAGCGTATGTGGATACCCAGGGCCATCCCACAATCGGAGTCGGCTTCAATCTTGACCGGCCCGACGCGCCCGGCGCAATCGGCGGCCTCGGGCTTGATTACAGTCAGGTACGTGCGGGGGCTCAAGAGCTCACGAGCGCGCAGATTCAGCAGCTCTTCGCGCAGGACGTGAACGCCGCGGTGGTGGGAGTGCGGGAAAGGGTTCGAAACTTTGACAGCCTGCCCGATGCCGCCCAGATGGTGCTTGTGGACATGGTCTTCAATCTCGGCGTCGCCGGTTTCGGAAACTTCACGCACCTCATCGGCGCGCTTCAGCTTCCCGACTGGAACGCGGTGGCTGACGCGATGGCCAATTCGCTCTGGTTCAACCAAACCGGGCCACGGTCGCAAGCGGACGTTGACGCGATCCGCCGGCTTTCGATGGTCTGAATCAAGCTCCTCCCGAATCGTGAAAGTATGGTAGGCGTGGAGGGACTCGAACCCCGAACCTGGGATTAGAAAAAAGGAGGCGGAGGTTTGTTACATGGGGGATGAATTGGTGGACTTGCCTGTCCTGTTGCGCGCCGGGCTGTCTGTCGGGGTAGGGGATGGGCATCCGCTGCTTCGCCGTCGCGTTCACTACTGTACCAAGGGCTGTGGTGGCTTCGGGGCCCTGCGCGAAGTGATTGAATTAATCCCGGCCGCGCAAGGGAGATTTGAAGCTGTATTAAACGCATTACCTCTGATAAGGGCATCCGATTGAATTGAACAGGTAGCTAAAGTGAATGCGGAATATGCGAAAGCGAAACGGGTCGAATTCCGGACCGAAGGGTTCCTATGGGATTGACGCTCCTAGATTATTGCCCATCCCGGTGGTGTTGATTGCCGGCAACATCGCGTATGGGATCTTCTCCGGATCGGTATGGCCATTCGTAGGCGCATTGGTAATCCTGGTCAGCGCGGGCTGTGGACTCTACACTTCGCGCCGGGGCAAGTTCGTGGTATGGGCAGGTTTGCTTGACCAGCTTGTCTTGCGGGGCGATGAGCGGATACTGGATATAGGGTGCGGTCGCGGCGCAGTATTAATGATGGCCGCACAGCATCTCACCACGGGCCGGGCGGTGGGAGTAGATCTCTGGAAGAAAGAAGATCAGTCGGGCAACGCTGCAGAGGCCACGCAGCGCAATGCTGCTGCCGAGGGTGTTGTCGGACGTATCGAGTTGTACACCGCCGATATGACCGCGCTGCCCTTCGAGGACAATAGCTTTGAGGTTGTCTTATCCAGCATAGCAATTCATAACGTCAAAGGCCGGGCCGGCCGGGACAAAGCAATCGAGCAAGCCGTAAGAGTTCTGCGTCCGGGCGGCAAGCTGATGATCGCGGACATTCTGGCTACTTACCAGTACCCTCCCCAACTTGCCCGGCTCGGCATGGTCGGCATTGCCCGCCGTGGCCTTGGCTGGAGGATGTGGTGGGGTGGTCCCTGGGTACGCACCCACTTGGTGACTGCTACCAAACCGTCACGCGCGTAATAGCCACGCGACCCTCGGATAAGAAGTCTTAGTCTGCCTTCCGTCATCTTGGAAACCTAGAGCTTCAGCGAGCAGATCAAGCAAGGAAATCTCAATCCTTTTGCCAGAAAAGAAGTGGTCATCTGCTCGTTTCAGTTCGCTCGCTCCAAGGAGGCGTAGATCCGGCAGGCAGAGTGGGACTTGGTGATTATTGACGAAGCGCACCGGTTGAGGAACGTCTACAAACCCTCCAATAAAATCGGCAACGCCATCAAAGCGGCGATTGCGCCCTTTCCGAAAGTCCTGCTCACGGAGGCCGTTATCCCTTAAACTGACGCAATACCGCCCACCTTCCGGGTGGCGCGTCAACCATTAGAGCGGCGGAAGCGTTCTGCTGCGGTTGAAATCGCAACAGATTTCGTGAGGGCCGTAGAATGGAGCGCTCTCCGCCCGTCATACGTGCAGGCGCGGAGCCGCCGGCCATCGCCTGCGGACTGTCGCCTGAAAAGGAGAAAGTTGATGCAATTCGCCCTGCTGATCTACCACACGCCGGAAGAGTTTGCCATGCGGAAGAACGACTATAACGATCCTCACCTCGGGGCTTGGCGGGCTTACTACAAGGCGCTCGTCGCGGCTGCCGTCTACGTTGGCGGCAATGCGCTTGAAGTTTCCGAGGCGGGAACGACAGTGCGCGTAAAGGGAGGAAAGCGCCGCGTGCAAGATGGCCCGTATGCCGATACAAAGGAGCAGCTGGCGGGATTTATCATCCTGGAACTCCCTTCCGTTGACGCAGCCCTCGAATGGGCTGCGCGCTGTCCGGGAGCATCGCTCGGCGCAGTTGAAGTCCGGCCGCTGGCGCCGGAAGCCATGCGCCGTGGGTTCACAGGATGAATGAGGGCAGTCAGGAAGACGTCCAGAGCACCGTGGGGCGGACCATCGAGCGCGTGGCACGGGAATCCTACGGCCGGCTGGTGGCCTATCTTTCCGTGCACACGCACGACTTGGCCTGCGCTGAGGATGCGCTCAGCGAGGCGTTAGTCTCCGCGCTCAAGACCTGGCCACGAGATGGCGTCCCGCAGAATCCGGAGGCGTGGCTGCTGACAGCGGCGCGCCATTCGCTCATTGACGTTATTCGCCACCAGCAGGTTGTTTTAGCGAGCGAGCCACGGAAGCTTCTCGAAGAAGACTCTCCGGAGGCAACGTTGTCGACTGAATTTCCAGATGAACGGCTCAAATTGCTCTTCGTCTGCGCTCACCCGGCGATCGATCCGAGCATGCACACTCCCCTCATGCTGCAGACAGTTTTGGGTCTGGACGCTGCGCGCATTGCCCAAGCCTTTCTTATCGCACCGAAGACAATGGGGCAGCGCCTGTTCCGCGCGAAGATAAAAATCCGCAGCGGTGGCATTCCGTTCGAGATTCCGCAACGGCGCGATTTGCCTGAGCGCCTTGATGCCGTACTTGAAGCTATTTATGCCGTCTTTGGGATCGGCTGGGACGACATGGTGGGGGCTGACCAGCGCGGCCGCAATCTGGCTGAGGAAGCGATGTGGCTCGCGCGGGTCCTTCTGCAATTGATGCCGGGCGAAGCCGAGGTCCAAGGCTTGTTGGCTCTCATGCTGCACTGTGAAGCACGGCGCTCCGCGCGGAGGACTCCTGATGGCCGATATATCCCTCTTTCCGAACAGGACCCGCAGCAATGGTCGCTTCCGCTGATCGAAGAGGCGGAACGTCATCTCACCCAGTCGTTCAAGCAGCGGCGCTCCGGCAGGTTTCAATTGGAAGCTGCCGTTCAATCCGTACATGCTGAGCGTGCGCGCACCGGGCGGACCGACTGGGCGGCGATCGCGGTTTTCTACGAACAGCTGATCCGCATATCGCCCGCGCTCGGCACGCGAACTGGATACGCCGCTGCGGTTGCCGAAGCAAAAGGGCCTGGCGAGGGGCTCGCGGTTCTGGGCACGATTGACCGCGAAGAAGTGTCCACTTATCAGCCCTACTGGGCAGTTCGCGCTCACCTTTTAAAGCGCCTCGGCAAGACCACTGAGGCCTCGGACGCCTACGACCGGGCAATCGGCCTGGCCGAAGATCCTGCCGTAAGAGAGTTCCTGCTCCAGAAGCGCGGCTAATTTCCCCGACTGCCTTAAATCCGAAAATCTGCGGTTCTATTCAGGATATCGCCGCCTGCTTGCCGCGGGCCGGTTTCAGATCCCGGCCAAGTCCTCCGTTATCAGGCCGCTTTAGTCCTCAGCTTGTTTTCGTTCATCGATGTAGAAATCGCCCCTTCACGCACGTCATCCATGCAGAGGCGACTTAGCGATCATGCTTCGTCGCCCGACCGAGAGGTGATGCGATGTGCCCATTCTGTTTAGCAACCATGGGGCTGATCGTCGCCGGCGCGAGTTCCGCCGGAGGGCTGACGGCATTGGCTGTTAAATTGTCTCGCAAGAAAAGCAACTCAAACGAAATTCCCAATCTGTTCGCCAAGGCGACCAAACCGGACCCGGTACAAGTCGCAAGAGAACGGCGGACGGCAGCCAACAAGGCATAGGTACACGTGTGTTCCTAATTG
This sequence comes from Terriglobia bacterium, assembly GCA_050745265.1. GTDB lineage: Bacteria > Acidobacteriota > Terriglobia > UBA7540 > UBA7540 > RH2-MAG17b. The sequence goes on from JBOGKE010000066.1 coordinate 57,453, forward strand.
CGCCCGGCGCGCAATCGCTGTAACGTTGCACGGTGCCGAGTGCGAAGACAACGCGTAACAGGCTGATTTTGGTAGTTATCCCGGGGAGAAGTTTTCGCGGGAGGCAGCACGCTATGAAGGCAAGCCAAGCATCGAAACCGGTGGTGCCGATCTTCATCGGCAAGTGGACGCCCAAGATTTTGTTTTCGCTGGATGAGCGGCATTATCGACACGGGCAGTTGCGCCGCCACCTCGGAAGCGTCTCCCAGCGCATGTTAACCAGGACTCTGCGCAATCTCGAGTCGACGGGACTCATTGCGCGGCGCGTGACGGGAGCGAAGACCGTTGTCGTCGAGTACTCCCTGACCCCAATAGGGAAGACTATCATCGCCCCACTTGGAGGCATGTGCCGCTGGGCGAGGCGACACCGCGCAAAATTGAGGGCCGAGGTGCACCTCCACGAAACGTGAGGCACACAGTGAGTGGAGTTATACGCCGCTCAGCACGGGGATGCTCGACGATTAACGTTTTTCGAAAATTTAATTAAAGGAGAATGGTATGAACATTGAGAACAAAACAATCTTGATCACGGGCGCCAACCGCGGCATCGGCCGGGCGCTTCTCGATGAGGCGCTTCGACGAGGGGCGAAAAAGGTATACGCGGGAACGCGGAGTGCACTGCAACATCCTGACAAACGCGTGACGCCGCTGACGCTGGACGTGACCAGCGCTTCGCAGATCGAGCGAGCGGTCAGTAAGATCGACACTCTTGATGTCCTCATCAACAACGCCGGTATCGCCATTTACGACGATCTGAGCAAGCCTGAGGTGATCGAACAGCATCTAGCGGTCAACCTGTTCGGACCCCTAAACCTGACTCGCGCGTGCTTGCCGCTGTTGAAACGGTCGAAGGGGGCCATTGTTAACAACATTTCAACGGTGGCGCTTGCGGCCCTGCCGCTCGTATCCGGCTATTCCATTTCGAAGGCCGCCGCACTCAGCATGACTCAGTCGTTGAGGGCGCTGTTAGCCGGTCAGGGCGTGACAGTCCATGCCATCTTGACCGGACCCGTCGATACCGATATGAACCGGGGCTTCGATGTCCCGAAGGCTTCGTCCGAGTCCGCGGCGGTGGCCATCTTCGATGGCGTGGAAAAAGGGGATGAGGAGATTTTCCCCGATCCCATGTCCCAATCCATCGCCGAGGGCTGGCGCAACGGCGTAGCCAAGGCCCTCGAACGCCAGCAGGCGGTTTTCGTCCCGGAGAGCGTGGCTCTCTAAGAGCGCCTCGAATGAAAAATAGATCGAGGGACATAACGAAAAACCAAAATCTCATAAAGGGAGAAAAATACGATGACGACGCAAAGGCCAACAAGCAAAAGACAGAGACAAGGAACACGTGCAGGAGCATCCTCCAAAGAACACGACGCCCCCGATCGTGTCGCCGCAGGAGTGGGAGGCTGCGCGGCAACAGATGCTGGTGAAGGAAAAGGCTTTTACCCGCTCCCGTGACGCGCTGGCCGCCGAACGCCGGCGGATGCCGTGGATGGCCATCGAGAAGGCGTACGAATTCGAGGGGCTCCAGGGCAAGGTTAGCCTGCTCGACCTGTTCGAGGGGCGGCGGCAGCTGATCGTCTATCGAGCCTTCTTTGAACCCGGCGTGTTTGGCTGGCCCGAGCATGCCTGCCGCGGCTGTTCCCTGGGTGCCGATCAGATCGCCCATCTGGCCCATCTGAACGCGCGTAATACCACTCTCGCATACGCCTCACGCGCACCGCAGGCCGACATCGCGCGCCTGAAGGCGCGGATGGGCTGGGAGATGCCCTGGTACACCATGACCGACAGCTTCGATAAGGACTTCGGCGTCGATGAGTGGCACGGCCACAACGTGTTCATCCGCGACGGCGAGCGTGTGTTTCGCACGTACTTCATCAACAACCGCGGCGACGAGGCGATGGGCAGCACTTGGAGCTATCTCGACATCACGCCGCTCGGCCGTCAGGAAACGTGGGAGGACTCGCCAGAAGGTTATCCCCAGACCCCGCCGTACAAGTGGTGGAACTGGCACGACAACTACGACGCCGAAGCCTCGCCTGACCCGAAGTGGGTCGACATAATAACCGACCCCCAAGAAGCCGCCCGAAAGCGCGAGGCGGAGGAGAAAGCATGACCGAGGCGATGGTTCTTGATCGGCTAGCCGCGGTGGTTCTGGACCTCATGTGCGGGAGTGAGCTGAACGTGGCGGCATTCAGTCATCCCGCATTAAAGCGGCAGTCTCCTGGAGGGCGCAGAACAAATGGGACACAGTTCCATTCAGGTCACCGTGGATACTTACGGCCACCTCGTACCTGGCGGCAATATTGACTGGATTGATTCTCTGGATGCGGAAACAAGTCCATAACAATCCGCAACCCCCGCGCAACCACGTGCGGCCACTCAGTCAGCACATTGCCGGCAAGTTGTTGAAAAAAATGGCAGGCGTGGGGGGACTCGAACCCCCGACCCTCGGATTAGAAAACCTAATTGGCCCACTCACACTGAACTAAATCAACATGTTAGCACGGCAAAATCTGAACAACTTCGGGAAAATCCGCAACCCCCGCGCAACCACTTTGTCAGTAAAGATGACCGCCCTGAACCCCGTCCGAAAAAGGGAGGCGAACGATGATCCCCGGCCTCCCGATCGCCGCCCCGCTCCATCACGCCTCCCCGCCCGCCAGCGGCCCACAGTCTGTTTCCACCATCCTCAAGTCTGCTGGCATTACGCGGCGCCGCCTCAAGAGACTTGATGCCATCGCTCAGGTTCAAGAACGGCAGCGTCAGCATAAAACCGAAAGAGCTTACAGCGCCCGCCCGTTCGTCTTATGCGGTATTCCCGTGCGGCGACCGGCTAAGAGTAGTCTCGAATACTCCCGACAGAACGGCCGCTTCCGGCTCCGCGTTATTGGTCACCCCGATTACGGCCTGCCCTTCGGCCAGGACCGGCTGTTGCTCATCTGGATCGCTTCAATGGCAACTTGGCATAAGGATCGCGTCATCCGCTTCCGCTCCGCAGCGGCCATTCTTGAAGCCTTCGGTTTGCCCAAGGACGGCCGCTATTATAAGCGCTTGATCGCCGGTTTTGAGCGAATCTTCTATGCCACGTTCTATTTCGCCAGCGACGAGCACGATGCTGAAGCCGTCGTGATCGCCCGCTCCAGCTTCAGGTTTGTTAAAGACCTCCGCCTTTGGTACATCAAGGAGATCGACTCCGAGAATCAAGCTGGCTCACGCCGCCCAGAGAACATTATTGTGCTCTCGGAAGAGTTCTGGCGGGAAATTCAGGAGCACCCGATTCCCGTTGATCTAGCCGTGGTACGCGCGTTGGCCGACTCGCCCGGCAACCTGGATTTTTACATCTGGCTGGTTTGGCGGTGCTGGACGGCAAAGTATCCAATCAGAATTCCGCTGTTTGGCCCTGAAGGGTTGGTCAGCCAGATCGGAATTTCAGACCGGCTCCGGGCGCGCGACTTTCGGCGGCAGATCGTTCAGTGGCTGAAGACGATCTGCCAACTTTGGCCGGAATGCCAAGCGGTAACGGCGGGGGACGGGACCAGCTTGCTGATTCGCCCTGCCAATAGGGGAAAACATGCACAATGATCTGCGGATTTTGACAATTCTTCCACGTGACAGAGTTCGCGCATTTCACGTGATTCAGTTCGCGCTTTTACGTGATTTGGTTCGCGGCGGTACGTGATTTAGTTCGCGCGAGTGCCACTTAACCCATTTGTCCTCATTCGCTTCAGGACGCCTCCTGTAGTTATTTACCTGTAGTCCTGAAGTTAACCTGTAGTAGGCGGTAAAATCTGTGGAAAAAAGCGGCTCCGCCGCCACCACAATGCGGGCGCTGCGCTGAGAATGGGAAGGACCAACTAGAGTGGCGGCAGGAACGCAGTCCACATTCACGAGCTTTGTTATTAAACGATTACATGCTATCGTTTAATAACGTTAAGTGTTGTTAAATTGGGTTGAATTGCCCGTTGACCATGGATCGAAAGCGGACAGGGACTTACGTAACGATATCGACTCCGGGCGAACCTTTCACGGCTTTCGTGCCTGATCCTTTGCCTCCTCATCCTGCGTTGGTCATCGACCCGAAACTCCGCGACAAGCTCGACCAAGCCCTTCTTGCTGTTGGCCGGCTCGATGGTCTCACCTTGCTGATGCCGGACACGTCCCTCTTCCTCTACATGTACGTTCGCAAAGAAGCGGTCCTATCGTCACAGATCGAGGGCACCCAGTCATCGCTTTCCGATTTGTTGCTTTTTGAAAGCGAGGCGGCGCCTGGGGTCCCACTGGAAGACGCACGGGAGGTATCCAACTGCGTCGCAGCCATTGCTCACGGCCTGAACCGTCTGAAAGGAGGTTTCCCTTTGTCGTCACGCCTTATGCGCGAGGTTCATAAGATCCTCCTATCGAAGGGACGCGGCAGCGACAGAATGCCGGGCGAATTCAGGCGTTCCCAGAATTGGATCGGCGGGACCAGGCCCGGAAACGCAGTCTTCGTTCCGCCGCCCGCAGACCAAGTGGCGGAATGTATTGCTGGCCTGGAAAAATTCCTTCACGACAAGCCGGAGAGAACGTCTCCGCTCATTAAGGCCGCGCTGAGCCACGTGCAGTTCGAGACCATCCATCCTTTCCTCGATGGTAATGGCAGGATCGGCCGGCTTCTCATCACGCTCATACTTTGTGCCGAAACTGTGCTTACGGAGCCCCTTCTCTATTTGAGTCTCTACTTCAAGAGACACCGAAGTGATTACTATGACCTCCTGAATCGTGTTCGTACTACCGGCGATTGGGAAAGCTGGATCGAGTTCTTTGCGGAAGGAGTCATTGAGACGGCGGAGGGTGCAGTGCGCACCGCGAAGATGCTCTCAGACCTGATCGCGTCCGACCGGCAAAAATTACAGCTACTCGGCAGACCTGCCGGGTCTGCGCTCCGCGTCCATCAGGCTATGGTGGCAAAGCCGGTTCTCTCCATCGCTCAGGCAGCCGGTGCCGCCCACCTCACGTTCCCAGCGGTCACCCAATCTATTAAGCGCCTGCAGGAAGCCGGCATTGCACAGGAATTGACAGGCCGCCAGCGGAATCGCGTGTTCGCCTACAAGAGGTATATTGGAATTTTGGGCGAGGGGACTGAACGGCTCTGAACAAGTGCGTAGAGACTCGCTTTGTTTTGTCCGGGGAAAGGCCGCCGCCGCGTAACGCTGACAACTCCTTCTACACGCCACGCGCGGCCGTGCAGCCGGCGGCGATGCCGCTCGATGACGCGCTCGGCCAGCGCTTCGCCCATCCGGTAAAGCTGCTTGCGGTCCGGAGCATTCTCGAAGCGCGAAAGCGTCGGTTGCGACGCCAAGTCCGCGCCCTCGACCGGATCGCGCCCCACCAGCATCTTGTGCACCGGGTCTTCGGCCAGCCGAGCCGCGTCGTTGGCATCGGCATAGCCACAGGCGATCCCGTAGATGCGCTGCGCCAGCAACTCCTCGGTCTCATGCTCGACCTTGCCCGCCTGCCGCTTGTCGACCAGGCACACCGCCAGCGCATGGGTCAATTGCAGGCGCCGGTCCGCGGCCTTCAACAGGATCGCGCCGCCGTCGGAACTGCCTTGCCGCTGGTCAAACTCCACCACGACGGGCTTCGGGAAAATATCAGGGAACAGGAAACGCTGTGTTGTGTTATTCTCGGACAAGTAAAAGCCTCCTTGCGTGCTCCAAAGACTGATTGGACAACATCTTTATAGCACCGGAGGCTTTTCTTGTCTCCAAAAACATGAATTATCCAGGCTAA
>JBOGKE010000067.1:0-41543 GCA_050745265.1 Terriglobia bacterium
GCGGGGTTCGCCTCCGTGATCTGGCCGACAACGGGCATGATCGTACCCATGAAGTATACCGCAATGCTCCCATCGGCGTAGGCCCCCGCAGGGTCGCCTCCAAGCCCCCTGATCGTCCCAGCAATGTCAAACGGAAGCTTCGCCTGAGGCTCGATTGTGGCGGTGGTGGTGAGCATTTCGCCCAAGCTGCTGCGAATCGCGATTGTGAGGTCCGCCGGCTGGGGCGAATCGCTTACGAGTAGGAGCGTAGCTTGATACCCGTCCTTGAGCGAATAGTACGGGAAATCCAGCTCGCGCGGCGCCACGCCTCTTGCGCAGCAGCCCGCGCCTGGCCGGACGATCGCCGTCTGCGGAGGCAGCGAGAGCGGTTTTTGAGACGCGGCGCGAACCGAGAGCGTATTGTTCAGAAGAGACGCAGCGAAGAAGATAACTGCTGCGGCCAGCCCCAGGGAGATTGTCCTTAATTTCACGGCCCACCCCTTTCCCCGGATTATTATCGGAATGATGCTCGAATACGAAAGAGTAAACCTTGCCCCCCCGGTGTCAACGAAAATCAGTATGCAAAATCTCTGATTTTCTCTAATGGCAGTTCTCGCCCCTACCGATCCCTCGGTCCCACAGCAACCGGATTTCTCGTCTGTCCTATTTGGCTCCAACGTCTCGTCGCGGCGTGCTATGCTGGCGCTGAGTGTGAGGGCCGATGGTTCGAAGGTGACCTTCGGGGAGGAATGTGACGCGAAAGAAAAGTGACGGAACGAAGCCTACCAAGCGTTTAGAATCAATTGAGTGACAAAATTTGTCACCGCGCGACGAATCATGCCTGCGAATCGTCTGCCACTTGTCGCTTGAGACGAATGAGACGGATAACACAGGCGGCTGGAACTAGGAAAGCCACGGGTTTAAGCAGCGCCTCAGACTGGCGCAGACCTTTAGGTCTGCGTGCCTCCTCGCCCGTTAGCGATAGCTAGAGAATCGCAGACCTAACGATCGGTTTCGGCCTTCTTTATGGGATTCGAGTCGTTTCTCGGCAATGAGGCGGCGGTTTCGACCATAAAGGGAATGCTGCGCCAGCGCGCGGTGCCGGGAAGCTTGTTGTTCTCGGGCCCGGACGGCACCGGCAAAAAGACACTCGCCGCGATGCTCGCCCGCGCCCTCAACTGCGAGCGGCTGAGCGACGATTTCTGCGGTGAGTGCGGGAGCTGCATCAAATCGGGTGAGATGCTCGACCTCGCGCGGGCCGATCTTTCGCGGCGGCGCGAGATGAAAGACGCGTCGCGCCGAGTCGAAGGCTTGGTTTATTTTGACGTTCAGCTCATCGAGCCGCTTGGCCGCTTCATCCTGATTGAACAGATTCGCGCGCTGCGCCGGACGGCTTACACGCATCCGTTTGAGCTGCGCCAGAGGGTTTTCATCCTCGACGAGGCGCAGGCGATTCACTGGCAAGCGGTTGATCTCCTCCTCAAGGTGATGGAGGAGCCGCCGCCCACCACCACCCTGATCCTCGTCTGCCCGAACCCGAACGAGCTGAGACCGACGGTGCGTTCGCGCTGCCGACGAGTTTCATTCTTTCCCGCCGGTGACAGTGTGATTCGCGAGATCCTCGCAACCGAGCGAAAAATTCCCCAGGCGCAATTAGACCTCGCAGTCCGCGTGTCGAGAGGCAGCATCGCGGCCGCGAAGAGCTTTGATCTCACGGCTTACCAGGACCGGCGCAAGCCGTGGGTCGATTTCTTGAACGGCGTCACATCGGGAAACGTTCAGTCGATGCGCGCTGCGGATTGGAAGGCTCTCTTTGACTCGACCAAAGCCTTGAGCGAGCATCGCGCCGACCTCGAAAGCACGCTGCACGTCGGGTATTCGCTCATCAGCGATATCCTTCAAGAGCTCGAAAAACGAGAACGCATTGTGAACATCGACCTTGAGCCGCGCATCAAGAAATGGGCCGCGAAGCTCGGGCTGGAAGCCGTCGAGCGCCTCAACCACGGCCTTGACAGCGCGTACCGTCTGCAAGTCCGCAACGTCAATCAGCAACTGGGATGGGACGCTCTCGCCACGGAGCTGGTTAACCCGGATTTTTCAGGGAGGGCGCGGTTTTAACCGCGCCGTAACAGCCGCCCGAGAGATTTCTGCCGTTTTGCGCTCCGACCGCTACGTCATGCGAACCGGTCGGAGGGCAAAACGGCAAAACACGAGAGCGGAGGGTAAAGGCGGAGTTGAAACTCCGCCCCCCTAACGGCTCAGATTGCGACCACGTTCTGAGGCTTGCCGCCGAGAAACGCAGCGAGATTTTCAACTGCCGTGGCGAGGCAGCGCGCTCGCGCTTCCCGAGTGGCCCAGGCCATGTGCGGCGTCACGATACAATTCCTTGCCGTGTAGAGCGGCTGACCGGCAGGAGGCGGCTCGACCGGCAACACATCGAGCCCGGCGCCGGCAATGCGGCCGTGGTTCAACGCGGCGGCGAGCGCGGCATCGTCGATCAGCGGCCCACGCGAGGTGTTCAGGATAAACGCTTCCGGCTTCATCAAGGCGAGTCTCTCCGCGTTGATGATCCCGCGCGTCTCCGGAGTGAGCGGGCAGTGCAGGCTCACCACGTCGGATGCGGCCAGCAGCTCGTTGAGCGTCGCCCATTGAAACGGCTGGTAGAGCGGCGGGTCGTCGTGCCGGAGAGTCGCCGCGAGCACACTCATGCCCAGCGCATGAGCGATCTCAGCGACGCGACGGCCGATGCGGCCAAATCCAATCACGCCGAGCGTCTTGCCGGCAAGCTCCATCAGCGGCGCCTTCGTGTAGCTCCAGTCCGGATTTTGCGTCCATTCGCCGGCCCGAACGGATTCGCTGTGAAGGCCGGCATGATGGCACAGCTCGAGCAGCAACGCAATCGTGAGTTGGGCCACGGATTCAGTGCCGTAGCTGGGCACGTTGGTGACGGTGATGCCGAGCTTCCGGGCCGCGGAAATATCAATCACGTCCACGCCTGTAGCGGTGACGCCGATGTAGCGCAGCGCGGGGAGCCGTTGGAGCGTGGCGGCACGCAGCGGAACCTTGTTCGAAAGCACGGCGGCGGCTCCGCTCGCGCGGTCGAATATCAGCTCCGCCGGCGTGCGGTCGAACCGCTCAACTTCGCCGAGCTTTTCAAGCGGCGCCCAGGAAAGATCGCCGGGGTTGAGTGTGTGTCCATCTAAAATGACAATCTTCATCAACACACCAAAGGAGCGCAGAGGGGCACAGCATCAATCAACGGCGCTTTCAACCTGAGATCGTCGCGGCTGTCATTCTGATCGAAGCGAAGAATCTCGGCATCCATGCAGGATTGACTCTGCGGAGCAACTCCTTGTGTGTTCAAGGAAAAGCAGATTCTTCGCTGCGCCCAGAATGACAGTCCAGAAAACAGTTTGCGAACCGCACCGTGAAACTTGAAAAACGCGTGAGCGCCGGATGACCGATTTTACGCCATCGCCGCTGAAGATCGCCATTGTCGGCGGCGGCATCTCCGGCCTCACCGCGGCGTATACCATCGCGCGCGCCCGCGCGAACGGCGCCCCGGTGGACGCATTGCTCGTCGAGGCGAGCGGCCGATGGGGCGGCTTGATTCGCACCGAGAACATCGAAGATTTCACCATCGAAGCCGGGCCGGATAGTTTTCTCGCCGCAAAGCCGGAAGCCGTAGCCCTGTGCCGTGAGCTCGGGCTTGCGGCGGAGTTGATCGGCTCGAATGACGCGACGCGCCGGACCTATATTGTGAACCGCGGAAAATTGGAAACTTTGCCCGGCGGATTGATGTTTTTCGTACCTGCTCGCCTCTGGACGCCGCTGTTCTCTCCGCTTTTTCCACTCCGCAGTAAGCTCGCCATGGCGAGGGATTTCTTTCGGTTCGGTCCGCCGCGGCCTATCTCGCCCGACGAAACCGTCGCGGATTTTGTGCGGCGGCATCTTGGAAGCGAAGTGCTCGAGACGATTGTTGATCCGCTGCTCGCCGGAGTGTATGGCGGCGACTCCGCTCAGTTGAGCGCGCGGGCGGTGCTGCCGGCGCTGGTCGAAATCGAGCGGCGCGGGCCGAGCCTGGTACGGGGCGTGATCGCAGCGCGAACTTCCGCGCGGCCAGCCGAGCCTGTGTTCACCACGCTCAAGTCGGGGGTCGAAGAGCTTCCCCGCGCGTTGGTCGCGCAGCTTAACGCCAGCTCCGCGCCGGGCTCATGCCGCTTGATCTTGAATGAACCCATTGAATCGGTTGAGGCGCTGCCCTGCAGCGCAGGCGCGCAACCGCGCTATCGCATTCACTGCCGAACTGGAATCGTCTATGAAGCGGATGCCATCATCCTGGCGCTGCCCGGCACCGAATGCGCGCGTTTGCTCCGGCCGCTCGATCGACTGCTATCACAGCACCTGGCGGCCATACCCTACGCACCGTCGGTAACGATCTCGCTTGCGTACCGCAGTCTCGATCAGCGTCTTCCGCGCGGCTTCGGATTCCTCGTCCCCCGCCGCGAAGGACGCCGTCTGCTGGCGGCGACGTTCGTTCACGCCAAATTTTCCCATCGCGCGCCGCCCGGCGCGGCCCTGCTGCGATGCTTTATCGGCGGTTCGCGCCAGCCGGACGTTTGCGAATTGACGGATGAGCAACTGCTCGAAATCGCCCGCCGCGAACTGCGGGAAATTCTCAAACTCCACCAGGAGCCGGCATTTTATCGCGTTTCACGCTGGCCCGTCGCAATGCCACAGTACGTCGTGGGACACCAGGATCGAGTTGCGGAAATCGAGTGCAGGCTGCCACGCCGCCAGGGTCTCTTCCTCGCCGGGAACACCTATCACGGAATCGGAATTTCGGACTGCATCCGCTCGGGAAGAGCGGCGGCGGAACAGGCGATTGCCTACGCCGCACGCTCCGCCAATGGCTCCCGCCCGGCCCAGCCCACGGCCTGACCCTTCGTCGGCTCTCTGTCGAAAATAAGTTGTGGGTGGCCCGTAGGTCCATGCGGCACGCATAATGAGAGGTCCCCGCACCCCCTTTGATATAATCAGAGCCGAACCATGTCCGGCATCATCGGCTACATCGGTAATAAACGCGTGGTTCCGGTCCTGATCGAGGGTCTCAACCGCCTGCAATATCGCGGCTACGATTCGGCCGGCCTCGCCGTGATTCATGACGGCTCGCTCGAGGTGCGCCGCGCGAAGGGCAAGCTGCGCAATCTCGAGGAGGCGATCCGGCAGAGTCCGGTGGACGGCTCCTACGGCATTGGCCATACGCGCTGGGCGACGCACGGGGCGCCGACGGTCGAAAATGCGCACCCGCTGCGGGACTGCCACGGCACCGTGGTTGTGGTGCACAACGGCATCATTGAAAATTACGAGGAACTCAAGCGCGAGCTCATTCAGGAGGGCCACGCGTTCGCCACCGCAACGGACACCGAAGTGATCGCGCATCTGGTCGAAAAATACCTGAACGGCGCGGCGCCGGGGGCGCGGCCGCCGCGGTCCACGGGGCTCGAGGAGGCGGTGCGAAGCGCCGTGCAGCGACTCAAGGGCGCCTTTGCTCTCGCGATCATTTCCACCAGAGATGCGAATAAGATTGTTGCGGTTCGGCACGGCCCTCCCGCCGTGATCGGCCTCGGGAAGGAAGAATACTTCGTTGCGAGCGATGTGCCCGCCATCGTTTACCACACGCGCGACATCTTTTTCATGTCCGACGGCGACATCGCCGTGCTGACGCCCCACGGCGTTCGCCTCACCGATTTTGCCGGCTCGCCGGTCACCCGCCGCGTTCAGCACGTCACCTGGGATCCCATTCTCGCGGAAAAGGGCGGCTTCAAGCACTTCATGCTGAAGGAAATTTACGAGCAGCCGCGCGCCGTCCGCGATACCCTGCTCGGCAGGGCGATCCCCGAGACCGGCCAGATCGTGCTCGACGAAATGGAAATCTCTGAAGACGAATTCCGCAATTTCCGTGACATCAAGATCGTCGCGGCCGGGACGTCGCGCCACGCCGCGCTGGCCGGAAAGGTGATGATCGAGCGGCTCGCCCGCGTGCCGGCGGAGGTCGACTACGCCTCGGAGTTTCGTTATCGCGATCCGATTGTCGATGCGCACACGCTGACGATCGTCGCGACTCAATCGGGCGAGACCGCCGACACGCTGGCCGGGCAGCGCGAGGCGCAGGCCAAAGGGTCGAAGACGCTCGCCATCTGTAACGTGCTTGGCAGCATGGCTCCGCGCGAGGCGAACGGCGCGATTTACACGCACGCGGGCCCTGAGATCGCCGTCGGCTCGACGAAAACGTTTGCGTCGCAGATGGCGGCGTTCTACATGTTCGCATCGCACCTCGGTCAGTTGCGCGGCCAGCTTGACCGCGAACAGGCGAGGCGCCTGGCCGCCGATCTCGTGGCGCTGCCCAAACGGCTCGAAGCCGTGCTGCAGCGAGACGATGAGTTCGAGGATCTCGCGCGCCAGTTTCATCGCTCCGCGGATTTTATCTTCCTCGGACGCGGTGTCCATTTCCCGATTGCGCTCGAAGGCGCCCTCAAGATGAAGAAGATTTCCTACATTCACGCCGAGGCCTATCCCGCGGGAGAAATGAAACACGGCCCGAGCGCCTTGATCCGCGACGGCCTGCCGGTGGTGGTGATTGCGACGTGCGATTGGGACTCGGCCGAATCGAAGCTTCGATACGAGCGGACGCTATCCAACATCGAGGAGGCCAAGGCGCGCGGGGCGACCTTGATTGCGCTGGTGACGGAAGGGGATCGCGAAGTGAGCTTGATGACCGACCACTTGATTCCCCTGCCGCACACCAACGAGTTCCTCTCCGCCGTGCTCGAAGTGGTTCCGCTGCAACTGCTCGCCTACCACATCGGCGTGCTGCGAGGCTGCGACGTGGACGAGCCCCGCAATTTGGCGAAGTCCGTGACCGTCGAATGAAGTCGCTGCCAGGTCTCAGCGGTCGGCCATCAGCCACCACTTTCAGCGATGGAATGCTGGTCGATGCCACCCGCCGCGGAAGCGGGGTTCGAGCGGCCGGCTGGATTCCCGCTTTCGCGGGGATGGCGGAATTCGCCGATGGAGCACTTGCGGATCAAAGGCGAGTGCTGAAAGCTGATGGCTGACCGCTGAAAGCTGACGGCTGCAATCCAAAAATGAAGCCAACAAACGATCACCCTTCCACCGAAGAGACGCTTTACGGCATTCACACCGTCAAAGAGGCGCTGGGCGCGCGTCCGATCGATTATGTGCTGGTGGCGGAAGGGCATCACAGCCCGAGAGTGGAGGAGATCATCCAGCTTTGCCGCGCGCGGGGCGTTTCACTTCGCTTCGTCCCGCGCCAGGCGCTCGACCGGATCACGGGGAGCGCGCACCACCAAAACGTGGCCGCCGCGTGCGCCGCGCGCGGTTATGAGGACCTCGATGCCGTGGCAAGCGCGTCGGACCGTCTGCTCCTCATCGCACTCGACGAGGTTGAAGATCCGGCAAACCTCGGCGCCGTGATTCGGACGGCTGTGGCCGCGGGTGCGCACGGCGCCATCATTCCCGAGCGGCGAGCGGCCGGGCTGTCGGGCGCCGTGGCGCGGGCCGCCTCCGGCGCGCTCGAACACCTCAAGGTTGCGCGGGTCACCAACTTGGCGCGGGCACTCGGTGAACTGAAGCGGAAACAGATCTGGGTCTACGGATTCGAAGCCCGTGCCGAGAAGTCCTATCTGGACCTCGATTATTCGGCGCCGTGCGTTCTGGTGTTGGGGGGCGAGGGCCGCGGTTTGCGCCGGCTGGTGCGCGAGACGTGCGATTCGCTGGCCGCCATCCCGCTCGCTGGGCCCGTCGAATCGCTGAACGTCTCCGTCGCCGCCGCGATTGTCCTCTACGAAGCGGCGCGCCAGCGCCGCGGATTGAACGCCTGACGCCCATGCAGGAAACGAGAACGAATCTTATTGGCCTCGAACGCGAGAATCTGGAGGGGCTGGCGATCGAGTGCGGCGAGCCGCGCTATCGCGGCCGGCAGCTTTTTCGCGGAGTCTATGGCCGCCGCGAGCTTTCTTTCGAAAGGTTCAGCGATCTCCCAAAGCGCTTCCGGGAGCAACTCGCCCGTCGCTGGCGCATCGACTACCCGGACGTCCGGGAAAAGCATCCCTCGAGCGACGGCTCGGCGCGCTACCTGCTGAGTCTCGAAGACGGCAACGCGGTCGAAGCGGTATACATGCCCGAAGCCGCGCGCGTGACGCTTTGTCTTTCGAGCCAGGCGGGATGTGCTGTGGATTGCCGGTTTTGCTTCACGGGCCTGATGAATCTCGTCCGCAACCTTACGGCGGGCGAGATTCTCGGGCAGGTATTCGCTATCGCGCGGGATCAGGGTTTCGGCTCACGACTGCGCCTGAACGTTGTTTTCATGGGCATGGGAGAGCCGTTACTGAATTTTGGGCCGGTCATGAAGGCGGTCCGAGTCTTGTGCAATCCGGACGGTTTCGCCATACCGTGGCGCCGGATCACGCTTTCGACTTCCGGGATCATCCCGGGCATTCGCGAGCTGGCGGGCGAGCCCGTGCGCCCCAAGCTCGCCGTTTCGCTCAACGCGTCGACGAACGAACAGCGCGTCGAAATCATGCCCATCAGCCGAAAGTATCCGCTCGCCGATCTCATTGAAGCGTGCCGCGCGTATCCGCTGCGACCTCGAGAAAAGCTGACCTTTGAGTACGTGCTGCTGGGCGGCGTGAATGATTCCCGCGATGATGCGCTGCGGGTAGCCGTTTTGCTGCGGGGCTTGCGCGCCAAGGTAAACGTGATCCCGTACAATTCGGGCCCGGAGTTGCCTTACCGCGCGCCGCCTTTCGAGCGCGTGCTCGAGTTCCGCGAAGCGCTGAATGAGCGGGACGTCGATAGCTTCATCCGCGTCTCGCGTGGCCAGGATGTCCGCGCGGCGTGCGGCCAGCTCATGCTGAAGGAAATTCGCCAGGAAGCGGGCTGATCAGGCTGCGGAAACCGCTTCTTCGCAGCCGGTTACGCTACGGCGTCGGCGCGGGATGGGGATGTCTGGGATTCAAACTGGGATGCGTCAACGAGCCGCCACGAACCTTTGCTCTTGAGAAGGCGAGAGACCAGCGTGTAGTGCAGCGCATGCCCGGCGCGATGCGCCACGACATGCCCGGCGATGGGATGCCCTAAGAGGGCGAGGTCGCCGATCAAGTCGAGCACCTTGTGCCGGCAGAATTCGTCAGCGAAGCGGAGCCCTTCCGGGTTCATGACGCCGTCCCGCGACAGCACGATCGCGTTCTCGAGCGATCCGCCCCGCACCAGCCCTGCTTTGCGCAAATCCTCTACTTCGTGGAAAAAGCCAAACGTCCGCGCGGGCGCAATCTGTTCCAGGTAATTGTCCGGCGTGGGAGAAATTTCGAGCGTCTGATTGCCAATCGCCGGATGCTCAAAGTCGATGCTGTACGTTACGGCGAAGCGCGCCGAGGGGTAAACCGCGATTCGCTTGGCGCCGTCGGCGATTTCCACCGGCTTGACAACCTGAATCCACGAGCGGCGCGCCCGCTGCCGCCGAAGCCCGGCGCGCAAAACCTCCCGCGCGATCGGAAGCGAGCTCCCGTCGAGGATCGGCACTTCGACGTTGTCCAGTTCTGCGCAAACGTTATCCACGCCAAGCGCCGCGATCGCAGAAAGTAGATGCTCGGTGGTCGAGATCAGAACCCCTTTGCGCATCAGGCTAGTGGCGTAGCTCACTCGGGCAACCGTGACCGCGCTTGCCCTGATCGGGAACCCTTCGAGATCCGTCCTCTTGAAGACGATTCCCGTGTTTGCGGGCGCGGGCGTGAGCGTGAGGTTTACTCGAACACCCGTGTGCAATCCGACGCCGGCGAACGTCACGGCGCGAGCAAGCGTATGTTGTCTGTCGTGAGCGGCAGTCATGTAGATTAAGCTTAGCAGTTTCAATTCCAAACTTGGACTGCGCATTGAACCCGCCAGGAATGAGCGGGATGCGGGTTAGTTGAGCCTCCCGGGGGGCTTCCGAAGTGTTGTACAAAAGCAACAGACCGTCCGCCGGGCGCAGCTAGGTGGGGGCACCGGCGAGGGCTTGTACCGCACCTACCGAGGTAACTTTAGAAAGTCGCGGATTTTAGTGAAGTCTTCACGCAGAATGATTTCCTCTCGCATGTTGCGGAGTACGTAGGCGGGGTGCACGGTGGCAAGCGCCTTAGTTCCACGATAGTCAAGGAACTGGCCGTGAACCTTGGTGATGCCTTCCTTGATCCCGAGCACCGTCCGGGCGGCGGGTGCGCCAAGGCAGCAGATGAGCCGCGGCCGCACCGCGTCAATCTGACGGAACAGAAATGGCGAACAGGCCTCAATTTCCTCAGTTTCCGGCGTGCGATTGCCGGGAGGACGGCACTTCACGACGTTGCAGATGTAGACGTCTTCGCGTCTGATGCCCACAAGCTGAAGCATCTTGTTCAGCAACTGCCCGGCGCGGCCGACAAACGGCAAGCCTTGCTCGTCTTCATCCGCTCCCGGCCCTTCGCCGACAAACATGAGCTCCGCGTGCGGATTTCCCTGGCCGAAGACGATCTGTTTGCGGCCCTTCCACAGCTTGCAGCGGCGGCAGTCGCCGAGATCGGTGCGGATGTCGTCGAGTGTCTCGGACTTACCAGGAGCGGCCGACGATTCGAAGAGGCTCAGAGATCGGGGCGCTGCGCCCGCGGGGGCAAGCGTCGGCGCTGCTGCCGCGCGGAAAACGATAGGGGAAGCTCCGGCCGCGGGCCCGGCAATCCTTTCGTCGTGCGAGCGCGGCGGCCCCTGCTCGCTGCCCAATGGCACGTGGGACCGCGACAGATCGGCTATTGACGACCCGGTCGCAGACGCGGGCCGGCGATACAGGTCCTCGAAGCCAAGTTCCCGAAAATAGCTCAACCAATCGGCGATGTGCTGTCTAGTTTCAGAAGTCATGAACTGTCTTCCGTGGTCCGTGGTCCGTGATCCGTGATGCGTGGCTCGGGATTCGGGTTTCGACTCCGTTATCTCTCGTCCGTCGCGGACTCCGAACTCCGGAGTACGCCTCGCAGTTCGACGATCACGTCGAGCACCCGGTGTGCGACATCGAGCTTGCTCGCCTTCTCCACGTGCACCTCGCGTCCGTCTGGAAACAACAGCGTCACGATGTTGGTCTCGACGTCAAATCCAGCGCCATCGCGCGTAACGTCGTTGGCGACGATCAGATCGGCGCGCTTAGCGGCCAATTTCGCGCGAGCGTTCTCGAGCAGTTTCTCTGTTTCCGCGGCGAATCCCACTACGAGCTGGCCTGGACGGCGCTGTGCTACAACTTCGGCAAGAATATCGCGCGTGGGCTTGAGGCGAAGGGTGAGGCTTCCGTTCGTCTTCTTAAGCTTTCCGCTCGCAACCGATTCAGCCTGGTAGTCGGCGACGGCGGCCGCCATCACCACCACGGTCGTGGCGGGGAGCATCTTCAGCGCCGATTCCGCCATTTCGTCCGCCGTACGTACGCGCTCGACGGAAATCCCAAGCGGCGGTTCGAGCTCAGTCGGGCCGCTGATGAGGAACACTTCCGCGCCGCGGCGGTGGCCAGCCTCCGCCAGCGCGAAGCCCATCCGGCCGCTGGAGCGATTCGCAAGGTGGCGGACCGCATCAATCGGCTCGCAGGTGGGACCGGCGGTAACGAGCAGCGTTTCACCCCTCAGGTCGGAGCGCAAACCCAGCGCATGAAAAACCGCTCCGACAACCATCTCGGGCGAGGCAAGGCGCCCCGCGCCAGTCATGCCGCACGCGAGGTATCCGGCCGCGGGTTCCACGATCTTTGCGCCGCGCTGGCGCAGGATTTCGAGGTTCGCCTGGGTAGCGGGGTGCTCCCACATGTTCACGTTCATCGCCGGAGCGACAATCACCGGCGCGCGCGTGGCGAGATAAAGCGTGGTGAGGAAATCATCCGCAATTCCCTGCGCCATGCGGGCCAGCACATCGGCTGTGGCGGGGGCGATCACGAGCGCGTCAATGCTCTGCGCGAGCGCGATATGCTCGATCGCGCCTTCGGCTTCCCCGCCCTCGCGATCAAACAGGTCGGTAATCACCTTGCGCCCGGAAAGCGCCGCAAAGGTGAGCGGCGTGACGAACTCGCGCGCGGCGCGCGTCATCACCACCTGCACCTCGATGCCGCGGTCCTGAAGCAGGCGCACCAATTCCGCCGATTTGTAGGCCGCAATGCCGCCCGTGACCCCGAGAGCAACTTTCATGGATTTCCGCATCCGCTTAAGAATAGCAAGAACTCGCGCCGGGCCTATGCCGGCTGCGGAAAAAGGCTCTTCGATCTGTCATTCCGCTCCGAAAAGTTCGGCCAGTACCCCTCACCGGGCTCGCGGAGTATATCCTGAGTTTCACCCCGCCCGTTGGCGGGTCCATCGTGCCGGAAACGTCGGCGGAAGCCCGCGGAGCGGGCGAAATAAAGTAGCCCACGGCGCAGGCCGTGGGAACGTGAGCCTCCAATGATCATCTTTCCGCACCCGCCGCCCGGTGCCCGCACCGGGCGGCGGGCACGGAGCGGCAATTTTGGGGTGCTGTCCTCACCCCGGGCTTGCGCCCGGAACTACTTTATTGCGGCCCTTCGGGCCTTTCGCTCGTCTTCGCGCGAACTTTCCGGAGGGACGAGGGCGGGTGAGGGTCCTTTTCAATCCTTCGGGGTGTCGCGAAGCGACATGAGGACCGCCTCAGAATGGCAGGTTCCCACGTTATTCCCCAGCCCTTACCTCGCCATCACCGTATGTTCCTTGTTTTTGATGCGCGATTCGCAGCATTCGCACGTAATGGTCGGCTTCCCGCGTCGGCTTGGGAATGCGTGTTCCGTCCACGCATTTTTTTACGATTCGAACGGCCGAGTCGAGTGAGACGCGGTGCCCGGTGGTCACGTAAATGGGACTCACGCCGTCGCGCGTGCGCAGCGCCACGCCGACGCGGTCTCCCTTGAAGACAAGCGGCACGGTTGAGTTCGCCTTGTTGCGGAGCTCGCGATGTTCTCCAACCAGAATCGATTTGGCGCAGCCAATCACGGGCTTATCAAACAGAACCCCCACGTGGCACGCGATTCCGAAGCGCCGAGGGTGGGCGCGGCCATGCCCGTCGATCAGGATCAGATCGGGCTCGGATTTCAACCGCGCAAACGCTGCCTGAAGGACAGGAATTTCCCGGAATGAAAGCAGGCCGGGAACGTACGGGAATCGCAGCGGACGCCAGGCGAATTGCCGCTCGACCTCGTCGAGCTCCGGATACCTGAAGACGATGACGCCCGCCACGGCCATTTGCGTGGCAGGATCGAACGCCAAGTCAGCACCGGCGACGGTGTGAATCTCGCCGAAGCGGTCTTCATCAAGCACGCGGCTCCGCATCCGCTCTTGCAGGCGGATCGCCTCGCGCGGCGTGAGGTTCCATCGGCTTTTCAGTCGGGGGCGCATGAAAAGGAAAAAAGAGCCGTTCGGGGCTGTCATTCTGAGTGCCGGATGGGCCTGCGACCCACCCGTTCGAATGAAAATCAAGCGATCGTCACCCCCGCGAAAGCAGGGGTCCAAGTCACTGGATTCCCGCTTTCGCGGGAACGACTGGCATCGTGATTTTCGACAGAGCGAAGAAAGCGTATCAGGGCACGACTTCAGCCGTGGCGGGTGTGGGCCCTCTGCTCTCGTGCTCGTCCCTCGTCCCTCGTCACTCGTCACCGTCCTTACTGCGGCTGGACGAGCCCCTTTTTTACCGCGTAGAGCACCAGTTCCGCCGTGCGGTGCAATCCCAGCGTTTCCATGAGGCGGGCGCGGTGAACGGCTACCGTGTTCACGCTGATGTTCAGGAGCGTGGCGGCTTCCTTATTCGACTTGCCCTGCGCCACCAACTGCAGCACTTCCTTCTCCCGCAGCGAGAGCTGCTCGTAGGGATCATGGCTCTCATCTTGCAGCGTCCCCGCCCGAAGCCCCTCGATCACGAGATTCGAAATGCCCGGGCTCATGTACGCTTTGCCCTCGGCGAGAGAGGTTACGGCGCGCGTCAGGTCAAGCTCAATCGCATCCTTCATCATATAGCCCTTGGCGCCGGCGGCGAAGGCCTTGCGAACGTACGCTTCGTTCGAGTACATGCTGAGAATCAGAACCCGAGTTAACGGATGAGCCTTGAGGATCTCTCCCGTGGCCTCGATGCCGCCAAGGTCGGGCATTGAAAGATCGAGCACCGCCACGTCGGGGCGCAGCTCTTTCACCAACTCGACCGCCTTGAGGCCGGTTGCGGCTTCGCCCACGACGGTGATCCGCGGATCGTCCTCCAGAATTCGCCGGAACCCTTGCCGCACGAGCGTGTGATCGTCGGCCAGAATCACTCGAATTTTCTTGTCACTCGTCATCACGACCTCACTTCCTCGCCCGCAGGCTCTCGCTGAGGCTGGCGGAGGGGAATCCGTGCGCTGACGGTGGTTCCCTGCCCCGGCGCCGACCGAATTTCGAGCGTGCCATTCAATCGCTGCGCACGTTCCCGCATTCCCATCAGCCCGAACCCTTCTCCGGCGGATTTATCCATCTCCGCGCCGGGTGAAAATCCGCGCCCGCGGTCGCGGATCTCGAGCATTAAAAAAACTTCGTCCTGCCCAAGCTCCACCCAAGCTTCGGTCGCCCCTCCGTGTCGCGCCACGTTACTCAGCGCCTCCTGCACGATGCGGTAAATATGAATCGCATCATCTCCCGAATAGGAAATCTCGTCCGGGTTGCCCAGCAAATGAACAGAGACTCCGGTCTGGCGCGAGAACTGTTCCACAAACCACGCGAGCGTTTTACCGAGGCCGAAGTCATCGAGAATCGCGGGTCGGAGCATCTGCGAGCGGTCGCGAACGTTCTGAAGCGTTTCCTCAACTACGGCCCTGACGCTCTGCAGGTCGCCCAGCAGCGGTGCCGCCTCGGGCTCCATTCTTTGCCCCGCCCGATTCAGCATGATCCCGATTGCGGTCAAAATTTGCCCGAACTCGTCGTGCAGATCGTGTGCCACCTGGCGGAGGGTCTCTTCCTGAACGTCGATCAGCTTCCAGGACAGTTTCCGCAACTGACCGGACTGCGATTGCAATTTTTCCGCCAGGTGGCCGAGGCGCTCAATCGTCTTTCGGTTCGCCTGAAACGTGTAGAGTCCGGTTGCCGCCGCGAGCAGCAGCAGCACGGCAAGGAGGATGAAATTATCTCGTTTGAAGCTGCCGTAGATGCTCGTGATCCTTCGCGCCGCCTCAATCTGCGCCTGATCGTTGAGGCGCAACAGGTCGGCAAGCGTTGCCACGATCACCGAATCTCTTCCTTCGAGCCCGTTCGCAATGACCCGGCGGGCGTCCGCCTCGCGCCCGCGCTGCGACAGGACGAGCGCGCTGTTGGCACTTCCCCAGAAGTCATTCAACTCGCGTTGTAACTCCTCCGCCTTGGCGTTCGTTTCCGGCGTGTTGATCGCGTAGCGCCTCTCGAGAGCGAGTGCGTTGGACATATCTCCGTGGATCCGGCTCAAGGTGGCGTCCGAATCGGCAATGGGATATTGGGCCTGTTTCGATGTGATATCGCGAAGGAGAATTCCGAGCCAGTGCGCGTCGCCTTGCAAGCGCAAGAGCACGATGGAAGCCCGGCGGTTTCTTTGCACAACGTTGATCTGGTAATCTTCCAGCCATCGAATTTGATGAATGCTGTAAACCGCGAACACCACAAAGATCGAGAGAATCACACACAATCCCACCCAGAGCCGCAGGGACGCGGAAGGAATTTCAGCCAGAAGGTCGTGTTCGACTGAAGGACTCTTCATGATTCGAGAGCGCCTCGGCTGCCGCGTCAGTGACTGTAGCGGCGAACTATGTTCAGACTTGTCCAAATTGGGTCTGCTCGCCGGGAGGCGAAGCGCGGCTTTGCCGCCTGACTTGCGGAAGGGCTTTGCCCTTCCGTCAACTGGCCTCTTACGCAACCTGATTTTGGCTGGGCGCGGAGGCTAAGCCTTCGCGCCCAGCGAGATCTAGACGGATGCGAGTTTGGCCGGAAAGCCGCAGGCTTTCCGCAAGTCAGGCGGCAGAGCCGCTCACCGCGCCGCCAATTTGGCACGGTTGAAACCGCGCCCTTCCGGTTCTCCTGGACTCTGCAGAGTGCAAAGCGCACAAACTCATTCTCTCGCACAACTCATGCCGCTTCAAAGCGCGCCTCGCGATTGCGGCTGTCAACCGGCTGCTCCAATCCGATGGGTCCAGTGATGATAGACGAAGCCTCCGGCCAGGATCGCGCAGATTACGATAATCGCCACATCGAACCGGTGGAAATAAGGCCGCACCGCCTCCCAATGGCTGCCGAGCTTCAGGCCGACGTAAGCGAGCACCCAGCACCAGGGCAGCGAGCCGAGAAAAGTGTAGACGTTGAAGCGGAGAAAGGGCATCCGCGCGACGCCCGCCGGCAAGGCGATGAACGTCCGCACCACCGGCAGCAGCCGTGCGAAGAATACGGTTGCATTTCCGTATCGCTCAAACCAGCGGTCTGCGCGGTCAAGATCGTGCTTTGAAACCAGCACCCATCGGCCATACCTCTCAGCCAGCGGGCGCCCGCCGTAAGCTCCCACGGCGTAGGCGACGATCGATCCCGCGTTGCACCCCAGAGCGCCCACAACGGCCACCCACTCCAGGTTGAAGCGTCCGAGGTAAACCAGGTATCCCGAGAAAGTCATAATGACTTCCGAGGGAATAGGGATGCACGCCGACTCGATCGCCATCAACGCGAAGATTCCCGGATAGCCGGCCTGCGAAATCGCCGCGGTGATGAACTGAATGATGGAACCTGCTGCGGTCATGTGCGAAGCGAGCTATCCCTGCACCAGGCTGAATCCCGGCAACTCCGCCCCTTGAACATCGCTGCGGATCTTCACCCGGCGCGTCGGTTCGCGGGCGCCCGTCATCCGGCGAAGCACCGCATACCGGTCGAAAAGCTCGGCGTAAGTTCGTGTGACCAGCCACTCGTCGCCTGCGTCATTCGAGCGCCAGATCTGGCCCGGCTGGATGTCAGAAGGTCTCATTTTTTGCGCCCCGAATCGAAAGCGGCGGCGGTTTTCAGCGCAGCGGCGATCCCCAATCGCCGCAACATGGAGAACATCGTTGCCGTTCGGCGTTCACCGCAGCGCCTCCAGCACCCGGTCGATTTCCGCCTCCGTATTGTAGAAGTGCGGCGAGATGCGGACGAACCCCCGGCGCGAAGATGCCACGATCCGGCGGCGCAGCAAACGGGCGACCACCTCATCTGCGCCGCGCTGCTTCGGCGAAAACGAAACGATCCCCGAGCCGTGCTCCCGGCTCGAAGGACCGTAGACGCGCTGGCCGCTGGCTTCGAGGCCGCGACGCAGCCGCTCGGTAAGATTCAGGATGTGTTCCCCGATGCATTCAACACCCGCTTCGTGAAGCAGGCTCAGCGCGGCGCCGAGGCCGTAAATTCCGACCGTATTCAACGTGCCGCACTCGAAACGCGCGGCGCCCTTTCGCCACTTCAGCGCTCGCGGGTGAAAATCAAGCCAGCCGTCCACGCTGGTCCAGCCGACCGTACGGGGCCGTAGGCGCTCGACGAGGTCTTCGCGGACGAAAAGGATACCGCAACCCTCCGGCCCGAACATCCATTTATGCCCGTCGGCGGACAAGGCGGCAATTCGCGCGGCCTTGACGTCCAGCGGAAAGGCGCCGAGACCCTGAATCGCGTCAACGCAGAGCAGAACGCCGCGAGCCGCGCAAAGCGCCCCCAGCGCCACGAGGTCGGCTCGGAAGCCCGAAAGGTACTGCACGTAACTTAGCGCCACAACCCGCGTCCTGGAACTGAACGCTCGCTCGAGAGAATCCAAGCTGAACTCGCCGTGCTTCTGCCGGACCAGCCGCAGCACGACGCCCCGATTCTCGAGCGCCTGCCAAGCGTACAGATTAGCGGGGAATTCGTCCTCGACTGAGACAACCTCATCTCCTTTTTGCCACTCTAACCCCAGGGCGAACTGGGAAATTCCCTCGGAGGTGTTCTTAGCGAAGGCCACCTCCTGCGGTTCGGCGTTGAGCAGGCGCGCCGCGGAGCCGCGCGCGGCTTCGATTGCCGCCGCCCACCGCTCGTAGTGCGCGGCTCCAAACAGATGCACGTCATCCAGCAGGCCGGCCATTGCGTCGCGCACCCGCGTAGGAATGGGCGAGACGGCGGCGTGGTTCAGATACAGGCAGGAGCGCAGGATCGGGAATTCCTCGCGGTAGGAGCCGGGATTCACTGGCATTCGGGAAGCAGAAAATTGAGGAATTGACCAGCGTTCAGTATATAATGGGGCGAGAGGGACCGCCAGGAGGAACCGCCATGAGAAGAAAAGCTTCGATTTCCGTCCTTATCGCAGCGCTCCTCTTGCCGGCGGCTCTTTGGGCGCATACTAGTCAAAAAGACGATATCAACGACATCGGAAGCCGCAGGGTGGCTCACCATAGCTTGATTTCCTTGCAAAAGGAAGTGGCCATCGGCAAACAGTATGCCGACCAGATCGACCACTCGGCGAAGCTGATCAAGGATCCGGTGGTCAACGAGTATATCAACCGCCTCGCGCAAAATCTCGCGCGTAATTCAGACGCGAAGATCCCGATCAGCGTCAAGATCATCGACGACCCCACGATCAACGCGATCACTCTTCCAGGCGGCTTCATCTACGTGAATAGCGGGACAATCCTCGCTGCGAATGAGGAAGCGCAGCTCGCCGGCGTGCTGGCCCACGAAATCGCGCACGTTGCGCGCCGCGACTGGGCGGGCTCGATGACGAAGCAGACCATTCTTTCCTACGCGACCATTCCGCTGATGTTCACGCCGATGTCCATCGGGACTTATTACCTCCTCAACGGCGTTCTGGGGACCGGCATTCCGATGGCTTTTCTGAAGTTCAGCCGCGACGACGAGGCCGAGGCTGACTTCTACGGACTCGAGTACATGTATAAGGCCGGGTACGATCCCGACGCGTTCCTCAGCATGATGGGAAAGGTGGTCAACGAAGAGCGCGAAAGCCCCGGAAGCGTTAATTCGGTCTTTATGGATCACCCGCCCACACCCGACCGCATTATCAAAGCCGAGGAAGAGATCCAGCACGTCCTTCCTAAACGCCAGGAATCCCTGGTCACCACTTCGGAGTTCAATGACGTTAAAGCGCGCCTCGAAACGCTGCTCACTGTCCATCGTAGCCCCGCTAGTCCCGGCCAGCCTACGCTGGAGCGCCGCCCGCACCCCGCAAGCACCAGCACTCAGCCCGCTTCGGGTGGCGGCACACAAGGCTCCGACTCGGGCGATCAGCCCCCCGTTCTGAAGCGCAAGAATTAGCGGGCGCATTTCGCGGCCCCGTCCGTCCACCAATTGGGTAGACGATCTATTTCAAGGGGTGCCGTTCTTGGCGATGTGTGCGACCCCTGAAAACCTTACACATGCCAAGGAGCGGCGATGTGTGCGCCACCCGGGCCCTTGGTATGCCTGGGGTCTGCAAGACCGGCGCATCGGCAACTAACGGGTTTTCGGCGCGGAGACCACGACGCCGAGCTTTCGCAAGGCGTCGTTATAGTACTTGCGGTAGAGGATATCCCATTCGGCGCTGCCTTCGGGGATGGTTCGCTGCTGGGAGGCGATTTGCTCGTGAATGCGCTTGTCAATCTCCTCGTCTTCACGCATCAGCGCGTTGAGGATCTTGACAATTTCCTGCCGAATCGCGTTCGGCTCTTCAAAGATCTCGATTTCATCGAGCTCCGTGATGGCGGTGGTGAGCGCTCGCGAAAGCTGGCTGATCTTTTCGTAGGTTAGTTTGCTCAACGCGTAAACTCTTGGACGGACGGAGCAACCCGACGTCTGGCGGATCGCCTGAAAGCGGACTCGGGGCGCTCAGAGAACAATGTTGCGCTCGCGCACGAGCTGCCTCTTCACCTTCTTGAACATCTCCTCGTAGGAAACGCCCATCTCTTGCATCTGGTGATCGTAGGCTTCCAAAATTTTGCGGACCTCGTCGTTGATATGATCCTCGACGCTCAGCTCCTCGATCATCACCTGGGTCATCACCTCGTTCACATAGTCCGCCTGGTCGATTTGGATCAGTCCTTCGGTCGTCAACCGCTTCAGCACCGTTTTCGCCATGTAGGCCACGTATTCTCGAGGCAACCGCATCCGAACTCCCTTATCCCCACATTATACATGACGAGGTTACGAGCTGTGTGGTGGGGATTCATCGTACTTGACTCGATAACCGCGAGCTCGCCAAGAACGACCGGCGCCACGGCCTCAACGCATATTCGTGAGTGCTCGCGCCCGGCTGGAAAGGTGATTTCTCCAGCTCGGCGCCTCCTTGACCGTCACTGAATCGGCAACCCGCGCCGCGCCTAGGCTACCGTACTAGCCACCTGGAGATCGGCTCGATTTGGCGCGGGCGGCGCCGCGCTCTGGGGCTAGGGCGCGGACTCACGGCCGCCCGCAATTTGTGCAAAACTCCGCCTGACTCGGGCGGCGGTTTAATATTTTCAGATGAGCGAACTTCACAACTCAGCAACAGCAGATTTCGCGTAACACCCGCGCTGGCAGCAGTTTACGCAAAGTTATCGGCACGATATTAAGGCTTATCTCAATACTGGAGCGCGGACGGTGCCGATTGCCCGGCCGAAACTTTCCACAGTTTTTTCCACAGCGTTAAGGAGCGCAAAATAAGCCGGAAACTCACACGTGAGGGGCCTCGCCGCCGCGTCCCGCCGCGGGTCCCACGCCGGTCTCGAACGTTTCCCCTTCCAGGCCGCGGCGGGCGAGCATTTCATCGATCCGTTCGAGCAGCGTTGCCGTTCCGAAACCGGTTCGCGCTGACACGCTGACATTCGACGAATCGCTCGGCAGACGTTCACCGTCCGCGAGCAAATCGATCTTATTCCAGGCGCAAAGCACCGGAGTCGATTGAAGGCCGAGGACCGCGAGCAGCTTACTGACTGCGTCGATCTGTTGCCGGTAATCGGGATTCGAGATGTCAGCCACGTGCAGTAGGAGCGCGGCGCTTTCCAGCTCTTCGAGTGTGGCTCGGAATGACGCGACCAGGTGGGGGGGAAGGTCGCGAATGAAGCCCACGGTATCCGAGAGAAGCGCCTTGCGGCCGGACGGGAGTCGGAGGGCGCGGACGGCAGGGTCGAGCGTGGCGAAGAGGCGAGGCGATTCGAGGGTTTCGGATCCAGTCAGCATATTGAAGAGGGTTGATTTTCCCGCGTTCGTGTAACCGATGAGCGCGACGCTGAGAAAGCTCTGCTGGCGGCGATGCTCGCGATGCAGCGAGCGTTGAACTCGAACGCCCTCGAGCGCCTCCTTCAGCTTGCGGATGCGGGCGCGAACGCGGCGGCGGTCCGTCTCGAGTTGCTGCTCGCCGGGACCTCGGGTGCCGATGCCGCCGCCGAGCCGCGACAAGCGCGCGCCCTGTCCCGCCAGGCGCGGCAGGAGATAGTTGAGCTGGGCGAGCTCGACCTGGAGCTTGCCCTCGCGCGTGCGCGCCCGGCGCGCGAAAATATCGAGGATCAGTTGCGTACGATCGATCACTCGCAGTTTCAGAGCCTCTTCAAGATTGCGAAGCTGGGTGGGCCTGAGATCGTTGGCGAAGATCACGCAAGTCGCGTCCGCGGCGTGCGCGCCAGCGAAAATCTCCTGTACTTTGCCGGGTCCGACGAGCGTGGCGGGGTGCGGCTCGGGCGAACGCTGGCGTGACGAGCCGGTCACTCGCGCCCCGGCGCTGAGCGCGAGCTCTGCCAACTCCGTCAACTCATCATCCGCAGCCGAAGGCGGCGCAGCGCCGTTCGAATGCGGCCGCCCGGTTCGCGCCCAGTGCACCAGATACACGCTTTCACCGTGCCCTGCGGGCATCTTATTCCTCCGCGCCGGCTGCAGGCGCCGGGAGTGCCGGGGCAGGTTTGTTGACGATCACGGTCGAAATCGCGTGCTTGAAAATCAACTGCTCCTGGTGGTTATTCTCGAGGATCAGGGAATACTTGTCGAAGCTGCGGATGCGGCCGGTGAGCTTGACTCCGCCGAGCAGATACAGCGTGACGAGCGCCCTGTCTCTTCTCGCGTTGTTGAGAAAAGCCTCCTGAATATTCTGCAGGGTCTTCTCAGCCGTTTCTTTCTTCTCATTCGCCGTCGAGTTCATAGGTTTACCCCAGTGAGCGCAGCTTGAGGGCGCGGCGGTTCAGGATCGAGCGAATTAAGACTCGCGGAAAGCCACGCCAGCGCGCGGAACTGTACCTGCGAGTCGTCGCCGAAGCCTTCAAACCATTTTACGCCAGACTCGCGCCGAAACCAGGTCATCTGACGTTTCGCGTACTGGCGCGTTGCCATTTGAGTCGCTTGCACGGCTTTCTGCTCGTCCATTTCGCCTTTGAGAACTCGCCAAGCCTCGCGATATCCGAGCGCGGTGAGGACGCTGTCGGAAAAAGCGCCGGAGTTCTGCGCCGCAATTCCGCGAAGTTCCTCGATCAGCCCCGCCGCGAACATCGCGTCCACTCGCCGTTCAATCCGCTTTGAGAGCTGCTCGCGCGCGGGAGCGAGGCCGATTTTGATAATCGTAAAGGAATTATCGAGCCCTTCCTTGCCCCGCGCGTGGAGCGTCGAGAGCGGCTGGCCGGCAAGAGCGCAAACCTCGACGGCGCGGATGACCTTCTGCGCGTCGTTGGGATGGATGCGAGCGCTCGCTTGCGGGTCCATGCGCGCCAGGAGCCGATGCAGGAACGCGCGGCCGCGGCGCGCCTCCATCGTTCTCAGACGGGCACGCAAAGCGGTGGATCGCATCGGCCCGTCGGACAGCCCGTCGAGGAGCGCCCGCAAGTAAAGCCCGGCGCCTCCGGCCAGGACGGGAAGCTTCCTCCGTTCACGAACCTCTGCGAGGGTCTGGAGGGCCAAGCGGCGAAAGCGACCCGCGGTAGAGGTCTCGCTCGGATCGAGAACGTCGAGCAGGTGGTGGGGAACACGAAGCCTCTCTGCGGGCGAAACCTTGCCCGAGCCGATGTCGAGACCGCGATAAAGCTGAACGGAGTCGCAGTTGATAATCTCGCCGTTCAGCCGCTCCGCGAGGAAGAGCGCCAGCGCGGATTTCCCCGACGCCGTGGGGCCGAGCACCGCCACCAGGGGCGGCTTGGCGCGATCCTGCGCTGCTAAATGGACCCTCGCATCACGAGAGCGAAGAGCAGAACCAGCACGATCGCAAGAATCAGTATCGCGCCCAGCACCTGCTTTCGCGTTGGACGTAGAAACGCCGGGATCGGCATGCGCGGCTTTGTATCGGGCGGAATCACTTGCAGGCAGGGAGTTCAAGGAACGCTGCTTTTCCCCCGGTTCGGATTTTAAGCGAGAGCGACCCACGGATCAAGGGTTCATGTTGTAGAAAAAGTTAAACTGGAGCACGAGGTGCCTCCCGGTAAACTCCGACGGCAGAGGAGGGAAAGGGATGGAGGCGCGAATACCGGCTTCTGCAGCCCGATCGAGAGGCAGGCGTCCGGAACTCCCGACCAGGCGCAACTGCGGAACCGAACCGTCCTTTACGATCTCAAACACGATGGCGACGCGCCCTTTTTCACCCAGCCGCGCGGATTCCGGAATTACCGCGTACCAGTTCTGGCGAACGATCATCAGGATCTGGGCCAAATAGGGACCGAAGTTCACACCTCGTGTGTCGGAAAGGATGATGGGACCCGAGGTAGAGAAATTCGGGTTCATGTTGTTGAGTTGACTCATTGAGTCGCCGGGCCCGGGAACCTGCCCCATGCTCTGTCCCGCATCCTGCAATGGCTGTTGAATGGCCTGCGCGGGACTTGCCATTCCGAGTTGCTGCGCGATCAGCGGATTGACCTTCGACGGAGGGGGTTTTACGTCCGAAAGGCTGATCTCCGGTTTCTCCTCGGGCTTGGGCGGCGGCGTGTTTTGCGCCTCCTCCGTCCGAACCGGGGGAGTGGGAGCCGCGGCGCGCAAAGCGGGCGCTGGGGCGCGAACGGCGGGCTTCGGAGGCGCGCCTCCGGCGAGCGTCGGCAAGTGCGTATTGCCGCGCACGCGAGGCATCGCGATGCCGTTCGGTTTCACCACCGGCGAGGGCCCTCGCGCCAGGCGATTTTTGTCCGAAAGAATATTCGTCTTCGGTTTCCTGAGCTCCTTCTCAAGGTCGCGCGGCATCACCAGAAAGGTTGCCTCCTGGTGGGGATGTTCCTGCTCCGCAATCGCCTGCATCAGCGCTGCGTGTCGGCGAATATAGGGCGAAACCGCGGCCAGAAAAACAATGAACACGACCTCAACGAGCACCGCGGCCAGGAAGGCGGAGCGACGGCGCCATTTGGCGACGTCGTTGCTGTCTTCAAGGATGAGATGGAGGTGGGTCTCTTCCGTTCCGCGGCCGGGCCTCGGCTCGAACTCGTCCTTCTCCGGAAACAGCTGGAGCTGATTCTCTTCCATTTTGCGGTCCGGCCCCGGCGCCGCCGAGGCGGTCACGCGATCATCGTTCTCCGGAAACAGCTTGTAGTATGTCACAATGCCCCCGGTACTGCACCGGACTGTCCGACGCAAAGAGATGCGCTAACCACGCATTTAGGAATTCCGCTCCCGGCCCGTGGAAGTTCCCGCGTTGTTCCCCCGGAACGCAGGAGGCAGCATTTCAGAACCCTGAAACTCGCCCAACCCTCTTTAATTTTGACGGAAATGGACCACCCCTCGTTACGATTCGCCGGTGTGCCCTGCGGGTTGCGTGACGAGAAGATTAAGTTTCGCCGCGTGTTCGCCGACGCACGCCACGACACGGACAGCAAGCGCCAACGCTTCGCGCCCCTCGCGGCCTCCGACGAGCGGAGGCTCGCGGGTGCGAACACATTCAAGAAACGCCTCCAGCTCCGCCCGCAGCGGCTCACCGCGCCGGCATTCAAGCTTGCGAAAGCTCATCTCCGGCGCAGGCGCCGCGGCGCGATTCACGCCGATCACCAGCGCGTCCTGGCGGGTGAAGTCGATGGAGACGTATTCGCCCGGCTGAAAATAGCGGAATTTCCGCACTTTTTCGGTGCTCACGCGGCTGGCGGTAACGTTGGCAACGGCGCCGTTGTCGAACTCGACGCGCGCGTTCGCTATATCCACCTTGTCCGACAGCACCGGCAGTCCTACGGCGCGAACCTCGCGCACGGACGATCCCGCCAGCCACAAGATCAGATCCAGATCGTGAATCATCAAGTCATAGACCACGTCGACGTCCAGGCTGCGCGGGCTGAACACGCCAAGGCGGTGAACTTCGAAGAAGAGCGGATTGCGCGTGATCGCTTGCGCCGCGACCACGCCGGGATTAAAGCGCTCCACGTGTCCGACCTGCAGCACGCGGCCAGCCGCGCAGCGGATGAGCTCGTCGGCCTCTTCCGTCGTCTGCGTGATCGGCTTTTCGACGAGCACATCGAGGCCGTGGGCGAATGCCTGGCGAGCGACCGCGGCATGACTGCTGGTGGGAATGACGAGGCTCACCGCCTGAGCGGATTCCCAGGTTTCATCGAGCGATCGGAACGCCTTCACGTCGAGTTCTGCGGCGAGCCGTTCCGCGCGAGCCGACACCGCATCGTAGATGCCGGTCAGTTCGGCGTCTGCGATCGTCTTATACGTGCGCGCGTGATTCCGCCCGTGCTCGCCGGCGCCGATCACCGCAACGCGAATTTTTGCTGGATTCAAGCCGTGCTCGTCCTTGAGAATCCGCCCTACGCATTGATGATGGCGTGCAAATCAAGCGACGGCGGCGGGATCGCCGTCTGACTCAGCATCACGTGCACCTGAGCACGGTGGTGCGTCTGGTGATTGAAGAAGTGCCCGATCGCCAACGGCGCAGTTTCCGTGCGCGCTTTTCCCTGGCTGTTGACGTAGCTTAGCGCGCGGCTTAGATATGCGCCGCTTAGAGCATCGAAAAATTGCTCGATGCGGATGTCTTCTTGCGCACGCGCCTGCCGCAGGTCCGCGAAATCGGAGTAGAGGATGGTGTCGAGCTTTGGCGTTGCCGTACCGTCTGCCTCGAATCTCGCCATCCAGATGCGGTCACCGAGCAGCAGATGATTCAGAACTCCTCGAATGCTTCCGAAGGAGCCTTTCCGCGCCTCGCGAAACTCGTTCTCATCGAGACGCCCGCAAGCGGCGTAAAGGCGCTCGTTTGCGACGCGATTATAATGGGCGAGCATTCGGAAATACGCCGGCAGTTCCATAACGTCTCCGCTAACCGTTGCGAGCCGCCGCTTCCATGCCGACAATCGCAATGCCGGCGCGAGCGGCGGTTTCGAGCGCGAGATCGCGCTCGAAGAGCAGTGTCTTTCCCGCGTCGATCGCGAGCACGCGGGCGTTCGCGCGCGCCATCACCTCGATCGTCTTCACTCCCACCACCGGAACGTCAAAGCGCATATCCTGGTTTGGCTTGCTGACCTTGACGACGACCAGGCGCTTGCCGTTGCCGAGGCGCGCGGCGCGCTCGATCGTGGCGTCGGTGCCTTCCATCGCTTCGACCGCGACACAGGCCTTGTCCGCCACCACGACGGTTTGTCCGATATCGAGCGCAGCGACTCGCCGGGCAATCTCGCGTCCGTAATCGAGGTCGGCTTGCTCCGCTTGGCTCGGAGCCCGCGGCGTCAGCGCGCCCGGTTCGGCCAATAGCGGCTCCAGGAACAAGGTCGAATCCACCACCTTGATGCCGAGCCCTTCCACCATTTGAACGAACGCGCCGATCAGCGCGTCCGTATTCTTCCTGCCGAGTCCATTGAGCGCGGCGCTCGTAACGCCGTCCGCGGGAATCGAGCTATAAAGCTGCGCGTGCTTCACCTGGCCCGCGAGAATCACCCTTTGGATCTTCTCGGCCGCGAGCAGTTCGAGCACGCTCGCCACCTCGCCCAGGCTGAACCAACGAACGGACTCCGAGCGGGTCGCGAGCTCGGGAGACGTCTCTTCGCGGATGGCGACGACCAACGGATCGATGCCGCGCTCGCGCGCCGCTTCGAGAACCAGAAAAGGGAAGCGCCCGTTGCCGGCAATGATGGCATACCGAGCGTGGTCACGATCACGCGGAGCATCCATGGAGCGATCGCCGGACCGGATCGGTTCGGGACCGGCGGCTGGGCTCGTCAGATTAGAGAATTGTAATGAGTCTTTGTTTTGAACCATCAATAGGCTTCGTTCCGAAAAACACGCTTTGACAGCACCTCGCTCCGGCCAGTGTCGAACCGAACATCCACGCTGGTGTCCCGAATCAAAAATTCGTTTAATAAATCAATCTTGGCTTCCTGGCGCGGCCACAGCCCCGAAAGGGCGCAATAGCACAGCCCAGGGCGCCAGCCCTGGGTCGGGAAAGGCCCTCACCCCGCCTTCGGCACCCCTCTCCCGCACGCGCGGGAGGGGGGTTGGGGAGAGGGTGCGGTCTCCAACACCCAGGGCTGTCGCCCTGGGCTTAGCTAGATCGCTCCTTCGGAGCTGGAATTCATAAGCGAACTTATGACTCACGACGCTAGTGTACCAGCAGAGGGAAAGGCTTTGGCAACACATGAGACAAATGAGGCAGATTCGGAATCGTGGCTAAAACGCGCCATCAACCCGCTGCTGCTTTCGTAGCGACACTGTACCCTCTCCGCAAATCTTTTGAAGCTGCGCAAGAACCTCGCTTGACGCTTGCACGCCGGGCGGACGGCGCGTTCGCAGCCGCGCTCTGAAGTCGTCTGACTGCGTCAGCTCGAAGACCACGGCGTTCTCTCCGGGGGACGCGGTGAGCACGGATTCGATCTGATCGAGCAAATTTGGCAAGCCGTTGGACAGTCGACCGGAATCGAGCCGGATCAGCACTTCGGGCTTCACCCGGCTTGCCGCCGACTCGAGCAATTGCGCCTCATTCACCAGCACCTTAGGGCGCGCGTTTTCCTCTTGCCGGACGCGCCCGCGGATGAGCACGCAGGTATCGTCTTTCAAGATGTTTTGGATCTGTGCCAGCGTCTGCGGAAAAACGACGAGGTCGACCGAGCCGCGCAGGTCTTCGAGCAGCGCGCTGGCCCACAGATCGCCTTTCTTGCTCGGCTTGATGCGCACCGACCGCAGAATTCCGGCGAGCGTCACGACCGAGTCTTGCGCCGATTCTTCAAGCGATCCGCTGTCGAGCGGAGTGAGCGAGGCAATGGCGAGCCGGTATTTGTCCAGCGGATGCCCGGTGATGTAAAACCCCAGCACTTCCTTTTCGCCCGCCAGCTTCTGAGCGTCGGTCCAGTCGGCGACCTCCGGCAGGGAAACGTGCTGTACGGGCGCACCCTCGCCGAACCCGCCGAACAAGCCCGTTTGACCGCTGGCCATCTGCCGCTGGTGCTGCTGTCCCAGCTCCATCGCGCGGTCGAGCGCCGCGGCGAGTTGAGACCGGCGCGCGCCGAGAGAATCCATCGCTCCGGCCTTAATGAGGCTTTCGAGAACGCGCTTGTTTAACAGCCGCAGATCGACGTTTTCGCAAAACTGAAACAAGCTGTCGAATCTGCCGAGCTTGCGCCGCGCCGCGAGCACGGATTCGATGGCCGCGTCGCCTGCATTCTTGATGGCCGTAAGTCCGAACCGGATCGCGTCTCCGGCGGGAGTGAACGTGCGATCGCTCGAGTTCACATCCGGCGGCAGAATGCCGATTGCCATATCGCGGCACTGGTTGATGTAAAACGTCAGCTTGTCCTGATTGCCGATTTCCGCCGTCAGCAGCGCCGCCATGAATTCCACGGGAAAGTGCGTCTTCAGGTAAGCCGTGCGGTAAGCGACCAGGGCGTATGCGGCGGAGTGCGACTTGTTGAAGCCGTAGCCCGCGAATTGCTCCATCAGATCGAAGAGCTTTTCGGCCTTGCCCGCCGGAACGCCGTTCTTTCCGGCGCCGGCGATGAATTTCTCGCGCTGCGCCACCATCACTTCGTGCTTCTTCTTGCCCATGGCGCGCCGCAAGACGTCGGCCTCGCCCAGCGAGAAGCCGGCGACCGAGTTCGCAATCTGCATCACCTGCTCCTGATAGACGATCACTCCGTAGGTTTCCGAGAGAATCGGCTCAAGCTCCGGAAGGTCGTAAGACGTTTTCTTCTTTCCGGATTTCCGCGCGATAAAATCGTCAATCATGCCCCCTTGGAGCGGGCCGGGCCGGTAAAGCGCGTTCAAGGCCGTGAGATCGGCGAGGCGGCTCGGCTTCACGCGTCGCACGATCTCCGTCATGCCGCGGCTTTCAAATTGGAAGATGCCGCCCGTCAGGCCTTTGCTGAGCAACTCATAGGTGGCAACATCATCTAGCAGAATTTGGTCCAGATCGACGCGCACGCCGCGCCCCGCCTCAATCAGTTTCACGGCGTCATCGAGAAGCGTGAGCGTGGTGAGCCCGAGAAAATCCATCTTCAGCAGGCCGATCTTTTCGAGATCGTCCATCGCGTACTGCGTGGTGATTTCATCTTTGCCGCTCTTGTGCAGCGGGACCACGTCCTGCAGCGGCTCGGGCGAGATCACCACTCCGGCGGCGTGAGTGGAGGCGTGGCGGGCGAGGCCTTCAAGGCTTTGCGCCACCGTCAGGAGGTCCGCCACGCGCGGATCGCTCTCCTTCATCTGCCGCAGCTCGGGCGATTGCTGGATCGCGTCGGCGAGCGTGATGTTGAGGACGCCCGGCACTTGCTTGGCGATGCGGTCCACCTCGGCGAACGGCATATCGAGCGCTCGGCCCGCGTCGCGAATCACGGCCTTGGCTCCCATCGTGCCGAAGGTGATGATCTGGCTGACGTTCTCGCGGCCGTACTTTTCCGTGACGTAGCTGATCACTTCGCCGCGCCGCCTGACGCAAAAATCGATGTCGATATCAGGAAACGTCACGCGCTCCGGGTTCAGGAAGCGCTCGAACAGCAATCCGTACTGGAGCGGGTCGAGGTCGGTAATGTGCAGCGAATAGGAAACCAGGCTTCCGGCCGCCGAGCCACGCCCGGGCCCCACCGGAATGCACCGCTCGCGCGCGAAGCGGATGAAATCCCAGACGATCAGGAAGTAGCCCGCGAACTTCATCTCCTTGATCAGCTCAATCTCGCGATTGAGGCGTTCTTCGTACGCCTCGATGGGAAAACGGAGCCTGCCCGCCGCCTGAAGCTTCTCGAGGTCAAGCCGGCGCCGGTTGAATCCTTCGCGCGCCACGCGCTCGAAGAAACTGTCGAGCGTCTCACCTTCGGGCACCGCAAAGCGTGGGAAAACGTGCTCCGCCTTTCCCAGGTGGACATTGCAGCGCTCGGCGATCTCGACCGTCCGGCGGAGCGCGTCCGGAATCTCGCCGAACACCTGCATCATCTCGTCGTACGATTTGAAATAGAACTGATCGGTGGAAAACTTCATCCGCTGCTCATCGCTGAGCGTTTTCCCGGTTTGGATACACATCAGCACTTCCTGCGCCCGCGCGTCTTCGCGTCGCAGGTAGTGGCAGTCGTTCGTCGCCGCCAGCGGAATGCCCGTCTCGCGCGAAAGGCGCACCAAGTCCGGGTTGATGCGCTGTTCTTCCGGCACGCCCTGGTCCTGAATTTCGAGAAAAAAGCGGCCTTTCCCGAAGATGTCGCGCAGATCGTAGGCGGATTGCCGCGCCGCTTCGTACCGGCCGCCGGCGAGCGCCGACGCCACCTCGCCCTTGAGACACGCTGAAAGCGCGACGAGGCCCGAGGAGTGGCGGGCAAGCAGGTCCTTATCGATGCGAGGTTTATAGTAGTAACCTTCGAGGTAGGCGAGCGAAGCGAGCTTGACGAGATTGCGATAGCCGGTCTCGTTTTCGCAGAGGAGAACCAGGTGGTTCGGGCGGTCTGAATCGGGCGAGCGGTCGAGACGGCTCGCGGGCGCGACGTAAACCTCGCACCCGATAATCGGCTTCACGCCACGCTTGATCGCCGCATCGTAAAACTTCACCGCGCCGAACAGATTGCCGTGGTCGGTGAGCGCGACGGACGTCATCCCGAGCTCCGCCGCTCGGTCCATCACCTTGGGAATATCGCAGGCGCCATCGAGCAAGCTGTAGTCGGTGTGCAGATGAAGATGAACGAATGGTGAAGGAGGCATCACTCCTCATTTTAACCTACTCGGCGGTTTGCGCGGCGCCGCGCGTTTTGGTTTTACGCGAAGTGCGGTTACAATCGCAGGTTCGCGACGCATGAAAAGTGCGGCGGCCGTGTACGGCCTTCAGCCCGGCATCTGCCGCCCTTAAGGGCGGCGCTACGACGTGCGACCGCGTTGCTACGCAGGAGGAATCCGTGAAGATAACCCGACGGGATGCGATGAAACTGATCGGCGCGGCGCCCGCGCTGGCGCTCGGTTCCCGCCTGCAGGCGCAGGACAATCTGAAAATCGCGGAGGGCCCGTTTCAAGGCAACCGCGAGTCGCTTGAGCGCTACCAGATTCCTGAATGGTTCCAGGACGCCAAGTTCGGCATCTGGGCGCACTGGGGGCCGCAATCGGGAATCGAGCAAGGCGATTGGTACGCGCGCAACATGTACATCCAGGGCAGCCGCCAGTATAACTACCAGGTCAAAACGTACGGCCACCCGTCGAAGATGGGCTACAAGGACCTGTGCCCCAAGTGGAAGGCGGACGACTTCGATCCGGAGCACCTGATCAGTCTCTACAAGCGCGCCGGAGCGAAATACTTCATGAGCATGGGCGTGCACCACGACAACTTCGATCTGTGGAATTCGAAATACACGCGCTGGAACGCGGTGAAAGTGGGCCCGCACCGCGATATTGTGGGGTTGTGGCGCAAAGCGGCGCTCGCGCAGGGGCTGAAGTTCGGCGTGAGCGAGCACCTCTGGATCAGCTACAAGTGGTTTGCGGTGAGCCACGGCAGCGACCGCACCGGTTCGCTTAAAGGCGTGCCGTACGACGGAACGAATCCGGCCTACGCGAGCCTTTATCACGACGCGTATTGCGCACGGTGGGCCTACGACGATACGTCCCGCGAGTTCGGCTGGAACGATGACGGCATTCCGGAACGTTGGAAGCAGCAGTGGTTCCGGCGCATCAAGGACCTCGTCGATCATTACCAGCCTGATCTGCTTTACACCGACGGCGCGATGCCTTTCGAGAACTACGGCGCCAGCATTGTGGCGAATCTCTACAACCTGAGCGCGAAGCGGAACGGCGGGAGCGTTGAAGCGGTTTATACCAGCAAGCGCCCCGAAGACTGCGCCACCGGCACGTGCGTGCTCGACCTCGAGCGCGGCATCGCCAACGAGATTCGGCCCGCGCATTGGCAGACGGATACCTGCATCGGCGGCTGGCACTACGACATCAACGTGTTCAATCGCCACCGCTACAAAACGCCGAAGACCGTAATCGACATGCTGGTGGACATCGTCAGCCAGAACGGCAACCTGATGCTCAATTTTCCGCTGCCGAACAACGGCGTGCTTGATTCGGACGAAATGAAAGTGCTTGAGGCGATCACGGCCTGGATGGACGTGAACGGCGAAGGAATTTTCAGCACGCGGCCCTGGAAGGTTTACGGCGAAGGCCCAAGCATGAAGACCGTCCAGCCCGGCGGCGGGTTCAACGAAAAGTCGCTCAAGCCGTTCACGGCCGAGGACGTCCGCTTCACCGCCAAAGGGCGTGTGCTTTATGCCTTCATCATGGGCTGGCCGGAAAACGAAGTGTTGGTGCATTCGCTCGGCACGGCGAGCGCCGCGTTGGCGGGCATGGTCGGGCGCGTCGAGTTGCTGGGCCACAAAGGCCCGGTAAGCTGGGTGCAGGAACCGACGGGCCTGCGGGTGCGGATGCCGCCGGAAAAACCGTCGGACTACGCCGTGGCGCTGAAGGTGACGTTTGCGTAAGATCTGGATTCCCGCTTTCGCGGGAACGATGGGTAGCCACGGTCAGCGCCTTCCTGACCGTGGGTTTTGTTCGGCGGAAAAGCCCACGGTCAATCAAATAACGATTGACCGCGGCTACCGGACTCCCTAAAAACTGAACCGCATCTGAAACTCGACTTCGCGGTTTGCGCCCTGGCTCGAAAAGGGCCCTCCGGCGAGCGAGTTCGAGCGGCCGAAGAGCGGCGAACCGAGATTGCCATCCGGGGTTCCCAGATTCACGATGTTGAACGCGTTGTGAACGGA
This sequence comes from Terriglobia bacterium, assembly GCA_050745265.1. Taxonomy (GTDB): domain Bacteria; phylum Acidobacteriota; class Terriglobia; order UBA7540; family UBA7540; genus RH2-MAG17b. The sequence goes on from JBOGKE010000067.1 coordinate 33,110, forward strand.
GATTCCGAGAGTCAGGGCGTACTTCGAGTTCTCCTGCTGGTGATGCCAGAAGCTGGGACGTCCGCCTCCGCTGAGCCCGCGCCCTCCGAGCCCATGGCTGTGGCGGCCAAAATCTCCGCCACCGCCGCCCCCGTGAGAGTGGCCCCCTTCCTTGCCGAATCCGAAGGTCCTCGACAGGTGAAAATTGAAGGTGAACAGTGCGGGTCCGGTGCCGAGATTGATGGGAATCACAGGCTCTCCGGGCGCGGGGGCAACATTGAACGCGCCCAGGCTGGTCATGACAATGTTCGGCCCAGCGGCGCCGGAGGGCGCAAACGCCGGCCGCTGATCAAAGATGGCAGTTCCCAGCAGATCGCGGCCTACCGTCACGTTGTATGGAGCGCCCGAGTCGGCAACCACGAAAGGCAGCAGGCGGAATCCGAACGGAAGGCTGATTGCTCCCCCCACCACCGCACGGTCTCGTATATCAAACGTCGCGCGGCCGTAGTCGGCGAGAATGTCGTAGGGGTTCGAAGCAAAACTTTTGATGCCCGACGTATCGCTGTTCGCGTAATTGAGCGTGTAATAGCCGAAGAGCGAAAGGAGCGATCCTTCGTTGAGCGAGAAATTCGCGATGAGCTCGTTCTGATTGTACAGCCCGTCAGACTCGTACTGGTAAATATTTCCATCGAACCCGGCTTCGCAGTCGGGAACGGCCGGGGCGACGCTGCACGCCGATACGTTGGCGAAGGGGCGGCCTTGGACCGAGTTCGCGGGGTTGAATTCGCCGGGAAGCGGGGCGTTGATATCGCGCGTCAGAAACTGATGGACGCCGTGTGAGTTGAGGTAGGTGACGGAGGACGTAAGCTTCTTGGAAAATTGCCTTTCCAGTCCTACGGCGGTCTCGATCGAGTACGGCGCGCGCAGCGTTTGGTCTATATTGTAAACCGACGGCGAGGTAGCGGCGTTCGCGAGCGTCGTCAGCGCGCTCTCCGGCGGGACGGTTGGATAGAACTGCGGGTTCGTCACCACGAACTGTTGCTGGTTGGCCCCGTTTAGCTGCTCGGCCTGGAGCAATTGCTGTTCCTCGAACCGGTCGTAGAAGAGTCCAAACCCCGCTCGCAGCACCGTTTTGCGTGAAGCGCCGATGCCCCACGCAAGGCCGAGGCGCGGCGCAAAATCCGCGTGATCGTGGAGATGGTCCTGCGTTTCAAAACGCAGCCCGAGGCTCAGCGAGAGGTTGCGCCGGATTCGCCATTGATCTTCCGCGTAGAGATCGCCCTGGACAAGGTTCGCGCGGGCGGCCGGATTCCCGAGCGTGATAGCGAACTGGCTTGGACCGCCGCCGGCGGCAAAAATCTGCGCGGGCGCGAGGCCTTGCTGAAGACCTTGCTCGGTAAGCTGATAAGCGGCGAGCGTGGGAAACGTAAATTTCCCGTTGAAATCGGAGGTCGATGAGTAGGCCTCCGCGACGTCCCGCACCCGCCCTCCGTACATCAGCATATGCTTGCCGAGCGACATGCTCGCCATGTCGTGCAGCTCGAAGTAGTGATCCGTTTCGGCGACTCGTCCGGCGGTGGTGCCGCCGCCCATGAAGGCGCCCAGCACGTTCAGTTCGGGTGCAAGGCTGGCCGGAGTCTGACTGTCCGTCTCATCCCGGTACTCGAAGCCGGTTTGATTCACGGTTCTCGAGCTCACCACCTGCGTGTCGTTCAACTCGATGGCCTGTTCTTGACCTTGTGTGCTGTAGGCTTGTGTGGGGAGTGAAAATTGCCCGACACCGTTATTGGCTTCATGATCTCGCCACAACTGGTAGCGTACGGCGAGCAGGTTGTTGGTGCTGAGCTGATAGTCCACCCGCGGGGAAATAACCGTTCGGCCGCGAGGATCGGGCACGGCCTGGCTGAACGGCACTTGAGCGAAGCTCGGATTCAGAACCACAGCGCTCACCACCGAACTGTCGTTAATATTGCGGTGGAACATGTCGAAGAAAAACGACGCCTTGTGACCCAGCGGCCCGCCCACATTCCCGTTGATGAAGTCCGAGTAGTAGCCCGGTTCCTCGGAGACAAAGGGACTCCGCGAATTGAAGGCCGAATCGTTTCCGTCCACGAAGAGCGATCCGTGATACTGCGACGCTCCCGGTTTGGTGGTGATTTCGATCCGCCCGTAGCCGACGCGATCGTATTGCGCGGAGAAAGGATCCTGGTTGATATGGATCGCCAGAATATCGGATTTGGGGGGAAGCTGGCCGCCCGTGAAGCCGTCCACGTAAATCTGAGCGCCATTCGGTCCCGCCGCGGGTCCCGCCAAGGCGTTCAGCTCCGCCAGCATTTCGTCCGGATCGTCGGACAAGGACTGCAGGGCCGCCCCTTTCAGGACGAGCGCGCTCGCGTTTTCCGAGGGGTTGAGGCTTAGATGAGCGGCTTGCGCCGACACGGTTATCTGCTGCAGTTGCTGCATGATCTGGAGCGAGACTTTGAGGCGGCGGACGCTTCCGGAGGAGATCACGACGTTGCCCAGCTCATAAGTTGAAAATCCGGGCGAGCTCGCCTGGACCGTATACGATCCCGGCGCCAGCCCTTGGATCACAAATTGCCCGTTGCCGCCCGTCTTCGCAGTAACCGCGCGCCCGCGCGCGCTCGAAGCTGTGACGGTCGCGCCCGAAATAGCCGCGCCGTTCTGGTCTACCACCTGGCCCTTCAGAACGCCGGAAGGGGATTGAGCGAGGACCAGGCTCGCCGAAAACACAAAAACGCCGGATAGAATGAGCAACGCCAATACTCGAAGCCGTATCATCCACTACCCTCCTGGGATTTACTGTCGCGCTCGGCGGCTCGCGGCTGATCGAGCCGCGGTACAGAATCTGCTGACGGCGCCTTGCCGCTCTGAGGAGCGGCGCGACCACTCATCTACCGTCTGGGGAGGACGGCGCTATGAGAACAATGATGTCGCAGTTTTCACGGCCCTCGGCTGAGAACTTGCGCGGCATCGGGTTGGAGTTAGGGCCGGTGAGGTGCCTCGTCGCGGAATCAAACTCTTCTTTGCCGCCGAGGACACTTCGGAAGTCATATATTAGGGACGCACGCGCAAGCTCAGAGGTTACAACCTTTTTTCAAATATCGACCGCGCAGTGCAGCGCCCCAAGCCCCAAGAGGCAGGTTTAGTCGCTCTCACTCGTGTCAGGACATGGCTTTAGCCACAGAGGGTCTGGATGGCGCGGGCAAATAGGGGCGCAGCGGACATTCCAGGCAGGCGGGGGCGCGCCGGGTGCAGTATCGCTTTCCCGTCTCAACCAATAAAGCGTGGAATTCGTTAAAGAGTACGGGATCGCGCGGCAGTCGCTCGTGCAGAAGCTGTTGCGCGGCCTCGTAGCTCGCATCGGGCGGGAGCCAGGCGTGGCGCGAGAGAATACGCCGCGTGTAAGTGTCGGCTACGAAAAACGCCTTCCGGCCGGCGTAGAGAAGTATCGCGTCCGCCGTCTCTGGCCCAAGGCCGCGGAGGCTGAGAAGCCGCTGGCGCAGCTCGATCTCGGGCGCCGCAAAAAGCGTCGAGAGCGATCCGCCGCAATTGAGGTCGACGTAATCGACGAAACCTCGTATGGCCGCCGCCTTCTGGCGGTAAAACCCGGCCGGCCGCACCAGGGTCTCGAGGTCCCGAATGGCCACGGTCCTCAGACCGTCGATTCTGAGAAGTCCCTGCGCTCTGAGTGCCTTCAGCGCCAACGCCGCATTCCGCCAGCTGGTGTTCTGCGTCAAAATCGCTCCCAGGATCACCTCGAGGCGAGTACGCGCAGGCCACCACCTTTGCCGGCCGAAACGTCTGAGCAAGCTTTCGTAGTAGTCCTTGACCAGGTCTCCGCGCGGTCCCGGGCCGGCGCGCTCGCGGTGAGTCATACCGGTTAAAGTACTGCCCAAAAATTGACGATGTCAACCTCGGAGGCTTAATCGTCTCCGCGGCTGAAGTTGTGTCGTTCGGCTGATCGCCGGTCGTATCGTAAGCAATCGAGACAGGTGTTTTCGCCTTAGTCGCAGGGCGGCTGGCCGCTGCGGCGGCCGTGAGAATTTGGGGATCAGGAGTACCGGGTTGAGCACTCAGACCGTCGTGGTGGACAAGCTGGGTGAGATTCTGCTGCGGGAGAACCGCATTTCCGAGTCCCAGCTCTATACCGCGCTGGATTATCAAAGAACGCACGGCGGGAAGCTCGGCCAGGCGCTGGTCAAGCTGTCCTTCCTGCCCGACGAGGTGATCACCGAGGCCCTGGCGATCCAATACGGCGTCCCTTCGATCAAACTGAGCGAGTTCCCCATCGACGCGGCGGTGGTGAGACTCATTCCGATGGAGACGGCGCTCAAGCACCACGTCTTGCCGCTGGTGCGCTCAGGCGCGTGCCTGACGCTTGCCGTCAGCGATCCCACCAACGTTTTCGCGCTGGACGACGTCAAGTTTCTGACGGGCCTGAACGTCGAGCCGGTGCTCGCCGCGGAGCCGGCGATCGATGCCGCAATCAACTCTTATTACGGGAACGTCGAGGACGCGGAGCGGCAGCGGGAAATCGACGATCTCGTCAGCTTCCTCGATGACGGCGCTGCGGGCAGCATTGAGCTCGATGAATCGGCGGAAGACGCACTGAACCTCGCCGATATCGAGCGGGCTTCGGAGGAAGCGCCGGTCATCCGGCTCGTGAATTATGTGCTGGGCGACGCGGTGCGACGCGGCGCGAGCGATATTCACATGGAGCCGTACGAACGCGAATTTCGCGTCCGGTACCGCATCGACGGCCTGCTGCAGCCGATCATGAGTCCTCCTTTGAAGCTGCGCGACGCGATTATCAGCCGCGTCAAGATCATGGCGAAGCTCGACATCGCCGAAAAGCGCCTGCCGCAGGACGGCCGCATCATGCTGAAGCTCGTTCACCGCGGCAAGCGAAAACAGCTCGATCTGCGCGTTTCCGTGCTGCCCACGCTGCACGGCGAAAAGATCGTGATGCGGCTGCTCGACAAAGAAAACCTGCGGCTCGACATGACGAAGCTCGGCTTCGAGCCCGAGTCGCTGGAAAAATTTCAGCGCGCCATCTTCAAGCCCTACGGCATGGTCCTGGTGACGGGCCCCACCGGAAGCGGCAAGACCAACACGCTGTACTCCTCCATCGCCCAGCTCAATAAGGACGATACCAACATCATCACCGCGGAAGACCCGGTCGAATTCCAGTTGCCCGGGATCAACCAGGTGCAAATGAAGGAGCAGATTGGGCTGAATTTCGCCGCGGCTCTGCGGTCTTTCCTGCGGCAGGATCCGAATATCATCCTGGTGGGCGAGATTCGCGATTTTGAAACGGCGGAGATCGCGATTAAGGCGGCGCTGACCGGGCACATGGTGCTCTCGACCCTGCACACCAACGATGCGCCGTCCACCATTTCGCGGCTGATGAACATGGGCGTCGAGCCTTTCCTCGTCTCTACCTCCGTGCACCTGATCTGCGCGCAGCGGCTCGTGCGGCGCGTCTGCTCGGATTGCCGCGTCGAGGATCCGACGCCCGCGGCGGCGCTCCTCGAGGCCGGATACTCGGGCGAAGAAGCCCGCACGGTAGTCCCTCTCAAGGGCAGCGGCTGCAACACCTGCGGCGGCCGCGGCTATAAGGGCCGCGTCGGACTGTACGAGGTGATGGAAAGCACGGATGAAATCCGCGAGCTGATTCTGACCGGCGCCTCCGGGCTCGAGCTGAAGCGAAAGGCGATCGAGCAGGGCATGATCACGCTCCGACGCAGCGGGCTGATCAAAGTGAAGTCGGGCATGACCACGCTCGAGGAAGTTATCCGGGAGACCGTGCTTTAGGCTTTTGCGATTTTGGATTTTGCGATTTTGGATTTTCTGACTGTGGGTTTGAGGTGACTTTGGACTTGCAATTTTGGATTTGAGGTTTTTGTGGATTTGCGAGTCTGGATTCTGAAATCGACCTGGAATCTGGTATCGGAAACTTGGAATTTGGAATCTCAAATCTAGTCTGAAATCTCAGATCCTCTCCGATCTCGATCGAATCCTGCGTAAAGGCTGCATCCTATGGAAATACCCGTTTTGAGCGATCTGTTAAGGCGCTTGGTTGATCTTGGCGGCTCCGACTTGCACCTGACCGTCAATTCGCCGCCGCGCATCCGGGTACACGGCGAGTTGAGGCCGATGGAAGGCATGCCGACACTCTCGCCGTCGGACACCAAGCAACTGGCGTACAGCGTGTTGACGGAATCGCAGAAACACCGGTTTGAAGAGACGCTCGAACTCGATTTCTCCTTCGCTATCCGCGAGCTTTCCCGCTTTCGCGGCAATCTTTTCAATCAGCGCGGCGCCACTGCCGCCGTCTTCCGCGCGATTCCGTTCGATATTCGCTCTTTCGACGAGCTGAATCTGCCGCCCATGATCCGCAGGCTCTGCCAGAAGCCCCGCGGCCTGATTCTTGTCACCGGGCCCACGGGTAGCGGCAAGTCGACGACGCTCGCAACCATGCTCGATACGATTAACGAGACGCGCTACGAGCACATGATCACCATCGAGGACCCGATCGAGTTCCTGCATACGCACAAGCGGTGCCTCGTCAACCAGCGCGAAGTTCACTCCGACACCCACTCATTCCCGGACGCGCTGCGCGCGGCGCTGCGCGAAGATCCCGACGTTGTCCTGATCGGCGAGATGCGCGACCTCGAGACGATCGAGTCCGCGCTGCGCATCGCCGAGACCGGCCACTTGACCTTTGGAACGCTGCACACGAATTCGGCCATCAGCACCATTAACCGCGTGATCGACGTTTTCCCGGCTTACCAGCAGGCGCAGGTCCGCGCCCAACTTTCGCTGGTGCTCGAAGCAGTTTTATGCCAGGCGCTCCTGCCTCGATTCGATGGCCAGGGGCGAGTGATGGCGATGGAAATACTTATTCCGAACCCGGCGGTAAGAAATCTGATTCGCGAGGATAAAATCCATCAGATCTATTCCGCGATGCAAACGGGCCAGGAAAAATTCGGGATGCAGACGTTCAACCAGTCTTTGCAGTTCCTGTATCAGAAGGGACTGATCACGCTCGAGGCAGCTATCAACCGTTCCGGCAATCCGGATGAGCTTCAGGACATGATTCAGCGCGGGGCCGCGCCGTCCGCGCCGCCGCGGCTATCGCCGTCGCTCGCCTCGCTTCGGCGTTAGTATTCCCAAAGCCTCCGCGGGTGGGTCCCAAGCCCCCTGGAGACCACCTGCGAGACGAGCCAACGAAAGGAAGTGCCGTCATGCCGACCCTTCAATTTCCAGCGTCGAACAAGCCACGCGCCCTGGGCGGAAGCGCCGCACTGACCCCGGCGGGAGCCGGGAAGCCGCTCCGCGTCGCCGCGCCCGCCAACTCCGGCGCAAGCGCCGGCGCCGCTGCGGTGAAGACCCGCAAGACTCGCGGCGTCAAGGCGAAGGACCTGGCCATCTTCACGCGCCAGTTCTCCGTGATGATCGATGCGGGCTTGCCTCTTGTGCAGTGCCTCGAAATTCTCGCTTCGCAGCAGCAGAGCAAGCACTTCGCCGGCAGCCTGCGCGGCGTTCGCGAATCGGTCGAGAGCGGATCGACGCTCGCGAATGCCATGCGCCAGTTCCCCCGCGTCTTCGATCAGCTTTACACCAACATGGTGGAGGCGGGAGAGACGGGAGGTATTCTGGATGGTATCCTTCGTCGGCTCTCCGCCTACATCGAAAAGGCGGTGAAGCTGAAGCGCGCCGTGCAATCCGCGTTGATCTATCCCGTGGCGGTGCTGGTGATCGCGGGCGGAGTAATTTTTCTTTTGCTCTGGAAGGTGGTGCCGATTTTCGCGTCGCTGTTCGCGGGGCTCGGCACGTCGCTTCCCTTGCCCACCCGCATCGTGATCGCGCTCAGCCACGCCATCGCCACCTTTGCCTGGGTGGTGATTCTCGGGGCTTTCGGCCTCGCCTTCGGCTTGCGCCAATACTACCGTACGGAAAACGGGCGCATGACGATTGACCGCGTGATCCTGAAAATCCCGGTGCTCGGGACGTTGATGCGAAAAATCGCGGTGGCCCGCTTCACGCGCACGCTCGGCACGCTGATCACGAGCGGCGTTCCCATGCTCGAAGCGCTCGAGATCACGGCCCGCACTTCGGGCAACGCGGTAATCGAGCAGGCGATTCTTAGCGTTCGACAGGCGGTCGAAGCGGGCCAGACGATCGTCGATCCGCTCCGGGCGAGCGAAGTGTTTCCCAACATGGTGGTGCAGATGGTGGGGGTGGGAGAGCAGACGGGCGCGCTCGACGCCATGCTGCAAAAAGTCGCCGACTTCTACGAAGACGAAGTGGACGTGGCCGTCAAAGACTTGCTCACCGCGATGGAGCCGATGATCATCGTCTTTCTTGGCGTCGTCGTCGGCGGCGTGGTGATCTCGATGTACCTGCCGCTCTTCAGCCTGATCGGCAAGCT
>JBOGKE010000068.1:0-17429 GCA_050745265.1 Terriglobia bacterium
CGTGCGGTAAAAACCTCGGTCTCGCGTGAGGAGCCGGTCGGCGTGGCAGAGCGCGTGGGCGCCAACCATAAAATCGGCGATGATTCGGGCGCGTTGTCCCCCTTGTCGCCGGTAAACCTTCCACGATTTGCCGGCCATAAACGCAGCATCGATGCTGAGCGGGCTGAATTCCACATCCCAGTCGCCCAGGATCGCTCGTACCGCTTCAGGCGAGGGAAAATAGCCAGCAATTTCCGCCCAAACGACTTCGCAGGCGATAAGCTGGCCCGCGGCGGCACACGACCGCAGCGACTGTGCCGAACCCGGGCCGAACGCCGGGTCAGCCGTGACGAGGTCCAAGATGACGTTACTGTCAACGGCGGTGAGCACGTGGCAAAACCGCCTCTCCGCGGAGCTCGTTGATGATTTCGTCGGTGCGTTTGCCCAGCTTGAGGCTGCCGTAATATTTCTCGAACGGGTCGGGCGAGGTGACTTTGATCATGACGAGCTTGCCTTTGTCCTCGCGGACGTCCAGCACTTGTCCTTTGCGCAGGCCCAGTCGTGCCCGGAGCGGTTTTGGAATCGTGATCTGGCCTCTTTCAGACACGGTGGTTTTCATACCTATATGGTATGAATTCGTACCGTCCACGTCAAACAGCTTTGGACAGCAGGCGGAGGGCGCAGCGAGCAGCGCCCCTACGTACATTGGCACGGGATTTTAGAAAGCGCGCAGCAAGCAGCGCTCATCCGACGCTTCGATGACAACTTTATTACGGGATCTACGCTACGGAAGCCGCACGCTTGCCAGAAATCCCGGCTTCGCAGCCATCGCGATTCTCACGCTGGCCCTCGGGATCGGCGCGAATACCGCGATTTTTTCTATGCTGAATGGCATTCTATTGCGCGCGCTGCCTTACCCTGAGCCGCAGCGGCTCTACTCGATCAACGAAGTTGTGCCGCAATGGGGCGCGGCCCCGGCGGATGTAGCGGGCGGGAATTTCCTCGCCTGGCGGAGGAATTGTACAGAGTTTTCGGCGATCGCGCTCCTCGAAACCGATCCGGTGGATTTGAAGGGTGCAGGGCCGCCCCGGCAAGTCCTGGGCGCGCGGGTTTCCACCGTCTTCTTCCCGATGTTCGGCATCAAGCCCTCACTGGGGCGGCTCTTTAGACCGCAGGAGGATGCGGCAGGCCGCAATCATGAAGTGATCCTCACCCACGAGCTTTGGGCGCGGGACTTTCGCTCCGATCCCGGCGTCATCGGTAAGCCGGTCGATCTGAACGGTATTCAGTTCACCGTGGTCGGCGTCTTGCCGCCGAGTTTTCGTTACCCGAAGATCACAGGCGCTCGTGTTCCGGCATTCTTCGAACCGCTCGGGCTCGGTGGTGGCGAGCTGCGCCAGGGCTTCAGCATGCACAATTTTCAGGCCATCGCGCGCCTCGCGCCGGGCGTCAACCGCAGCCAGGCTCTGGCGCAGCTCGACTCGGTAGAGGCGCGGATTGCAAAGCAAGCGTCAGGCGGCAAGTACAACCTTTATGCCGCGCTGAGTCCACTAAAGACGGCGATCGTCGGCCCCGCTCAGCAGGCGCTTTGGATGCTGACCGCGGCGGCGGTGGTGGTTCTCCTGATCATCTGCGTGAATCTTGCCAACCTGATGCTCGTGAAGAACACCGCGCGCTCGCGCGAAGTGGCGGTACGGTCGGCGCTCGGCGCCACGCGCGGGCGGCTTGCGAGGCAACTACTCGCCGAGGCGTTCATTCTCGCCGCGGCCGGCGGAGCTCTCGGCCTGCTGCTGGCGGACTGGGGGCTTCAACTGCTTGTGCAGAGCGCCCCGATCGGGATTCCGCGCGTCGATCAGGTGCGGATTGATCCGCGCGTCCTGATCTTCACATTGATTACTTCGGTGGTTGCCGCGCTGCTCTTTGCGTTGCTTCCGGCGCTGCGCCTGGCGCGGATTTCGCCCGCCGAGGCGCTGAAATCAGCCGGTCCGACAACCAGCGGGGCGCGACAAAACTCCAGATTGCGCAGCGGCTTGGTCGTGGGCGAGATCGCATTGTGCGCCGTGCTGCTTGCCGGTGCGGTGCTGTTGATCAAGAGCCTGAGCCGCGTCGTTAAAGCCAACGGATGGATGGACGAGCAGCACGTCCTGACCGTAAACGTCATGGCGCCTCCGTCGACCTACGGCTACGACGGCCCCGCGCCCGTAGGCGAGCGGGAGCGGTTTTACAGGAACGTCCGCCAAAAAGTCGCCGCGTTGCCGGGAGTGAATGCCGCAGGCTTGGTCAGCACGCTGCCGCTCGAAGGAGACGATTGGGGCGACGGGGTGGCATTTCAGGAAGCGCCGAGGCCCGACACCGAAACACCGATCGGCGGGTTCCGCTTCGTCAGCCCCGGCTACTTCCACGCGATTGGCTTGCCGCTGCTGAAAGGCCGCCTTCTGGCCGAAAGTGACCGAGGCGAGAACGTCGCTCTTATTTCGGAAAGCGTTGCGCGATCCATGCTGCCGGGCCGCGATCCTATTGGCATGCACGTGCACAGCACGGGCGGCGATGATTCCTGGCTTCGAGTGATCGGAATGGTCGCAGACTCCCGGACGGGGTCGGACAAGCCCCCTACGCTGGGTGTTTACGAGCCGCTGTGGAAGCTCAGCCGCGATAGCGAATCGCTGGTGGTGCGTACGGCCATGGATCCGCGTGCGATCGCCGGCGCGATTCGGCGCGCGATTGCAAACGTCTCGCCGGAAGCCGCCGTTTCGCGCGAGCAGACGCTGAGGACGCTGGTCGAAGGCAACGAAGCGCCGCGCCGGTATGAAACATCTCTGGGCGCGCTGTTTGCCCTCATCGCGGTGTTCCTCGCCGCGCTCGGTCTTTACGGAGTGATATCCTGCGCCGTGAGCCAGCGGACGCACGAGATCGGCATCCGCATGGCGCTGGGGGCGCGGCGCAACGATATCTTACGAATGGTGCTTGGAAACGGGATCAAACTGGTAATCGTCGGTGCCGGGGCGGGTATCGGGGCGGCGCTCATCCTCACCCGATTCCTGCAAAGCATGTTGTTTGGCGTCCAGCCGGCCGACCCGGGAACATTTGCCGCGGTTGCTCTCGTATTATTGATCGTGGCTTTTTTGGCCACTTATATTCCGGCCCGCCGCGCCACGAAGGTCGATCCGATGGTCGCGCTGCGGTACGAATGAAGCCGTGGTTCGTGGTTCGTGATGCGAGGCGCGTGGTGGCTGGCGCAGACCCTTTGGGTCTGCGATCTCGCCTGAAAAGAAAGGTCTGCGCCAGCCACGAGGCACGATTGAAACGGCGCAGCGCCTGATGATTTAGCGGAGACTTGCATGAGCACGCTGATCCAAGATACTCGCTACGGCCTGCGGATGCTGGCCAAGAGCCCCGGCTTCACCGCCGTGGCGGTAATCACGCTGGCGCTGGGCATTGGCGCAACAACGGCCATTTTCAGCGTGGTGAACGGCGTGCTGCTTAGCCCGCTGCCTTATTCCAAGCCTGGTCGCGTGATGATTCTGTCCGAAAGCTCGCGGGACTTCCCACAGATGTCGGTCTCCTATCCGAACTTTCTCGACTGGCAGCGCCAGCAGCGGTCGTTTTCGAGCCTGGCCATCTACCGCCAGGACAGCTTCAATCTGTCAAACCGGAGCGGTGCCGAGGTGGTGTCGATCCGCATGGTTTCCTCAGGCTTCTTCAAAGCCCTGGGCTTGCCTCCGTCGCTCGGCCGCGCATTTACGCCTGCGGATGATCATTTAGGCGCAGCGCCGACGGCGGTCTTGAGCTACAGCTTTTGGCAGAAGCATTTCGGCGGCAAGCCCGATGTGATCGGCAAGATGATAACGATGGACGACCAAAGCTATCAGGTGATCGGCGTCCTGCCGAAGAATTTCTGGTTCTTTGACGCGCAGGACGTCTACACGCCGATCGGCATTTACAACCTGCTGTGGACGAACCACCGCGACTCGCACCCCGGGACCCGGGTCGTGGGACGGCTCCGCAATGGCGTCTCGGTTGGCGGGGCGCAGGCGGACATGACGGACATCGCCCGCAGGCTGGCTCACGAATATCCGAAGGCGGACGCGGATCATGGAATCGTCGTGAACCCGGCGCTCGGCTATCTCGTGCGAAACGTTCGCTCCACGCTCTACCTGCTGCTCGGGGCGGTCTGCTTCGTGCTGCTGATTGCTTGCGCGAACGTCGCCAACCTGCTGCTCGGCCGCGGCGCGGCGCGGGAGCGAGAAATGGCCGTGCGTGCGGCGCTCGGGGCCAGGCGAGCGCGCGTGGTGCGGCAACTGCTCACCGAAAGCATCTTGCTCGCGCTATGCGGCGGCGGGCTCGGAGTGTTCCTGGCGGAGTCCGGAACCCGGCTCCTGATGGCGTATGTACCGGGCGACCTGCCCCGCTCGCAGCAGGTCGCCGTCGACGTTCGCGTGCTCTTCTTTGTGGCGGCGGTTTCAATTCTGACCGGAATCATTTTCGGATTGGCGCCCGCGCTGCGTTCCGCAACGCCGAATCTGAACCAAGGCCTCAAAGAAGGCGCGCGCGGCTCGACGGGAGGCCGGCATCGCCTCCAGCGAGGGCTCGTCATCGCCGAGACGGGTCTGGCACTCGTGCTGCTGGTGGGCGCCGGACTGACGCTGCAAACGATCCTTCGCGTGAGCCATGCGAACCCCGGTTTCACGACCCGCGGCGCGCTCATCTTCGACGTTTCGCTGCCTGCCGCGCGTTACACGATCGCCGCGAACAATCGGGCGTTTTACCGCGAATTGCTCGATCGCCTTCGCGCCCTTCCCGGCGTCCGCGCCGCCGGAATGACCGCTGACATGCCGATGCGGGGCGACAGCGAGAACGATTTCTACATCAAGGAGCGGCCGAAGCCGCAGCCGCAAAATATGCCGATGGCGATGTTTTACCTTTCCAGTCCCGGCTATCTCCGCGCCATGGGCATCCGGCTGCTGCGCGGGCGATTCTTCACGGACCAGGACAACATCAACTCCCAGCCTGTGGTTGCGATCGACGACGCGATGGCGCGGCATCTGTTCCCGCACCAGGACCCAATCGGCCAGCACATCGTTTTTCCTTTCAAGGGCGCGGATCAGCCGCGCGAAATCGTCGGCATCGTTCATCACATCAGCCACTGGGGTCCGGGGCAAGGCAGAGATTGGAAGATCCAGGACGCATTGTATATGCCCCCGGCGCAGATTCCCGACATCTTCTATAAAAGCGCGGGCGTGTTTAACGGGACGCTCGTCGTGCGCACGTCTTCCGCTCCGCAAGGCATGATCGCCGGGGTGAAGCGCGCGGTTCATTCGATCGATCCGGGCGTCGCGGTCTATGACACCCAGACGATGAGCGAGTTGGTGGGCTCGACACTCGCCGCGCAGCGATTCACCAGCCTGCTGATGGCAATTTTCGCCGCGCTGGCGCTGGCGCTCGCCGTGATTGGCATTTACGGCGTCCTCTCCTATTCGGTGGCGCAGCGGACGCACGAGATTGGCATTCGGATGGCGCTCGGCGCGGGGCGGCGCGACGTCCTCTCCTGGGTCATAAGGCAGGGGATGACGCTCGCTGGGCTTGGAGTCCTCGCAGGCATCGTCGCCGCGGTAGCGTTGACTCGCTTCATGAACAGCTTCCTTTATGGCGTCAGCGCGACCGATCCCGCGACATTCATCGCGGTTCCGCTGGTGTTATTGATCGCCGCGCTCCTCGCCACCTACATCCCGGCGCGCCGGGCGACCAAGGTGGATCCGATCGTGGCGCTGAGGTACGAATAGCGGGAAGAGGCGAGAGACAAGAGGTCATGCCTAACCAGGTTCACGGGATCATTCAAATTCTGCCGTCGAAATTGCCCAGGGCGCAGCAAGCAGCGCCCCTACAACGGGTTCACGACGCGCAGGAACTTGAACTGATGGAAATCTGTGTCGGCAGTTCGGATTTCGGTGACGCCGTGCTCGCGCATCAGCGCGGCGATGTGAAGGTCGTGCATCGGATTGCCGGCGATGCGCGGATATTCGTGCGTGAGCTCCCGGACAATCCCGGCGTGCCGGTCCGTTTCTAGCAAGAGCGAGAATGAGCGCGATTCGAGCAGGGTTTCAATGAATTCCCAGGCGCCGGCGAACGAAAGCGGATGGCGGAAGACCGAGGGATGAGTGCTGACGCGCAAGAATTCGTAGACGATGGACCACGTCGCAAACCAAGGTTCGCCGGAGGCGCGCCAGCCTCCGAAAGAATCGAGCAGGCGGCGGCGCCCGGGAAAATCTTCGTTCACTACATGGATTAAAAGGTTTGTGTCAACGACGAACATCACGCTCCCTTTCTTTTTAGGCCGTACAGGCGCGCATCGCGCTCGGCCTCAAGGAAATCGTAGAGGGCGTTGCGGTCGTTGATGTCTACTTTGGGAGGCCAGCCCATGTTGAAGCTTGGAAGCCGCGGCAGCCGCCCGCGCTTTGGTTTTTCGCGGAGGCCCCGCACTAGGTAATCCGTCGCCAGCTCCGAAACGGTCGTATTCCGGTCGATGGCGCGGCGCTTCAGCTCCCTAAAAACGGGGTCGGGAATGATCAAGGTGGTCTTCATATGGAAAACCGTACCGCAGGGATGGAAAGGTGTCAAACGCAGGGCAGCGGCCGCCAAGCCGCGCCTGTCTCAGGCCGCGGGCGAATAACCTGCGCGCCCTGCCGGCTGGTCACAACTGACGCAGGAGATCACAACCCACTATTACCACGGGATGAGGAGGCAGAATGGAATCGAATGGAAACGGTTTGATCCGCCTGGAAGGCGTGACGAAGGTCTTCTTCACCGATGAAGTAGAGACGCACGCACTCTCAGGGATTCACCTGGACATCGGCAAAGGAGAGTACGTCTCGATCGCCGGCCCGTCCGGCTGCGGCAAGTCGACGCTGCTCTCGATCGTCGGCTTGCTCGATACCCCGACGGACGGCAAGTACTGGCTGAATGGCACGCCGGTAGAAGAGCTGGGACTTGGCGACCGCTCGCGAATCCGCAACCGCGAGGTAGGCTTCATTTTTCAGAGTTTCAACCTCATCGGCGATCTGAACGTTTACGAGAACGTCGAGCTGCCGCTCACCTACCGCGGCATGGCGTCGGGCGAGCGCAAGGAGCGCGTGCAGAAGGCGCTCGAGCGGGTCGGCATGTCCCACCGGATGAAGCATTACCCCTCGCAGCTTTCGGGCGGCCAGCAGCAGCGCGTCGCCGTAGCTCGGGCGCTCTCCGGCGATCCTTCGGTGCTGCTCGCGGACGAGCCGACCGGCAATCTGGATTCGAAAAACGGCGAGGCGGTGATGGAGTTGCTTCGCGAGCTGCACCGCGCCGGATCGACCATCGTCATGGTGACTCACGACACGCGCTTTGCCCGCCACGCGCAGCGCACGGTCAACCTGTTCGACGGCAGAATTGTCGATGAAAGTCCTGAACAGGCCGCCCAGGCGGGTCAAGTACAATAAAAGCAGGTGTCAGGTTTCAAATTTCAGGTGTCAGGACCACCCATCCTGAAATCCTGGAGCATCAATGATCGAGATGATCAACCTCGAAAAGTCTTACCCCGTCGGCCCGAGCCGCTACTATGTCCTGCGGCGCATCAACCTGGAAATCAAGGAAGGCGAATTCCTGACGATTATGGGACCCTCGGGAGCGGGCAAGTCGACCCTGCTTTCAATTCTCGGCATGCTCGATGGCGAATGGAAGGGCGAGTATTACCTGTTCGACCAGCCTGTGCACAAACTCAGCGTGAAGCAGCGCGCCGAATTGAGCAAGAACTACACCGGATTTGTGTTCCAGCAGTATCACCTGCTCGACGGTCTCACCGTCGCCGAAAACCTGGATATTCCGCTCTCCTACCGCAACGTCCGCAGTTCCGAGCGGCAGGCGCTGGTGGCCGACGCGCTTGACCGCTTCCACATCGTGGGCAAGAAGGATCTCTATCCCAGCCAGCTTTCCGGCGGCCAGCAGCAGCTCGTCGCAGTGGCGCGCGCCGTCATCGCCAGCCCCAGGCTCATTCTCGCGGACGAGCCCACCGGAAACCTGCACTCGAGCCAAGGCAAGGAGATCATGGAACTCTTCAAGAAATTGAACGCGGAAGGAACCACCATCGTTCAGGTCACGCATTCCGAGGCGAACGCGGCGTATGGGCATCGAATCGTCAAGCTCGCGGACGGGTGGATCTCGTAAGGGCAGGTTTCAGCTACTAGGTTTTAGCTTCAACGATCGGCTTACGGCCGTCGATAACGCATGGCGCTCGACCGCCGAAGCTAAGAGGCTGAATGCTGACCGCTTCCTGCTGACACCTGAAACCTGCCACTCTTTCCCATCTGAGACGAGCGGGAGTTGGCAACAGAAAAATGAAGATCGCAGCACCCAATCCGCCGCGCGTGCTCGTTGCCGACGACCAGCAGAGCGTTCTCGAGGCCGTCCGGCTTCTGCTCAAGGGAGAGAGTTACGAGGTGGATACAGCCACCTCTCCCACTGGCCTGCTGAAGGCGCTCGAAGGCGGGCAATTTGATGCCGTGCTGATGGACCTTAACTACGCCCGGGATACGACCTCCGGCCAGGAGGGCCTCGAGCTGATTGCCCGCCTGCAAGCGATGGACAGCACGCTTCCCATTGTGGTGATGACCGCTTGGGGCAGCGTCGAGCTGGCGGTGGAAGCGATGCGCCGCGGCGCGCGCGATTTCATTCAGAAGCCGTGGGACAACACGCGCTTGCTCACGATCTTGCAGAGTCAAGTCGCGCTGAGCCGCGCACTGCGCGAAGGGCAGCGGCTGGAGTCGGAAAACCGGCACCTGCGCGCTTCTCACCTGCCGTCGATTCTGGCAACGTCTCCGGCGATGCAGGCCGTGCTCGACCTGATGCACCGGGTAGCGCCGTCCGATGCGAACGTGCTCATCACCGGCGAACACGGTTCCGGGAAAGAAGTGGCCGCTCGGACGCTGCACGCCCTCTCTCATCGCTCCGCCGGCCCGCTGGTGACCGTGAACGCGGGAAGCATTCCCGAGGGCGTTTTCGAAAGCGAGCTTTTCGGGCACGTGCGGGGCGCGTTCACGGATGCACGTGCCGACCGCGTGGGCCACTTCGAGCTTGCGTCGTCGGGCACGCTCTTCCTGGATGAGATCGCGAACGTGCCTCTCAGTCAGCAGGCGAAGCTCTTGCGCGCCATTGAGACGGGCGAGGTGCGCCGCGTGGGCTCGCCGAAGACCTACCGCGTAGACGTGCGCCTGCTGGCCGCCACAAATGCCAGTTTGCGCGACGAGGTCGCCGGCGGCCGGTTTCGCGAGGATCTGTTGTTTCGTCTCAACACGATTGAGATCCGTCTTCCGCCCCTGCGCGAGCGCCGCGAGGACCTGATGCCTCTCGCGCACATTTTTCTCAGCCAGTTCACCGGGCGGTATCGAAAAGAGATTTCCGGATTCGACTACGCAGCAGAGAAGGCGCTGAAGAGCCATTCATGGCCCGGCAACGTCCGCGAGTTGCGGCACGTGGTCGAGCGCGCGGTATTGCTGGCGCAAGGAACGACGGTGGGGGCGCCTGATCTCGGATTCGCCGAGAATTCGGCTGGGGCGGCGCGGCTGGATGACCTACCGTTGGATGAGGTCGAGCGGCAGCTCATCCGCAAGGCGCTCGATCGCTTCAGCGGCAATATCAGCCAGGCGGCGCACGCCCTCGGGTTGAGCCGCAGCGCGCTGTATCGGCGGCTGGAGCGGTATGGGATGAAAGCGGCTGAGGGCTGACGTTCCGCTCACGTGGCGAAAGGTACCATCCGCGACTTCAGAATCCGCCGGTTGCGAGTCAGCAGCGGTATTTTCTCGACGACGCTCGTCGCCGCGATGATCTCATCGGCGGGATCGGAAGAGAAATCGAGCTTCGTGCTCGCGCGGGCAATGTCCACGCTGATGGGTATTACGGTAGTCAGTTCAAGCGCCTGGCGAGATTCATCGCTCTCGAAATCGATGTGGCGCCGCCCGAGCTGAACGAGCTTTGCGAGTTCCCAGAGTACGATGCCAGAAATAGCGAAGGATTCCCCTCGGATGATGGCGTCCTCCTGCGGAGTCAGCTCCTCAGTCAGAAGGGCGACGAGGATGTGAGTGTCGAGATTTACCATTTGCCGGATTGCGCATTCCACTTTCTGCCCGTCGAGAAGATGTCACCCTTCCCGGTGATCTTCCCCTTCATCGAGCCATAGAGGCGATCGAAGCTTGATGAAGTCATCGGGGTAACCCGCGCAACGGGTTTGCCGCGCTTCGTGATCGTAAGCCCCTGAGGCCCGAGATGGTCGAGAATGTGCAGACACTTGGCTTTGAATTCGGTCGCGGTGATCATCTTGAGTTTTGGTTCCATGGGCTTCGTCATAGCAAATGACCGGTCAGATGACCAGTTATTCGCTGGGCCGGACGCGCCCGAGTGCCGCGTAATCTGCCAGAGCGCCAGTGGCTGCCCAGCTCCTGATTATCACTGCGATGCCGTACGCCATTTCAGGCCGGAGGCGCGGTCCGCGCCTTAGCTTCCTGCAGCGTGTCGTGGCCCTTTCGCTGCTCGGCGGGCTTCCGGCGCTGACTGTAGCGCTTGTACTCTTATGGACCGGAACGTTCAGCGCGAGAACGCAGTGGACGCTAAGCATTCTCATCATCGCCGCCTGGCTCGCGTTTGCGGCGGCATTGCGGCGGCGAATCGAAATTCCCCTCCAGACTCTGTCGAACCTGCTCGCCTCGCTGCGTGAAGGGGACTATTCTTTCCGCGCCCGCCGCTCTCGCGGCGATGACCCGCTCTCCGATGTCATGCGCGAAGCGAACGCGCTGACGGGTCTGCTGCGCGACCAGCGGCTGGACGCGCTCGAAGCCACCGCCTTGCTTCGCAAGGTGATGGAAGAGATTGACGTGGCGGTGTTCGCCTTCGACGAGGGCGAGCGTTTGCGCCTCGTGAATCGCGCGGGCGAGCAACTCCTCGGCCAGCCGGCGGTGCGGCTGCTGAGCGCGACGGCCTCCGAGCTGGGCCTCGAGCGCTGCCTGCGCGGCGAGCCGCGGCGCGTCGAGCGCACTTTGCCGCTGGGCGGCTCCGGGGCGGCGGACGCAGCAACGCGCTGGGGGATCAGCCGAAGCAACTTCCGCCAAGCGGGGCTGCCGCTCGAACTGCTGGTCATCACCGACCTGCGGCGCGCCCTGCGCGAGGAAGAGCTCGAAGCCTGGCAGCGCCTCGTGCGCGTCCTCGGCCACGAGATCAACAACTCGCTCGCGCCGATCAAGTCAATGGCGGGGAGCCTCGAAAAGCTGCTGCGGAAGCGGCCGCGGCCCTCCGACTGGGAGGAAGACGTCGAGAGGGGGTTGCGCGTCATCGGCGGCCGCGCCGAAGCCCTCGGGCGGTTCACCGGGGCTTACGCGAGCCTTGCCAAACTTCCCATGCCCAACCCCAAAACCGTAGAGGTCAGCGCCTGGATTCGGCGCGTGGTGGCGATGGAGATGCGGCTGCCTGTAGCTCTGGCTCCGGGCCCGGAGATCTCGATCCAGGCGGATGCCGACCAGCTGGAGCAGCTTCTCATCAACCTCGTTCGTAATGCCGCGGACGCATCCCTCGAAACCGGGGGAGACGTGCGCGTCGGCTGGACGAAGAACGGCGCGACCGTGGAGGTCTGGGTTGAAGACAGCGGCCCGGGCATCGCAAATCCCAGCAACCTTTTTGTGCCGTTCTTTACCACCAAGCCGGGTGGCGTGGGCATCGGGCTGGTGCTGAGCCGGCAAATCGCCGAGGCCCACGGAGGAACGCTGGCCCTCGAAAATCGAATGTCGGGAACCGGCGCCAGAGCTCGGCTTACTTTGCCGCTTCGAGTGACTACTCTACGCCCATAACCCGCACGGTCAATTTCCTTAACATCCGCCGGAACCTGTGCTATGGTTTTCGAGGCCGCGTGGGATTCACGCGACGCTCCTCAAGGCCAACCATGGAAACAAAAGCAAAACTCCCCCGCCGCTCGAAAGCGCCCGCTGTAGGCGTGATTACAAAGGTTCTGAGGCTCTTTGACGCCCTCCAGCACAATCCGACGGGAATGAACCTGAAGCAAATCAGTGAGTACGCCGGGCTGAACAAGAGCACCGCCTACCGCTTTCTTGCCCACCTCGAGCGCGAAGGCTATTTGGTGCGCGATGAGCGTGGCATCTACATGCTGGGGATGAGGCTGTTCGACCTGGCTTCTGTCTCCAACCATCAGTCGATACTTCGCCGCGTGGCTCAGCCGGTCCTTCGCAACCTGCTTTCGGCCACCGGTGAGACGGTGAATTTGGGCGTGCTGAACGGTTCTACGGTTGTTTACGTAGACGTCCTTGAGAGTCCGCATGAATTCCGGTTGGTGTCGCGCGTCGGAATGCACCGTCCGTTTTACGGCACGGCTCTCGGGAAGGCTTTCGCGGCATTTTTGCCGGCCGAGCGCCAGGAAGAACTGCTGAAAAATATCCAGCTCCAAGCCTCGACGCCCCACACTCTCACGACAATAGCCCAGCTTCGCAAAGAGCTCGCCCGAATTCGCGAGCGCCGCTTCGCGGTGGATAACGAAGAGACGTTCCTCGGGGCGCGTTGTATCGCCGCACCGATTCTGAACTCCGCGGGTGAGGCGGAGGCCGCCATCAGCGTGTCGGGTCCCACGTCCCGCATTACACAAGAAGAGATCCCCGTGATTGCCGCAGCCCTCCGCGAAGCCGTGCAAGCAATTTCCACCCGCCTGGGTTATTCGAGCAGCGCTACTCCGGGTCCGGTGAAGGCGAAAGCCGAAAGCGGCGAGTAGCCACGGCACGGATTACGTGCCGTGGGGTTTTGCGGCTGCGCGGCGAAGTGCCCCTCAGTTATCTCATCGCTTTTCCATCCCCCGGCGATAATCCCGCTGCGGATCGGCGCTCACACCGCCCGAAGGATCAGGCATTTCAAATAGTGGGTTTCGGGGACGGTGAGTAAGATCGGGTGGTCGCGCGACTGGGTGCGCCGCTCCACCACCGCGAGCGTCCGATGGGCGTCGACCGCGGCGCTGGCGATCACTGCCAGAAAATCCGCCTCGCTGACGTGGTAAGAACACGAGCAGGTAACCAGAAACCCGCCGGACGTCAGCAGTTTGAACGCCCGGAGGTTGAGCTCTTTATAAGCGCGCAGCGCCGCGTCGGCGTGCGACTTGTGGCGCGCAAACGCCGGTGGGTCGAGAACAATCGTGTCGAAACGTTCTCCCGCGCGATCGGCGGCCTTGAGGAAATCGAAGCAATTCGCCTCGCGCCACTCCACGTTATCGATTTGATTCAGCGCCTGGTTCTGCCGGGCGCCCTCGAGCGCTGCTGAAGAGCTGTCAATCGCCAGCACAGATTCGCACCGCGGCGCCACCGTCAGAGCGAAGCCCCCGTTGTAACAAAAGCAGTCGAGCGCCCGCCCCCGCGCGTAATCCCGAGCCGCCGACCGGTTTTCGCGCTGGTCGAGAAAGCCTCCAGTCTTTTGTCCCTGGAGAAGATCGAAGCAGAACTTCGTCCCGTTTTCTCCCGCCACCACGTCCCCGGTTTCCCCGCGCAGGATGCCCTTCGATTCCTCGACGCCTTCGAGCGTGCGAACGGCAACATCGTTTCGCTCAATCACCGAGCGCGCGCCGAATTGCTTCTCCAGCACCTGAACCACGCTCTCTTTGAGCCGCTCCATTCCCTGGCTCAAAGTCTGCAGGACAAACGAATCTCCGTACCGGTCGATGATCAGCGACGGCAGCAGGTCGCCTTCGGAAGCAACCAGGCGGTACGCTTCCGCGCCCGGCGCAACGGTGTCGCGGT
This sequence comes from Terriglobia bacterium, assembly GCA_050745265.1. Taxonomy (GTDB): domain Bacteria; phylum Acidobacteriota; class Terriglobia; order UBA7540; family UBA7540; genus RH2-MAG17b. Next base: position 13,776 of record JBOGKE010000068.1, read on the forward strand.
ACCGGGCGGCCTCGAGTATTCTTTCGCCGAGAAGATCGAGATCGAACGCGTTATCTTCGCGCGTGAGCAGCCGTAGCGCAATCTGCGACGTGCTGCTGTAGAGCGCCTGGCCCCAAGCGTGGCCCTTGCGGTCAATCACGCGCACGACCGCGCCCGGGTCGACGCCCTCCGTTTCTCTGACATCGCTGCGATAGATCCACACGTGCCCGGCGACAATGCGATCGATGGCGCGGCTCGTGATCCGCACTTCGGGCTGGCTCATGCTGCGAATTTAGCACGGCGGCTTAAAATTGATAAAATTTGGTGTGATGCTGCTCTCCGATTTTGACTACACGCTGCCCCGCGAGCTGATCGCGCAGCGCCCCCTCGCCGAGCGTGATGCTGCGCGCCTGATGCGGATCGACCGTGGCTCACAAACCGCCGAAGGCCATTCGTTCGCCGAACTGCCCCAGCTTCTCGACCCCGGCGATCTTCTGGTGTTCAATAATACGCGCGTGTTCCCCGCGCGACTGCTCGGGCGCCGCAGCGGCAGCAAGGCGCAGCCCGTCGGCCGCAACAACCCGCGAGTCAGGGAATATCTGAGCGGCGAAGTCGAGCTGCTTCTCACGCGGCGCGAGGAAGGCGACGTTTGGCAGGGTTTGGTGCACCCGGGCCGCAAGATTCCGGTCGGCGAAACGCTGATTTTTGGTGCAGGTACCCTCGAAGCCGAGGTTCTCGAGAGGGGCGAATCGGGCTTGCGGCGCGTGCGGCTGAAAGCGTCGCGAGGAACCGTGGACCGCCAAATCGAAGCGCTCGGGCACATCCCGCTGCCGCCCTATCTCGACCGCCCCGACGAAGAAGCGGATCGCGAGGACTACCAGACCGTCTACGCGAAGGTTCTTGGCGCGGTCGCCGCGCCGACAGCGGGCCTGCATTTTACGCTGTCAGTCCTCGAAGCGCTCGCGGCGCGCGGCGTTCAAACCTGCGAGATTACGCTGCACGTGGGCCCCGGCACGTTTCGCCCCGTTAAGGCCGAACACGTCGAGGCGCACAAAATGGATTCGGAGCGCTTTGAAATTAAGCCGCAGGCGGCCGCCGCCGTCAATCGCGCGCTCGACGATGGCCGCCGCGTGATCGCGGTCGGCACCACGTGCATGCGCACTCTGGAATCCGTGGCGATCGAGCAGGGCGGCCGCATCGTTCCGACCCGCGGCGAGACGGCGCTCTTCATCACCCCGGGCTTTCGCTTCAAAGTGATTGGTGCGCTGCTGACGAACTTTCATCTTCCGCGCTCCACGCTTCTGATGCTGGTGTGCGCGTTCGCGGGGCGCGACTTCACCCTGCGTTGCTACGAGCGCGCGGCCGAGAGGCGGTATCGGTTTTATAGCTACGGCGACTGCATGTTGATCGTGTAGGATCGGGCTCGGGCGCGCAGAGACGGCTTGATGACGCCATTTTGCGTGGCGGGGTTAAGCCGCAGCTGCCAGGCCGCCTCAACTGAGGCATTACCTTGACAAAGGGTTTACCATATGGTTTTGTACTGGTTTGGGGCACGCTGCGCCGCCCTTTACACGCAGGCTACGGCGGTTTTAATGTTTAACTCGGAAACCCTATTATCGGAGCCGCGCCATGAGGCCGTTTTCTTCTATGGCCTCTTCCTGCGGGGCCACCCCCTGCAAAAGCTGCGCGCCGACATCGACGTGCCGCCCGAGGTGCTGGAGCGCTGGGAGCGCCTTGCGAGCGACGACCCGTGGTACCGGGCGGCCGTAGAACGCATGGTGGGCTACCGGAAAGAAGTCCTTGCCATATTCGACTCGCTCGTCTTCCGCGAGATGGAAACCCCCGTCCAAACCCAATAAACCCCTTCAATTTCGCAAGATGGCCCGCGGGTAAGCGCGGAGTTGTTCCTTAACTCGCGGCGCCGGCTTGCGACGACCGTGCCGGCAGCCGTGTAGCGCCCGCCCTTCAGGGCGGCAAATCGAGGAAGACAGGTGTGCCGGGCTGAAGCTCGGCGCTCCAGCTGCGAACTGTCAAGCGGACGGTGTCGCCGCGCTTGACAAAAGGCGAATAAACAGCGAATATAACCCTGAGGTCGGCTTTAATGTTAGAGCCTATGAACGCGCCATCGCCCCAAGCTTCGCCGCTCACCGGAATCGCGCGCCTGGCGGCGCTGAGCGAGCCGCTCCGCGAGCGCTCGGACGTGGCCTATTTTGCGCTTCCCAGCCGATCGGTCCTCAACCGGGAGTCCAGCAAGCGGATGCCCTTCGCCTGGACGCTCAACCCTTACCGCGGCTGCGAGTTCGGCTGCAAATACTGCTACGCGCGATATACACACGAGTTCATGGAGATGAGGGATACGTTTGATTTCGAGCGCAGGATCTACGCCAAGGTCGGCGCGCCGGAGCTGTTGCGCGACGAGCTCGGCCGCGCGCGCGACAAGGGCCTGCCCATCGCCTTCGGGACGGCAACGGACCCTTACCAGCCGGCCGAGAAGCGTTTCAAGATCACCCAGCGATTGCTCGCCGTTTTCGCGGAATTCGAGGGTTTGGATTTTTCGATTACCACGAAGTCGGTGCTCATTCTGCGCGATCTCGACCTGCTGAAGGCCATCTCCAAGCGGCACCGCTTCGGCGTTCACATGACTGTCACCACCACGAGCGCGCCCCTCGCGCGCCGGCTCGAGCCGAAGGCGCCGCCTCCGTTGAAGCGCCTGGAAGCGCTGGCGAAGCTCAGCGAGGCGGGAATCTATGCCGGGGTCAACGCCATGCCCATTGTGCCTGGCATTACGGACTCCGAAGCCGCGCTCGAGGAGCTTGCCCGCCGGGCCGCTGAAGCAGGTGCGAAGTTCCTGCACGGAAATACGCTTTTCCTCATGCCCTCGGCCATGCGTCACTTCATGCCGTTCCTTAAGAAGGAGTACCCGGAACTGGTCCGGCGCTACGAGCGGCTCTACGCGGGCTCTGCCTACCTGCCGCCTGATTACAAGGCGGAAATCCGGGCGCGGATTGCGGCCTTGCAAGTGCGCTACAACCTGGCCGTGCCGCCGGCGCCCGGAGCGGCGATGTCGCGCCCCGATCAGCTTGTGCTCGCATTCGGCGCGTGAACCGAACCGGCAAGGCGCCGGTCACTCGGTTCGCAGCGCTTTCAAAGGATTGACGCTGGCGGCACGCCGGGCCGGAATGTAACCGGCCAGGAGCGCGACGACAACCATTAGGCTGCACACGCCGAGAAACGTGACCGGATCAGTCGCCGTAGTGCCGTAGAGAAAAGCGGCGAGCGTGCGTGTCACCGCCAGCGATACGAGCACCCCGACGGCTAGCCCGGCGATCACCAGGCGCAGGCTCTGCCCGAGCACGAGGCTGAAGATATTACGCTTTGTCGCCCCGAGGGCCATCCTCATGCCGATTTCGAACGTCCTCTGCGCCGCGGAGTAAGACACGACGCTGTAGGTGCCGATGGCCGCGAGCAAAAGCGCCGCGGCGGCGAAGCCGAGGAAAAGCCACATCATGGAGCGCGACCCCTGCATCGAACCGCTGACGAACGATTCCATAGTCCGGATTTCGCTCACCGGTACGTCGGGATTCAAATCCCCCACCAGCCCTCGGATGCGGGCCGCGACTTCGGCGGGTTCGGCGCCCGTCCGCACCATCAGCGTCATGGATGTGGGAAGCCGCA
>JBOGKE010000069.1:0-22556 GCA_050745265.1 Terriglobia bacterium
TCATCACCTCGCGAGGGTAAGACTCCATAGTACGTGAAACGCGGCGAGCCGTGAAAGCGCGCGACGTCTCGCGCCGCGATGCGCCGGAGCCGACCACTGATTTGACCTCGGGCGAGCGCGAAGACTAAGATAAGCGTGCGTCGCTGAACGCTCCGGTCTGCGTCGGCGCCCGTTCCGCATGAGTCCATTCAGACGATTACTGGCCCTGGTCCGGCCCTACATTCCGCTGTTTGGGTTGGCGATTCTCCTGATGGCTGGGGTTGGTGCGTGCGAGGCCGGGTACGCCCTTCTGATCAAGCCTATTTTCGATCGCGTGCTGGCGGCAAACCACTATTCGACTGCGCCCATACTCCTCCTCAAGTTTCACGGGCATGCCCTTTACTTACAGACGTTGCTCCCCGGGAACGTTCGCGATCCGTACACCGCGATCGCAATCGCACTGATCGGGGTGACGCTCATCAAGGGAATTTGCGGCTACTTCGGCACCTATTCCGTCAATTACATCGGTCAATGCGTCGTGCGGGATTTACGCGACATGCTTTACACCAAGATCATCCGCCAGTCGATGGCGTTTTTCACGGAGAATTCCACCGGCCGGCTGATGTCTACCGTGGTGAGCGACATCGAGCGCATTCAGGACGCTGTGTCGAACGTCACCGCCTCGTTTCTGAAGCAGTCCTTCACGCTGGCCGGGCTTCTGATCGTGCTATTTTACGCCGACTGGCGCCTCGCGCTGGTCTCATTCATCCTGATTCCGTTTGTGGTCTTGCCGTCGGCCAACATCGGCCGTTACATCCGCACCCACAGCCGGAAGAGCCAGGACAAGATGGCGGATCTCACGAACATCCTGCAGGAAACGTTCAGTGGCATCCGGATCGTCAAAGCATTCGGCATGGAGGACTTTGAAGGCAACAAGTTCAAGTCGGCCACCCGCCGCCTGCTTCGCGTCAACTTACGCTGGGTCCGCGCCTATGCGGTCACGCAACCCATGATGGAACTGCTGGGCGCGATCACCATCGCGGCGCTGCTGCTGTACGCTCGCAATGAGATCGTCCACCACGCGGAAACGCTGGGCGGATTTGGGATGTTCCTCTACGCCGTGATCAAGATGTACGAGCCTATCAAGCGGCTGACGACGGTGAACAACTCGCTTCAGCTTGCGGTGGGCGCCTCCGAGCGGGTGTTCGAAGTAATGGACGTCGAGTCGGAAGTCGCCGAGAAGAGGCGGGCGGTCCATCTCGCTCCGTTCAGCAAAGAACTGCTCTTCGACGACGTGGAGTTCCGCTACGCTGACGCGGCGATTCTGCAGGGCGTCAGCTTGAGGATCCGCAAAGGCGAAGTGGTGGCGATTGTGGGTTCGAGCGGGGCCGGAAAAACGACGCTGGCAAATTTGATCCCCCGTTTTTTTGACGTCACGTCCGGGCGCATTCTCTTCGACGGCCACGATCTGCGGGATGTCACGCTGAGCTCGCTGCGGTCGCAAATCGGAATCGTGACCCAAGAAACGGTTCTGTTCAACGACACTGCGATCGAGAACATCGCGTACGGCCGGGCGCATATCGATCGGCGCTCGGTGGAGGAGGCGGCGCAGGCGGCTTTGGCGCACGACTTCATCATGGAAATGCCGCAGGGCTACGACACCGTAATTGGCGAGCGAGGACAGCGGCTCTCGGGCGGCCAGCGGCAGCGGATTGCAATCGCGCGCGCGCTGCTGAAGAATTCTCCCATCCTGATCCTGGACGAGGCGACGTCGGCTCTCGACACCGAATCCGAGCTCCTCGTGCAGAGCGCGCTGGGCAATCTGATGGCTGGCCGGACCGTGCTCGTGATCGCGCACCGGCTCTCCACGGTTCGCCGCGCGGACCGAATCGTCGTTCTCGACCGGGGGCGTGTCTCAGAGATCGGCACGCACGAGGACCTTGTCTCGCGCGGCGGCATTTACCAACGCCTGCACGACCTTCAATTCGCCGGGGCGGAGTAATCGGTCGCGGGAAGATTCGAGGCACGTCATTGCGCGAAGCCGAAGGCGGCAGAGAATCTCGCATTCGTTTTTACTTTCAGAGCGAGGTTGCTTACCGCGCCCGGAACGACACGCGTAGGGCATCGTGCTGAGTAACTTGCCAAAGCCGGTCGCTGAAAGCTGATGGCTGATTGCTGAAAGCCTGCCCATGATTCGAAGCATGACCGGTTACAGCACGGCACGGATCGAAGAGGGGTCCTTCGAGCTTTCGGTGAGTATCAAGGGCACTAATCACCGTTATCTGGACGTCCAGGTTCGAATCGGCGGCGGAGCCGACTTCATTGAGCCGCACATCCGCCGCCTCCTTAAAGAGCACGTCCAACGAGGGCATCTTGAAGTCGCGGTGAGCGTGGAGAGCCGCAGCGAGGGCTTATTAAAACTCAACCGCAGCCTGCTCGATGCGTATCTGAAGACATGCCAGGCGCTGCGGCAGGAATTTGGCCTCTCGGCCGAGCCCGATCTGGTTGCCCTGCTTCGCATTCCGGGTATCGTCAACGGTGCAGCCGAGCCCGGCGACGCAGTGCGGGAGGAAATCGTTGCCCTCGCCGGCCGGGCTGTCAGCGAGGCCATTTCGCGGTTCAACGAAATGCGCGAGATAGAAGGCAAAGCGCTTGTGCAGGACCTTCGCTCGCGCCTGGAGCGGCTTGCAGAGCTCGGCGATACGGTGGGCCAGAACTCGGCGGGCATCACGAGCGCTTTCCGGAAGCGGCTTGAAAAGCGTGTCCGCGAGATCGCGAAGGCAAGCAGCCTCGACGCTGCGCGGCTCGCTCAGGAAGTGACGATGCTCGCCATCAGGAGCGACATCACCGAGGAGTTGACCCGTTTCAACAGCCACGTGGATCAGGCCAAACAGTTGCTCAAAGAGGGCAGGGAAGTGGGTAAGCGTCTTGATTTCCTGATGCAGGAAATGAACCGCGAGGCGAATACGATGCTCTCGAAGACCACCGATGTCCCCGACGTCGGCGCGAAGATCGCAGGCGCGTCCATCGAGATGAAGGTGGAGGTCGAGAAGCTGCGCGAGCAGGTTCAGAATATTGAATAACCCGGTGTCGCGGCGCGGTCTGGGCGGTGGTTCCGAGCCATGCCCCGATTTGGTGATCTGCGAAATATCGCGCCGCGGCTTCGAGAGGCCCGAGTCAACGCGAACGTACGGATCCCGCTGAATTCGTGACCCATCCTGCTACAATGAAAGCGGCGCCCCCGCCAGCAGCGAGACGGCGCTGCGACGCAACGATCGCGGTTATCTCTGCCCCTTCGGGTTCGGGCAAATCTACCGTAGTGCGCCGGCTGCTGCGGCTGATGCCGGACCTTGAGTTTTCGGTTTCCTACACCACGCGGCCGCGACGTCCGAGGGAGAAAGACGGACGTGATTATTTCTTTATCACCGCGCCGCGGTTCAGCAAGATGATCGCAGCGGGGGAATTTGTCGAATGGGCCAAGGTCCACGGCAACTTTTACGGCACCTCCCTGAAGCAGATTGAGGCCGCGCAGCGTGCGGGACGGGACATTCTGCTGGACATTGACATCCAGGGCCACCGCAGCGTCCGGGAACGAATCAGAAACGCGGTTGGCATTTTCCTGCTGCCGCCTTCCTTTGAAGAGCTCCGGAGCCGGTTGAACCGGCGGCACTCGGATGCTCCGGAAATTATCGAACGGCGCCTGTGCGCGGCGCGCGAGGAGATTAAGCACTCCGTGGAATATGATTACGTCGTCGTGAACGACAGCGTGCTGCGCGCCACTCGCTCGCTTCGAGCAATTCTGATGGCGGCGCGTCTCCGCCAAGCGAGTCAGCGCGAGACGATTCGGCGCATCTCGAGAACGTTTGGAGGATGAATGGAAATCCCACAGTCCATCGACAGCAAATTCCGCTTTATTCTAGTTGCCGCCAAGCGGGCGCGGCAGTTGCAAGCGGGCGCGAAGCCCCTGGTGCAGAGCCCTCACAAGAGGGCGACCAAGGTGGCGGTAGCAGAGCTCGAAGCCGGCCTGGTGCCATTCGACATCCCGCCTCCGCCCGATGAACCCGCCAAGTAGGACGTCGGCCTTGGCCGGGCTCGGCGTTTGGGATGCGAACCGGCGCATCTGGCGACCGTGAGACGCCCTGCGGTGGACTCGATCTGCGGGCCCTCTGTTGGCGTCAAAATGCCTTCTCGGTGTCCAGCAGCACCGTGACCGGTCCGTCGTTCACCAGCTCGACTTCCATCATCGCCTGAAATTGCCCTGACTCTACGGTGATCGCGAGCGGCGCCGCCAAGCATCGCACGGTTTCGACAAAGTGCTCGTAGACGGGCTTTGCCGCTGCAGGCGACGCCGCGCCGGTATAACTCGGCCGTCTGCCGTGGCGAGCGTCTCCGCAGAGCGTGAATTGCGATACGCACAGGATGCCGCCTCCCGCCTCCACCATCGAGCGGTTCATTCTGCGCTGGCCGTCATCGAGGATGCGGAGGTTCAGGACTTTCTTCGCAAGTGATTCTGCGGCTTGCAGCGTGTCCTGAGCGCCCACGCCGGCGAGCACCACGAGCCCGGCTCCGATGCGGCCTTGTACCCTGCCGTCCACGCGGACTTCTGCGCGCGTAACCCGCTGAACCACGGCTCGCATTCGAAGACTCCTTTCGATTCCGGCTGCCCCATCCGAGCGCATCCCCGCAATTCCTCCAGCCCTGCGCGACTTCCCTGCCGCAAGCGCTCAGTGTATATTGTCATAGCTTCAGCGAATGGCGCGCGCCGAGCGCGTTGCGCAGTGTGCGCTCAAGACAACGGGAGTCGCTTCTCGAAGTACGGAAGGTCACGCCGCATCCGCGCCTGGCCGCGGCGGCGTCAGGAGGAGATAATGAAACGGATCGCAATGGTTTTCCTCGTCCTTTTTGTCGCGCAGGCGTTGACAGCGCAGGATTGGGCGCGCACGGCACTCGAAAAGTCGCCGCGGCATCGCGAGTGGGTCACGGTGAAGCACGACGGCCGGTCTGTCGAAACCTTCATCGTCTATCCCGAGGTCAGTCACAAAGCGCCGGTGGTGCTGATCATCCACGAGATTTTCGGGATGACGGACTGGGTGGAGGACCTCGCCGACCAGGTCGCCTCGGCAGGCTACATCGCCGTCGCACCCGATCTGCTATCCGGCATGGGCCCAAACGGCGGCCGCAGTTCTTCCTTTTCGCAAGCCGGCGCCATTGAGGCCGTGAGTCACCTCAATCCCGCCCAGATCACTTCCGACCTGAACGCCGTCGGCGATTACGCGCTCAAGCTTCCGGCTGCCGACGGAAAACTTTACGTCGCCGGCTTCTGCTGGGGCGGAGGTCAGAGCTTCCGCTTCGCGACCAGCCGCCACGATCTCTCGGGCGCGTTCGTCTTTTACGGCACGCCGCCCGCACAGGACGCGATGGCTCGCATCAGCGCTCCCGTCTTCGGATTTTACGCCGGAAACGACGCGCGCGTCAGTTCGACGGTTCCTTCCACGCGGAAGGAGATGAAGGCCCTGGGAAAGAAGTACCAGGCCGTCATCTACGCTGGCGCAGGCCACGGCTTCATGAGAGCGGGCGAAGCTCCCGGCGCGAGCGAAGGAAACCGCAAAGCGCGCGATAAGGCGTGGGCGCACTGGAAACGCATCCTGGCTCGATCCTCTCATTAGCTCAACGCTGAAGGGTTTGGGAGTACCACTGCGAGTGCGGGGCGAGCACGGTCGTTTGTCTCGCGCCGGGGTTCACCCTTATCATAAGAGTAGCTTTTTTCGACGCGGGAGGATGACGCAATGTGGGAATTTGACCAGCCGATGAAACTCAAAGTGGGTTTGGCGGAGATGCTCAAAGGCGGCGTGATCATGGACGTCACCACCAGCGAGCAGGCCACCATCGCTGAAGACGCGGGAGCCGTGGCGGTGATGGCGCTCGAGCGCGTCCCAGCGGATATCCGCAAGGAAGGCGGCGTCGCGCGCATGGCGTCGGTGAAGATCATCAAGGAGATCATGGGCGCCGTCACGGTTCCGGTGATGGCAAAGGCGCGGATCGGCCACTTCGTCGAAGCTCAGGTGCTCGAAGCCGTCGGCGTGGACTACGTGGATGAGAGCGAGGTGCTGACGCCGGCTGACGAGGAGCACCACATCCATAAGTGGTCGTACAAGGTTCCGTTCGTCTGCGGTGCGCGCAATCTGGGCGAGGCTCTGCGGCGGATCGGCGAAGGCGCGGCGATGATCCGCACCAAGGGCGAGGCCGGCTCAGGAGACATCGTGGAGGCGGTGCGGCACCTGCGCGCCATCACCAGCGAGATGCGCCAGCTTACGACCCTGCGCGAAGAGGAACTAATGGCGCGCGCCAAGGAGCTCGGAGCGCCCCTCGATCTCGTGAAGTGGGTTGCGGCCAACGGCAAGCTTCCCGTGCCTAACTTCTCGGCCGGCGGAATCGCAACGCCCGCCGATGCGGCTCTCGTCATGCAGCTTGGCGCCGAGGCGGTGTTCGTGGGCTCGGGGATCTTCAAATCTTCCGATCCGGCCCAGCGCGCTAAGGCGATCGTACGAGCTACCACGCATTACAATGAGCCGCAGGTGGTGGCCGAGTGCAGCGAGGAAGTCGGGGAAGCCATGCGCGGCATCGACGTCTCGAAGCTCGATCCGAAGGAACTGCTGCAGACGCGCGGCTGGTGAAGCGCGTCCGCGCTCGCGGAAGGAAAATTGGATCTCGAAAAAGCGATGCGGTTCATGCTCGAAATGCAGGCGAAGCACGAGGTGGCGCTTGCCAAGCACGATGAGGCGGTTCGCCGCTTCGACGAGGACATCGACATCTTACGCCAGCAGATCGGCGACACCAGTCTCACGGCCCAAAGCATGCTTCAGGTCGTCAGCCTGCATAACGATCGTATTCGCCTTCACCGCGAGCGGCCCGATGAGCACGACCGCCGCTTCGATCAGTTCATCCAGCGGTTCGATTCGCTTCTCGACTACCTCCGTGGCGAACCCGGTAACGGCCGGGGTCCCGCGTGACGTCATCTAGCAAGGAACGAATCAGCATTCGACCGCTTTGAGCTATGCGCCGATTGCTTTTCGAACGTTCGCCAGCGCCTTTTCTACGGTTTTGCCCTGGGACATGCAGCGCGGCAACTGGGGAACGTCCGCGACGTAGCCCCTGTACTCGGGGTCATAGATCACGTTCACGAGAAATCGTGTAGATTGCGTGCGACTATTGTAACGCTATTCCGGCTGGAGCGAGTATGGTCCTCGAAGCGGCAACGCTGAGCATTACCGCGGGACGCGAGGCGCAATTCGAAGACGCATTGAGGAACGCGTCGCCGATCATTTCCGCCGCGAAGGGATACATTTCGCACGAGCTCGAAAAGTGCCATGAGACCGAGGGAAAGTACCTGCTCCTGGTGAGATGGAATACGCTTGAAGATCATCTTGTCGGGTTTCGGCAATCGGCGGCTTTCCAGGAGTGGCGGCGGATCATTCAGCCCTTCTACCAATCGCCGGCCGCGGTCGAACACTTCACTCGAATCGAACTGAATACAAATTCGGACTAGGAGGAAACACCCATGCCCACGAGATCAGCGGAAGCCGAATGGAAGGGGAATTTATCAGACGGCGGCGGAAAGATGAAACTGGGGTCAGGCGCGTTTGAAGGCCCGTTCAGTTTCAAGTCGCGCATGGAAAGCGGCGCGGGAACAAACCCGGAAGAGCTGATCGGCGCGGCTCACGCGGGCTGTTTCTCAATGGCGCTGTCTCACCAGCTTGCCAGCGCCGGACACCCTCCGAAGCGCGTACACACGAAGGCGGCGGTGAAACTCGAGAAAACCGATTCGGGCTTCGCCATCACCGGAATCGAACTGGACACCGAAGGCGAGGTGCCGGGGATCAGCGAGGCCAAGTTCCTGGAACTCGCCGAAGCGGCCAAGAGAGGTTGTCCCGTATCGAAGGCTCTGGCCGGCACGAATATCACGCTCCGAGCCAGGCTGCTTTCGGCGGCGGGCGCATAGGAGACGTGGCGAATAACGGCGCGAACAGAACCGGAATCCTCGCCATTCAGGGCGATTTCGCGACGCACGCAGCGATGCTCGATCGGATCGGCGCGCCGTACCGGCTCGTGAAGCATGCTGCGGAGATGGACAGCGTAACGGGTCTGATTCTGCCTGGTGGCGAAAGCACCACGATGCTCAAGTTTCTCGCGGCCGAGGGAATGGGCGAGGCGATCCGAGCCTTTGCATCTCAAGGCAATCCCATCCTCGGTACCTGCGCGGGAGCGATTCTGCTCGCGAAAGAAGTCGTGAATCCTCATCAGGAAAGTCTTGGCCTCGTTGATATCACGGTGGAGCGGAACGCCTATGGCCGCCAGATCGACAGTTCCATCGACCACGGCGAGTGTCCGTCGCTTTCATCTGAGCCGGTGGAAATGGTATTCATCCGAGCGCCGATCATCCGTCGCACCGGCCCGGCAGTAAAAGTCCTCGCGATGTCGCGGGACTTTCCGGTTCTGGTGGAGCAGGGGAACGTGCTCGCGGCCACCTTTCACCCCGAGCTTACCCCGAACGAAACAATCCACCGCTATTTTCTCAGCAAGATGGATTGATCGAGCCAGGTGAGGAGACCTTATGCAGCACCTTGATCATCACGACGCCGAGATCCTACTGCGGCTTTACGAGCTGCGCCGGGAAGAAAAGCTGCGGCAGGCGCGCTCCTGGTTTATCGGACAGTATCGCCCGGAGAGCCGTGAAGAATTCATGAAGCGGTTCCCGCCCAGCTCGCCCGAAAACGCCTACTGGCGCATGGTTGTGAGTTATTGGGAAATGGCCTCATCGCTCCTCAACCACGGGCTGATCAACGAGGACCTGTTCTTCGAGAGCAACGGCGAGCTCTGGGCGGTATGGATGAAGCTTGAGCCGTCGCTGGGCGAAATCCGTGAACGCTCGAAGGATCCGCGCGCCTTTGCAAACCTCGAAACGGCCGGCAAGAAGTACGAGGCGTGGATGGAAAAACGCGCGCCGGGAGCGCTCACCGCCCGGCGTGCGATGCTGGAGGCGCTCAGCAAAACCTTATCGCAAACCGCGCCGTAGGCATTGCATCGTGCAATCCGCGCGCCAGAAACACGCCGCCCGTTCCGCCTGGGTGCGGGCGGGTTCGAAAGGGACCTTTGATGGCTGAACTTCGCGCCTACCGTCCGCAATCGCCGCCGCGACGGCCGGTCCGCGCCGCCGCCGAATCGGGCCGCAGCTATGGGAAGCTCGTGGTGACGCTCGTCATCCTCGCCGCGCTTGCCTACGCGGCGCTTCAGGTCCTCCCGCCGTACGTGCACAACTACGAGCTTCGAGACTACGCCAATAGCCTGGTTCTCGAGGCGGTCTCGAATCGAATCGCGCCCAACGAGATCCCTGCGGACCTTGCCGGCCGAGCAGCGGCGCTGAACCTGCCGGTGGACGCACAAGCCGTTGCCGTCACCTCATCGGGCAGCGAGGTCAGCGTGCACGTCGCGTATACCGCGCCCGTGAATTTCCGAATCTGGGTGTGGCCCATGCGCTTGTCGGTTTCCGCGTCGGCTCCCAAACTCGCCTACTGAGCGGGTGCGCCGCATTCCCTGGCCGCAAGTGCGGCTTCGCCGGAGCGCGAGATTCGAGTAGCCGTGCAAGCGTTCCGACGCATCTTAATTAAGTGAGTCACTGTGGCACGCATCCCATCTCCTGACAGCCGCCGCCCCGCTGGTTTCTGGCGCGGCGCGGTCTTCGAACCCTCGCTCCACTTCGTTCGCAGAAGAAAGAAGGTGTTGCTTGCCGCTGTCTGCGCCGTCGTGCTCGTCGTGGCGGCTGTTTTCATTCATTACTACATCCATTTTTCTCACATCGTAGATGCGCGCCTGAGCGGTCCGATTTTCCCCCGCGCTTCCCTGGTCCTCTCGGGTCCGATACCTGTGGTGGTGGGTGAGGAGGCGTCGATCGAAGACGTTGAGGACGGTCTCCGGAAGGCGCTCTACTCGGCGGGCACCCCGAGGAGCTCAGGTCCCGGCACATTCAGGGTGGACGGCAACCGTCTGCTCATCTATCCGGGCCCGGACTCGTTCTTCGAAAGGGGATCGTACCGCGAGGGACCGGCGGCGATCACGTTCAGCGACGGCGCAGTATCGGCGGTCACCGACCTTGCGCGGAACGCTCCTTTGGACCGGTACGACCTCGAGCCGGAAGTGATTACAACGCTTTTCGACCGGAGCCGGAGCAAGCGCCGGATCGTCAGCTTCCCTGATTGCCCGAAGGTGCTGGTGGACGCGGTGCTCTCGGCCGAGGACCGCCGCTTCTTTTCGCATCACGGGGTGAATGTGTTCCGCTTGGTCGAAGCGACCGTCACCGACATCCGGTCCGACGAAAGGCTGCAAGGGGGAAGCACGCTCACCATGCAGCTCGCGCGCAACTTTTTCCTCTCCCCCAAGAAGACGCTCAAACGCAAGGCGGAAGAAGTCTTCCTCGCCATGATCCTCGAGCACCGTCTGAGCAAGGAGGAGATTTTCACGCTTTATGCCAACCAAGTCTACATGGGCCAGCGAGGCAGTTTTTCGATCTACGGTTTTGGCGAGGCCGCGGATGCCTACTTCAACTCCGGCCCCAAAGCCCTCACGCTGCCCCAGGCCGCGCTGCTCGCCGGCATGATCCGCGGTCCGAACCTCTACTCGCCTTACCGTTATCCGCGTCGCGCTCGCGACCGCCGGAATTGGGTGCTCCGCGAGATGGCGAATAATCATTACATCACCCGCGCGGAAGCCGCGTCAGCCTCGAAGCTTCCGCTGGGGGTGACTCAGCGGAATGTGGGCGGCAGCCAGGCGCCTTTTTTCGTCGACATGGTGAAGGACCAACTGCTCGATCACCTGTCTCAGCACGACTTGCTTACTCACAGCTACCGAATCTATACCACCCTCGATCCCGGCCTGCAGCTTGCCGCGGCTGGTGCGGTCCACAAGGGAATGCAGGAAGACGACGGAAAAATACTGAAGCGCCGGAGGAGGCACGCTCCGCCCCTCGCGCGCAATGAGCCGGAGGCGGCGCTCGTGGTGCTCGATCCGCATACCGGCGAAGTCCTGGCGCTGGTCGGCGGCAGGAATTACGCCGCGAGCCAGCTCAATCGCGCCGTCGCGATGCGCCAGCCGGGCTCCTCATTCAAGCCGTTCGTTTACGCAGCAGCGCTCAGCTCGGGCGTTGACGGCTCGCAGCCGCTCATCACCACCGGCACCGTTTTACCCGATCAAGCCGAATCGACGTTTCAGTTCGGAAATGTGAGCTACTCGCCCAAGAACTACAAGGAGGAGTACTACGGGAACGCGACCCTGCGTGAGGCTTTGGCGCTATCGTTGAATGTGGCCACCGTGAACCTCGCGCAGATGGTGGGATACGAGAAGATCAAAGATCTCGCGGTCGCGGCGGGGCTCAACCCGAAGATCGAGGCCACGCCCGCCATCGCGCTCGGCGCCTACGACGTCACTCCGGTCGCGATGGCAGGTGCGTACACGATCTTTGCCAATCACGGTCTGTACGAGGCGCCGCGCATCATTCTGAGCGTGCGGGACTCGAGCGGCCGCACGCTCTGGCAAAGCCCCCAAGTTTCACGCCAGGTTCTCGATCCGCGCGTCAGTTATCTGGTGGTCAACCTGCTCGAGACCGCCATTGACCACGGTACCGGCGAAGGAGCGCGCGCGCGGGGATTCGCCGCCCCGGCCGCCGGTAAGACCGGAACGTTGCACGATGCCTGGTTCGCGGGCTTCACCTCGAATCTGCTCGCGGTGGCGTGGGTTGGATATGACAGCGGGAAGGATCTTGGCCTCACGGGTGCGAGTGCGGCGCTTCCGATTTGGACCGATTTCATGAAGACCGCGATTCTCGCGCCGGGCTACCGTAAAGTGCAGCCGTTTGAACCACCGCTGGGTGTGATTGTCGCTCCCCTGGACAGCAAGGCTGCCGTGCTCACCGCCAGTAACCCGCTGGCAACGACCGACGAAGTCTTCATCGACGGAACTCAGCCATCAACCAAAAATCCGTTGTCGGCGCTGGCGAACTTGCTGCGGAAGATGCTCCCGTCGGGATCTCCCAAACCGAACCCGAATCCAAAGGCACTGACGAACCTTCCGGGCGGGTCACCCGCGGCGGTGGTCGCATCACCTCCGCCGGCGCCGCAGTTGTCGCAGAACGGAACCACTCCCGCGCCGTCCGCGGCGCCATCTAAGCCCGAGAAGTCCGGTGGAGTATTCAAGAAGATTTTCTCCATCTTTAAGCACCACAAACCGAAGGATCAGTCCGAGAAGCCGGGCGGCGGGCCGTGATGCGTTGGCGGTCTTTGGATGGCCGCCGATCTGCTTAGAAAACTCCGGCGGTCACCGATCGCCGCTACTACGGCGTGAGTGTTTCTTGGACGCGAAGCTGGGATGAAGTCGCGGTGTGTAGTATCCTGGCGGGGGAGGAGTTATGGAAGAGAAGGCTGAGAATAGACGCACGGGCGGCGTTCCGCCTCCTCGGGTGGCGACGGCCGTCGAAGATTCGCCGAAGAGCGTGCCATTGCCAGTGTGGTTTTTTGTCGGGATCATTTTTGTCGTTTACGGCGTGATTATCTTCATCACGGGATTGCTGGAGCTGCACCACCCGCCGAGCACGGTGCTCGCGGGCGAACTGCACCCTACAATCTGGTGGGGCGCCGTCATTGCCGGGCTCGGCGTTTTGTTCGTCGCAACGACCGGTCCGTGGTCTAGAGGCCGCCGATCGCTGAAGCACTCCTGATTGCCCGATCGCAATGATTGTCAGCGCGATCGTAACCCCCGCAATGGGCTCCAAGCTACTGGATTCCCGCTTTCGCGGGAATGGCTGGTCCGGCGATTTTCGACAGAAGGTGGGCGCCTTGCATTTCCGATTATTCCACACGCCGGTTATTCCAAGCGATAATTCGGCGCTTCCTTCGTGATCACGACGTCGTGCACGTGACTCTCGCGCAGCCCTGCCGTCGTGATGCGGATAAATTCGGCATTCCGGTGGAGCTCGGGAATCGTAGCGCAACCGCAATAACCCATGCCCGAGCGCAGCCCGCCCACGAGCTGCGCCACCAGGTCGGCGAGCGGTCCTTTGTAGGGAACGCGGCCTTCGATGCCTTCGGGCACCATCTTCGAAGCGCCGCGACCTTCCTGCGCGTACCGGTCGCCCGAGCCGGCGGTCATGGCGCCGATCGAACCCATTCCCCGGTACGATTTGAAGCTGCGGCCCTGGAACAAAATCGTTTCACCGGGACTTTCTTCGGTGCCGGCAAACAGACTGCCGATCATCACCGAGCTCGCGCCGGCGGCGATCGCCTTGGTGAGATCGCCCGAAAATTTCACGCCGCCGTCCGCGATCAGAGGAACTGCGGCGTCCCCGGCTGCGCGCGCGCATTCGAGAATCGCGGTGATCTGCGGGACGCCCGCGCCGGTCACAACTCTCGTGGTGCAGATTGAGCCGGGCCCGATGCCGACCTTAATGCCGTCCGCGCCGAGCCTCACCAGGTCGCGAGCGCCTTCGAACGTCGCCACGTTTCCCGCCACAAGATCCACTTCCGGGAATTTGCGTTTGACGGCCTTCACCGCGTCGAGCACGCGCGTCGAATGCGCGTGTGCCGTATCGATCACCAGGACGTCGACTTTTGCTTTTACCAGCGCCTCAGCGCGCTCGATGCAATCGCCGGTTGCGCCGATCGCCGCTCCCACCCGCAACCGCCCGTGCGCGTCTTTGGCCGCGTCGGGATACTTGATCCGCTTTTGAATATCCTTGACGGTGATCAGTCCCTTCAGCGTGAATTCCTTATCCACCACCAGAAGTTTCTCGATACGGTGCTGGTGAAGGATCTTCTCGGCCTTCTCGAGAGTCGTTCCCACAGGGACCGTGATCAGGTTCTCCCTGCCTTTGGTCATCACGGTCTCAACGGGCTGATCAAATCGCGTCTCGAAGCGCAGATCGCGGTTCGTAAGGATGCCCTCGAGTTTGCCGTTTCGCGTGACCGGTACGCCGGAGATTTTGTACCGCTTCATAATCTCCAGCGCGTCAGAGATGCGGCTCTTGGGGCTGACCGTCACCGGGTCAACGATCATGCCGCTCTCAGATCGCTTCACCTTGTCGATCTCGGACTGCTGCTGCTCGATAGACAGCGTGCGATGAACCACGCCGATCCCGCCCTGCTGCGCGAGCGCGATGGCGAGTCGCGATTCGGTCACGGTGTCCATCGCGGCGCTGACGATCGGAATGTTGAGCGAAATATTCCGGCTGAAGGGCGTGCACGTATCAGTTTGCGGCGGAAGGACGGCGGATTTGGCCGGGCGCAGAAGCACGTCGTCAAACGTCAGAGCTTCCGGAATCGTGCCCTTTGCCATAAGCCTCACACACGAGCGCCCACGGTTGAAATCGCGAGCGACAGCTAAAACTCTGATCATAGCTTTCGCCTGCCGGACGGTCAAGAAACGGGCGCCGGGGGTAGTGTCTCAGTTTGAATTTAACCGATCAATTGTGGCGTCCGGCCGCACTTCCTATATGCTTAACGGAAAGCATGGAGGATGACATGGCTCATTGGTTACCAGTGATCATCGGCGTGGTTGTCGCGATTGCCCTCGCGTTGAGCGTGGCATTTTATGCGCGCTCAAAGAAGCCCGATGCCTAAAGGCCACAACCGATCGGTTGTGGTCGCTGGATGACGTGATCGCGCGGATCGATGCCGATGCGCCGGCACCGGTGAAGCGCGGCCCTTACAAAAAGCGCGCGGCCTCAATTTGAAACTGAGACGCTAGCGCGCCGGGACGAAGCAAGCCGCTTATTCGACCGCACCTCGTTCGATGTGTTAGTTTGGTAATTTCATTTCTTGGGCGAGGAAGGTTCTATGGCGGAGATACGCCCGTTTCGGGCGCTTCATTACAACCGGGAAAAAATCCCCGACCTATCGCGCGTCATCACGCAGCCTTACGACAAGATCTCTCCCGACATGCAGGCAGGATACTATGCGGCAAGCCCGCACAATCTCGTCCGCATCATCAAGGGAAGAGAAACGCCTGAAGATTCCGCGGCGGACAACGTTTACACGCGGGCGCAGCGCGATCTCGACGATTGGATCCGCCGTGGTGTACTGATCTCGGACGAGACGCCGGCGATGTATCCCTACTTCCAGGAATACGATGTGCCGGGACAGTCGCACGCCGTGAGGGAGCGGAGGGGATTCATCGCGCTGTTGAAGCTCGAAGACTATTCCGCACGTGTTGTGCACCGGCACGAGGAGACGCTTGCCGGGCCCAAGGCGGACCGAATGGAGCTCCTGAAGAGGACGCGCGCGCACTACGGCCAGGTCTTCTTTCTCTATAGCGATCCGGCGGGAGAAGTGGAATCGGCGCTTAGCGTGCAGACGACTTCGGCGCCGTGGGAAGAGATGAAAGATGAGTACGGCACGCGCCATTCTGTCTGGCGCATCGCAGACGGCGCCGCAGCTCGCGCGGTGATTGACGGAATGAAGGACAAAAAACTGGTGATCGCCGACGGACATCACCGTTACGAGACAGCTCTCGCCTACCGCGATCGCCGCCGCGCCGAGCCCGCTTACGACGGCCGCGCCGATTACGTGATGGCGACGTTCATTCGCATGGAGACGGAAGGCCTGACGGTCCTCCCCACGCACCGCGTCATCCATGACCTTCGCGGTTTCGATTGGGAAAAGTTTCGAGCCGAGGTGAAACACGCATTCGACCGGCACGATACGAACGCAAACAGCGCGCTCGGCGACGGCAAGCCGCTGAGGGAGGCGCTCGCGTCGCACGGTACGTCGGGCGGGCGGCGGCGGATCGCCCTCGCAGCGTACGGCGGCAGCGGCCGTCTCGCGCTGCTCACCTTGCGGCCAGAGTTTGACTTGGCGCGCGCCTTGCCCGGTCTCTCGGAACAACAGCGCCGCCTGGATGTGGTCGTCCTGCATCGCCTGGTGCTCGAGCGCGCCCTCGGCATCAGCGAGGAAGACGTTCGGCACGAAAAGAATGTGCGCTACTCCCGTGAGCTCGCCGACGCGGTGCGCGAGGTCGATTCCGGCAAGGCTCAGATCTGCTTTCTGATGAATCCCACGCCGGTTGAGGCGGTTCGCGACGTGGCGTTTGCCGCAGACGTGATGCCGCAAAAATCGACCGACTTTTATCCTAAGCTGCTTTCCGGCCTCACGATCTACTGGCTGGATAATCCTCGGGGAATGTAGCGAGCTTCCTAGCGCATAGTGCGCCGCACGCTTGCGGGGTCCGGGGCCGACCCGAGTCGGTGCTCGCGTGAGGCATACACCGGGACGTAGCATGGGCGTCCTGCCCATGCGCGCGGGCGAGACGCCCGTGCTACCGGGCCGATTGCGGCTCAGCCGCGCTGCGTCCTCGACGGCTCTTGCGTTCTACGTCTCCAGATATTTATTGAGCGCTTCCCGGTTGGGCTCCAGGCCAAGCCCGGGTTCTTCGGTCAGCGTCACGAATCCTTTCTCGGGCTTCGGAGGGTTGCGAAAAATCGTTTCGCCCACTTTCCACATCAGGTAATGGAATTCCACTCGCCAGCCGTTTGAGACCGCGGCCTGAAAATGCATATTGTGGTGAGGCCATCCGCCGCCGTCGGCTACCAGAATATTAAAGCCCTGCGCCAGCGCCGCGACCTTCAATGCTTCCGTGTATCCTCCCACGTAGCAGACATTCGGCTGCAGGATATCGATGGACCCGTGCTGAAGAAGTTCCAGATGGCGGAAGCGCGAGCCTTCGTTCTGCCCTGCCGAAATGGGAACCGAGCACCTCTCGCGCAACTGCGCTAAAAGTCTTGCATCGTTTCCGTACAGCGGTTCCTCAAACCAGGTGATGTTGTACGGCTCAACCCGCTTGGCGAGTTCTAACGCGCGGTTCACCGGAAACAGGTAGTTGCCGTCGATCATCAGATCGGGTTTTTCACCGATCGCTCCCCGAACCGCCTGAACGCGCGCCGCGTCTTCCGCCGGATTTGTCCCGTTGTCGATGGCGACGACCATTTTGAATTTATCCTGTCCCTCGGCCACGAAGCGGCGCGCCATCTCCACGAGTTGCCGGCGATCATATTCGAGAAGGCCAAACGTAATGTAAGCCGGGACAGTCTTCTTGGCGCCGCCGAGAAGCCGCCACGTGGGTTCCTGATAGTGCTTGCCCTTGATATCCCACAGTGCGATATCGACGGCGCTCACGGCCGAGCTCCACGCGCCCGTCTGGTAGCGCGGGTTGAAGGTCAGGAACATCTCCTGCCACCTCGCCTCGGTCTCCAAAGGACTTTTGCCCTTCAAGAATGGCGCGAACTGGCGATTGATCAAGTCCCTCGCCGCGAAGCATTGGATCGCTCCTGTCAGGCCGTATCCCGTGATGCCCTGGTCGGTGTCGACTTCGACGAAAACAAATTGCGTGCTCAGCGCTCTTCCGAGGAACGGCACTTCGACCGGGACATTATGAACGGATGCTTTGACGGAGCTGATCGTGAGCCGGTCTCCCGATCCTGCAGCGCTCGAGTTCTGCTCGGCCGCTCTGGCGTTCGGAACCATCATCGCTGCGCCAACGATTCCCGTCGATTCAAGTAAATCCCTCCGAGTGAGCCGCGGCCGAAAGGGTCCCGTGCCTGGGTTGTTCATTTTCTCCTCTATTGGGCTCGCGGGCTTGAACCTTGCCGGGGCGAGCGGTTACTGGTGCTCGACGGCCAGCAGACTGTGATCCACATCCATCGCAACTCTGTCCGGGCGGACGGGCAGCGTAAGATCGGCCGTCTTGGTGTGCGGTCCGGTGACTACCATGAAACCGAGGGAGTGCGGTTCGCCACGAACGTAAACGTAGATCGGAACGGGCATCTCATACGAGCTTGAAACGCCGGCCTGCGCCAGCGAGAGATGCAGCAGCGTTTTCCCCTGCGGAGCGGGGCTCTCTTTATAGCTGAACGTGTACTCGGGCGTTTCATCTGGCGCGGATTGATTGCTGCCCTGAAGGTTGCGCAGTTGCGCGTACACCGTGAGGAGTTGAGCCGATGAAGCGTTTGCGCGGTCCGGAACGGCGCTTACTGCCGCCGGCGCGGACGACGAACTGCGCGAAGACTGCGCTCCGGACCAGGCAGCGTCAGCTCCTGCGCCCGTGAGTAGCAATAAGGCCGCGAAAGCGCAGCAGCACAGGGGCCGTTTCGTTTTCCGTTTGCTCGGACTCACATTGCCCCCCGGCATTTCAGGCGATACTCGCAAGTTACAAGCTGGCGGCCATTATGCATCGAAACGCCGATGGGAGCAACGGGTGTCGCGGTTGCGGTCTAACCCGGCTGTGCGTTACGATTTCTGCTTATGGGCGAGTTTCCCGCGCAGTCCGGAAAGAAGGGCTTTGCCCGATATGCGTGGCTGGTGCTGGCCTACGACGTTCTGGTGATTCTCTGGGGCACGGTCGTGCGCGCCACCGGCTCGGGCGCGGGCTGCGGCGACCACTGGCCGCTGTGCGGCGGGCAGGTGATCCCGCACCAGGCGCAGATCGCGACCCTCATCGAGTTTGCCCATCGGCTTACCAGCGCGCTCGCAGTGGCGCTGGTGGTGGTTCTGGTCTACCTCGCGCTCCGGCGGTTTTCGAAAGGACATGCGGCGCGGCGTTACGCGTGGGCGGCGCTTTTTTTCACGCTCACCGAAGGGCTGATCGGGGCCGCGCTGGTGCTGCTCGGCGACACCGGCCAGAACGTTTCTATCTCTCGCGTTGTCGTTCTCTCGTTCCATCTCGTCAACACGTTCCTGTTGCTCGCTTCTGTGGCTCTGGCAGCCAGCTCGGCCAGTTCGGTAAACGCCACTCCGAGTCTGTCGCCGCCCCGTGACCCGGGTGCGCCGCCGCGCGCGCGCTCCCGTGGTTTGATCGTTGCTTACGCGGCGGGATTTGTGGGAACGCTGGCGCTTGCCGTCACCGGCACCATCGCCGCGCTGGCCGACACGCTTTTTCACGCCACTTCACTCTCGCAAGCTTTTGGCTCGGATTTTTCCGCCGGATCGAGCCCGCTCCTGCGGCTGCGCCTCATTCATCCCGCCATCGCCGTGGTTGTGGGAAGTTATCTCATCGTGCTGGCGTTTTACGAGCTGATGATTCCCTCGCCCCGGCGGGTGAAGCGCATCGCCGCCTTTCTCGGCTGCTTGGTTCTGGTGCAATTTTTCCTGGGCATGCTCAACGTCCTGTTGCTAACTCCGCTCCCGGTTCAACTCCTTCACCTTCTCACCGCGGACCTGATCTGGATCACGCTGGTGCTGCTTGCGCACGCAGTGCTTGCGAGACAGGCTGCGAGGGCGACGGTCCACTTGCCCGGCGCCGTACCGGCAATGGCCAGCCAAACGCCAGTGTGATTTCTCCCAGCTTTTGCGCCCCGGCTGCTGAGGGGGTTCAATGAGCCGGGAATCGAGCCCCGCGTTTTCATCTATAATGGGGAAATCACGAGTTGGGGAATGGGCTATGTCGATACCGGCCAAGAAGAAACTTGAAGACGAAATCCAGGCGCTCGATCACGAGCTGAATCACGAGCTGCCCGGCGAGCTCAAACGCGCCCGCGCGCTCGGCGATTTGAGCGAAAACGCCGAATACATCTCCGCCAAGCAACGCCAGGTCTACGTGGCGGCGCGTCTCGGGCAGCTGCGGCAGCGCCTTGCCGATCTTTCCATGATCAACATGAGCAACATCCCCAAGGACCGCATTGCGTTCGGAACGCGCGTGGTTCTCTACGACGTCAACCGCGGCGCGGAAGTGAAATATAAGCTGGTCACCACCGAGGAAGCGGACGCAAGCAAAGGCCTGATTTCCACGACCTCTCCGATCGGGCGCGGATTGATGGGCAAAAAACTCGGCGACACCGTGACCGTGACCACCCCGAACGGGGCGAGGGAGTTCGAAGTCCGGTCGATGCTGACGATTCACGATGAGGCTTAGCGGCGCATCCCGGATCATTCCACATAACCCAGGCGTGTCTCTTCCGCTTTTCGCGATCTGCGCGGCGCTCCTGTGCCCCTGCAGCGCAAACTGCGCCCGTGTTGCGTCGTCCCCGGCAGCATTCGGTGGCGCGGCGGTGGGTCGCGCGCAGGAAGGCGCGAACACGGCGGCGAATGCCACGAATGATTCCTGGGCGCCCGAGCTGCTTTACGACATCATCAGCTCCCCGAATCCGGTTGCGCTCGAGTCGCTCTACGACGCGGCGTTCGCCAGCGGCGCCGCGATGGTTCCTCAGCTTGTGGCGGCGTTGAAAGACGACCGGACGGCAGAATTCGCGGCTCAGTCGCTGGCTTTCATGGGCGGCGAAGACGCCTTCACGGCTCTCTCGAAGCTCGTCGACGATTCCCGCAACTTGAATCTTCGCCGCTACTATTACGGCGCGCT
The DNA here is from genome assembly GCA_050745265.1 of Terriglobia bacterium. Taxonomy (GTDB): domain Bacteria; phylum Acidobacteriota; class Terriglobia; order UBA7540; family UBA7540; genus RH2-MAG17b. The sequence goes on from JBOGKE010000069.1 coordinate 20,365, forward strand.
GGGCGAGATAGATACTCCGCAGGCCGCGAATTATCTCGTCCATATCATCCAAAACGCTAATCGCGAGCCCGACCGCACCGTCACCGAAGCCGCGCTCATCGCGCTCACCGTGCGCTCCGACGCCAGCTTGGTATCCCAGCTCAAAAAGGCCGAAGCCGGCCTTACCGATCCGGTGATCGTGGATGATCTCGAGAACTCGATTTCGGTGATTCAGGAGCGCGCCCAATATCTCGCGTCGCACAAGACTCCGGGCGGTTCTTTGCAGGACGCGCTGAACTTGTATTTCGAGCCGGCCTTAGCGGAGTCCGCGCACACGACGCCCGCCGAGGCGAGCCGCGCCCCTGCGGCCAGTCAAGTCCATCGGGCCCCTCCGGCCTCTCGGGCTCCTCAGGCCCGAGCCGCGGCCCCGAGCGCCAAAGTCTCAATCGAGCACCTCACGTTCAGCCCCAACCTAACGCGCGCCTTGGCTCGCGTGTTGTTTCAGGATCAGGGGCAGAGCGAGCGCTTCTGGGTGGTGCTGCAAAAGCGCTATGGAGACTGGACCGTCGCCAGCGTCTGGCTAAGGCTGGAGGAGGCGAGCTCTGGAAAGACGCGCTAGAAACGTGGTAGCGCGGAGTTGTCTTTTAACTCCGCGGCTTTTCGCCGAGGCAAAACGAAAGCCGTTCGTGAATAATCCAGGTTCAAAGAGATGGCCATGATACGAGCCCGGATCATCGGCGTCCTGCTGCTTGGAATCACGGCTGCCGTTGCGCCCGCGTCGCGCGCGCAGGCTCCGTCGCACAGCAAGGTGGCGCTCGTGTCCGACCAGAGCGCGGTCCATCCTGGCGAGGAGATTTCGCTCGGCTTCAAGTTCGATCTCGACGCGGGATGGCACACGTACTGGATCAATCCCGGTGACTCGGGTCAGCCCGCATTCGTGCGCTGGCAACTGCCGCCGGGCTGGCAGCCGGGCGCGATGCTTTGGCCCGTCCCCGCGCGCATTCCGGATCACTCGCTGATCGATTACGGCTACGAGAACCAGGTGCTTCTGATCGTGCCCGTTCGCGCGCCGGCGACGCTGCACGCGGGTGGAAAGGCTGACGTGCACGCAACCGTTCAGTGGCTCGTTTGCCGGGATGTTTGCGTGCCGGCGCAAGCGAATGTCGCGCTGACGCTACCGGTGAGCGGGACGGCGCGCCCCGAGTATTCCCGCGATCACGAGCTGTTCGAGAGCACGCGAAGAAGGCTGCCTGCGGCCGAGCCGGCGCGGTGGAGAGCGAGCGCGCAAGCGGAGGGCGATCACTTCGTTCTCCAAGTCGAGACGGGCGGCTCGGAGACCGCGAAAACTTTTCTCCCGCTTGATCCCGGCCAGATCGAGAACGCGGCGGCGCCCGTGATCACGAGATCGAAGCGCGGCGTGCGTATCATGCTGAACAAATCGGACCAGCTTGCAGGCCCGATTTCGCATCTGAGGGGAATCCTGGTGATGACCTCGGGACGCGGTTTCACGATCGACGCGCCGGTACGATCCCTCAAACGATAGCGGTGACCACGGTCAGCGTTCTCCCTGCCGTGGACACCGGGCTCCAATCGGCATGAAACAGACTCTCTCCCATTTCGATTCCGCCGGCGACGTGCGGATGGTGGATGTCTCGGCGAAGCCGCACACCGTCCGCGAGGCGGTGGCCGAGGCGCAGGTCAGGATGAGCGCGGCAACGCTCAGGGCATTGGCGGGCAATCCAAAGGGCGACCCGCTCGAGATCTCGCGCATCGCCGGCATTGCCGCGGCGAAGCGAACGGCCGAGCTCATTCCGCTGTGCCACTCACTCCTGCTTACCCATGTGAACGTGGAGACGCGGGTGGGGCGCGGCGGCGTGCGCATCACGTCCACGGCGCGCTCAACCGGACCGACCGGAGTAGAGATGGAAGCGCTCACCGCGGCCGCCGTCGCTGCGCTCACCATCTACGATATGTCCAAGGCGCTCGACCGCAGCATCGAGATCACGGGATTGCGGTTGCTTCAAAAGTCCGGCGGGAAGAGCGGAAAGTACGTTCGGAAAAGGGAAGGGAAGCGGCGCCCGTAGTCGGCGGGCGTATTTGTGTCAGGGCACGGCTTTAGCCGTGCCGCAGCGAAGGCCACTCTGATCGGAGCTTCTAGCCCCTGAAGGGCCTCAGCGGCTCAAGCCCAACAACTAAGGCCCATAATCGGCACG
>JBOGKE010000070.1:0-21406 GCA_050745265.1 Terriglobia bacterium
AACGACGGCTGGATCGAAGTCCCGGCCGGTACCCTTTACGATGATCTCCTTGGCGTCGAAGGGCGACATTGCTTTGCGGTAAGGCCGATCGCTGGTGAGCGAATCATAGACGTCCGCCACCGAAATAATGCGCGACTCGATTGGAATCCGCTCGCCGCTTGTGGCGTGGTAGCCGGAGCCGTCGAACCGGTCGTGATGCGCTAGAATGATGGGAATAACGCGCCGCAGAGAGCCTCCCACGGGTTCGATCAGGTCAATGCCTTTTTCCACGTGGCTCTTCATCTCCTCGAACTCCTCCTCCGTGAGCCGCGCCGCCTTGTAGAGGAGTTCGCGGCTGATATCGAGCTTGCCCACGTCGTGCAGAAGCGCCGCCGCGCGCACATCCTCAAGCCGCTCGGAGTTCATGCCAAGCGCGGAAGCGATTCGCGCCGCGTACACCGACACGCGGTATGAATGATTCTCCGTGTATTTGTCCTTCGAGATGAAATGGCGAAGGATCAGGAGAACGCCCTGGTAGGTCTGCCGCAGCTCGCTGACTTGGTGGGACATGCGTTCGTAGAGCGTTCCCATCAGGTAAGCTGTGAGGATCAGCGTGCCGCTCCAGGCGGCCACGTCAAACCACTTCTCGTCGCGCAGCTTCGTGCTGGCCTCGCTCAAAAGCGAAGGGTTGATCCGATTCAGCAGGATCACCATGATTGTGGCGGCGACGGCCGTTAGCGTCGCGTGCCGGCGCCCGAAAAAATAGGCCGAGAAAATCACCGGCAGGGTGTAGAGCCCCAGCAGAATGTGGCTCGATGCGACGAGGAAGTTGAGCAATCCCAGGAGCACAAACATCGAGAGGATCAGCCAGAGCTCGGCGTTGGCTTTCAAAAGGCGGCGCGCGCGCGTTGATTCCATTTATGATCTCCAAATAGCAGATTGAATAATCTCAGCAAGGTCTATCGGCGTGTTGGGGGGAGAAGTTGAGGCGGCGTTGGCCGGAGAATCAGCCCTCACCCGCCGTCCGCCGTGGGGCACCGCCTCCCCGTGGGGAGGACTGGGATTCTCCCGTTGATCCCTGCCCTCTCCCGCGAGCCGGGTGAGGGACGGCGTCGTGACTTTTCAGTGCAGCGGTCACGTCGCCTTTGCGACACCTCGAAGTACTAAAAGGCGGGTTTTCATCAGGGCATGGCTTCAGCCACGCCGAAAATTGGCGATGAACAATGTGGCTTTAGCCCTGAGGCCCTCAGCGGCTAAAGCCGAAATGATCAATTGGCCGCAAACGGCACGACTCAAGTCGTGCCCCGATACGCTACCTTGGCCGGACCTTTGAGGGCTGAGCGGCTGGCTCGGAAGGCCGCAGTTTGGGAACAAGAGGAGAAACAGGAGGCGGGGCTGCAAGAGGAAAAATAAGAGGGCCAGTCCTTTGGACGAACCAGCCCCCGAAAATTAGGCCACGAGCCTCCGGCGCACAAGGAATCCCAGTGCGAGCAAGCCGGTGCCGAAGATGAGTAGTGATGCCCGCTCAGGTGGACGAACCAGCCCCCGAAAAATTAGGTCACGAGCCTGCGGCGCACAAGGAATCCCAGTGCGAGCAAGCCGGTGCCGAAGATCAGTAGTGATGCCGGCTCAGGAGTCGGCGAGGTTAAGGTCTGGACCATCGTGCCACCCGCTACGTGTCCGCTTCCGCCAGCGGCAAAACTGGGTGTGGTGTTGAAGGCCAGGTCCGATGTGAGGTTGCCAGTTGTGCTCAGCGTGGTGCCCGAGGGCTCGCCAAGCATCGCGTAGACGCTTTGATCGAAGGTGCCATCCAGCGAGTGGCTAGAAAACACCAGCGCGGTGGTTGAGGTGCTGTTCACGCCGGTTTCGACGGCGGCGTCCAGGCCACCAACGAAATTGCCGCGAAAGCAGGTACCCCCGCAGGAGGTGCTTGTTACGGTGAAGGAACCCCCGGGTCCGAAGGTGAAGGGATCAAGGGCAGTCCCTGAACCTCCGATTGCGGGTCCGCTGGTGACGGTGACGAGAGGGTTGACCAATCCTACGCCGCTTGCACTCTCCACATTTTGGATGGTAGTAATACCGGTGGCCGTGAACGTAAGCGTACTACCCGCCGCCCCTGCCCAACTCCAGGCCATCCCGCCACCATCGAAATTGAGGCTGATGTGTAGGGGATCGATAGAGTCGGCCATGGCAGCCATAGGTATTAGAAGCAAAAAAACACCAATCAAAAGGGCTGTCTTTTGCCTTATCATTGCTTCGTCTCCTCCTTGTCGTGCTAGCTCCCGAGAAGCCACCGCACTGTCGCTATTTGCCGATCCAGAAGTGGTACCCCGGGAAACTCCGAGCGTTGCCACGGGGCCTCGTCGAATGGCTTCGACTGCGCCGTCCGTCACTTCGCCTTAATAGACTGTCCCATGAATTGGAAGACCGAACCATCAGGGGAAAACCGGAAAACGCTTGGCAACATTCCCGGTAATTGCTTACTCACACCGCTTCTGCTCTAGTTTCGCCTCTATGTTATTCATTTCAGGTTGTATACAATCCAACTCGTCTTGCGTGGACGGGGGAATCTACGCATTTCTCTTCTCTTGCCCGTCGCCCAGAACCTCTGCCGACAATTTTTTTAGTGCGGCCCCTTGACAGCCGGTATTGGTTTGGGGTAAATTAGCACTCTGGGCGATAGAGTGCTAATTTCTAATGTAGAGAGAAGCCATCCTATCGACAGGCACAGCGTTGGCTTTAGGAAACCATACCGTATCCTCCGGCAGACCACGAACACAAACCTGAGCAAAGAGGTCTAGCGAAGAACGGTGATAAACCCATCAGAGAAAGGAGCAGTGAGCATGACGGTTCGACCATTGCACGATCGAATAATCATCCGGAGAATAGAGGAAAAGGAGACGGTGAAAGGGGGCATCATTATTCCGGACACCGCCAAGGAGAAACCGCAGGAGGGCGAAGTAATCGCTGCCGGGAACGGAAAGAAGACTGAGGAAGGAAAAGTGATTCCTCTCGACGTGAAGGCGGGCGATCGCATTCTGTTTGGAAAATATTCGGGCACCGAGATCAAGCTGGACGGCGAGGAGTTACTGATTCTTCGCGAGGACGAGGTGCTGGGCGTGATTGAGAGCGCCAAGCATTCGGCCGCGGGCGGCAAGAAGTAGCCGCGGCGGAAAAGGCCGTGTCCGGGCGCCAACAAGCGCCGGGACAGAGCGCGAATCCCTCGCTCGGTGGAGCGAAGAAAAAATTCTGGAGGAAATGAAAGATGGCAAACGCGAAACAGATTGTACATGGCGAGGAGAGCCGCAGGGCAATCCTTCGAGGTGTAAACCAGCTCGCCGACGCTGTGAAGGTTACGCTGGGTCCGAAGGGGCGCAACGTAGTTCTGGATAAGAAGTTCGGCTCGCCGACCATCACGAAGGACGGCGTGACCGTGGCCAAGGAAATCGAGCTGAAGGATCCGCTCGAGAACATGGGCGCGCAGATGGTGCGCGAGGTGGCGTCGAAAACTTCGGACGTGGCCGGGGACGGCACCACGACGGCCACCGTGCTCGCCCAGGCGATTTTCCGCGAGGGCGTGAAGACGATCGCCGCCGGAGCCAATCCGATGGCGGTGAAGCGCGGCATCGAGACCGCGGTTCGCACGATCTGCGGCTACGATGAGAGCGGCAAGGACGGCGCCAAGAAGCACGTGAAAGGCGAGCTCGAAAAGTTCTCCAAAGAAGTCAAAGAGAGCTCGATGATCGCGCAGGTGGGAACGATTTCCGCCAACAACGATCACACGATCGGCAATATCATCGCCGAAGCGATGAAGAAAGTGGGCAAGGACGGCGTGATTACCGTGGAAGAGTCAAAGACCATGGAGACCGCGCTCGAAGTGGTGGAAGGCATGCAGTTCGATCGCGGCTACCTTTCCCCCTACTTCGTCACCGACCCCGAGCGCATGGAGTGCGTGCTCGAGACCGCGGTGATTCTGATCCACGAAAAGAAAATCAGCTCGATGAAGGACCTGCTTCCTCTTCTTGAGCAGATCGCGAAAGCCGGCAAACCTCTGCTGATCATCGCCGAAGAAGTCGAAGGCGAGGCGCTCGCGACGCTGGTCGTGAACAAACTGCGCGGCACGCTGCAGTGCTGCGCCGTCAAGGCTCCCGGCTTCGGCGACCGCCGCAAGGCGATGCTCGAAGATATCGCGATCCTCACGGGCGGCAAGGCGATTTCCGAGGACCTGGGAATCAAGCTCGAGAACGTGCGGCTTGAGGACCTTGGCAAGGCCAAGAAGATCACGGTGGACAAAGACAACACCACGATCGTCGAAGGCTCCGGCAAGACCTCGGATATCGAAGGCCGCGTCAAGCAAATCCGGACCCAAATTGACGACACGACATCCGACTACGATCGCGAGAAGCTCCAGGAGCGGCTGGCGAAACTCGTGGGCGGGGTGGCGCAGATCAAAGTGGGCGCGGCGACCGAGACCGAGATGAAGGAGAAGAAAGCTCGGGTCGAGGATGCGATGCACGCAACCAAGGCGGCCGTCGAGGAAGGGATCGTTCCCGGCGGCGGCGTGGCGCTCGGACGTTGCATTCCCGCTCTTGATAAGCTCAAGGCGGAAGGCGACGAGCAGATTGGCATCAACATCGTCAAGCGGGCGCTCGAAGAGCCGCTGCGCATGATTGCCCAGAACGCCGGGCACGAAGGCGCCGTGGTCGTCGAGAAAGTTCGCACCAACCAGAACGTCAACTACGGCTTCAACGCGCAAACGGAGACCTACGCCGATCTCGTCGAGGCTGGCGTGATCGATCCGACGAAGGTCGTCCGCACGGCGCTGCAGAACGCCGCTTCCATCTCTTCCCTGCTGCTGACCACCGAAGCCCTGGTGTGCGAGATTCCTGAAAAGGAAGATAAAGCTCACGCGGCTCCGGGCGGTCCGGGCGGCATGGGCGGCGGGATGTACTGAGACAGCAGGCAGAACGCAGAAGGCAGAAAGCAGGTCAAGGGCGGGGACTTCCCCGCCCTTCTTTTTTGGGGCCGCTAGTTCTTAATCCTGAATTTCGAATTTGAGATTTCTGGCCGGCCGGCTGACGGCCGACTACTGAAACTGGTGCGCCATTCAAGGGAGGGGCTACTCCCCGCCCTTTTGTTTTTTGGGCCAATTAACCGGCCAATTCTTGGGAGGTGCAGGCTGAGTGCCTGAGGCGGAAGGCATTATTTTTTTTCAGCTGGGTTCGCGTTTTTCAGCAGGGCTACGTTTAGCGGCGCGCATGAGCAAACGTAGAAATTTGAACCGGGCCGAAGGACGGTGCACTTTTTCGGACGGAGAGCGAAAGCTACATAGAGTTTGGGTCAACGGCATCTCTTCGAAGGATCCGGGCCGAAAAAGAAAAGGGCGTAACCGGAACTCCCGGCCACGCCCTTAGAAGAGCTTGAAAGTAGAAACACGATTAGGAATGCGAGAAACGACGGACACCGGCACCCGCCAGGAGGAGGAGACCCGCGATTACGAACAACGACGCGGTGCCTGGCTCTGGAGTGATAGTCGTGGGAACCGGCGTGAAGTCCGCCGAGTAGTCGTGGTTCGAAATTGAGCCAGTGCTCGAAAGCTCGGCGAGCACTTCGTTGATCGTCATACCGTTGAACGGGGCAGTGAACGTGCCAGTGTAAAGCGTCTGTCCCGTGGCCGAGGTCAGGACAGCGTCAGCGTTGATCGAATCTGTCGCGGTGGTACCGGTAGCATTCTGTGTGAAGACTGTGCCGGTTTTCCCCGTGGGATTCGAGGCGCTAACCAAGAGTGGAGAGGTCGGTGTGCAAGCCGGCAGTGCCGGGCAGGCAGGACCGGTACCGAGGTTCAATTTCGTGATTGTAAACGAAAGACCGGGTGCCAACTGAAACGTCAGAAAGTCTGGCACGGACACGGTGCTCCCGGGGGGCGTCGTACTGTTGCTGATGTCCTTGATGAAGCCATACGAGCCCGACATTCCCGCGAACGTGCCGGTGCTGCCCGGCTGAATTTGGAAATTACCCTGTCCCGAGCTGCAAGATGGTCCGCCGGGTGAATCGCAAAGAAAGTTGAGGGAGGTGACCGTAGCGGTCACATTCCCATTGAAGAAAAGCTCGCCCGTCACCGGATCCGCGAACACCGATAACGGTAGCATTACAGCGATAGCAACCGCGATTAAGACTAACCGCCTTCTCATTGAAGTAATCCTCCTCTTCCGAATAGGAACACAAGTACTAACACTATGCAGATGCGCAAACCGGAAGAGGGGAGGCAAAGTTCCAAGAAATTTTTTTCGCGGCTGGCCTTTCCTCCGCCGTTATTACCGTGACAGTGCCCAGCGCACGGAGGCATTGCTCGATTTGCTCCGCGTATCGCGGATTCGGTTCGGCGGAATCGAAGCACAAGATCTCCAGCTCAGCGCGGTATCTGGATTCGTAGTAGCGCGGAATGGGCTGACCGGCCTTCGCGAGCGGCCGCCCACCCATCCGGCGGAGAATGGCGGAGGAATGGTGACCGGTGTTGGCCGTGCCGAGGCCAATGGTTCCACCGATGGCTTGGCACAATGCATACCACGCCAAGCACAGGCGGACAGCTTCGGTAGTACACCGAAGCCGCCGGGAAACCGCCCATCCGCCGAATTCGACGAACCGGACGCCGCGACGTCGCGCAATGCGGATTTCCTCCTCTACGGCCTTGCGCAAAACCGGACCCCATTCCTTCGATTCCGCGAGAGACGAATGAGCGACACCCAAGTCCCCGTAATCGACGTTCTCCGGATGAGGCAAAAGCCAGCCACAGGCCCCAACTTCATCCTGACCGTTCATCGTGAACAGATGCCAACGCTTGGCGTCGGCAGCCTGTACATGCCGTCCGTCAAATGCCAGATCGTCAGAGGTCAGATTCCCTTCTTCAACGTACACGTCCCCGCGGAACTGCTGCACTCGTGCGAGCGCACCCGCATGCAGATCCGCGTCAGCCGCGACATCGCGGAAACGGAAAGGTAGCTGACCTGGAGGCGCCAGAAGGAACAGGCGCCTCATAGGATTGCCGGATTGAGGTATCAAATTCATAAATGTCACCTCGGCTCAAGACGCGCAGTACGGAACGTGCGGCAGTTTCTCCCTGGCCTTCATGCTGATTGCCGCGATCTCGCGAACGACGATTGAAAAGTCGTTACTAACTATTTAATACTTAAACAATAACCTTTCAGCCCACACTCAGTGCCTTCTGGAACTTGAACGAGCGCTGGACTTTCAGCTGAATCCACGGGCAACGGTCAATTGCCCAGGTCACACACTTCACGGGCCAACGGTTGGGACCTGCCGGATACGGGCACGACCTTTAGCTGGTCGGCAGGAGGAGCATACGCTCCAGAGGCAAACGGCGTAACCCTCACCAGGGCTTTGCCAACGGCACGCCGAGTGTGCTGTTCCGCCCGAGCGGATCAGGGGAAGGCTAAGGTCACTGACCGCGAAACCCCGAGACGGTCACGCGTGAGACGGGGCAGGCTTACGACGCCCGTGCCAAACAGCACCAGCGGCAACATGCTACGTCCGCCAGCCGGGACTTTGCCGAAGCTATACCAGCAGCTTTGGCTGTAAGCTGGGCCAGAGCAGTGCCCGGAAGCCCAACAAATCGAGCGCTGAATTAAAAGCTCAGGACGAGTAGCCGCGGCTTACCGGGTTCTTGTCGGGCAAGCAGCCCGAAGGACGCACCGTGGCATAAAGCACATACGACTTCGAAAAAGTCTGGCTCCGAATACGGCGGAAGATATGCCCTTCTGTGGAAACCCCGGTGCAATCAGCCGGAGGCGAAAAGGACGCAACCTCAAGCGGCCTGACCCGCGGGTGAACGGTGAGGGCACGGTCGGATTACTTACCGGGCGAATGACTGCGATTGCGCACAGCCGACCATAACCTTGCACAAGCGTAACGGACTGAGGCTGCTGGAATTGGCCTCGACAATCCGGGTTCGAAAAGCAGTTGGCCGCGTGTGCCGGATTCTGCGAAGCGACTTCGAGAGCAATTCGCGTGCCACGGCGATTCGAATAGCTAAGGGTATCACCGGCAAGACGCTCTCAGGTGAACTCCCGTACCCCGTGGGTAAATACTTCCAGTTTGTCAGGTAAGTTCTGCACACAGGGCCTACAGACTCACGTTGCGGGAGAGCTAGCCCTCCTTCTGAGCCATGCTTGAGCCCGTTACGAATATTGGATATCACGCGCAGGCTGCTACGAGTCCTGAACCTGAATAAGGATAAAGCTCACGCGGCTCCGGGCGGCATGGGTGGCGGGATTTACTGAGGCAAGCCAGAAGCTAGAAGGCAGAAGGCGGAATGCTGACAGCTTATTGCCGGCTGACGACCATTGAAACTTGTGCGGTATTCAAGGGCGGGGGGTTCCCCGCCCTTCTTTTTTTGGGGCCCTGAAGTTCTTACACTTGAATTTCGAATTGGAAAGTTGCGGCTGGCCTGCCGACGGTTGATTGCAGAAACCGCTCATTCTATTGGCACTTCCACCTCCGCGCCGCGGCGCTCGGCGGAAACGTAAGCGCTATACATCACGGCTACTGTATCGCGCGCGAGCTCGCTGCCCGAGAGCGGCTCGAGCCGGTCGCGAACGCACTCGAGGAAATCCTGAAATTCCTGGGGGTAGCCATGCTGCCAGTCTTCATCCGCGGCGGGCCGGCTCCAGCCCTGTTTCGTCCCCGTCTTTTCGACTACGTAAACGTCCTTGAGCAGCTCCTCTTTCGGGTTGTAGGTTTCGAGCGCGTCGACGGGATTCAAGTTGCAGCGCGTGCGGTGGTTATTGGCGAAAACCTCGAGCCAGTTGTGAACCCCGCCCAGCACCAGTTCGGTGGCGTAGACGTCCGCCACCGTGCCATCTTCAAACGTGACATGCGACTGGCTGTAATCTTCGACGTCATCGTAGCCGGTGCGCACGAAACCCGCGTCGCGAAAAGTTTTCAGCCGCGTGATTTCGTGTGTGCGCGCGCTGACGGTGGCGGGGCGAATCGGCTTCCCGTCGCGCGCCTGCCCTTCAGAGCGCTTCAGGCTCAGCGCCGCGGTGAGCGGATGGCACGACTTCCCCACCAGCGATCCCCCGCCCGCGAATCTCCACATTCCGTAGTACGGCGAGTGCGAGCCGCTGTGCGACTCGTCGCCGATCATCCACAAGATCTGGCCGCCGCTCTTGGTGAGTATTTCGCGCTCTTTCTGAACGGCGGGAGCGTACACCCAGTTTTCGGCGTAGCAGACGATGCGCTTCGATTCTCGCGCGGCATCGAGAATCCGCCCGCAACTCGCCATCGCCTCGCCGAGCATTTTCTCCTTGGGAAAGCGATTGCCGCGGAAGTCGGCGGTCCCCGGTCCGTAGTAGCCCGTGAAGGGCTTTTCGACGATCACGTCTTTGCCGCGGCGGAGCGCCTCGACGGCGAGCTTCTCGTGGACGTACCCGGGCGCGCAGATGTCGACCACGGCCGCGGCGTCGCACAGAGCGGCAAACGAGTCGAACGCCTTCACGTTGTGCGTGCGCGCAAACGCCTGACGCGATTCGGGAGAGAGCGAGGTCACTCCGACGATCTCGATCGGCACTCCGTAGATCATCCGGTAGCACTTCAAGTGGAATTCGGCGGCAAACTTCGCGCCCGCAATACCAATCCGAATGGGATCGCTCACAAGGATGCTCCCTCAGGGCGTGATAGATTTCACGGCTCTTCAGCAGCGTGCCGTGAGTGGGAATTTTATCATTCTCCCGTGGAATTAGAGCCTGCGGGGTTGGAAAAGTTCGTCGAGGGATGGCGCGGCCAGCGGGCACGGATCGAGCGGACAAACCTTGGTTTCAGGTGAGCTTATAATTGTGCTCGTACGCGAGCGGAGGCCCGGTGAAGCTCAAGCCGAGACTGCGATGCCTGCCACGCGAGATGCGCGAGCGAGTGGGCGTATTTCACCGCCACGCGTCCCACCGCCTGGGACCCTGCGTCCAGCAGAACGAGCATCAAGGAACCGAGGAAAAGCGCCGCCGCCAAAGCTACGATCAGAGTCACCAAAAGGATGTCGACCATGAAGCTGTACATGAGAGCCGTCCCCTATTCATCACTCCTGTTCCATTTAGATGCAATATCTCCGCGCGGCGATTCCTCGCTCCAGGCGCCGCGCGCGCCTCGGGTTCAGGGCGTAGCGAAGAGTTTATCTCCCATAAGTGCAACGCTGCCAATCCTCGCTTGGCGGCATAAAGCCGCCTCTACGGATTTTTCATCAACCCGCCTCCGTGCTCGAGTTGTGCCGGTGTGCAAAGCTCGGCAAAATAAGCGTATGCGCTCTGATGGCCACTGGGAAAAGATATACCGCGCGAAGTCAGCGGCCGAATTGAGCTGGACGCAGGCGGAGCCCTCCGTTTCTCTTGCCCTCATTCGGCAAGCATGTCCCGGCGGCCGGGTGGTTGACATGGGAGGCGGAGCGTCCGTGTTGGCCGACCGGCTTCTTGACCGAGGCTATTCGGTGACCGTCCTGGATATCTCCCAGGCTGCGCTGCGACGGGCTCAAAGCAGACTCGCCGCCCGCGCCCAGGAAATCCGATGGATCGTTGCAGATGTAAATGAGGGGCCCGACCTTGGACGATTTGATGTCTGGCACGACCGGGCGCTATTCCACTTTCTTACGGGCGCGGCAGAGAGAGTGCGCTACGTTGAACTCCTGTCCAAAACCGTTCAGCACGGTGGACACGCGGTGATTTCCACCTTTGCAGAGGATGGACCCGAACAATGCAGCGGATTGAGCGTCGTCCGCTACAGCGGTCACAGGCTGGCTGCCGAGTTGGGCGAGGGATTCCAGCTTTTGAAGGCCCTGACGGAAACCCACCTAACGCCCTGGGGGAAGCCGCAATCTTTTCAATACAGCCTTTTCCGCCATGTCGCCACCTGTGTGCGCAAGGAGAACACCCAATGAGCCTTTGGCCGAGCGACGAGCGCAAGACGCTCGAACAGAAGCTGAAAGAGGAGGGCCGGCTCCCTCCCGGCCAATCCTTGACCCTGAAATGGCCCGTTTTGCATTACGGGAGCGTGCCTCGTTTTGATCCTGAAACGTGGGACTTTCGCGCCGAGGGTCTGGTCGCGCATCCGCTGCGGCTGAGGTGGCCCGATTTTCGCGGATTGGCAGCGGTCGAGGTCACGGCCGACTTTCACTGCGTCACTCGCTGGAGCCGGTTCGACAATCATTGGAGGGGACCCGCGTTCCGGACAATCTGCGAGATCTGCCAACCGGCGCGCGAGGCGACGCACGTGATGATCCACAGCGGCGACGGCTACACGACGAACGCGCCGCTTGCTGATTTACTCGAGGCCAACGTGCTGCTGGCGTGGGAGCACGACGGCCTGCCGCTGGCGCCGGAGCATGGCGGGCCGCTGAGGCTGGTGGTTCCTAAGCTCTACGGTTGGAAAAGCGCAAAATGGGTGCGCGGACTCGAGTTCATGCCCAGCGACCAGCCCGGCTTTTGGGAGCAGAACGGCTACCACATGTACGGCGATCCATGGAAGGAGCAGCGCTTCGATTCGGATTGAGCGAACTTGCCGTCCGTCGAGGCAGTGGCGTTGAATTGTGTCACACTTTGTGGCACAATCCCAACATGCTGACCATCAATCTGCGCCAGCTCAGAGACACTCGGCGTTTGAAAACATGGCTTCGAGAAGGTAAGACCGTGGAACTTCGCGAGCGAGACCGGGTAATCGGCCGAATTGTGCCTGCGCCGACGCCTCCTCGCCCGCGCGACATCCCGGATTTCGCGGCGCGAACAAAAAAAATCTTCGGAGATCGAATTCTTCCGGGCTCTGACCTCGTGATCAAGGAGCGCGGCCGTTATTGAGCGTTTACGCAGACACAAGTTTCTTTGCGTCCCTTTACCTCCGCGACATCCATTCGCCGGACGTGTGGCGGCGTATGAACCGGAAACCCGCCGTATGGCTGACTGCCCTCCATCGCGCGGAGTTGACGCACGCCATTGAGCGGCACGTTTTTCTCCATGCGATCAGCCCGGCTGAGGCCGAACAGGTCCATGCCGCGTTCCAGCGAGATCGCGAGAACGGAGTATGGGCCGAGTGTCCGGTTTCCGAAGGAGCTTTTGAGACCTGTTCGGAACTGGGCCGGCGCCACGGAGCGGACCTTGGAACGCGTACTCTCGACGCCCTTCACGTCGCGAGCGCCTTGGAACTGAGGGCCGACAGCTTTTGGACCTTCGATAAGCGCCAGGCTGCGCTGGCGCGTGTAGTCGGTCTTCAAACCGATTGATCACGCGCTGCGCACATGTAGCGCCGGGCTTTAGCCCGGCAAGTGCCGCCCTGAAGGGCGGCGCTACAATGAAGCAATCGACGACGCACTACACTAAAAGATCTCGAAGCGCTCCTGCGAAATCGAGGCGTCGCTCTTGATCACGACTTCCTTGCCGGCGGTTCCCTCGATCTCCGCAATCAGGGCGCCTCCTCTCGATTTCAAAGCCGTAGCCACCTGCGGACTGACCCGAAGCGTCATGACCCTTCCATCAATCTGTGCCGCCATCTTGCGGGACTCCGCGAGGATTTCATGGCTTACGGTTGAAATCGATTTCACCCACCCCGCGCCGACGCAGTAAGGGCACGGCTCGCAGAGCGTGCGCTCGAGCGACTGCTTGGCGCGCTTCCGCGTCAACGCCACCAGACCGAATTCGTTAAATGAGAGAATCTTCGCGGGCGCCCGGTCGCGCCGCAGCGCGTCTTCGAGCGCCTGCACCACCTTGGCCCGGTTCCGCCGCTCGTCCATGTCGATGAAATCGATGACAATAATACCCCCGAGATCGCGCAGCCGGATCTGGCGGACAATTTCCATCACCGCGTCGATATTCGTCTTGACGATCGTATCTTCCAGCCGGTTCGTTTTTCCAGTGAACTTGCCGGTGTTCACATCAATCGCGACCAGCGCTTCGGTTTGATTGATGACGATGTAGCCGCCCGACTTGAGCCACACCTTGGGCTTGAGCGCCTTGTCGATTTCCCCCTGCACGCCGAATTCCTCGAACATCGGCGCATCCCGCGTATACAGCTTGACGTTGCCGATCAGCGCGGGCTGAAAGCGGTCGACGAACTCGAGAACGTGCTCGTACTCGATTTCGTTGTCGATGCGGATGCGCTTGAAGTCCGGCGAGAGCAGGTCCCGCAAGATGCGCTCGATCAGCGTCAGGTCACGATGCAGAAGAGCGGGCGCCTTGCTGCGCTCGGCGCGGGTTCGAATCTCATTCCACAGATTGGTGAGGAACGCGAGGTCCGCAATCAGGTCTTCGTCGCTGCGCCCGGCGCCCGCGGTGCGCACGATGAACCCGCCCGTGAGCGATCCCCGATGATCGAGGATGAGATTGCGCAGGCGCAGGCGCTCCTCTTCCGAGGCGATCTTGCGCGACACGCCGATGTGGGTGATGGTGGGCATGTAGACGAGGTAGCGGCCTGGCAGGGCAATATGGGATGTGATCCGGGCGCCCTTGGTGCCGAGCGGCTCCTTGGCAATCTGAACCAGAATTTCCTGACCCTCTTTAAGCAGCTCGCTGATCGGCAGAGGCTGGTGGTTGCCTCCCGCTCCCCCGCTCTCCGGGCGCCCGCTCTGGTGACCTCGGAAACGCCCGCGGCCTCCCCGGCGCCCGCGGCGCGGGCCGAGGTGCGGGCGCTGTTGGGGATCTCGCACGGAGTAAGTTGAATAGCGACGAGGCTCTTCAGCGCCGGTTTCAGCGCTGGCTTCCGACGAAGACCCCGGCTCCTCTTTAGGCTCCTCCTGCTGATCGGAAGGGGAAGGCATCGGCGTGGGATCGTCTCCCTCGAGTTCGATGAAGGGCGGAAGAAGCTGGTCCGGTTCCTCGTATGCTTCGCCCTTGCCGGCCTGGCCGCCGAGTGGCTCGGGCTCTTCGCTCTCACGCTCGAAGCGCTCCACGAGTCGCGGACCGCCGCTTCCCTCGGTAGCGATCTCCTCCTCCTCATACTCGGTGGCGGAGCCGGGGGTCGCTGCTTCGGCCGTTTCGTTGTGAGCGTCGTTTTCGCCGGACCGGTCTCGAAGTCGTTTGGCTTCCTCTTCCTCCTCGGGACTTGGCAGGCGGCCGGCCAAGTCGCTTTGAGCGCCAAATGTTGCCTCACCCGCGACCTCGCTTTGACCACGCGACTTCGGCATCCGCTCCTGAGTTTCAGGGGCTTCGCCGTCGCCGCTCCCCGTCGGCAGTGTTTCCAGGTTTTCTTCGTGCCGAGGTTCGGAAGCGGTATCCGGGGACTGCTCCGCCGAACGGCCGTACTTGGCCAACGACTCTCCGGGCAAAGGTTCCAAGGGGTGTGAGGGCGCTTCGTTGCGGCTCTCAGACGCAGGACCACCCGGCTCCCTACGACTGCCCGCTCGGCTGTCTCGAAATCCGGGTCGGCGGCGGTGCCTGCGACCGGGAAAATCGCGCCCTCGGAATTCGCGCGGGCGCACCTCCTCTTTGCCAGAGGCGGCCGCCGCTGAGGCTTCGGGCTGCGGAATCGACGCTTCGCTCGATGGAGGCGATGGCGGCGGCGCCTGCGGCTCGGTCGCCTGAGGCATCACATCCTGCGGCGTCGAGCTTGCTTCGGGCTCGGCCGTCCTCCGGAGACGCTCAGCCGACGCCGAGGCCTCTTCACCGCTGCCCGCGAAGGACGGCCTCTCGGCAGCAGCCTGCACGCCGGCGCCGCCCGGCGCGGCCCGCGCCACGCGGTTCTCCGCCTCCGTAAAAACGCGGTCGTACTCCTCGGATTCTTCAAAGAAATCGGAGACGTAGAGGAACGCATCGCGCTCAAGACCGATATCCACAAAGGCGGACTGCATACCGGGAAGCACCCGGTTCACCCTTCCCTTGTAAATGCCGCCCACCAAGCCCGCTTCAGAATCGCGCTGGAAATACACTTCAACGACCTGGTCGTCCTCCAACACGGCTACCTTCGTCTCGTGCGGCGACGAGGAGATCAGCAGCTCTTTAGTCATGGAAACTCCTTCCTGGCGGCTGCCGGAAGGATCAACCGATCGGGATCGACTTCCGGTGAGTCGCGGAGGGCCCGGCATAGCTCCTCGCCATGCGGCCCGCCTCTCGCGATGACCGGCTGGGGCTTACCTGCCGGCGTGCGGCCAGCCCTCGTGCCGGTGTTTTCGCGTTGATTCAGACCCTAAATTCCGAAGGTTCCGCTTAGTTGACCAGACGCCGCATTCTCACGCTCATTGCGAGACCAAGCCCGATGAACGTAAACAGTACCGCGGACCCGCCTTGACTCATGAGCGGGAGCGGTATCCCGGTGATCGGGAGCAATCCAATCATCATGCCGACGTTGACCACAACCTGAAAAAGCAGAACCGACGTAAACCCGACAACAAAAAAGGCGCCTGCGCGGTCTCCCGCGGATTTTGCGCCGTCGAGCAAGCGAATCAGCAGAACAAAATAAAGCCCCAGCACCACCACCGTGCCTGCGAACCCCTGCTCCTCAGCAAAAGCGGCAAAGATGAAATCCGCATGAGAAACCGGAATAAAGCCAAGCCGGCTTTGTGTGCCGTTTCCAACCCCTTTTCCCCAAAATCCTCCGGAGCCTATAGCAATCTTAGATTGGGTGACCTGATAGCTTGATCCGCGCGTGTCCGCGGCAGGATGAACGAACGTCATCAGCCGTTCGCGCTGGTACGGCCGCATCAGCTTCCATCCCAGAGGCGCCAGGCAAACGGCCGCGAGTGCAATAACCAGCAGCACGCGAAAGCGGACGCCGGCAAAATAGATTCCCGCCACAATCGCCGGGAAAAATGTCAGCGCGGTGCCGAGGTCCGGTTCCCGCACCACTAAGTACGCGGGAAGGCCTGCCATGATCCCGAGAGCCATCAGGTCCTTCCAGCTCACGGGCTTCGCCCGGCGCGAGGCGAAATACGCCGCAGCACATATTATTATAACCAACTTAACCATTTCCGACACTTGGAAAGTGAGCCCGCCGACCGAGATCCACCGCCGGACCCCGCCCACTGGGTGGCCGATGAAAAGTAGAGCGAGAAGTCCGAGAACACTGATGACGTAAAGCGCGATCGACTGGTCTAGCACGATGTGGTAATCAATCTGGCTGGCAACGATCGCGAACAGCAGTCCGATCAGGATCCAATCGATCTGCTTCCGGTACTCGCCCGCCAGATGAGTGTGCATCGTGGTGCTGTAAATCTCGACGATGCCGAGCGCGGCGAGCGCTAGCGCCGTCAGCAGCAGCACCCAATCCAAATCTCGCAGACTGAAGCCCTTCCTCATGGTTAAACTCGATCCGGCGGCGCGGCCCTGGTTACGTTACGCAAACTTCGGCAGGAACGGATTACGCCGGCCGAATCCGCGACCACCCGCCCAACGATTGTACACCCTGTGACCAGCGGTAGGGGCGACCCGCCGGGTCGCCGGGGCACGGCGGAGATTCGGCCGGTGATTCCCGAGCTTGCCGAAGATCTAAACAAGCTGCGGAAAACCTGTAGGGGCGGCTTTATGCCGCCAGCTACGCGCCGATGGCGTTGAAGCTGTGGCGAGGTAAACTCGCCGCTACCCGGCGCCGCCCCGAGTTCTTCAGCCGACCTGCTAGCCCCGTGCGCTATCTCGACCTACGACAAGGATCTCGTCCCGTCCGTCTCATTGATCCCCATCGTCTCATTCCAATCCGTTACGCTCATCCTGGGGTGTGTCTGATTTCGTCTTAAGGCCGGGCGGCTACTGTAGGTATCAGGGCACGGCTTCAGCCGTGCCGTTCGAAAGTGCTCGTGAACATCAGCTTCGGGCCGGTTCGGCGGGCCGCACCAGCCGAGCCGGCCCGAAAATGAGAGGGAGAAGAGCCCGCTCAATGGCATGGCTGAAGCCATGCCCTGATACAATGCGCCCGCCTTTCAGCCGCCGCCCCCACAAGAATCCGCCAAGGAGCATTCCGTCATGCCTTTCCATCAACGCACCGTCACCCCGAAACGCCGCGCCGCCAACCGCGCCGCCGCCCGGAAATCCACCGGCCTCGAAACCCCCGAGGGCACGGATCGCAGCCGGAGCGGGAGGCCCTGTGGTACGACTGCGCGCAGGACCAAACCGCCCCCACTTCCGAGGATCCGCGCGTCCAGCAGATGCTCGCGTTGATCGAAGAAGAGCGGGCCGCGCTAATCGAGGAGGAATAACTCTTTCGTCGTGAGCAGGAGATGGAGATGGAGACGATCGAACGCAGCGGGCCCGGCCCTGAGCCCTCAGATGAGGAGGAGCAGACGCTGGCGCGGCAGTTGCAACAACTCGACGGACGAATCAATTCGAAGGTGCGGCTGCTGCTGAGGCTCGAACGACGCGCGGCGGCAACGAGCGACGGCGGCAGTGACGCGACGGAGGTAGCGGCAAGAGACGACGGCGCGCCTGATGCCAAGTCCATAGCGGCAGCGTCCCCTCCTCTCCGCCATTCCCGCGAATCTTCTGCTCCGCGAAACCTGCCATCGCGATCGCAAGGCAGCCGACTTTCAATCGGGCAATCCAGAGCGCATATTTGCAGGCTCTACCAGTCGAGGTGCGCGTAGATTTGGATTTCACGCGCGGGATTAGCTTGCTCGCCCAAGTTGACCAGTCCCGATACAGGATCGGGGTTTACATCATTGGGATGATTGAACGCGTTGAAGAAATCGCCTTCAAGCCTGAAGTCGAGCCGCTCGGTCAGCTTGAAGCGTTTGATCAGCGAGAAGTCCACATTCCACGCGGGCGGCCCGAGGAAGAACTGCCGTATGGTTGGGTTAAAGGCGCCGCTCACAGGAATCATCACTTGCTTTCCATTTGCCAGCGTCAGCGGAAGCTGGTTGTTAAAGCCCGGTCCAAGTTCATGAAGGCGTCTCTGGCCTACGCTCGCAGGGACCAGCGCCTGCAAAGCGGTCTGCGAGACGTTAGTGGCTACGGCGGGATTGAAGTCGCCCGCAAACCACAGGAGCTGCGGCGAGCCGTTGTAGGTAAGCGCTAGCCGCTGGTTCGAGTTGAGCGCGGGACTTTGGAAGGCCCACTGGCCGGAATTGTACGCCTGCCAGAAGCCGTGGTCCCACGTGCCAATACTCGTAAGCTCCCATCCCCCGACCACCGCGTCCAGAGCCCGCGGCATGTGACTTCCGAACCTCCTGCCTTTGCCAAGCGGAAGGTCGTACACCACGTCTTCGGTCACGCGCTGAGCCGGGACGTTAGTATCGTTGTTATAGACCGACGCCAAGAGCTGCGCATAGCTTGTGCTTGGCGCTCCCAATAACTGGTTGCTTTGGGGCGCTACATTAGATCCATTCACGGCATTGATGTTCGTTCCACCCGAAGAAAACCCGCCCGCATTTGACGTGGTTAGCGCTCTGGTCCAGACATAAAACCACTGGAAAGCCAAGCCGCCGGCAAAGCGGTGCTCTACCTGGGCCTGAATCGAATTTGAATTGGAGTAGCCGGTGTGGTTTGTGGCGTTGAAGCTCCAATTCGGATTCACCCGAAGAAGGTCGTGATTGCCGGGCGCGAGCTGACCCGTCTGAGCCGTGTAATTGTAAATCGGCTCCTGCGCGTTGATCGAAAATTGCTGTTCGAGATTTGATCCGTGGTCGCCGACGTAGATGAGTGAAAGAATCGTGTTGTGGCCCAAGTCGCGCTCGAGCGTAACATTCCACTCTTGCGCCATGTCGTCCTTCCAGTTCCGATAGTCCCACGGAGTAAAGCTTTGGGCGCTCGGCGGAATGGTCACGAGGCCATTGATGTTGACTGTGGCTTGGCCCACCACGTCGCTGGTTTGAGGCACTGTTGAATCGGCAAACGTAGAGTCTCCGTTCGGAGAGCCGATGGGATTGACATACCTCAGGTTGAGCGGAGGATTGGTGCGCGCGGCCTGAAGGATCTGAGACAGCGGCATGGTCCAGTAATAAATGCCGTAACCTCCACGCAGGACGGTTTTTCTGGTGATCATGAACGCGGCGCCCAGCCTCGGGCTGAAGTCACGATTGTTCGCCGGAAGCAATCCCGAGGGAAGGCCCACTTGGTTCGCGGTGGCATACGTTAGTCCGCGCGCAGACCACGAATCAAGGACGGAGGGAGGAATTCCAGGCAAGCTTTGCATTGTGTGGTTCCCGGGTGTGACCACCTGGAACTGACTCGCATAGGTTGCCAGATCGACGTTCAAGAGCCGGTTGTTCGCCTCGCTGTAGGGCGACCAGCGGTCCCATCGCACGCCGAGATCGAGCGTCAGGCGTTGATTGACTTTCCAGATATCTTGCGCGTAGAGGCCCAATTCGGTTTGGCGAAACTTAAAGAAGCCTCGATTGTACTGGTTGGATAGCATGAAAGGAATGCCGAGCGCCATGTCGGCAATGCCAAGGCCGGTAAACGGGGCCGGCTCCTGATTCGCTGGGTCGTAGAGCGCCGTCCAGTCGCCGCTGAACTCGTGCGAGCCTTGCGATTGCTGCAGCTCCTCAACGTCATCACGCTCGTGGCGCCAACTGCCGCCAAACTCAAACGTGTGGCGAGCTTTGACCCAGGTCAGGTTTTCGTTGGCTTCTTGCTGATTGAAGTTCTCCTGCTTTTCGTTGTTGGCATCCCACGGATCGCCGTTACCCTGCCATAGGCCGGAGTCGGCATAGATGGTTGGCCATCCGGTAGCATTAAAGGGGTTCGGCAGATTCAGATTTTGAGCCCAATTTGTAGAAGACGCCAGGGTTCCCTGATGGTTCGGATTGTAGTTCACCGCGAAGGAAAACTCGCTCAACAGGCTCGGCGAAAAACTGTGAGTTTCGTCAATGACCCCGTTGTAGACGGTTGAAGAATTCACTCCCGTTCCCAGTCCGTTGGTCACCCCTGGCGCGGGATCGCCAAATTCGCCGCCTGGCTGCACGAAATTACTTGTGTCTCGCGTAAATCGCGCCCAAAGATTATCTTTGCTAGAGATGCGCTGGTCCACCCTGGTGGTGAACAGGTTGTTGCTTGTGTTCTGTGGGTAATATTGAAGGAAGTTTGGGCCCAAGTTCGGATCGCCCGTTGTCGTGGGCGCGGCGGTGAGAGAATGCAGTTTCGTCCAGAGAGGCGAAATCATGTTGGAGGGAATTATGTTCCCCGCAAACTGCTGCCGGATGCCGGACGCATCCGTGGTGTAGGGATTATAAATATTATATTGGGCTCCGCTGGGGTCGAAAACGTTGCTGAAATCGCCGTTCCACATCGCCGCGGTCGGCACGCTGTCGGTTTGAAAGGTGCTGGTGGCTTGGCGCAGCCCTTCATACGTGACAAAAAAGAAGGTCTTGTTACGGCCGTTGTAAATCTTCGGAATATAAACCGGGCCGCCCACCGCGCCGCCAAATTCGTTCCGGACAAGTTTGGGCACCGTCGGACCGGATTGGCGTTGCCGCGCCGTGAGACCGCCGCTGCTGCCCCGGTAATCGGCGAACAGGTCGCCATGGATTTGATTGCTGCCGCTCTTTGTATCCAGAATAACTGCGGCGGGAGTGACATATCGCGCGTCGGCACCGTTGGTGTCGATTCTGAACTCGGAGACGGAGTCAAGCCCGGGTTGAATGCGGCTGATCCCGCCGCCGAATCGATCTTGAATGGACATTCCATCCTGCAAGATCTGTGTTGCTCCTACCTTCAGGCCGTTGGTCTCCGGGTTGGATCCGCCTTCAACGCCGGGCGTCAGATTAAAAAGCGTCGTCACCGTCCGCCCGTTGAGCGGAAGCTGATGGATGAGGGTGGAGGTCTTGGTGTTGGAAACAGTCATGTCCGTCGTATCGATGTTCGAAGCGGCGGCCACAACGTTGACGGTGCTGGTCGTGCTGCCCACCTTGAGGCTCGGGTTTACGGTAACCGTCTGCCCCGTCAGAAGCACGAGGCTGGTCGACCACCGCATGAACCCTGGAACGCTCACCGCAAGGCTGTATGGTCCGGGATCGACGGCGCTAAAGTTGAAAAGCCCCGCGCTCGAGGCACGCGTCTGGAAACTGACGCCGGTGCTCTGGTTGGTGAGAGTGACTGCAGCCGATGGAATCACAGCGCCCGCGGGATCGAGCACGGTGCCCCGTATAACACCCCCTCCGGTCACCTGCCCCCACGCGGTTGCGCCAAGTGCGCCCGCGATCAGCAGCACCATAAAGAACCTCAGAAGCCCGAAATCTTGTCTCATATCTCCTCCACCTCTCTTGGCTTTACAGCGGTCCGCTCTGGAATCCTCTCTTTGGCCGGAGGCGAATCTGCCAGGGCACTTTCGATGTTTGTGGAAGCGCCTCGGCGCAGGCTCTCCCGTTTCATGAGCTAAGTTTTACGCGTGCCGGTTCATCAAGCCTGGATTATTCACAAATCCGTGACAGGGCCTAGGGGGGCGGAGTTTCAACTCCGCCTTTAGTGGCCGCTCTCGTGTTTTGCCGTTTCGCACTCCGAGCGGTTCGTACGACGAACCG
>JBOGKE010000071.1:0-26874 GCA_050745265.1 Terriglobia bacterium
AGGTGGTCCATCAGCGCGTCCAGATGCGATTTTTCGCGAAGCAGCTCTTCCTCGGCGCGCTTTCGCTCAGCGATTTCGGCGAGGAGCGCGTCGTTTTGGGCTGAAAGCTGGGCCGTCTTCGACCGCACCTGCCTTTGGAGTTCGCCGTGCGCCTGAGCGAGCGCTTCTTCAGCTCGTTTGCCTCGCGTAATGTCCCTGGAGATGCCGACAATTCCTACAACATTTCCCGCTTCATCGCGGAACGGGATTTTCGTCGTGCTGGCCCAGGTGTCCGGCTGGCCGGGCCAGGTCTCGCGCTCCTCTTTGCCGATGATCGGCGTGCCCGTCCGCATCACCTCCTCCTCATCCGTGCGAGCGGCTTCGGCGTGGTCCGGCTTGAAGAAATCGAAATCCGTCTTCCCGATGATTTCGGAGGCGTCATTGACCCCCAGAAAACCAGTAACACAGCGGTTTACCTTGATGAAGCGACCTTCGACATCCTTCACGTAAATGTTGTCGGGCATATGCTCCATCAGCGCCTCGAGGATCGCCGATTCCGTGAATGGATCGCGAGTCGCCGCGGGGCGCCGTCTGGCGCGCTCGTGTGGCGATTTGGGCTTCCGAAGTTCTTCTGGGGCGCTCATGACCGCACCGTGAGCCTCTCTACCGCGCTACCTGGAAGGCGGCCGGCAACCGATCGCGTGAGACAATCGCCGCGATTGCCGCCGGGCGTGCCTCACGCCGCCACGACGGGCGCATGACGGAAGGCAACGCCTCCACTACAGCCCGCGGTTTTCGGGGACTTGATCAATGACTCTACTTTAACTAACTTACAATCTATTTACAATACGGTACACACCTGCCTACGCAGATCTCGGGACCTGTCATTGTGAGGAGTTGTCATGTCGCGTTTGCGACACCCGCAAAGCATGAAAGTGATCCCTCACCGGCCGCCACCTTCGGGCACCCTGCTGCCAAGGGAGCGGCTGGGCTCTCTCGTTGGGTCCTGCCCTCTCCTGGGGGAGAGGGTGGCCAGCGGAGCGAGCCGGGTGAGGGGTCTGATCTTGACTTTTCAGCGCCGCCGCAGGCGGTCCCGTTCGCTGCGCTCAGTGTCAGAAAAAGAGCGATTCTTCGTTTCAGTCAGGATGACGGGTTCCGCGGTTTTTCAGCGGCCTATCCGGCCCGGCATACCCGGCTCGCCAAGGACGCAAGCCGGACCGACCTCGGTGGCTCCTATGCCTCGGTCGCAGGCAGGCGTGCCGCCAGAATCATTAGACGCTGCTAATGTTATTGAAAACAAAGGCTTGCTAGGCTTCGTTCCGTCAAAAAAGTTTTGTCAGCGCGGGGCGTCCGTGGAGGTGTCGCGTTCCGCGACACGTCGATAGTGTACCAGCGAGCGCCGCACAGGTGGGCACGAATGAGACATGTGAGACACTTTCCCGCGATGACGCCGAGCGGCTCACCGTTCGGATAGACGGCTAACCTTTCGGATAGTGGTTAAGCTGCGATGGGAGCGCGGCCGTGAAACGGCTTCCGGATTACTGGTCTTCCGTTTCAGAAGCTTGCGTGGTTTCGAGGAGTGATTGGCGCCGGATTTCGCTCTGGTATGCGGCGTGCTCAACGAGGGGTCGAGGCTTGGGACGCAGGAGGAGGGGCCGAGACCAGTTTTCTTCGCCGCATCGAGGCGCCTGCTGATCGCGGGCGGGTTGGGGAGTGAAAGCCGAGGCTGAAGCCTTCGGCACATCGGGGCGGTGGAAGGCAGTTACTGTTTCGGTCGTCCCAAGTCTTGGGGGGAGCGCTGATGCCGCGTCCGGCGGCAAGCCGGCCCTTCCTATACAGACTCTGAAGCCCGGCGCAACATCAGCGAGAACTCTCGAGGCCGATGCAGTATCCCCGCGAACGGAACACTTTCCTTGACACCATGGGTGGTTTAGTGATAAACAGGCTCAATCGGATTTAACGGTAAGCTGGATTCAATTTCGCAAAAAAGAGGTGCCTATGGCGAAGGAAAGCGTTCACAAGAAGCTTGAAAGAGTGCGTCCGCCGCGCGTCCACATCACTTATGACGTGGAAGTGGGAGACGCCATTGAGAATAAAGAGATTCCATTTGTGATGGGCGTGCTGGGAGACTTCACGGGGCAGCCGGTCGAGGCGCTGCCGCGACTGCGCGACCGGAGATTTGTTGAGGTGAACCCGGACAACTTTGACGAGGTCATCGACAAGATGAAGCCCCACCTGGCGTTTTCCGTGGATAACAAACTGAGCGAAGACGAAAACGCGGGCCAGCTCAAGGTCGATCTCAACTTCAAGAGCCTCGACGATTTCGATCCGGAGAACGTCGCCCGCCAGGTGAAACCGCTGCGCGACCTGCTGGACTTGCGAACTAAGATGAACGACCTCAAGGGCACGCTCCAGACCAACGAACGGCTCAGCGACGTGCTGCTCGAAGCGGTAGGAAATACGGAAAAGATGAACAAGCTCAAGGCAGAGCTTGGCCAGAAGCCGGAAGAAGGAGGTTCCAATGGGTGAAGCAGAAAGAGCTACCGCACCGGCTGCAGCCGAAAAAACTGTCGAGCAAGGCGGCCTGCTCGATCAGATTTTGACCGAAGCGCGCGTGAGCACCGATACCGCCGTGCGGGAGCGCGGGCGGGACATGATCAAGAATTTCCTCGCTGAAGTTCTCGAGGGCCACGTCGCCGTCTCGCGGGACACCGAGACGATGATCAACAGCCTGATCGGCCAAATCGATCACCTGCTGTCGCTTCAATTGAACGAGGTTCTACACCATCCGTCTTTCCAGAAGCTCGAAGGGAGCTGGCGCGGACTAAAGTACCTTCTGGACCAGAGCGAGACGGGAACGATGCTCAAGATCCGGGTGCTGAACGTTTCGAAGAAAGACCTGCTGCGCGATTTGCAACGCGCCCCGGAATTCGATCAGAGCGCGTTCTTCAAGAAAGTCTACGAGGAAGAGTTCGGCGTGTTCGGCGGCGAGCCTTTTTCGGCGCTGGTCGGCGACTACGAGTTCACCAATCATCCCGAAGACATGGAGCTGCTGGAGAAGGCGTCGCAGGTGGCGGCGGCGGCGCACGCGCCGTTTCTCACGGCCGCGGCGCCCCAGTTGCTCAGCATGGAAAGCTACACGATCCTCGATCAGCCGCGCGACATCGCCAAGATCTTTGACCAGACCACCTACGCCAAGTGGAAGTCGTTCCGGCAGAGCGAAGACGCGAAGTACGTCGGCCTCACCTGCCCTCGCATCCTGATGCGGCTGCCCTACGGAGCCGAGACGAAACCGCTCGACGCCTTCAGCTACGAAGAAGGAGTCGACGGGACGGACCACTCGAAATATCTCTGGGGTAACGCGGCTTACGCGCTTGGCGCGCGGCTCACGAGCGCTTTCGCGCAATACGGATGGTGCACCGCAATCCGGGGAGTGGAGGGTGGAGGATTGGTGGAAGGCCTTCCCGCTCACACCTTCAGGACCGATGAAGGCGACGTGGCGCTGAAATGCCCTACCGAAATCGCCATCACCGACCGGCGCGAGAAGGAGCTGGCCGACGCAGGGCTGATTCCGCTGGTCCATTGCAAGGGCACCGACAAGGCCGCCTTTTTCAGCGTGCAGTCGGCCAATAAGGCGAAGCTTTACGACAGCGACGCCGCGAACGCGAACGCGCGCATCTCGGCGCAGTTGCCGTATATGATGGCGGTCTGCCGCTTCGCCCATTACCTGAAGTCGATGATGCGGGATAAGATCGGCAGCTTTATGTCGCGCGCCGATGCCGAGTCGTTCCTCAACCGCTGGATCAGCCAGTACGTTACGCTGGATGATTCGGCGACGCAGGCCACTAAGGCGCAGTATCCCTTGCGGGAAGCGCGCGTCGATGTCCAGGAAATGCCGGGCAAGCCCGGCGTCTACCGGGCCATCGCCTACCTGCGCCCGCACTTCCAGTTGGATGAACTTAACGTTTCCTTGCGGCTGGTGGCAGAATTGCCGGCGCCCGCGAAGAAGTAAACCGTAGGGGCGCGGCTTGCTGCGCCCTAGCCGAAAGTACAACGCAGCATATTCCGGGGCGCCCCGAGCGGCGCATCTGCAAAATTCAAACATTTCGAGCGAGGAGGCATTGGCGCATGGCAAGTGATTATTTTCTAAAGATCAAAGATGTCGAGGGCGAGGCGCTGGCCGAGGGGCACGCAAAAGAAATCGAATTGCTATCGTGGAGCTGGGGCGCTTCAAATCCGGGAGGAATGCACTTTGGAAGCGGCGGCGGCACAGGCAAGGTCAGCGTGCAGGATCTGAGTTTCGCCTTCCGCGTCGGCAAGGAAACCCCGAAGCTGATCGAGTTCTGCTGCACGGGGAAACATATCAGTGACGCAACGCTCACGGCTCGCAAGACGGGCGGCGACGCAAAGCCGTACGACTATATCACCATCAAATTGACGGATTGCGTGGTCGCGAGTTATCAGACGGGAGGGTCGGGCGGCGATGACGTTCCCGTCGATTCGGCGAGCTTGAATTTTGCCAAGATCGAGTACGACTACAAGATTCAGGATAGTGCCAAAGGAACCGTGGCCTCGGCCGGAAAAACCACGTACGACGTCCAGAAAGAACAGAAATCGTAGGCGGACGGTATCCTGCTGTTGGACGGCGGGCGTTTCTATAGCGCCGCTCGATCAGCGGCGCCTGCGCACGGCCACAGACATGGACCGTCGCTTGCCCGAATTGGCCGCGGGATGAGCGGCTCTGCCGCCCTGACTTGCGGAAAGCCTGTGGCTTTCCGGGCGAAATTGCAGATTTTAGTCCTCGCGGGGCGCGAAGGCTCGCCTTCGCGCCCCGCGAAAAATCAGGGCAGCGAAGCAGCCGACCGGCGAAAGGGTAAAGCCCTTCCGCAAATCAGGCGGCCAAGCCGCCCTTCATCTCCGGGTGAGAAACCCTAATTACAAGCCCGGTCACTGGAACGGCGCTATAGCAAGGCTCCGACATGACCGCAAAAGAGCTGTTCCAATCCGGAAAGCTTGACGACGCGGTTCAGGCGCTTACGGCGGAGGTGCGCAACCATCCGTCCGATCTGCGGGCGCGGACGTTCTTGTTCGAGCTGCTCTGCTTCGCGGGCCAGTTCGACCGGGCCGAAAAACAGTTGGACGTTGCGGTGCAGGGCGACGCCACGGCCGAGCTCGGCGCGCTTGTCTACCGGGCGGCGCTCAATGCCGAGAAGACGCGGCAGGATGCGTTCGAGAAGAAGCAATACCGGAAGTCCGGCGCGGACGTTCCGCCTTCGCCCGCCGGAAGCTTGAATGGGAGGCCGTTCGCGTCGATCTCGGATGGCGACCCGCGGGTTGGGCCGCGGTTGGAGGTGTTTGCGGCCGGCAGCTTCATGTGGATTCCGTTTGAGCATATCGCCTCGGTCGAGATGGAGGCCCCCAAACGCCTGCGGGACATCCTGTGGGCGCCCGCAAGCGTTAAAACCGGGCCGTCATTCAAGGGAGTCGATCTCGGGGACGTCCTGTTACCCGCGCTCGCGCCGTTTTCGTGGCAGTCCGCCGACGACGCTGCCAGGCTTGGCCGCGCTACGTTTTGGGTGGAAGGCGATAACGGCGACGCGGTTCCGGTCGGGCAAAAGCTTCTCGTGGTGGACGGCGAGGAAGAGTTTCCCTTCCTGGAGTTGCGCAAACTTGAGTTCAAGCCCGCGCCGCCAGTATAGCCGCCGCCCCGAAAGCCTCTGATTTTGCGCGGCGTAGCCCTTGATACACCGCGCATGAGCTCGGCCCTTCGGAACCGCGGGGAAATCGATCCCCTTGACCGCCATGTCTCTCCCGGACAACCTGCTCAATCCTATCCCAGGGGATAACCCGAGCGGCGAAAGCCTTCGTTACACTCCTGTTTCCAAGCGCGATCCCACTTTCTTTTACGACAAGATTAAGGAGGCGCGACGCGAGGAAGAGGACGTCGGGGAGTACAACCAGGAAGGCAAGAGGGCAGAGTTCGACGTTGTGATCAAGCTTTGCGTCGACGCAATTGCGAGCCGCAGCAAAGACATTCAGATCGCCGCATGGCTCGCGGAAGCCCTTCTGAAAACGGAGCGCTTTCCCGGGTTCAAGGAGGGATTGGACCTTCTTCGCGGCATGCTCGAGAACTTCTGGGATTCACTCTACCCAGAGTTGGAAGACGGCGACGTCGAGCTTCGCGCAGTTCCGCTCGATTGGATCGGCCAGCTTGGCGCGGCGGTCCGGCTGTCGCCCTTGACCGGAGTGAAGAGTCCCCTCACCAAAAGCGGCTTCAACTGGTTTGAGTACAAAGATTCCACCCGGATTCCCAGCGAGCAAGACGCCGACAGCAGCGAGAGCAAGCGGAAGGCCCGTGAGACGGCGGTTCAGGAAAACAAGGTTCTTCCCGAGCAGTTTGAGGAGGCCTTTGCGGCCACGCCAAAGGCGTTTTATCGAGCGCTCGCCGGCGACGTCGACGGCCTGCTCGAAGCGCTACAGTCTCTGGACGAGGTATGCAACGAGAAGTTTGGAAGCAAAGGCCCAAGTTTTTCGAGCCTGCGGACGGCGTTCGAAGAAGTAAACTCTGCGGTACGCACCCTGCTTAAAAGGAAGCTGGAACTGGAGCCGGATCCGGTTGCGCCCTCAACCGAAGAAACGGCGGCTGAATCTGCTGCGCAGCGGGTTGCGGGGGCCGCGACGTCCTCCGCGCCGGCGCGCGCGGGATTCGTCTCCTTGCCGAGCGGCATGGAAGCCGTCGCGGTGGAGTTCGCAGGTCGCGAAGAGGCGCTCGCGCAGCTTCTCGCCGCGGCACACTATCTCCGCCGGCAGAGGCCGTCGGATCCGCTTCCGTATCTCGTGCTGCGGGCGGTGCGGTGGGGTGAGCTGCGGGCGTCTGGACCCGAGCTCGACCCCTTGATCTTCGAGGCGCCTCCCATCGAAGTGCGCCAGCAGTTGAAACGGGCCGTCGTAGTGGGAAACTGGGCCGAGGTGCTCGAAACGGCGGAAAGCGCGGTGGGGATGACCTGTGGCAGGGCTTGGCTCGACCCGCACCGGTATGTCGTGAAGGCCTGCGCTCAGCAAGGTTACGATGCCGTCGCGTCCGCTGTGAAATCGCAACTCAGGGCCCTATTGGCCGAATACCCCCGACTGATGGATGCGGTGATGCTCGATGATACCGGGGCCGCGAATCCGGAGACCCAAGCCTGGCTGCGCGAGGAGGTGCTGGTTCAGCCGGGGTAGCCACGGTCAGTGCTTTCCTGACCGTGGGCTTTTGGTTGGGCGACAAGAACCACGGTCAATCACAAGTCGATTGACGGTGGCTACCCTTCTGATGTCTTACTCCTTGGCGGCTGATGCCGGACGCCTGAAAGCTGTCACTTATGGCTAAGCAGGAAATCGAAACCGCGGTCCGGCTCTCGGTGCTCGACAGGCTGATTGACGATGATCCCAAGCGCCAGGTGGAAACGCCTCTGACGCGCTCGAAATCGCTTCAGGCGATGAAGGCGGCGTTGCGAAGAGATCTTGAATGGCTTCTGAACACGCGGCGGTCGATTGATGCCGACGAGCGCGAGTCGAATGCATTGCGCGGCACGCTCTTCGATTATGGCCTGCCGGATATCACCTCGCTTTCGATGCGCTCAAGCCGCGATCAGAATCGGCTGCTGCGTGCCGTCGAGTCCGCGATCGCGCAGTTCGAGCCGAGGCTTGAATCGGTTCGCGTGAGCTTTCAGTCGATGTCCGACACCACGCGCAGCCTGCACTTCATGATCGAAGGGCTGTTGCGCATGGATCCGGCCCCCGAGCACGTCTATTTCGACACCGTGCTCGAGACGAACACCGGGCAGTACGAGGTTAAAGGGGAAGGCAGTGCGTGACGAGCTGTTCGAGTACTACGGCCGCGAGCTGGACTTCCTTCGCCAAATGGGGGCGAACTTCGCCGAGAAGTATCCGAAAATCGCCTCGCGTCTTCTGCTCGAGGCCGACGGCAGCAAGGACCCGCACGTTGAGCGGCTGATCGAGGGCTTCGCCTTCCTGGCCGCGCGCGTGCACTTGAAAGTCGACGACGAATTTCCTGAGATTACCGAAGCGCTGCTCAACACCCTCTATCCGCACTACCTGCGGCCCATTCCGTCGATGTCGGTGGCCCAGTTCCATCTGGACCCTGAGCAGGGCAAGCTGACTACCGGACTGGTGATTCCGCGCGGCTCCATCCTTCGGACCCAGCGGGTGGCCGACTCGCCCTGCAAGTTCCAGACCTGCTACGACACTCGGCTATGGCCTTTCGCCGTCTCGGAGGCGCAGTGGGGGACGCCCGACCGCCTCCAGCCGCCGATTCGCGTGCGCGACGCGGCGGCGTTCCTGCGCGTCGAGCTTACGTGCTTGCCCGATGTCGCGTTCGACAAGCTTGAAATGTCGTCGCTGCAGTTTGCACTCCACGGCGACACGGCGCTCCAACACATGCTGTACGAGCTGCTGTGCAACAACTGCAGTCACATTTTCGCGCGCAATCCGTCGGCGGGACCCAAGGCGCAACCGTGTTCGCTCGACCGAGACCTATTGCGCCCCATGGGATTCTCTGAGGACGAAGCTTTGTTGCCCTATCCGAAGCGTTCCTTTGTGGGGTACCGGCTCCTTCAGGAATACTTTGCTTTTCCGGAGAAATTCTTTTTCTTCGAGCTGGGAGGATTGGGTGCGGCGCTTTTCGACGGATTCAAAGAGAAGATGGAGTTGATTTTCTTTTTCTCGCCGTTCGAATTGGCGGACCGGCAGCAGAAACTCGAGGTCGGGGTTACTCCCGGTACCGTTCGCCTCGGGTGCACGCCCGTTATCAATCTGTTCCGCCAGTCGGCCGAGCCCATCCTGCTCGATCAGACCCGTCACGAATACGCGGTGGTGCCGGACGCGCGGCGGCGATACGCCGCTGAGATTTTTTCTGTTGACGAAGTGCTGATCACAAATCCGCAGTCGCACGAGGTGACCGCGCTCGAGCCGCTTTATTCTTACCGGCACTCGCCGGAGGCCAAAGGAGCACAAGTCTTCTGGTACGCCAAGCGCCGGCCCTCGGTGCAGAAGGGGGACGAGGGGACCGACGTGTTCATTTCGCTGGCCGACCTCTCGTGCCGCCCCGTCCTCCCGGATTCCGACACGCTGACCGTGCGCTGTACGCTTTCGAACCGGGACTTGCCGTCGCGCCTGCCCATTGGGAATCAATCGGGAGATTTTGAAGCGGAGGGGGTGCCATCGATCAAGAGCATTGTCGCCCTCAAAAAACCAACCGCGCCGGTGCGCCCGCCGATCGGCAGCAGGGCCATGTGGCGCCTCGTCTCTCATCTTTCGCTGAACTACCTTTCGCTGGTGGAGGAGGGCAGGGACGCGCTGACCGAGATCTTGAGGCTGTACAACCTCGCCGATTCCATTGATTTGCGCAGACAGATCGAGGGGATTACCCGGGTGCAGTCCCAGCGGCACTTCGCAAGGGTGATCTCCGAGCACGGCATCTCCTTCGTACGAGGGACGCAGGTGAACGTCGAGTTCGACGAAGAGCACTTCGCGGGCGGGGGCGTGTATCTTTTTGCTAAAGTGCTGGAGGTTTTCCTGGGGCTGTATGCCTCGATGAACAGCTTTTCGCAGTTGGTTGCCACCACACGGCAGAGAAAGGAAACGCTGCACGAATGGCCTCCCCGAGCCGGACAATCGATACTGATGTAAAGTACGAAGCCGTCGGGCGAGAACTCCGGGATCGTCCGTACCGCTTCGAATTCTTCCAGGCGGTCCGTCTGATCGAGCGGATTCTCGCCCGGCGTCAGCCGGTGGGGCGCTTCACCAAGCCGTCCGAAGAAGTGGCGCGCTTCGGCGCTCACACCAGCTTTTCATTTCCCGCCAGCCAGATTCAGGCGATCGACTGGGAAGAGGGCCAGCAGCCGAAACTCACGGTCAACTTTATGGGCATGACGGGGCCGCTTGGAGTGCTGCCGCTTTATTACACCGAACTGGCCGCCGTGAGGCTCCGCGCCGGCGATAAGGCGCTGCGGGATTTCCTGGACGTTTTCAACCACCGGATGATTTCGCTCTTCTACCGCGCGTGGGAGAAGTACCGCTTCGTGGCGACGTACGAACGCGGCGATCGCGACAGCCTCACGCATTACCTGAAGGATCTGATTGGCCTAGGCACGGCGGGCCTCGGAGACCGGCAGGGTTTGCTGGCCGATGATGCGCTCCTCTACTACGCAGGATTGCTCGCACAAAGGCCGCGCTCGGCAACCGCTTTGCGGCAGATCCTTTCCGATTATTTCGGAGTTCCGGTCGAGATTGAGCAGTTTGCGGGTGCGTGGTATCGCCTCGAAGCCGACAACCAATGCCAGTTCGGGCAGGAAGGCAGTCCTTCCGAACAATTAGGAGGAGGCGCCGTGGCGGGAGACGAAGTCTGGACGCAGGAGTCGCGCGTGCGAATCAAGCTCGGACCGCTCGCCCTGCCGCGCTACCTCGACTTTCTGCCTTCCGGCACGGCTTTCGAGCCGCTTCGGACGCTGACGAAATTTTTCTCGAACGATGAGATCGATTTCGAAGTTCAGCTTATCCTGAAGCGAGAGGAGGTGCCGGCTTGCGAGCTCGGCGCGGAAGGAGAAGCATCTCCCCGGCTGGGCTGGATTACATGGGTGAAAACCGCCTCCACGGAGCACGACGCCGGCGACACGGTTTTTGCGCTTTGATCTGCAGGCGCGTAGCGCCGCCCTTCAGAGCCTGCCCTGAGCGCAGCGAATGGGGCGGCAAATAGAAGAGAACAAGTGTGCCGGGCGGAACAGGCTGCGGAAAAAGGCGCTGCCAACTGTCATTCTGAGCGAAGCGAAGAATCTCTGCATTTAAGAATCAAACAAATACGGAGATTCTTCGTCGCCTGCGGCTCCTCAGAATGACACGGTCC
This sequence comes from Terriglobia bacterium, assembly GCA_050745265.1. Classification (GTDB taxonomy): domain Bacteria; phylum Acidobacteriota; class Terriglobia; order UBA7540; family UBA7540; genus RH2-MAG17b. Next base: position 10,883 of record JBOGKE010000071.1, read on the forward strand.
GGGGTTTTTCCGCAGCCTGTGAAGCCCGGCGCTACGAACGCGCTACTAAGAGAGAGGAATATACCCTATGGCGATCAACTTGAAATCTCTGATCAGCAAATTGAACGACCCCTCGCGCAGCGCCCTCGAAGCCGCCGCGGGGTTGTGTCTCGCGCGCACTCACTACGACGTCGAGATCGAGCACTACCTGATGAAACTGCTCGATGCACCGGAGTCGGACCTCTTTTTTATCCTCAAGCACTTCGGGGTGGAGAAGTCGCGGCTTGCAGCGGAGCTGACGCGCAGCCTCGACAAATTGAAGACTGGAAACGCACGGACTCCGGCGCTGAGCCCGACGCTGGTGCGAATGTTTACCGAAGCCTGGTCGATCGGCTCGCTCGACTACGGCGCGGCCCAGGTGCGGACCGGTTTCACGGTTCTGGCACTCGTGACGCAAGACGACCTCGCCCGCCTCGTTCGCGACGTCAGCCGTGAACTTCAGAAGATCGAGGGCGACGTGCTGCGTAAGGAGTTTTCCGCTATCGTCGCTCAATCGAGCGAGGAAACGGTGGCGGCGGCTGCGGGAGCGGGCGCTCCGGCCGCTGGCGCGAAAGCGGCGGGCGGCAAAACGGCCAATCTCGATCAGTTCACCATCAACCTGACGGAGAACGCACGCGCGGGTAAGATCGATCCGGTGCTGGGGAGAGACCATGAAATCCGGCAAGTCATCGATATTCTGACGCGGCGCCGCCAGAACAATCCTATCCTGACTGGTGAGGCGGGAGTGGGAAAGACCGCGGTGGTGGAGGGATTCGCGTGCCGCGTCGCGGCGGGCGATGTCCCTCCTTCGCTGCGCAACGTGACGATCCGGACTCTCGATCTCGCGCTGCTCCAGGCTGGCGCGGGTATCAAAGGCGAGTTTGAGAATCGGCTGAAAGGCCTGATCGAAGAGGTGAAGAGTTCTCCCTCTCCGATCATCCTCTTCATCGATGAGGCGCACACGATGATCGGCGCGGGCGGCCAGGCGGGCCAGAACGACGCGGCGAACCTTCTCAAACCTGCCCTCGCCCGCGGCGAGTTGAGAACGATTGCGGCAACCACTTGGTCCGAATACAAAAAGTTTTTCGAAAAGGATGCGGCCCTGGCGCGGCGCTTTCAGGTGGTGAAGGTTGAGGAGCCGGACGAAGCGAAGTGCATGGTGATGCTGCGCGGCATTGTTTCGTCGCTCGAGAAGCATCACAAGGTGCGCATCTTGGACGAGGGACTGGGGGCGTCCGTGCGGCTTTCCCACCGCTATCTCGCCGGGCGCCAGTTGCCGGATAAAGCGGTGAGCGTGCTCGACACCGCGTGTGCCCGTTTGGCGCTTGGGCAGAGCGCGACGCCGGCGGCGATCGAAGATCTTGTCCGGCAGATCGACGATCTCGCCGTACAGCAGCGGATTCTCGAACGCGAGACCACCCTAGGCGCCGATCACGCCGAGCGGCTCGAGGAGCTTGCTCGCAACCGTCAGAAGCTCGAAGCGACCCTTGCAGAAGTGCGCGCCCGCTGGCAGAAAGAGTCGGGATTGGTGGCTCGCATTCGCGAAATTCAGACTCAGCTCGAGGGGGCTCCGGCGGGCGCGGGCTCGGCGGCCGCAAGCGCGGGAGTTGCAGCCGCTGCCGGCGCGTCGGCTGCGGTCGCGGCGACAGCCGGCGCGGCTAGCGCTCCGGTTTCAGACGGCGCCGCTTCCCTTCCCGATTTCGCGTCGCTCAGGAGCGAATTGAGGTCGGTGGAGTCGCAATTGGCTGCACTGCAGGGAGAAGCACCCATGATGCGCGTCGCAGTCGATGCTCAAATTGTCGGCGAGGTGATCTCCGCGTGGACCGGCATTCCCGCCGGGAAGATGATGAAGGACGAGATCGAAACCGTGCTCTCGCTGCCCAACCTGCTTGGCAAACGCGTGATCGGCCAGATGCACGCGCTCGAGGCGATCAGCCAGCGCATTTCGTCGTCTCGCGCCCGCCTCGACGATCCCAACAAGCCGATCGGCGTGTTCATGCTGGTGGGGCCGAGCGGCGTCGGCAAGACTGAGACCGCGCTCGCGCTCTCCGACCTTCTCTACGGCGGCGAGCGGAACCTGATCACCATCAACATGTCGGAATTTCAAGAGGGGCACACCGTCTCCACCCTGAAGGGATCGCCCCCGGGATACGTTGGCTACGGCGAAGGCGGCGTGCTGACGGAAGCGGTGCGGCGACGCCCTTACTCCGTCGTGCTGCTCGATGAGGTCGAGAAGGCGCACCCTGACGTGCTCGAGCTCTTCTACCAGGTATTCGACAAGGGCATGATGGAGGACGGCGAGGGGCGTGAGATCGATTTTAAGAACACGATCCTCATTCTCACCACCAACGCCGCGACCGACTCCCTGACGAAATTGTGCGCCGACCCTGAAACTACGCCGCCCGACCAGGCGCTGGTTCAGGCGATCAAACCCGAGCTCAATAAAATCTTTAAACCCGCGTTCCTCGGCAGAATGGTGATTGTTCCGTTCTACCCCATCCGCGATGAGTCGATGAAGCAGATCATCCGGTTGAAGCTCGGCAAGATCAAAAACCGGCTCTACGAGAACCACAAAATCGAGCTCGCCTACGACGACGCGCTGGTCGATGAAGTGGCGCATCGTTGCACGGAAGTCGAAAGCGGCGCGAGAAACGTGGATAACATCCTGACCAACACGCTGCTGCCTGAGATCTCGCGGCAGTTGCTCGGCCGCATGGCGGCGGGCGAGAAAATGGCTACCATTCGCGTCGGAATCGGCGAGAATGGCTCGTTTATTTATCAGTGAGACAAACGCGTTCGACGAGCTGACTGCGGCGGCCTCTGCTGAAACCGTTCGGCCGCCATGCGGAAGAGGAAATCATGCCAAACCCCGGTACGCTTACGCCGGCATCGAAAACTCCGTCAGCACTGTGTCTCACTGATCCGAGGCTTTCGGGCGTCAGAGCGTCGCTTCTTTGCTCGACCAGGTACCAGCCCGTTGCGGTAACCTCGCCGCTGCTTGAGGGCCTGCTGGTGATGGCGGGGCAGATCGACGGGCTGGACGGCGTACCGCTCACCCCGCCGGAGCTCGAGGTCATTAAGAAGATCTTTGCCACCAGCGTAGACGCTTCGCGCATTCGCCTACTAAGGACGGGCATTGCCAACGCTCCGACAACGCTGGGCAATCAGATCCGCATCGCGCCAAACCAGCGGACAGATACGCCGGACTGGCTCTCGACCCTCGTTCACGAGACCACCCATGTCTGGCAATATCAGACGCGGGGCACGAATTACATTACGGATTCGATTTACCACCAACTGCGCGCGCAAGTCGCGATGGGCACGAGAAGCGGCGCGTACTTCAATTACAGGCTCACGAAGGGGAGCTCCTTCAGCGACTATTCGGCCGAAGAGCAAGCGCAAATCGTCGAGGATTATTACGACATCACGGTGCTCTATGCGGGCAAGTCCGGGACGCCGCGCTGGGTTGACGTGCGCAGGCCCGATCTGCCGTTATACCAAGCGCTCATCCTGCAGCTCCGCAGCGCGATCCCAATGCCTGATAACGAAATCTACCAGAGAAATCTGATGAGCCTGCCGTTGGATCAGCGTTTTCCGGGCGCGAGTTCGCCTTACGGAGCGATCTCGGTCGTCCCGCTGATCAAGATCACGTTTTGAGCGCCAACACGACGAGAATTCGATGCCGTACACACAAGAGAACCGGATCATCGCAATCGGCACTCCGCTCGGTGAAGATATTCTCCTGCTCCACGGATTGAGCGGGCGCGAGGGGATTTCGCGCCTCTTCAAGTTCCACCTCGATCTGCTTTCCGAGTCCGACTCAATTTCCTTCACGGACATCGTCGGCCGGAACGTCACGATCTCGGTCGAACAGTTCGACGGCAGCCCGCGTTATTTCAACGGTGTGGTGAGCCGCTTCGCGCAGAGCGGGAAGGATGACCGATTCACTCACTATCAGGCCGAAGTGTCGCCGTGGCTCTGGTTCCTCACGCGGAACGCCGACTGCAAGATCTTTCAGCAAAAGACCGCGCCCGACATCATCAAGGCGGTCTTCGACTCGCTCGGTTTTCAGGATTATCAAGATAAATTGCAGGCCACGTACAGCGAGCTCGAGTACTGCGTGCAGTACCGCGAGACGCACTTTAATTTTGTGTCGCGTCTGATGGAGCAGTATGGAATCTTCTATTTCTTTGAACACGAGCAAGGGAAGCATACGCTCGTTCTCGGGGACTCCAACAGCGTTTTTCAGGCGTTCGACGGCTTATCGGGCAATGTGAAGTGCGAGCTCGCATCGGGCGGCGTCGAAGGCGAGGACATCATCACCAACTGGAGCTCGGAGCAGGAGCTGCGGACGGGCAAGTACACGCTCACGGATTACAATTTCACCACTCCCAGCACCAGCCTCCTCGCGAGCGAACCCACGGTGGACACCGTGGGGCCGAACTCGAGCTACGAAATCTTCGACTATCCCGGCGAGTACCCGACCGTGAGCGACGGCGACAGTTTCTCCAAGCTGCGAATGCAGGAAGAGGAATCGAGCCATCTGGTGGCGAGCGGCGCGGGTGACATTCGCGCGTTCACTTCCGGCTACCAGTTCACTTTGCAAGGCCACTATCGAAGCGATCAGAACACCACCTACATCTTGTCGGAGGTCCAGCATACGGCCTCCGTGGGCCAATCGTACTATGGGGGGGGTGCCGAGTCGCATTATTCGAATCACTTCACCTGCATTCCGCAGTCCGTCCCATTCCGAGCGGCGCGCCTGACGCCCAAACCTATCGTTCAGGGGCCGCAGACGGCGGTGGTGGTGGGGAAGTCCGGTGAAGAAATCTGGGTGGATCAGTACGGACGCGTGAAGGTTCAGTTCTTCTGGGACCGCGTGGGCACAGATGACGAAAACAGCTCTTGTTGGATTCGTGTCTCGCAGGCTTGGGCGGGAAAAAACTGGGGCGCGGTCTGGATTCCGCGCATCGGCCAGGAGGTGATCGTCGGGTTTCTCGAGGGTGATCCGGATCGCCCGATCATCACGGGCCGCGTTTACAATGCCGAAGTCATGCCGCCGTACACGCTGCCAGATAACGGCACGCGCAGCACCTTCATGTCGCGCAGCAGCAAGGGCGGGGGAACGGCGAATTATAACGAATTGCGCTTCGAAGATAAGATGGGCTCCGAGCAGATTTTCATGAACGCCGAGAAGGATATGGACTGGCGCGTGGAAAAGGAATCGCGCGAGTTCGTGGGCGCAAACCGGCATCTTATCGTAACTTCGAATCAGCAGGAGCTGGTGCAAGCGGATAAACACCTGCACGTCAAAGGCAAGCAGTTCGAACAGATCGAAGGGGACGCGTCGCTCCAGGTCGGCGGAAGCCAGATGGAGCAGATCGGCGGCAGTTCGTCCCTGAAAGTCTCGAGCGATCAGAAGGAGCAGATCGGCGGCGCTATGTCGCTGGTCGTTGGAAGCGATCAGAAGATCCAGGTGGGAGGCGGCTATTCGCTGCAGGTGGGGCAATCGCACAATGCGAAAGCTAGCCAGAACATCGCCGCTGAAGCGGGCATGACGATCCACCTCAAGGGAGGTATGAGCGTCGTCATCGAAGCGGGCATGGAGGTGGCGCTGAAGAGCCCGGGCGGGTTTGTATCGGTCGGACCCGCCGGCGTCACGATCCAGGGCACGATGGTGCTGATCAACAGCGGCGGCGCAGCCGGTTCGGGACCCGGCGCGCAGACCCAATCGCCGGCCAGCCCCGATGCTCCTACCGCCCCAACGGATCCCGATACCGCCGACGACGGCAGCAAAGGCGGCAAGCTAAATTCATAATTCTAATTCCAGAATTATGAATGGAGAGGCCGCGGTTTTGAGTTCGTAATCTTGAAATTCAGAATTCTGAATTCTGAATTCAGGGTCCCACATGCCGCCAGCGTCACGCATTACCGACATGCACACCTGCCCGATGGTGACGGGTATCGTTCCGCATGTCGGCGGGCCGATTTTGCCGCCCGGCGAGCCCACCGTGCTGATTGGGATGCTGCCCGCGGCGCGCATGACGGATATGCTCACCTGCGTCGGTCCGCCGGACACGATCCTGATGGGCTCGCCCACGGTGCTGATCGGCAACCTGATGGCGGCGCGCCTGGGCGATCCTACCGCCCATGGCGGCGTGATCATTCTTGGCGAGCCTACGGTCGAGATCGGCGAAGTCGGCATGGGTTCGCCCGTGGTGGTGACACCCATTCCTCCGCTGGTGCTTTTGGCGCAGGCGATGGCCGCGGCGGGCTCCGCCGCCGCGCAAGCCGTATCCAACGCGGCGCAATCGCTCGCCCAATCCTCGCAGAGCGGAACGGCAGTGATTGGCCCGTCGCCCGGATCCAGCGCGCTCGCTCAGGCCGCCGGCGCGGCGCCAAGCGCGGTGGATGAGGTTCCGCCGGTGGTCGTTTCGCCGGACAAAACCTCCTGGATCGAGATCGAGTTAATCGATGAATCGGGCGAACCGGTCCCCGATCAGCCTTACCAGCTTCTGCTGCCAGACGGTTCAACCTTCGACGGCACTTTGGACGATTCAGGACAGGCGCGCGTGGAAGGAATTGATCCGGGGACTTGCCAGATTACCTTTCCTGATTTGGACAAGGATGCTTGGAAGAGTGACTGAGCCGGCGGACAGGCCGCCTGAGCCGGCGCGACCGCCCGCCAGCTTTTTAGCCGCGCGGCGTGGGACGGAACGATGCCATTTCATACTATCGAAAGTAGCGAATGCATCTCCAGCATCGCACTGGAGAACGGCTTGTTTTGGGAAACGATCTGGAATCATCCTCAAAACGCCGATCTGAAGCAACGGCGCAAAGACCCGAACATCCTTTTTCCCGGCGACGTCTTGTTTATTCCCGATCTGGAGCTGAAGCAGGAACTCCGGTCCACGGAAACCCATAATTGTTTCGTGAAGCGGAATAACCTCGTCATTCTCCGGTTGCGACTGCTGGACGATTTCAAGCCTCGCGCCGGTCTCAAATACACTTTAGTGATCAACGGAATTAGCTTTTCGGGGCAGACCGACGGCGAAGGGCACTTGAGGCAGCACATCCCCGCCGACGCGACCGGCGCCCTGCTCTTGACCGCAGAAGACGCCTACAATGTTGACATTGGAGTCTTGGACCCGATCATGGAAAACAGCGGCGTTCAGCACCGGCTGAGCAATCTCGGGTACCTGAGCGAGGCTGCGACCGGCGAAATCGATGATGCGACCACGGCGGCCCTTAGCCGTTTTCAAAAGGAACACGGCCTTAATGCGACGGGCGATCTGAACCAGGAGACGCGGAACAAGCTCCAATCCGTTCATGGGTGCTAACGGAGGCATAACGTGGCTAACGTCGCGACACGGCGCATTGCGGCCTCGAATCTGGGGCCCACGACGATCAACCGCCGGCGAGTACAGATCTTTTTCCAAGCCTTTCCCGGCATCTCGGCGAAAAGCGGGATCAAGGATTTGACTTACGTGCTCACCGTGGGCACGTCGCCCGCGGTGGTGGGCAAAACACCCGAAGACGGCCACGTGGATGTACACCTGGCTTCGGGCGACACGGCGAGTCTGAAGATTCTCGGCACCGAGTACCAAGTTGGGTTGCTCGACGGCTTGCCCTTCACGATCACCGAATTGAGAGGAGTCCAGCAGCGGCTGAACCTGCTCGGGTACAACGCGGGCGACCTCCAAGCGGACAACACTGCAGCTCGCACGGGCTTCAATCAGAACACCGCCACCGAGAGAGCGATCGTCAATTTCCAGGCGGACCACGAGGACCTTTTTATCGACGGCGTTGCAGGTTCGAAGACTCAGCCGAGGATTCAGCGTGTCGTTCAGGGTGCTGGCGGAGAATAGGATGTCGATCGCCAAAGCGGTTTATAGGTGGGAGCGCATCGTGCCGGTGCGGTTCGCCAGGGCGCCCGATCCCGACGATCCCGGCGTCGATTCGGGTCCGCTGGATCAGCAGGCCCCCGACCCCGATGATCGCGGCTTCATTTCATGGTCTGCTCACGGCGTTACGCACCCTGCAGGCAGCGCAACGCTTCCCATCGGTTTTGATGCTGCTGTTGAATTGGAGAATCAGCCGAGCACCCGCCTGCGTCTTATCCGCGAGGACATCGACGACAACGCCTCCTTGTTCGTCACCACGAATCCCGCCGGAATTGTTGCGATTGTAACTCCGGCTTCTGCTCCGGCGGCGCTTCCCGCCACGACCGAAATGATGATCAAGGTCAAGGCTCAGCAAGGAGGCACGACACACCTCGAAATCCATTTCGGATCGGAGTCCGGTCCGGTGATCCACCGCCTGGAGGTGATCGTCAACCCGCTGATCAACGTCCGGGTGACAGCTCACGTCCCAACCATCCGCGGAACTCCGTTCCAGGACACCCATGGCAACACCGTGCCCGCCGTCTCGAACCGGAGCGACGCGGGCATTTTTGCCTTCCTGAAGAACGTGAACGCCATATTCTTTCCGTACGGTGTCCGCCTGCGTCCCGATGCGGCCGTCGACCGGCCGGCGCACCCGCTGACTTTTGCTCGTCAAGGCGCGGTGGATGCGGATAACGACGAGTTTTTCCGAACGACCGCATTTCGCCGCGTGGCCCATTCCATCAATGCCCACTTCGTCCCTCAACTCGTCGGCTTCAGCGACACCCCGCCGATTGGCGCGGACCAGATTGGAGGCGTCGGCGTGAGCTTGGTCTTAGAACCTGACAGGTTCGGCCTGATCGTCGCGGACTGGCCGGACGCGCATGCGGTCGCCCATGAGGTCGGCCACGTGCTCAATTTGATCAATGATCCGACCGGCCAGTTCGTTCACGCCAACACCTTCGACGACCCAAGTCGCCCAGGCACCGGGCGGGTGGTGCGCGACGATATCGTCACCAGACGCCGCCTGATGTATGCGTTCACTAGTTTTGGCGGCCCCAACGTTAATCATCCTTACCGCGACGACGTGGGGTACGGAGCTGACGTTGTGGGGGATATGCTCACGGTCAAACAGTTCAACAACGACAACTCGGACCTCGAAATGCACGAGGTGCAAAGGTCCGCGGGTCGAATATGAGAATCCGCGGCTGTTTCTGGCGCACTCCGTCTGCCGCATCAAGCTTTGTGCTGATTCTAGTCTTGGGTGTTCGACATGGCGCCTGCGCGAGGGCGCTAACCCAGCAGAGAGAAGGGCATGCTATGAATCCCGCGGCCACGCTGGAGATTCTGCTCGAAGCAGGGAACTGGGATGCCGTCGAGGAGGCGGCGCGGGAAGGCAAAGCGGCGCTGCCGATCCTCCAGCACTTCGCGCGCAGCACGAGCTATGAGACACGGCAGATCGCGTTGGCGTGCGCGGCGAGTATCGGCGGAGAAGCCGCGGCGGAAATACTCGCGGCAGGATTGACCGATCCGAACATAAACGTGCGGCTGCAGGCCGCCAAGGAGCTCAGCTCAGGTAAGTTCCCCGCGGCGGGCCCGGCGGTGCTGGAGCAACTGGCGCATAGCGACGAATTCCTGATCCGGGAACCGCTTGCGCTCGCCGCGGGTTATCTTCCGGCGGATCGAGCCGTTCCGGTCCTTCGCACTCTATCCGAGGGCTTCGGAAGTTTATCCGTCAACGCAAGGATGGCCCTCGCCAAGCTAGGGGATCCGGAGGCCCGCGCCGCCCTCGTGCGCGAACTTTCTTCCTCGCGGCCGCGGACGCGCTACGATGCCTTAGGTGAGCTCGTGTACGTGAACGACGTCACGCTCGCCCCCTATGCGGAAAAGCTGCTCGGCGATCGTGAATCGGCTCTGCGGATTGGCACGGTCCGGCGCCCGCAGTATCGGAGAGTGTGCGATCAGGCAGTAGACACCATTGTGTTTCTTCTCCGGCTGGGTCCTTCATTTCCGGTAAAGCCGGAGCGCATCTACACCGAACCGGAATTAGAAGAGATCCGCGATCTCGTTCGCAGAGCTCGTTAAAGGTCCGCCCGAAATGAAACTCGTTCTCGAAGTCCGTTCCGGGCTGCAAGCCGGCAAGAAGATTGATGTGGCTTCGGGCCAATTGGTGAGGATTGGCCGCACGCCCAGGGCTGACATGGCTTTCCCGGATGATTCACACATGTCCGGGATCCATTTCGCGATTCAGTCGGAAGAGAAGGCCTGCTGGGTGCGGGATTACAAAAGCACCAACGGAACGCTTGTCAACGGGCAAAAGGTGATGGAGGTGGTCCTCCGAGAAGGGGATAAGATCACCGCAGGCACCACTCAATTCGTTGTGCGGATCGAACGCGACGCGGCCGCGGCGCCTCAACCGGCGGCGCCCGAGGCGCTGAGCGCTCCGCAGTCCCGGCTGCTTGCCATGCTGCGCTCCGACTTTCAGCCTCTCTTCGCGTTGCTGGACGCGGCCCGCGAGCCCTCCGTTCTCAAAGTTCTCGTCGAATCGCGTGAGGAGTGCCAGTCGCTCTTCGAGGGCCCTCAGGGCGACCAGCTTGCCCATTTTGCTCCGTATCTGGTGCGGCTCACGCCTGATTCCCAAGTGCTCGAGACGCTGGCCGTGCAGGCCTGGGGAAGGGGTTGGGGAGTCTTTCTTACGTGCGACCGCCCCTTCGCCGAGATTCGCAAGCACCTGCAGTACTTTCTGCGCGTCACGCTCGACGGCCACCGCGAGGTCTATTTCCGTTACTACGACCCTCGTGTCCTGCGGCTGTTTCTTCCAACCTGCATGCCGGAGGAGATTGACCAGTTCTTCGGTCCCATCCGATACTATCTAATTGAGGACGAAAAGGGCGGGGCGCTCCTGCGCTTCTCGAACTCGGGCCGCGGAGCCGGCCTCAAGACGCTGCCTCTCGCGCCCGACTTTCCGCCCGCAGCGCCGGGAACGCTCACCGAGCCGTATAATCCGGACTCGCTCTTCAAACGTTGAAGCCGAAGCAACCGTCATGTTCAACCTTCGCAAGGAACAGTTGAAGGTGTTTGAGGCAGTGGCAGCGCAGGATTTTGAGCAGCGGGTTCTCGTTCAGCTCGGGCGGGCTTTCCCGAAGGAGTGCTCGAAAATCGACGCGGTGATTTTAGCCGAAACCGCGCGCTACGGCATCGAAAAAGCGAAGTCGTATGGGATCAGCGCTGATGCCGATGTGTGTAAGTTCATTCGAGTCATGTTGGTGCTCGGCAGGGATTTCGACGCCGACCCGCGGTACCCGTGGGCCGCCAGAACGCTTCGCGATCAGAATCTCGGAGAGCCGACCGCAAGGGTCAGCCGCCTCAGCGCCCAAGCTCTTGAGGCAGCGGGCCAGCAGGAGTGCGGTGCCGCTCTCGGATGAGCCCTCGCGCGCCGCGAAGTTCGTCTCATCCGTCTCCACAATCTCAACGCGCGGAGGTAGAATCGTCTGTGGCCGCGGCGCGCGAAACAAAAATGACGGAACGAAGCCTATGATGCTCTAGAATCAGTGCGCTGTGGCATAATGCCACACCTCGGTTGCCGCGCAACCCGACCTCTGGCATCCGCATCGGTGCCTGGGGCGGCGGTCTCAACATGCAAGTCAGCCTCGAAATTCAGAGCGGTCCCCGGGCCGGCGAGATCATCGTTGTCCCTGACGGGCAGACCATCACGGTCGGCCGCACCGCCAGCGCGAGTTTTGCCCTTCCGCAGGACACGTTTCTCTCTCGCGTCCACTTCGCGGTCGCGGGAGGTCCGGAATGCCGGCTGATCGATCGTCAGAGCGCCAATGGGACGTCGCTGAACGGATCGAGGATTACCGAATCCGCGGCGGTTCACGAGGGAGACGTGATTGCCGCCGGCCAGACGAAGTTTCTCGTGCACATCGCCGCGGGCGTAACGGCCGCTTCTAAATCGCCGCCGCTGGAGGCTCTGCCTTCGTCAGCCGCCGCGCCGGTCGTAGAGGCGATTGAATCCCCCGGCGCGCTCGCGATTGGCTCGTGGTTCTTCGGCACCGTCCCTGATGGTTGGCAGGTGGTGGAGGGTTTCGGGCTGCGGCGCCACGAGCGGAATTCCTTTCCCAGCGAAGCCATGGTCAGTGAGATGGCGCTGGCCCCGGATCAGAGCTTCGATCAGTTCGTCGATGAGCAACTGAAGCTGCTACAGTTCCTCGTCGCTCAGCCGCAAATTCAAAGCGCCGAGCCTTCCGCACTCCGCGGCGCCGAGGAAGCGCGCGCCTTTAGCGTGCGCTACAAAACGGAGGACGGTCAACGCTTTCTGCAGCGCCAGACCTATGTTCGCAGGGCGCGGATCGCCGGAACGCTGGCCGTGACCACCCTGGAGGGCGAAGCCCCCGCGGTCCAGCCGGTGATCGATCAGATCCTGCGCGGCCTCGGTTTCGGAAAGTAGCGCCGGGCTTCACGCCCGGCACCGCTGTTTTCTTCCGTTTATCGAACAATGGGTGGCGCTCCGCGGCTCGCGGTGTTTATTTGACACTCCGAAGCGCCGTCGCTAGTCTGGAACCAGAGGCCGCCGATTCTCATGAGACGTGTTTACCTGGATCACAACGCCACCACGCCCGTAGATCCCGAAGTGTTCGAGGCGATGAGGCCGTATTTCACCGCGCAGTACGGCAACGCTTCATCGATCCACGCCTGGGGTCAGCATGCGCGGGCTGCGGTCGAGGACGCTCGCGAGAGCGTCGCGAAGCTGATCAACGCCGACCCGGGCGAGATTGTCTTTACCAGCGGCGGCACCGAGAGCGACAATGCGGCAATCTTCGGCGTTGCGGAGGCTGCGGCGGCGCGCCTCGCGAACCGCACGCCGCATGTCGTCACGACCGCGATCGAGCATCCTGCGGTTCTCAACGCGGCGCAGGCGCTCGAACGCCGAGGCGTTGCCGTCACGTACGTAGCCCCAGGTCCCAACGGTGTCGTAGACGCGGAATCGGTTGAGCGCGCGTTGACGCCGGAAACCGTCTTGATTTCCGTCATGCACGCGAACAACGAGCTCGGAACGCTTCAGCCCATCGGAGAGATCGGCCGCATCGCCGCATCGCGCGGCATCGTGTTTCACGCCGACGCAGTGCAATCCGTGGGAAAGGTCGCGACCGACGTCCGAGCGATGGGCGCCCGATTGCTTTCGCTTTCCGCGCACAAGATCAACGGACCGAAAGGCGTCGGCGCGCTCTACATCCGCAAAGGAACGCCGTTCCGGCCGCTATTCTACGGCGGTCATCACGAGCGCGATCGCCGCCCCGGTACGGAGAACGTCACGGGCATCGTGGGGCTCGGGAAGGCCGCTGAGCTCGCGGCGCGCCGATGGAGCGAAGAGTCCGCGAGGCTGGGAGCCTTGCGAGACCGCCTGGAGACAGGCCTGCTCGATCGAATCCCTCTTGCCGCCGTGAACGGCGATCCGCTGCGCCGCCTTGCCTCGACCTCGAACATCACCTTTCCGTGCGCCGACGGCGAAGCCTTGGTGATTGCGGCGGACTTGCGCGGCCTCGCTTGCTCGACGGGCGCGGCGTGTTCATCCGGCTCGCTCGAGCCCTCGCACGTGCTGACCGCGATCGGCAAGCCCAAATCGGTCGCTCGCTCCACCGTGCGCTTCAGCCTGGGCCGGACGACCACGCGGGAAGAAATCGACTATGCGCTCGAGGTGATCCCGCAAGTGGTCGAGCGGCTGCGGTCCCTCTCACCCAATTTTGAAGCCGCCGGCCACCAGCTTTCCGCGTCGCCGACTTTCTAATCGCCGAAGCCCTGCGCGACTTGTTGCATGCTGGCCGCTGAAAGGCTGACGGCTGAAAGCTGATCGCTGTTCCCAATGACAATCGCTGTTGCCATGAGCGGCGGGGTCGACAGCTCCGCCGCCGCCGCGATTCTTGCCAGCAATAATTCGGAAGGCGGTTCCCGCGTCGTCGGGCTGACGATGCAGCTCTGGAATCAGCGCCGGCTTCCGGCGCTGCAAGGACTTGCCGAGGGTGTTGAGCGCGGCCGCGCCTCCGGGCGCTGCTGCTCGCTCGACGACGTTCACGACGCGCGCCGTGTCGCGTCTTTCCTCGGCATCCCATTCTACGTCGTCAATTTCGAGCAGCGCTTCGAGGAAGATGTGGTGCGGCCGTTCGTCGCGGACTACCTCGCCGGCCAGACGCCCATTCCTTGCAGCCGCTGCAACACAGAAATCAAGTTTTCGCGCTTCATCGAAACGGCGCTGGAGATTGGCGCCGAGCGCATCGCCACGGGCCACTACGCCCGTGTTCGCTGCGATCCAGAGACGGGTCGCTACCGGCTGTACGCGGCGGCGGATGCGGGGAAGGACCAATCCTACTTCCTCTTTGGACTCACGCAGGAGCAGCTCTCACGCGCGCTTTTTCCTCTGGGCGAGCTCACGAAAGCGCAGGTGCGCGCTATCGCTCGCGCGAGACGCCTGCCGGTGGCGGAGAAGCCTGAGAGCCAGGAGATTTGCTTTGTGGCGGCGGGTTCGTACCGCGAGTTTATCTCCGCCTACCTGGCTGAGCAGGGTGAGACACATGAGATTACTCCGGGCGAGCTCGTGAGCGCCGACGGAAGCGTTCTCGGCGCGCATCCGGGCGTCCACCATTTCACCGTCGGCCAGCGCAAGGGACTCGGCATCGCCGCCGGCTCTCCCCTTTATGTTCTCGAAACCGATGCGCGCAACAATCGCGTCGTCGTCGGCCCGGAGGCAGCGCTGATGAAGCAGAGCTGCGAGGTCGAGCGCGTCAACTGGATCCGCCCCACAGACGACGGAGAGGAATTCGCAGCTCGCGTGCGCATTCGTAACCGGCACTCGCCCGCCCGGGCTCAAGTGGCCCGCAGCGGATCAGGAGCTTTCGTCCGATTCGCTGAGCCGCAGCGCGCAATCACGCCGGGCCAAGCCGCGGTGTTTTATGACAGCGAAGAGGTGATCGGCGGCGGCTGGATCAAGAGCGCGTAGCGCGCAGCTCCGCCGTTGTAGTCCGCGGTTTTTAGTTGGTCACACGAATGCGAACCCCCAGCAGAACGGCGAGCCATCGGCTACAATGGCTGTAACCGCGGCGCTGGAGTGGCGGAACTGGCAGACGCAGCAGACTCAAAATCTGCCGCTGTTCAACAGCGTGGGGGTTCAACTCCCCCCTCCAGCACCAGAACTGTGACGGACGCAGGATCGTGGCAGTGGGAGGTGGTTGGTGCAGGTTGGATGGAAGCGTGTTATCAGTAGGTTAGACGTGGAGCATGGGAGTGGCTGGGCGCGGGTTCGTGTCAGTAAGTGATGGGCGGTCGCAAAGTTCCTTACCTTATGGTTTCATACCGTGAAAGGACTTTGCGACCGTATTATGAAAACAAATGGGTTAGTACGCTAGCCTATAGTTGGACTTTGCGACCGACTTTACGACCAGACAATAAAATGGCTCAAACAAACCTGTAACACATTGATTGTAGTGTATATACACTTTGCGACCAGAAATATTAAGGCCGCTCGCGATAGATGACTGTGTGCGAGGAATGGGGCTAGTTAAATCGTAAAACGGCAGGTTTTCCACGGCTACTTTACTAGCTCAAATACGAACGCCTCGCCAGGAACCCTACGAAATTTGGTCTGCGGAAGGTCCACGCCAGGGGAAATCCAACCCTTAACCACAATAACTTGCACATCCTCCGGCAAGTCTTCTGACCAGTAGTGAAGGATGCCAGTCTCGGAATTGTAAGAAAAGTTATCGAAATCGTAGTCCAGCACAACGTCTGTTATCATAGTCAAGTTTCCTAAGCGGATGGCACGGGCTCAACGACCAACAGGTCGCCTTCCTTGCCGGTGACACGGACATGCGAGCCATACCAAAGCTGGACTCGGCTGACGCATCTCACCTTAGTTCCTAATATGCTAATCAAACCCTGCTCTCCTTCCCGTATGCCGTCAGGAGGCGAGATAATTTCTCCCTCCAGGCCGGTCCAGTCATTGTCGCGCAGCTTGAGCGCGATGACGCGGAGGATCGCCGTCTGGGCGGCGGAGGACTTGCCGATCTTAACGACCAGGTAGCCGATGTGGAAGAACTC
>JBOGKE010000072.1:0-10317 GCA_050745265.1 Terriglobia bacterium
GACCATGAAGCCGAAAAGGTCGAGTGGCTGTTCATCCACACGCCCATGATGATGAAGGGAACGATGAATGCCCCCGCCATCAACTGGCGCGACCGCAGGATAGGCTCATCCTTCTCCCAGCGAAAAAGTTTCCAGGCGAAGAGCACTCCGAAAATTCCGGAGATGACCAGCGCCACCAACTCGGAGCGATGCGCTGCCAGCGCCTGCCCGCCCGACATGATGCCTTGAAACGTGTCCACGAGGTACGTAGCCGGCAGAAACGTGGCTACGCGCTGCACCCAGTGCGGAAGCATCGGAAGCGGAAAAGTCGCTCCGGAGAGGAACAGCAGCGGAAACCAGACCACGTTGTTATAGACCTGCGCTTCCTGCATGGTGTTCGCGATGCTCGCAATGGTGAGGCCGAATCCCGCGAACGCGAACATTCCCACCGTGACTAAGATCCACAGATTGAGAATCGAGATGGTGAGCGGCATGTGGAAGATGAACATCGCGCAGAAGACCAGGAGCGCGACGGTGGGAAGAAGAAGCGCGTAGCTCGCGAGCAAATTGCTCGCCACCATCGTTCCCGGCCCGATGGGCGCGAGGCGGTAGCGGCGCAAGCTGCCGCGCTCGCGCTCGACCACCGATTGCACCCCGAGGCCGAAGAAAGAGCTGCCCAGGATTTGCAGCGTCACCACCGGCCCGAACAGATACGCGGCGACGCTTGGGTTGCCATGCGCGAAGATGGCGTCGTAGGCGAACAGGAAGAGCAGCGGGAAGATGAAGGTGAAAAACATCGCCACCTTCGTTCTCATGGCGACTTTCACGATCATTGCCGCGATGCGAATCGTGGCCATTCAGTCTTCGATCCTCCTTCCGGTCATCTGGAGAAAAACGTCTTCGAGCGAAGGCCGCGCGATGTGCAGATCGAGCAGCTCGGCCTGCTCCGCTTCGAGCAGGTGCACCAGCGCCACCACCGCTTTGGCCACACCCTGGGCATCGATGAGGTATGCTCCATCGCGCTCGCTGGCGCCGAATACGCCGTCGAGCCGCGTGATCTTCTCGACCGGCACCGGTTTCGACGCGCGCACTTCGATGTGAACGCCGCGCCCGGAGCCTTTGATCAGCTCCTGAGGCGTTCCGAGAGCAATCACTTCTCCGCCGTTTACGATCGCGACGCGGTCGCAGAGCCGTTCGGCTTCTTCGATGTAGTGCGTGGTCAGAAGCACGGTCCGGCCGTCGGAACGCAGTTGCTCGATGAGGCTGTAGATTTCGCGGCGCACCATCGCGTCCAATCCCGCCGTCGGCTCATCGAGCAGCACCAGCTCCGGATCGTTCACCAGCGTCAGAGCCAGCGCCAGCCGCTGTTTCTGGCCGCCCGAAAGCTTCTCGAAAAACGACCGCCGCTTTTCTTCCAGGCCGAAGCGCTCGATCAGCGCGGCCACGGGCGCCGGCCGTTCGTAAAAGCTGGCATACAGACGAAGCGCCTCTTCCACCCGGAT
This sequence comes from Terriglobia bacterium, assembly GCA_050745265.1. Lineage (GTDB taxonomy): Bacteria > Acidobacteriota > Terriglobia > UBA7540 > UBA7540 > RH2-MAG17b. The sequence continues at coordinate 1,482 of JBOGKE010000072.1, forward strand.
CTTGTCCGGCAGGACCGTCGATTGAAGTTGCGCGCCGATGCGCTGCTTGAGGCCCGACGCTTCACGCGCAGGATCGAAGCCGCACACCCGCACCGTCCCGGCGTCTGCCCGGCGCAAACCTTCCAGGATTTCGATCGTAGTCGTTTTTCCGGCGCCGTTCGGCCCGAGCAGGCCGAATACTTCGCCCTTCAGGATTTCGAAGCTGACACCTCGCAGCGCCTCAACGTTTCCGTAATGCTTGCGAAGGCCGCGCGCTTCAACGACGGCGGTGTGGTTGTGAGTTCCGTTCGACATGAAGCCTTCCGTCCTTTATACGAAGTTCGGGGCAGGGAGTTTCACAGATCGCGATCGCGGTAGAGCCGCTCTTCAGAGCCTGCCTGAGCACAGCGATAGCGCGGGCAAGTGCCGGGCGTAAAGCCCGGCGCTACATACACCAGTGCATAGCCTTGTTTATCCGGCTACCTGGCGTACTCCTTGGCTACGCGGCCCGTGTTCACGTGTATTGCGACGGTGTCTTCCAGGCGGCGGGCATAACCTCCGGCCAGCGTCACGGCGACGGGTATCGTCCCGGCCTTTTCGAAGACGAGCCGGTCACGGCGCATCAGCCCGTCGAGGCTCAGCATCAACCCGCCGAGCTGATCTTCGCGGTACGGGTCCGCGCCAGCAATGTAGAAAATAAGATCCGGGTGGAATCGACCGAGCGACTGATCGAGGCCGTCTCCGAGCGCGGCGAGGTATGCATCATCTTCGATGCCGTCTTCCAGGTTAATATCCAGGCTGCTCGGCGGCTTGAAGGAAGGGTAGTTCCGTTCCTGATGAATTGAGAAGGTAAACACGCTCGGATCGTCGCGGAAGATAAACGCGGTTCCGTTGCCCTGATGAACGTCGCAGTCCACCGTCATCGCGGTGCGGATCGCCCCGTCGGCCTGCAAGCGGCGGATCGCCACCGCAACATCGTGGATCACGCAAAATCCTTCTCCGTGGTTCGGATAAGCGTGATGAAAGCCGCCCCCGGCGTTCATCGCGACGCCCTCCTCGATCGCCGTGCGCCCCGCAAGCGTCGAGCCGCCAGCAGCTAGCCAGACGGCCCGCACCAGCGCGGACGAGTAGGGAACTTCCATCATCAGAATTTCGTCGTAGGAAAGCGTTCCGTCTTTGAGCTTGCGGATGTATTCGGCAGTATGGACTCTCCCAATGTCTTCATCCGAGGCCGGCGCGGGCTCGAGAAGGTCCGTCGCGGCGACCACGCCCTCTTCGATGAGCTTTTCCGCGGTTAGCCGGAATTTGACTGATTGGAAGACGTGCGGGCCCAGGTTGAGATCGTATTGATCCGAATAAATAAGCTTCATAAAGAGTGTAGCGCCGCCCTTCAGAGCCTGCCCTGAGCGCTGCGAAAGTGGCGGCACGTGCCGAGCTAAACAGGCTGCGGAAAAAGGCGCTGCCAAATGTCATTCTGAGCCCTTCGCCTCCGCTCAGGGTAAACTCCGCGAAGAATCTCCGCATTTAAGAATCAAACAAATACGGAGATTCTTCGTCGCCTGCGGCTCCTCAGAATGACACGGTCCGGGGTTTTTCCGCAGCCTGTAAGGCCGGGCGCTACGGCCTCAGTGCCTGAAGTGCCTTGTCCCCGTGAACAGCATGGCCAGGCCAAGGCGGTTTGCTGCGGCGATCACCTCGGTGTCGCGGACCGAGCCGCCGGGCTGCACGACCGCGGCCGCGCCCGCCTGGGCCGCTGCTTCGACGCTGTCGGGAAAGGGGAAGAAAGCGTCCGATGCAACCACGGCGCCGCCCAGATCGTGCTCGAGCTCGCGCGCTTTAATCACGGCGAAGCGCACCGCGTCGACGCGGCTCATCTGCCCGGCGCCGACGCTCGCCAGCGTCCCCTCGCGCGCAAACACGATTGCATTCGATTTGACGTGCTTCACCACGCGCCAGGCAAAACAGAGCGCGCGCCGCTCGGCCGGTTCCGGTTGCCGCTCGGTGACGCATTTCCACTCATTCGCCTCGGCGTTTTCGGGCGAATCAGCGGTGTCGGGCGTCTGGACGAGCAGCCCGCCGCTGACAGTTTTCAGCTGGAGTCCCTGCGGAGTCTCGGCGGCCGTGTCCGGCATCTGCATCAGGCGGAGGTTCTTCTTCTTTTGCAGAAGTTCGAGCGCCGCCGGATCGAACCCAGGCGCGGCAATGGCTTCGGTGAAAAGCGCCGCGAGCTCAGCCGCCGTCTCCGCATCGACGCGGCGGTTGAAAGCGATCACCGAGCCGAAGGCGGAAACGGGATCGACGGCCAGCGCGCGGCGGTAGCTCTCGGCCAGGGTCGCACCGAGAGCTGCGCCACAAGGATTGGTGTGCTTGATGATCGCGGTCGCCGGCTCCTCAAACTCGGCGGCGAGCTGCCAAGCCGCGTCGAGATCGACAAGGTTGTTGAACGACAGCTCTTTGCCGTGCAGTTGCTGCGCTGAGGCGACGCCGTGGCCCGCAACCGCCGGATCGGCGTAAAGCGCCGCTGTCTGATGCGGGTTTTCTCCATAGCGCAGATCGCGAATTTTGGGGAAGTTGAACCGCAGAGTATTGGGCAACCCGCTCTGCCCTTCTCTCCGGTCGAGCTCCGAGGCAATCGCCGCATCGTAAGCGGCGGTGCGCGCGAAAGCTTTGCGAGCAAGGCGCGCCCGCGTCTCGCCCGAGATCGCGCCCGCGCTGCGCTCAGCCTCGCCGAGAATGCTCGCGTAATCCGCCGGATCGACCACCACCACCACGTCTTCAAAATTCTTCGCCGCCGACCGGATCATTGAGGGCCCGCCGATATCAATGTTCTCAATCAGCTCATTCATCTCAACTCCGGGACGCGCCGCCGCGCGCTCGAAGGGATAAAGGTTCACGGCCACCAGATCGATGAAGCCGATTCCCTGCTCCTCCACCTGCTTGCGGTGCGCAGCGTTCGACCGAACGGCCAGAATCCCGCCGTGAACCTTGGGATGAAGGGTTTTGACACGCCCGTCGAGCATCTCGGGGAAGCCCGTGAGCTCGGCCACGTCGCGCACGCTCAACCCCCCCTGGCGTAGCAGATTCGCGGTGCCTCCCGTCGAGACGATTTCCACGCCCAGGCGGGCGAGCCCCCGCGCGAATTCCGCCACGCCTTGTTTGTCGCTGACGCTGATCAGCGCGCGTGTCACCTTTTTCATTGCGTCTCCGTGTATCCTGCGAAGATTAGAAAAAGAATAGAAATGTTGATTCTAAAGGTTTGCTAGGCTTCGTTCCTCGAGTTTTGCAACGCCGAACGTCTCCGCCCCGGAGAATCGCGCCTCCCACTGGGAAGCTGCGACACGGAGTAAAGTGTATCGCAGAGCCATGGGAAAATTGAGAGGGATGGGACGAACGCGATTATTATTCCGCACGGGCTCTACTGGAGCCCGGTGAATCGCGGGACCGAGAGGCCGGGGAAAACCAGATTCCAGATTCCGGACTTCAGATCCCGAATTCCAGACTCCAGGCTCCGGACTCCAGACTCCGGACTCCGGACTTCGGATTCCGGACTTCGGACCCAGGACTCCGGGCTTCCGACTTCGGACTTCCGCCTCCGGACTCCAGAAGGGCGCAGCTAGGTTTCCCCTCTTCTTGCCCGCAGCTTCACGCGACCGCCCTCGACGGAAACGGTGAAACAGACCCGGTCGCAATCGAGAGATTCCCTGTACTGGCGGGTCTTTTCGCGTATGAAGGCGGCGAAACGGCCGGAGTCGAATTCGGCTGTCTCTCCCGTGCGGAAACGGGCGCGAATCACGGCATCGAGGAGCCGGCGCACCTTTTCGGATTCGCGGTCGGGATCGGCCCACGAAATACTGAACGATTCCTCGTCCGGAAGCGCCTCGTGATGACGCCGCTCCGCAGCGCCGCCCTCGTCTCGAGCCTTCTGCTTGCGGCGCCAAAGGTTCTTGTTCGAAAAGTAGCTCTGCGCGAGCTGGCTGAAGCGGTACCGCTGCCGATAGGTGAGGTCAAGGTTCCCTGCGCCATATTTCTTGATGAGCTTTTCCACACGCGCAAGGAGGACGTTGGGCGGCCTGCGGGCGCCTCCGCTGAGGTAGGCGTCGTACTCAATCTTCAGCCGCCGGAGCGCGTCGGCGAAGTGCTCGAGCTCTTCATCAACGGTCATTGCAAATCCGCCAGGTTCGTCAGCGATGAAAGTCGGCCGTAGCGCAGAGCGGCCCTTTGGCCGCAATCAGATTCGGATGTCATTCCGAGGAGCGGAGCGACGAGGAATCTCGCCCTGCGCCTTTTCACGGTACGCCCCAGAGCAAGATTCCTCGTTTCGCTCTGTCGAAAATCGACAGGACCCGTCATTCCCGCGAAAGCGGGGATCCACGTCGTTTGAGCCTGGACCCCCGCCTACGCGGGGGTGACGATGGTGATTTTCACCACGATCGGTTGGCCGCAGGCCCGTGTGGCACTCGGTACTGACACGGCCCAAAATCCTTGCCCACAAAACAAAGATTTACGGTATTACAATACTGACCGCCGCTCCTGGGTTCTGCGGCGTTTAACGGGAAAAAACCGCTCGAGCCGTGATTGTGCCCCGATACAATGCGCCCGCCTTTTCATCATTCGGAGCGTCGCAGAGCGACATGAGTCACTGATTGAAATGAAGAATCCCTCCATTTAGCACCTTACGGGTATCCGTCCTGCGTACCGAGGTGCCACGGCACCGTAATCACAACCACCCGCGAGCTGCCCTTGAGCAGCAGAAGCGCTTTCAGCCATTTGGGCCGCTGGTTGTGGAGCACGTACTGATACCAGTGGTTCACGACGAGCTCCGGCACCACCACCGCAACCTGCCGTTCCGGGTGCTTCTTTTCGAGATCGAGGACGAAATCGACGATCGGGTTCACCACAAACCGGTAAGGTGATTTGACGACGACGAGCGGCGGCGAAGCGAGCCCCGCTTCGGTCGCGGGCGCCTCGACAAACGTGCTCCAGCGGGCCGCCAAGTCGTCATTGTCGGCTTCCGTCTTGATGTGAAGCGCCTGCACGTCCCCGGAAAGGGTCAGGGCGAAGCGCAAAGCCCGTTCGGAAACCCGGTTCCAGCCGAGGACGGGAACGACGATCAGCGGCTTATCGAGCCCTCGCAGCGTCAGCGGCGTGGGGTCGGCCGTTTCCGCTGTGACGCTGTCGTAGTGCCGCCGGATAGAATACATCAGCGCGATGATCGCCGGAATCAGCAGCGTGGTAATCCACGCCCCTTCGGCAAATTTTGAGATCGTGATCACGAGCACGGTGCCGGCGGTCGCCGCCGCCCCGAGGCCGTTGATCAGCATGTTGTGCCGCGCCTTCGCGCCGCCTTTACGGACCCAATGCGCCACCATTCCTGCCTGCGAAAGCGTGAAGGCGAGAAAAGCGCCCACGGCGAAGAGCGGGATCAGCCGGTCGGTGACGCCTCCGAACACGATCAGGAGCACGGCGCAGACGAACGCGAGCACGTAAATGCCCTGCGAGTACACCAGCCGACGCCCGCGCTGCACGAAGGGCACAGGAAGAAATCCGTCTTCGGCCACCATGCGGCACAGGCGCGGGAAGTCCGCGAACGCGGTGTTTGCCGAAAGCGAGAGCACGCCCAGGATGGAAGCGATCGTAATATCGTAAAACAGGTTTCGCCCCGCTACCGCGCTGATGAGCTGCGACAGAACGCTCTGGTAAGCCGGGGAGCCGGGCGGCGTAACGCCGATGTGGTAGGCGTTTGCGAGGTAGGCGATGCCGAGGAGGAATACAATCAGCAGAGCGATGATAGCCGTCAGCGTCCGCTGCGCCGTTTTGACCACCGGTTCGCGAAAAGCTCTGACGCCGTTCGAGACCGCCTCCACGCCGGTCATGGCCGTGCAGCCGCTCGAAAACGCCTTGAGGAGCACCCACGCGCCGACCGCCGTTTCCACCTCGTGCATTCGGGGCGGCGCTACGATGGGCGCGGGATGCCCGTGCGCGGCGAGCGCCTTCGCCACGCCCCAGGCGAGCGTGATCAGCATTGTCGCAATAAAGACGTAGGTGGGCGCGAGAAACACCAGCCCCGCCTCGCGAATTCCGCGGAGATTGACCAGCGTCACCACGGCAAGAATCACAAGGCAGATCAGGAGAGTGTGCTTCTCAAGCTCCGGAAGTGCCGAGACGAGCGCGCCCACGCCGGCCGAAATTCCGACGGCGGCGGTGAGGACGTAGTCCACCATCAACGCCGCAGCCGCGAGCAGCCCGGCAAAGTCGCCCAGATTCTCGCGCGCCACGGTGTAAGAGCCGCCGCCGGTGGGATACGCTTCGATGGTTTGCCGGTAAGAGAAATAGACGATCGAGAGAAGCACCACGATCGCGATGGTGATCGGAATGATGTAGTGAATTCCCGCCAGCCCGAGAGGAATGAGCAGGACGAGAGCGGCCTCGGGTCCGTACGCGGCCGAGCTGAGCGCGTCGAGACCAAAGACGGGAATGCCCGCCCGCGTGCTGAGGGTCTGGCCTCGCTCCTCCGCCGAGCTCAGCGGCCTCCCGAAAATGAAATCAGCTATGGACATATCCCCACCCGCATCGACGGGCGTGCCCGGGCGGCAGCCGCGCTGCAAAGCTGGAGGTCAATTCGAAGCGCCTCTGCCGCGCCGGCGCCGCAGCAACCTACGCCCGTCGTAAATACCCCTTGGCAATGGAAATTTTACAAGCCTTGCCTGAGCCAGAAGCTTCGTTACGCTCGCCCGGAGGGTGATTGATGTTGATTTCACGAAGGTTATGCAGTCGCGGCTATCTGGCAGCCCGAATGCAAGCTTCCAGAATACTATAAGAGTAATCGCAGGGCGGGAGGAGTTTTTATGAACGGCTATAAAAAATCAATCGAGCTTTTCGCGGTGGCGCTGGGCGCTTTGGTAATTGCTACGGCCGGATGCGCCACGAAGAAATACGTCAACCAATCGGTGCAGAGCGGCGTGCAGCCGCTCTCCGTCAAGATGCAGAAGGCTAACCAGCAGATCGCGCAGAACTCTGACCAGATCAAGGACGTCGATCAAAGATCGGAGTCTGGCATCGGCGAGGCGAGAAACTCGGCTCAGCAGGCTAATCAGGCTGCGGGCCAGGCTGACCAACACGCGCAGGCCGCCAATCAGCTTGCGCAGCAGGGTGTCTCAAAGGCCGATCAGGCTCAGGAAACGGCCGACAATCTGGACAACTACAAGGCTGCTCAGCACTCGACGGTGCGATTCGGGCTGAACCGCAGCACGCTGACCAGCGAGGATAAGCAATCCCTCGATTCGCTGATCCAGGCCGTCAAGCCGCTGAAGCACTACGTGATTCAGGTTCAAGGGTATACGGACACCAGCGGCCCGAAGACTTACAACATCCAGTTGAGCCAGCGGCGAGCCGACACGGTGGTTCGCTACCTGACCTCGAACGGAGAGGTCCCGCTGGTGAAGATCTACAACTTGGGTTACGGCGAAGCGGCCCCTGCCGATTCGAACCACACGCGCAAAGGACGTGCTATGAACCGGCGCGTCGATGTGACCGTGCTCGTACCTCAGTTGCCGGGCGAGAGTGCATCCACGCAGGCGTCGTCTCCAAATCCTGGAGGCACACAATAATTTGCCTTCGGCGCGGTGCCTGTAGGGGCCGCGCCCAGTGGCGGTTACCCGTGGTCGGCCAATCCCTTGCGCCCCACGGGTAACCGCTTAGCGTCAACCGTCAGCCCCGCACCTGCCGCCCGCCTGCTCGCCCTCATCGAGAAATAAAGCCGAGCATTCCCCGTCAAAGACTCGTCCAACGTGTAGACTGGCTGAATGGCGCGGCAAGAATACGTGTGGCGCTGTCCTTAACCCCGGGCTTACGCCCGGGGCTACTTTCTTCCGGCCCTCCGGGCCTTTTGGCCGTTCGGTCTGAAGTTTCTGGAGAGCAAAGCGAAGTCCGCGAGCCGGACGAGCGGTGTGCGGCCGACGTTTTCAGGAGAGCGCCGGTATGGCAGAGGAATCAACCTCGAAGTCGCCTCCCAGCCAGTCCGTCCAGCGTTCGCTCGTGCGCGCAGGCGTGACTCTGCTCTTTACCGCGGTCCTGGCGATTCCTAAGCTGAGGCGCTTGCGGCGAAATCGGCGCGCCTGGAACACCCTCCGCGTGATCTCAGCGGTCGCGGGTGCGTGGCTCGTCTGGCACGGATTTCGCTCCCATTCAATTCCCGTCTATGTTCCGCCCGGAATCATTCTGATCCTGTTTGGAGCTTTGATCCGCGCCCGGCCGGTCCGGAAGACTGCCGACGAAGTTTCTCGCGAGCTGGGCGCGCTCATCGCGTTGAACGGCGGCGTGCTGATCGACGCGACCCACCTTAAGCGGCGCCCCTGCGTCGCCATTTACGTCACACCTGAACGCCTGGTTGTGCTATCAGCCGATGATTACACGCGCTTTGAGGAGATTCCGATTGCGAGTATTCAGGCCGTTGCGGTGCATCCTGCGGCAGCGGCTGCCGGCACGAAACCGGGCAGGCAGACCGCCTGGGACCTCGAGATCACGTGGGATTCGGGTGAGATTTCAACGCGCTTCCGCTACGAAGGGTCGTTCGCAGAACACCTTGCGCGCGTCGCCGAGAAGACTCTGAACGAGGTGTGGAAGAAGCGGCTTCCAGTAATGTAGCGATGTGCTCCAGAGCCGAGTAGCGCAGCGCGGCAAAGCCGCAACCAAAGCCCTCACCCGCCCTCCTTCCTCGGGTCCCCTCTCTTGAGGGGAGAGGGGGGCGAGTGGAGCGAGCCGGGTGAGGGGTTCTGCCGGAAGGACGCCGCAAGAGTTTGCCAACAAAGCAAGCGTTTACGACCTTGCAATGCAGACTTGTCCTTTAAGTCCGCGGCTG
>JBOGKE010000073.1:0-21750 GCA_050745265.1 Terriglobia bacterium
CGCGTCCGAGCAAGCGCTCATCGCACGCAATGAGTTGAGCCAGCGCTGTTCTCAGCCGGTCATTCCACGCGGGCGCATCGCCGTACACGGCGACGAGAACGGCAATCGCTCCGCCCACCGAGTTCGCTTCGTGGTTGCTCGCCGCGATGGGAAGGCGGTCCAGCAGGAAATAGTCGGACAGCGTCGGCTCAATCGAGTCCTTCCAGAACGCCGCGGTGATGGCCGCCTTCTGCTCGGCGGTGAAGTGGTCCGCGATCAGGTCGTAGGCCAACGCGACGCGCTGCGAGAATACTCCCACCTCGTAGTAAGTGTGAAGGCCGGGGAACCAATTCGGAGTCCAAGTACGCCATTGGCAGATCGTCAGGAGGCCGCGGCGCGCGGCGTCGAGCGCCTGCCGGTTTCCTGTAAGGCGAAACACCAGCGCGTCGAAGATGATTGAGTTGCTATACGACTCCATCAAGCGGAAATACGACACTGTCGCGGTGTGGACGGATACGGAGGGCAACATCGCGATGTTGTCGCCGGCGCCGGGATTGTAATCGAGGCTTGCGGCAAGCTCGGGCGCGCGAAGCTTGATGATTCTCAGCAAAGGATTCGAGTCCATCTGCTCGCGGAGCTCGGCGAGGCGCGCCTCGGAAAGCAGCACGCGCGGATGAGGCGGTATTTTGCCGAGCACGAGAAAACGGAACATCGTGCGGGCGTTCGAATCCGTTAGCTTCGCGGTCCAAAGGCCGGGTGTTAAAGGCTCGCCGTTCGGCGCCAGTGAGATTGCCGCTTCGATCTGGCCGGCTTCGAGCATCTCGGATCTTTGCAGGCGGCCGGAGCCGTCGTAGAGCGCCACCTGAACGCGGGAGGCCGTTTTGGCGAGGCGCAGCCGAAGTTCGCCGCGCGTGATGGCGCCGTTGGCGGCAACGACGGTACCGGTTGCCGGATCAGTCGTCAGCGGTGGGGAGGAGACGGGAACCGACAACGGCCGCTCCGCCTCGACGCCGAACGTGAACACGATCAGCCGGTTGTGCGAGCCGAGAATAGGTCTAGAGAGATCGGTTTCGAGCACGAGAGCCTGGATTGCGGTTCCACCAGCCGGTACGCCCAACTGGGCGCCGGTGATGCGGACCGCGTGCTCTCCCAACGAAACCGGCAGCGCGGCCGAATACCGCCTTCCGTCGCCTGCGGCGAAGATCAGGCGCAAGGCTCCGGGCGAGCCTCCCGCCACCAGCTCGTAATCGAGCTGTATCATGGAACTGGGGTTAGCGTGAAAGGCGAGTGTGCGGATCAAACCGACGTGCAAATCGCGCTGGCCGTACGCGATCACGTCACGCACCAGCACGAATCGCCCGTTCTGTTCTGTGGTGTAGATGCTCGGGTCGTAGCCCACATCCTGCGCGAGGGGGAAGCTCATCCAACCCGCGATGCCCGGTTCGAAATTTGAATGGAAGCTCCACGCGGCGTACGCTACCGGGGCACGCTTCGGAGCGCTCCAGCCGGTGCGACTGAAACTCAGCAGCGTGATTCCGGGAAGTAACAACGCGGCAAGCCGCACGTGCTTTTTTCTCACCTTCCAACTCCTTGACACGTTCTGCATTGCGAAATGGAGATTCGTTGCGCCGCAGACGCCACACGTTATAAGGCGTCCGCGCCGGGTGTCAAGGCAAAAATGACGCAGGTGGAGGACGCCGAAACACCGTAGCGCCGCTCCGTGAGCTCCTGCCGGCCGGGGCTGCTCTTGACGTGAGCAAACCGCCGCGTTATATGTATGCGAGGTTCTTTCATCTCCGCGGCGGAGGCGAATCAAAGTGCTCAAGAAGCTTACGGTCTTGGCCGCCATGGTGCTGATGTTCGGAGCGCTCGCGCTCGCCGAGACCTTCGGGGGCGAGGTCAGCGACAGCAAATGTGGTAACAATCACCCAGCGGCAACCGTTGCGGACAGGAATTGCGTGAAGAAATGCGTTGCCGGAGGCGCGAAGTACGTTCTGGAATGGGGCGGGAAAGTATTGCAATTGGACCACCAGGAAATGTTCGCCCGATGTCCCGGCTGGATCATTCAAATCGACGGCGTTCGGCACGGCAATTCCCTCCACGTCATCTCTGTGAAACTGAAACCGATGCTCGATCCAACGAGCAAAATGTAATCTGTCCCCAAAGATTCGCGAGAGGCGCACGTCCCTGGCCTTACGAAACGGCGCCGTGCACTCCGGCGGCGCCACAGCTCCGGCGCTCCGACCGCTCTGAATGACCTCTGCCAAGCCTAAAAGCTCTCCTCGTGAATCCTGGCTGAATCGCAACGTCGTGGGGATGGGCGTCACGAGCCTGCTTTCGGACGCCAGCCACGAGATGGCAACGGCGGTGCTGCCCGGCTTCCTGGCCGTCCTCGGCCTCTCGCCCGCGGTGTTGGGAGTAATCGAAGGCGTCGCGGATTCTACGTCCAGTTTCGTAAAGCTAGGCTCCGGCTGGATGTCCGACCGGCTGGGACATCGAAAGCCCGTGACGGTGGGAGGCTATTTTCTCACCGGCATCTCGCAGTCGCTCTTCTCCTTGGCGACTGGATTGCCGCTCTTGCTCGTAGGCCGCACTGTGGGATGGTTTGGGCGCGGGGTTCGCGGCCCGCTGCGCGACGCGATGCTGGCCGATTCAGTTCCGCCAAGCGCACGCGGAAAAGCATTCGGATTTCACCGTGCCGGAGATACGGTTGGCGCGATTATCGGGCCTCTCGCCGGCGTTTGGCTGCTCACTTATCTTCACCCGCGAACCGGCGATCCTTCCGAGCCTTTTCGGATCATCTTTCTGCTGACGCTCATTCCCGGGATTGGCTCGGGCGTCGCATTCGCCGCGCTTGTTCGGGAAAAGCGCGGCGCTCCTTCGCAGATAAAACTGTGGACCACCCTCAGAGCGTTGCCGCGTCCGTTCTGGAGATTTTTGTTAGGGGTCGGCATCTTTGGCATGGGCGATTTTGCGCGAAGCCTGATGATCCTCGCGGCCGCGCAGTTGCTCGTGCCAAGTTACGGCCTGAAACGCGCGGCGGAAATTGCGGGATTGCTGTACGTCGGCTACAACGTTTTCTATGCTGCGTTGACATATCCGGTGGGCGCGCTGTCGGACCGGCTGGGGCGGCGCGGTTTGCTTTCCATCGGCTATGGTGCCGGAGCGCTGGCGTCGCTTGGTCTTCTCGCCGCATTCCGCTGGAAACTGGATTTCGTCGTCTATCTTCTTGCGCTCTTCGCTCTGAGCGGATTCTCGATGGCAGCCGTTGATGCTCTCGAAGGAGCGGCCACGGCGGATTTCATCGGCACGGAGATCCGGGGAACCGCTTACGGAGTGCTTGGAACGGTCAACGGCGCGGGCGATCTTGCGGCGAGCGTGGTGGTCGGGGCATTGTGGACAGCGGTCTCGCCCGCGTCCGCTTTTGCTTATGCGGCGATCCTGATGGCGTTCGGCGGAATCGTCATGTACCGCGTGCGATGATGATTCTGATGCAATCTCCGATGGTAGATCTTCTGGCGTTGGCGGTGGGTCGCGGCTACTGTATGGGCGCCGAAACGCTACGGCACCCGATTCAAAGGTTCGATTTATTTTTGTGGTATAGTCCGGTCGAAGGAGCACTGCGCATGAAACGAGATGAGTTGCTATCGCGGATTACGATCGACTCCAAGGTTTGCTTCGGAAAACCGTGTATTCGCGACCACCGCATCTGGGTTTCACTCATACTGGATTTCCTCGCCAGCGGGGCGAGCGCCGAGCAAGTGCTCGAAGAATACCCGGATCTCAGCCACGACGACATTCTCGCCTGTATCGCGTACGGTGCGGAGATGTCGCGGGAGCGGTACGTCGAAATTTTTGCCGAAACTGATCGATGAGACTCAAGCTCGACGAGAACCTGGCCGCCGCGCCATCGATCTTCTCAGGTAAGCGGGTCATGATGTGGCAACCGTGGCGTCGGAAGATTTCTTCTCGGCGACCGATCAAGCATTGATCGAGACCTGCCGGCGCGAGGGGCGCTGCCTTCTCACCCTGGATTTGGATTTCAGTAATCCCCTCGTGTTCAGGCCTTCCGAATACGACAGGTATCGCAGTCTTGCGCTTGCCTCGCAAACCTAGTCACGACGATCTGGTGGAGACAATTAAAACCCTGATTGGCGGTTTTCGTCACGGCGACATTACCGGGTGTTTATGGATCGTTGAGAAGGGGCGCGTGAGGCAATTTCAGGAGGGGATTTCCGAATAAGACCACTTACGCAATCCCTGCGGACGGCTGAACGACACGAGCTTGCCATGAAAACGAACGGCGTCAAACGGTGTTCCTGGGCGGTGACGGAGCTTGGGATCGCGTATCACGACACAGAATGGGGGCGGCCGGTGCACGATGACCGGCTCCTGTTTGAGTTTCTGATTTTGGAGGGCGCGCAGGCCGGTTTGAGCTGGGAGACGATTCTCAAGAAGCGCGAGAATTATCGCCGCGCCTTCGCAGGGTTCGATCCTGCCAAAGTGGCTCGGTTTGACGCGCGCCGCATTGATCGATTGCTCGCCGACCCTGGCATCGTCCGCAACCGGCTGAAGATCGCTTCAACCGTCGACAACGCCAAAGCCTTTCTCAAAGTTCAGCGTGAGTTTGGCAGTTTTGACGCCTTCGTCTGGAGGATTGTTGGCGGCCATCCGAAGAAGAACGCCTGGCGATTGGTGAAGCGGGTCCCGGCCCGATCGCCCGAGTCGGACGTTATGAGCAAGGAGTTGATTCGCCGCGGCTTCCGCTTCACCGGCTCGACGATTTGCTACGCGTTTATGCAGGCCGTCGGAATGGTGAACGATCATCTCACCGATTGTTTTCGGTATCACGAAGTCGAGCCGGATGAAGCTCGCCAATGATCCGAGACGGCCTGATCTCGATGGCGATTACGCCAACCCGCAGCTTCGAGATGGATGTTTTCGATGCGCACGTCACCGCGGGACCCTCCGGCATTCACGGCGCGCTGGCGCTTGAAATGCCGGAGCTGCTAGCGGAAATGGATCGATTCGGCATTCGTGCCGCCCTCGCGTCGCACTTCGCCGCGCAGGAATATGATGCGGCAGCGGGAAACCGGACTTTGGCCGCCCTCCAGAGCGAGCGCCTGGTTCCGGCGTGGGCTCTGACTCCGGAAACGTTGGCCTGCGTGCGCGAGCACGACGCGCGAGCCACACGCCTTTCCTTTGGACCCGAGCGGCATAACTTCTCCGCGGCGCCGTGGTGCTCGGGCGAGTTGTGCGAATACCTGCAGGCGAAGCAGGTCCTTACGCTGATCTCGCGCGAGGATCTGGATTGGGACGCCTTGGCTCGTTTGCTCGAGAATTTTCCGCGTCTCTCTGTATTGTTTCTCGACATTGGGTATCGCAGCGATCGCTATCTCTTCCCGCTGCTGAGGCGTTTCCCCGGGCTGTATTTCGAAACCTCCACGTATCTGGCGCACCGGCAGCTTGAATCCTTCGTCGAGCGCCACGGCGCCGATCGCGCGCTTTTCGGCAGCCGTCTGCCTCTTTACACACCTGGCGCGGCGCTGGCGGTATTGGCGACGGCCCGAATTTCCGACGCTGCGCGAGCCGCGATTGCAGGCGGCAACCTGCGGCGGCTGCTCCGGCGCGACGCTCCATAGGTCACAATGCGATCTCCGATTCCCATCGTCGATTGCCACGGGCACATCGGCATCCACCCCGATTTTCCGGCTTACAAGACCGAGCCGGAGGAGATGATCGCGGTGATGGATGTGCTGAACATCCAAGTCCTGGCTGTGACCTCGACCTTGGCCTGCTATAACAACTGCCCCCGCGGCAACGCGGAGGTTGAGGAGGTTCTGCGACGGTACCCAGAGCGCTTTATGGGTTACGTGACCGTGAATCCAAATCCGCGTGGTCAGGCTCTTGAGGAGCTCAACCGGTGGGCGCATTTTCATTCCCCTCCTCTCGTCAAGCTCCACCCGGCGACTCACCACTACGCGATCAGCGGCGCCAATTACGCGCCCATCTGGGATTACGCCAATCAGACCGGCGCGGTCGTGCTCGTTCACACCTGGGATTCCGATCCCCTCTGCGGTCCGCTGCTTCTCGCTCCGATCGCGCGAGCGCATCCGCGCGCAACGATTCTGATCGGGCATTCGGGCGTCACCTGGAGGGGGTACGAGCAGGCACTGGAAGCGGCGCGCGAATGTTCGAACCTGTATCTCGACATCGCCGGGTCGCAGAGCCATCGCACCGTTCTTGAGCACTGCGTGGAGGCGATCGGGGCCGAGCGCGTGCTGTTTGGCTCCGATATGCCGTATCTCGAAGCCGCCGTGAGCGTGGGACGCGTGCTGACGGCGCGCATCGCGGACGCCGCCAAAGAGATGATCCTCAGACAGAACTTTCTCCGGTTGATTACGGCTCCGAGATAACGCGCGCGGCGCGCTACCGCAGCGCGGGAGGAGACGAAGCATGGATCGCGTTCGAATTGGCATCATCGGGCTCGGAGTGATGGGTGAGCTCTACGCCAAGGTCTATTCGACGCATCCGCTGTCGGAATTGTCGGCGGTCTGCTCGTTGCGCCAGGACCGCGTGGATGAACTCAAGGCCAGGTTCAGCGTTCCATACGGCGATACCGATTACCGCCGAATGCTCGAGCGCGCCGATCTCGATGCGGTGGTCGTCGCCACGCCGGACCATCAGCACTTCGAGCCCACTCGCGCGGTGCTCGCGTCCGGCCGCCACGCGCTGGTTGAAAAACCCTTTACCAC
This sequence comes from Terriglobia bacterium, assembly GCA_050745265.1. Taxonomy (GTDB): domain Bacteria; phylum Acidobacteriota; class Terriglobia; order UBA7540; family UBA7540; genus RH2-MAG17b. Next base: position 6,735 of record JBOGKE010000073.1, read on the forward strand.
GAACCTCGGTGAAGCGGACGAGTTGATCCGAATCGCGGGCGAGTCGAAGCGGTTCGTCCAAGTCGCGTTCAATCATCGCTGGCTCGCGCCCTATTATCAGGCAAAACAGGTGATTCAATCAGGGGAAATTGGCGTTCCGCTCGCCGGCTACGCGCGCAAAAACGACACCCTCTGGGTTCCTACCGACCACATCGGTTGGGCGGGCCAAACCACTTCCGCGTGGTTCCTTTCGTCGCACGACATCGATCTGCTGCGCTGGTGGCTTGACGCGGAACCGGTGGAAGCGCGCGCGTGGGGGCGCAAGGAAGTGCTTGCAGCGCGAGGCATTCCGACCTTTGACATCATTCAGGCGCAGGTGAAGTTTGCGTCGGGCGCTTTTATCACGTTTGAGTCCGGGTGGATTTATCCCAAGGGTTTTCCCGCGCTGGTGGACTCGCTGATTCAAGTGGTGGGCTCGAAGGGACACGTCAGCCTGGATCGCAAGTACGAATCTCTCGAGGTGAGCACGGACACAAAATTCTCGTACCCCAAAGGGTTTCTGACGGCAGAGATTTTCGGGCGATTGCGCGGCGCGTTCCCGAATTGTCTCGAAGATTTCTTGCGCTCCATTCGCGACGGAATCCAGCCGGGGGTCACGGCGTTCGATGGGCGCCAGGTTACGGCCACGCTCATCGCCATTCATCGCTCGCTCGAGACGGGCAATACAGAAGCGATTGCAGCTCCGCCGGCTGATATCCACGGGACTTCGCGCGATCCCCGGCTTGTCTAGCGGCTATTCAGCCTTCAGCCGTCAAGCGATCAGCGGGCAGCGCCTGGCTGAACCCTGACACCTGACTGCTGATGGCTGAAAGCTGAACGCTGATCATGCGCTCTGCCGATGGCGATTCTCGGAGGGCCTCTCCTGGCGCGGTTAAACCCCTTCGGGCTTTCCTGGAAAATTCCTGAATCACCGAATCGAGCAGCGACCCTGAACCGCCAGAATTCGGGCGCTCAGAAGCCACCGTGCTAGCGATGGTCGTCGCGCGTGTAATTCTCGGCAGATGTTTGCGCGTCCCAAGACGGTGTTTCTGGTCTCACGCGATTGGCAGTCGCGCGCGCTTTTGCGAGCGCAACTGATCGAGGAGGGCTTGCGCGTGAAGGCGTATCTCTCGGCTTCCGAAGCCGCTGAGTCGGTCGGAAGTAAAGCGCGCGGAGCCGCGCTCGTGGTGGCGGACGTGTCGGCGCCGGCGGCTCGCGATGAGATAGACACGCTGTCCGCGCTGGCTCGGCGCGTACCCGTATGGGTGATCGCGAGCCGCACCTCGGCGGGCGAAGCGGCGCTTCGGGCGCAGGGCTTCGAAGCGATCGTCTTCCGCCCCGTTACCTTGGGAGAATTGGCCGCCCGCGTGAAGCAACGATTGCTTCGCTAAACGCTGTGCCTCAGCTTTTCGGGATGGGACGGCGTGCGTGGCGCTCACATGGGTTTATGCGTCGTCGATAATGTGGTTTACGATGGCGTCGGCGGCGACGAAAACGGTGGCAAGCGATTCGCGGCGGGTGAGCGGGCGCGCGCCCGGGGTCGGTTCGTATTCGGCACCGGCGGTTGAAAGCTCGCCGCCGTTCTCCTCGATGATGAGGCAGCGGGCGCCGAGGCCGTGAAACCAGTAATCCTCGTAATATTTCTCGGCAGGCTTCGGATAAGGGCGGGGCGGCCGGTCGTGGAACAGGATGGACCGATGGCGCCAGGCTTGCTGGATGCCTTCGGCGAGCGCGCGTTCTTCGGCGGCGGGCGCGCCGCGCGAGTAGACGGTGGGCGCGAACACTTCGGTGGGATACATGAAATTGTGGAAGTCGACGATCGTTTGCGGCTTCACCGCCTCGAACAGCGCTTTGGTTCCGCGCGTTTCAGGCCCGTAGCTTTCATCCCAGTCAAACCACATGTCGAGCCCGGCATCGGTGAGGCTCGATCCGATCACGTTGCCGGTCGATTCCCAGCGCGCGATCTGATCCGGCGTGAAGCGCATTGGCGCCTTTTTCACGTAGCTGCCGTACAGGAAATGCTCCGGCTCGTTGGCCTCGGCGAAAAACTTCATTTGCTCGGCCGCATCCCAACGCCGCAACCAGGTGCCGTGCCAGCAGCCCGGATAGTGCCACGAAAATCGTTCGGCGCCGCCGGGGTTCATCAGCGGAATGACGCAGAGCGTGACGCCTTCGAGCGTCTTTTCGGGATCGACCTCAAAGCCGAATGGCCGGGTGCCGTTGATCAACGCATCCAGGTAGGATAGCAACCCTCGCGGGCCACTCGGTTCGCAGCCGTGCATTCCCGAGATCAGCGCAATTTTCTTCGGACCGGAGCCGAGCCGAAAAGCATGGACCGGCAGTCCCGTTGCCGACCGCGCAATTTCCTGGAACGAGCATTTATCTTCGTGGCCGGCCGCCAGCCTGCGAAAACGGTCGATCCCATCACGAGCCGACAGGAACCAATAGCGCTCCTCCTCAGCCGACCAGACGAGAAAGCGCCCCTGCGTGGACAGCATCGGTTCACTCCTGAGGCGCGCCGTCTGCCCAGCGGGTGCGGCGCCCTGATACGCGGAGCCGGAAATAGCAGCGCGATCGACTTTCGCCAGTGATACGGCTCGGTCTGGGAGCGGCCTCGTGGCCCCCGAAAGCGCCAGGCCCGAGGCTGCCAACCACTCGCGTCGCGTCATACGGAGCCCTTCCCGCCGCTCACTCGCGCCAATCCTCCTGAAGCCGTCAGTGACTTGGCGCAGGCTGAGTGCAAGCTTTCTGCAATGTAGAACACGCTTTCATTCGCGGCCCTATTTTTATTCGAGCCGGGCGAGGGTGTCAAGGCTTCGTAACGAGCCCCAACGAGCCACGCGGAAAAAAGCTGTCCTGCTCATTTTGCCGCTCGAGACACTGCGCGGAGCAGGTCCTCCTCGCCGAATTTATCTTCTCATGACCATCGCTTGATTCTTGCCATTTGCGTGGAAGGCATCAGAGGGAAGAGAGCGGACGCACGGCGGCGAGGCGGATTCAGGACTGGCTCCGCCAATACCCGGAAGGTTGTGGCTTCCGCACAGGAGATAAAAATGATCGCAAGTTGTCTAAGACGAGCGACGCTCGCCCTGGCTCTCTGCCTCTGTATTGCGGCCGCCGCATTCGCGCAGTACGGGGGCGGTATGCCGGGCGTTGGACCCACGGGAAGCCCAACGGGTGTCTACACGCCTCCCAAGGGCGGGTACAAATCAAGCACGGGAATCGCCATTGGAGCCGCGGCGGCGGCCGGAGTGGGCGTTGCCTACCTGATGTTGCGCAACCATAAGTCGGTGACGGGCTGCCTTGCCGAATCGGCAAGCGGCACCGAGCTTCGCGAGGGAAAAAACGGGAAGTCGTTGGTGGTGGACGCCGGAAATCTTAGTCTCAAAACCGGCGACCAGGTTAAACTGACCGGGAAAATGCTGAAGACGAGCACGGGCGAGCCGGAATTCGCCGCGCGCAAATTGGTGAAGGATTACGGCCCTTGCGGTTCGCAGTCCGCACTGGTTCACTCGCCGCGCAAACCCTGGTAGACTGTCGCCGCCGCCAGGGCGGCGTCGCGCGGGACGGCGCGAATCTGGCTGCGCCGTCCTGCGGCCGCCGTTACGCGCCCGCCCGCGCCTTGCAAGAAGCATCGGCGGTATCCTAATCGTCGGGAGGAATTATGATGAAATATCTCATGCTCGGCGCCGCGCTTCTCGCAGTGTTGTGCGCGCCTCCATTCCGCGCCGCTCGCGCTGCTTCGCCGGGCGGCCCGGAGGTGCACGAAGTTCGTATGACGGCGAAGAAGTATACATTCACGCCGGATACGATCACTGTCCGGCAAGGAGAGCGCGTGCGGCTTGTCATTACAGCTATTGATCGCGAGCACGGCTTTGAGCTTGCAGGTTACCACATTGACCAGAAGCTCCCGAAAGGCGTCCCCACCACCGTTGAGTTCACCGCTGACAAGGCAGGAACGTTCAATTTCAAGTGCTCCGTGTTTTGCGGCCTGGGGCACCGGCACATGCGGGGAAAGCTGGTGGTGGAGAGCCGCTGAGCGGCGGTTGTGAAGGACCGCCTTAGGTTAGACTGGTCAGGGCGATATGCTGGGCTTTTCGTCAGCCTGTTAAAATAGTGAGTGAATGAATCCCCCTGATGCTCTATCGTGGGCAACTCCCGTCGTGCGGGACTGGTTTGCCCGCCGGTTCGGCACGCCCACCGAGCCGCAGGAGCAGGGCTGGCCCGAGATCGCAGCGGGAAAGGACACGCTCATCTCGGCGCCCACGGGCTCCGGGAAAACTCTTGCCGCATTCCTTGCCTGCATCGACCGCCTCGCGCGCAAGGCGCTCGCCGGTGAGTTGGCGGACCGCATCGAAGTTGTCTACGTCTCGCCGCTGAAGGCTCTTGGCAACGACATCCACCGCAATCTGGAAATTCCGCTCCGCGAGATCACGGAACTCGCCGGCGAGCGCGGCCTGCTGATGCCGCCGATCCGCGCCGCTGTGCGCAGCGGCGACACGCCGGCGCCGGAGCGCCGGGCCATGCTCGCGCGCCCGCCCCACATCCTGGTGACCACGCCAGAATCGCTCTACATCCTGCTGACGGCGGAGAAAAGCCGCGCGATTCTCAGGGATGTCGAAACCGTCATCGTGGATGAAATCCACGCGGTCGCGGACGACAAACGCGGCGCGCACCTCGCGTTGTCCCTCGAGCGCCTGGACGCACTCGCCGCCGCCGCGCATCCTGAGCGGCGCGCGCCGGTACGCATTGGCCTCTCCGCCACGCAAGAGCCTATCGAACTGATGGGCGGTTTCCTGGTGGGCGCAGGGCGGCAGGAACCGGCGATTGTCAACATAGGTCACCGGCGGGCGATGGATCTTGCCGTAGAAATCCCGGCGAGCGAGCTCGGTCCCATCGCGACGAATGAAATGTGGGACGAGATTTACGATCGGCTTGCGGCGCTCGCTCGCGAGCATCGGTCAACCCTGATCTTTGTGAACACGCGACGACTGGTCGAGCGGCTTTCACATCACCTTGCGGAACGCCTGGGCCCGGACGCGGTGGCGGCTCATCACGGGAGCCTTTCGCGCAAGCTCCGGCTGGCGGCGGAGAAAAAGCTGAAATCGGGTGAGGCTCGAGCGTTGGTGGCCACCGCCTCGTTGGAGCTGGGGATTGACATTGGAACGGTGGATTTGGTGTGCCAGATCGGATCGACGCGGTCGCTCAGCATCGCGCTGCAGCGAGTCGGGCGCGCCGGGCACTGGCGCGGCGCCGTACCCAAGGGCCGGATCTTCGCCATGACGCGCGACGAGCTTGTCGAGTGCGCGGCGCTGGTGCGCGGCCTTCGCCGCGGATTACTCGACCGCATCTACATTCCCCGCGCGCCCTTCGACGTGCTGGCGCAGCAAGTCGTCGCGATCTGCGCGGGCGAAGACTGGCAAGAGGAAGACCTGTTCAAGCTCGTGCGGCGCGCGTACCCTTATGCCGACCTGCCGCGCTCGGACTTTGACGAGATTCTGGAAATGCTCTCCGCGGGCATCGCCGCGCATCGCGGTCGGTACGGCTCGTATCTGCACCGAGACCGCGTCAACGGCCGGGTTCATGGGCGGCGCGGTAGCCGCCTTGCCGCGATTACTGGCGGCGGCGCGATTCCCGACAACGCCCTCTATTCAGTGGTTGCGATGCCCGAAGGCGCCGTCGTGGGCACGGTGGACGAAGATTTTGCCGTCGAGAGCCTGCGCGGCGACGTGATGCTGCTCGGCAATATATCTTGGCGAATCCGCCGTGTTGAATCGGCGTCGGGCCGCCTGCTGGTCGAAGACGCGCACGGCGCGGCCCCGAACGTCCCATTCTGGCGCGGTGAGGCGCCGGCTCGCAGCGCGGAGCTTTCGGCCGCGGTCTCGGAGCTTCGAGAAATCGTAAGTTCGATGGTCCCGGCCGCAGCGCGATCGTCGCCCGCAGCGCAGTCAGACGTCATTTCGAGGAGCGAACCGAGGAGGAATCTCGCCTTGCCGTTTTTAGCCGGGGGCGAGCAGGGCGAGATTCCTCGCTCCGCTCGGAATGACAGGCTCCAAGTTCCCTACCGGGACACTCCGGCCGATGCGCACGAATCTGCCGCGAAGTGGCTGCGGCAGGAGTGCGGCATGGACACCTCTGGTTCCGAACAGTTGATCGAATACATTCTCGCCGGTCGAGCCGTGCTCGGCGCCGTTCCCACCCAGAAGACGATCGTGGCGGAGCGATTCTTCGACGAGGCGGGCGGCATGCAGCTTATCCTTCACGCGCCGTTCGGCGGACGCATTAACAAGGCGTGGGGTCTCGCTCTGCGCAAGCGGTTCTGCCGCTCGTTCAACTTCGAGCTGCAAGCGGCGGCGACGGAGGACGGGCTGAACATTTCGCTCGGCGAGCAGCACAGCTTTCCGCTCGCTGACGTTTTCCGTTTTCTCGACTCGAGCTCCGTGGGCGCGGTTCTCGAGCAGGCGGTTCTGGCCTCGCCCATTTTTAACAACCGCTGGCGTTGGGACGCGACGCGCTCTTTGGCCCTGCTGCGCTTCCGTGGGGGCCGCAAGTTGCCGCTCTACATCCAGCGGATGCAGGCGGATGATCTCCTGGCTGCGGTTTTCCCCGATGCCGCGGCGTGCCAGGAAAATATGACAGGCGACATTCGCATCCCGAACCACCCCTTGATTCGCGAGGTGATGAACGACGCGCTCACGGAAGCGATGGACCTGGAGGGACTGAAGCTGATCCTCGCGCAGATCGTAGACGGCACGATCGAGTGTCGCGCCGTGGATACTCCGATGCCTTCGGTCTTTTCGCACGAAATCCTCAACGCAAATCCGTATGCCTATCTCGATGACGCTCCCTTGGAGGAGCGCCGTGCGCGCGCGGTCGAGATGAGACGCGCGCTGCCTGACGCTGTTCTCGAGGAAGTGGGCCAGCTCGATCCGGCGGCCATTGCGCGCGTCCGTGAAGAGGCATGGCCCGATGTGCGGGATGAAGACGAAGCGGCCGACGCTCTCCAGACACTCGTTGCGCTGCCCGAAGCATTCGTGATGCCAAACGGAGAAACGATCGCGACCGGCTGGGGCGCGCACCTCCGCGCGCTGGCTGCCGGACGGCGCGCCGCCCGGGCTGTTGAGCGCGGCGCCGCCCGCTGGGTTTCGGCAGAAAAAGTGAAATCGTTCCTGGTCGTTTATCCCGATGCATGCTTCGAAGGCCGACTCGCCGAGCTCGGGGCCGCGGCGCCATCACGCGAGGACGCCATCTGGGAAACGGTTCGCGGCTGGATGGCCCATGCCGGGCCTGTCAGCGCCGCGTCACTTGCTCACGCGCTCGGGCTTGCGGCTGATGACGTCGAGCAGGCGCTTCTGCGGCTGGAAGCGAGCGGCGCGATCCTGCGCGGCCAATTTACGGAGCGTCGTACCGAGGAGTGGTGCGAGCGGCGTCTGCTCGCGCGCATTCACCGCTATACGCTCGGCCGGCTGCGAGCCGAGATCGCGCCCATGAGCCCGGCCCAATTCATGCGCTGGCTGGTTCACTGGCAGCATGCGGCGCCGGGCGCTCAGGTGCACGGCGAGCGCGGACTTCTGGAAGTGATCCGGCAGTTGCAGGGCTTCGAGGTCGCCGCGAGCATGTGGGAATCGCAGGTGCTCGCGGCGCGAGTTGCGGGTTACGATCCCAAGCTCCTCGATCAGCTTTGCCTGACGGGCGCCGTGGGGTGGGGAAGAATCTCGCTCCATTCCGCCCTCGCCGTGCAAGTCGTGCATGGCGAGGAGCGGCCGGCGCGAGCAGCTTCTCGCCGCGTCGCGCCATCGAGCATCACCCCGGTCGCGTTTTTTATACGGGACGAAGCCGAATGGGGCTCGCTTCGCAACTCGCGGCCGGAGGCCCTATTACCGGCGGTGAGCCCAGCCGCGCAGCAGGTGCTGGCGTTTCTTCACCAGCGCGGCGCCTCGTTTTTCACTGACATTGCTCGTGCCACCGGCCGGCTGAAATCCGAAATCGAAGCCGCGCTGTGGGAGCTGGTGGCGGCCGGACTTGCAACGGCCGATGGATTCGATAACCTGCGCGCGCTGATCGATCCGAAGCGACGTGCCGGGCACGGGCGCGGAAAAACGTCCAGGCCGCGCCACAGCACCGGACGCTGGTCGCTTTTGTCGGCTGGCGAAACGACAGACAAGGCGCGATCCGCCGAACTGATTTGCAGACTCCTTCTCGATCGTTATGGCGTCGTCTTCCGTGAGCTGCTCGCGCGCGAGAGCTTTGACGTGAAGTGGCGTGAGCTGCTGGTAGCTTTCCGGCGACTGGAGGATCGCGGCGAAATACGCGGCGGGCGTTTTGTGGATGGCTTCCTGGGCGGGCAGTTCGCGCTGCCCGTAGCCGTCGAGTCGCTGCGAGCCATGCGGAACGCGACTCCGGCCACCGAGACGGTCACGCTCTCGGCCGTCGATCCCTTGAACCTGGTCGGCATTGTCGTGCCCGGCGAGCGCGTCCCGCCGCTCGCGAAGCGGCAGGTGGTCTTCAGAAACGGCGCCGCCGGAGTGGATCGCGCGGAAATTGCAGTCATCGCGGAAGTCTCCGCTGGCGCAAATGGCGGGGCTGGCCGCATACTGGAAGCGGATTCATGGGCAAGAACAAGACCCTGCGGAAGGTGATTCATGGTCTCGAGACGAATATCTCGAAACATAGAATCAAGATTGAATCTGAACTGTGCAAGGACCATCCAAATGTGGAATATATTACGGTGTGGCTAGGAGAGATCAAAGCAGGCGAAGAACGAGCCAAGAGGTTGAAACGCCGCTTGAGAAAGGAATCATGACCCATGCCGAAAGCGAGAAATCCGATCGCGGCCGAGGGCGTTGAAATGCTTCTCGGCGAAATGATCGACGAAGGGTACCGGCCCTGGGTGAAGCAGATGGAAAGGCTCGGTCGCGCTAAACCGGGAAGCGCCGCTTACCAGGACGCGATTTGTGAATTGTGGACGCTGGCAAATATCGTGGAATTGAAAGCGAAAGTGATAGGGGAGATGATCGACGAATATTTGGACACTCTTCCCGATACCGATTGATGCAGGGCCGGGAAACAGCCGAACGGCAATGACAGCCCCCATCTAACCCGCGGATTTTCGTTGTCGTGGCGAAGGTCCCCAGCCCCATAGCTTCTGGACCGAGAATATAATCTCCAGTGACGATGGCAGACATGCGAGCGATCCCAATCCTTCATGCAATGACGTAAAGAGATCGCTGGCGTTTTACACCAGCGTTCTAAATTTTGAGAAGAAATACCCCGAGGCGCGGGATTCAGATTGGGTGATCAATCTGGTGCAGGGCGACGCGGAAATTCAGCTCTCCCAACATGCGGGCGACGGCGTGTTTGGATGTGCCGTAAATTTTCGCGTGAAGGACGTGGATGGCCTCTTCAGAAAATTTGTTGAGCGCGGGCTGGATCCCACCAGGCATGACGATTCTCCGGTGCATTGCGGACCTGTGGATCAGACGTGGGGCATCCGCGAGTTTTACGTGATGGACCCCGACGGCAACACGCTGCGATTTGGCGAGCCCACCCGATAGTTCAACGCCTTGACCTCCTGGCGCTTCAACCGGATAATAATTGCCACTTCCGAACGCGGAGGCTTGATGTGCGAATCGCGATCTTACTTGTCTCTGTGCTCTCGCTGGGCTCGTTTGCGCCTGGCGCGGCTGCGATCTCCGTGCACGGCGCGCCTGTGCGCACCGGCTACAACGCCGGCGAGGCGGCGCTCATCCGCGCCAGTGTCAACGGTGAAGCGGGCGCGGATCGCTACCAGGTGTTCGCGGACATCGAGTACGCGGGATCGGCATCCCCGCATCGTGTCCAGCTCCAGCGCAAGAGTCAGGCCGGCGCTGAGCCCGAATACGAGGGCGAGTGGGCGGTTCCGGAGAACGCAGCCACCGGCCTCTATACCGTCACGCTGCGGGTCGAGGATGGCCGCACTCACACGGTGGCGGCGTCGCAACGGGCGCCGGACTTCTTCGTCTATAAGAAGCTGCTGCGGATCGATCGCGTGACGCTTGATAAGGCCTTCTACGCTCCGCGTGAGAGGATTCGCTGTGAAGTCGAGATCGAGAATTTATCGAGCCAGCCGCTTAGCGGCCTGCGCGTCGAGTTCTCGAACGAAGATTATCCGTGGATTTCGATGTTTTCCGGCGCCGAGAACGGCGCGGGACGAATGACCGTGAATCCGTCGCTCGGTCTCGTCGTGCTTCGTCAAAGCCTCGATATTCCGGCGCATGGCCGGGTCGCGCTGCCCATGCAGCCCGCGGGCGTGGCGGCATTCCTGCAAGGCTCGCAAGTGGCAATCATGGGCGCGGGCGGACCAGCGCGCCACGAAAAGCTTCCACCGCCCGAGGTGGATCGATACACCATCGCCGTCTGGGACCACGGCCGCAAGAACCTGCTCGACATGCAGTTTTCTCCGCAGGTGATCGTGCGCCAACCCGGTCGCGTGCTGCCCAAACCTTACAGCCGCAATTACACTCACCCCTACAACGACGAGATCGACTTCACAAAATATCGCGAGTTCTACCCGCCCGGGTATATTTCGCCCGCGATCGCGCTCGACCGCGCGCGCACGCTCTACCAGCCCGGCGATACTGCGACATTTAAGGCGAAGCTCAAGGTCCCGGGTTCGCTTTACGTCACGATCCGCGCTCCCGACGGCAACATAATCCGCGTCCCTGGCGCCGCGAGCGCTCTGGCCGGAGCCGAGGCGGTCGAAACCTGGGAAGTTCCCGCATCGGCCGAACCAGGCGTTTACAGCGTGACCGTTTCGGAGCGCAGCGCGACGAACCCGAGCGGAAACCCGGCGAACGGCACCGCGCTCGCTGGGGCGCACATGGAGATCGCTGTCAACCGCCTCCCGTCGTCTCTCATGGTCTTCTGCCCTCATGAGGACGACGAACACCCGTGGGCGGGGTTGATGCGCGCGATGGTGGAAGAGGGGCTGCCCGTGCATGTTGTCTTCTATACGGGCGGCGACGTCGGCGAATGCGAGCGTTACTTTGACGGCCACCCGTGCGATCCCGCGCGCGCGCGCGAATTCGGCACGGTGCGCATGGAAGAGTCCAGCGAGGCGCTCGATCATATCGGCGTCAAGCGGAGCGAAATGAGCTTTCTTGGCCTGCCCGACGGCGGGTCGGGCGAAATCTGGTTCCGGCATATACCCGCCGGGAATCCGTTTCTCGACATCTATCTCGCCGTCGACCACGCTCCCTACGAGCACGTGTTCCAGCCGAATCTGCCTTACGCGCGCGATTCGGTCATCGCCGCCGTCAAGCGCCTGATCGTGATGTATCACCCGGCGATGATCGCCACGCCCCATCCCGACGAACGCCATGTCGACCACCGCACCGCGAACTGGTTTACGGTGAAAGCCTGCCAGGAGCTCTTGCGAGACAAAAAGCTTGACCCGCACACGGTGGTGCTCGCCGACCGTGCTTACGGATCGGGAGGCTACAAGCCGGCGCCTTACCATTACGCGCCATACATCGTTTATCTCAGCGGCGAAGTCTCCGCGATGAAAGAGGAGATGGGCTGGTTCTATCAGTCACAGGACGGCAACCTCGACGAGGGCTCGAAGAAGACCTTCACGGAGCTGCCGCGCCGGGAATCGCATTACCGCATCATCGACTGGCAGCAACACGCAGGATGGAACGAATAGCGGTGCAGCTCGGACTGCTGCTCTGAACTACGGCGCTACTCGACGGGTAAGGAGCTCGCCTATGAAGCACGTTGCACTCGCCGTGGCGCCCTTTCTGCTTCTCTGCGCGCTACCAGCGGCCGCGCGGCAGCGAAACCATCTTATGGGTGAGAGTCCCTGCGCGTGGCCGAAGGTGATTCTCGGCGCTGACGGAGAGCTGGACACCTCTGCCACGATTTCACGTCTCAGATCGAACGGGCTGAACTGCACCGTTCAGGTGATCGACCGCGACTCGAAGGGCGAAACCTGGGCAGATTTCGAGCATTTGCTCGCGGCGGCGGATTCGGCGGAAATCTCGGTATGGGCGTTGCTGCTGCCGCCGAGTGAGAATCTGTCGCTCCCGTACGGCGGCAATTTCCGCCGCTGGATGCAAGCGCTGGCGCGCCTCTCGCTGAAGCACCGGTCGCTCGCCGGCGTCAACGTTGACGATCTCCTGTCGAGCCAGGCGGATCGCAATCTCTTCACCCGCGATTACCTTTGCAGCCTCTATCGCGCCAAAAATGGAGTGAATCCGCGCTTCGCTTTTGTGCCGACAATTTACGATCTCGACCTTCCAGTGGCTGACCGGCTTGCGGGCTGCGTCGATGGCATCTGGCTGTTCTATACGAATCTGGAGCAGGACGCGAACCTGCGCGCATTCCTGGATGATAGCCGCTTGGCGGCACGGGGGCGCTTCCCGATCTTCGGCGGCGTCTACGCCGGCTCCACCAGTTGGCATCGCGAAGGACCTCCCGCTTCGAGAGTGCTGGATGGCGCCTTGGCGCTCGCGTGCGGCCACTCCGATGGCGCCGTGGTATGGGAACTTCCGCTGACGGCGGAGCCGAATCCCGCCATCGAGACCATCAAACGCTACGTCGGCAAATGCGGAGAAGTTAAGTAGCCCCGCCGGAAACGTCCTGCTATTCTGATTCCGCGGTTGTGCGCGCGGACCGCGTGCGTCATTGGCATCGCCGGAGCGCCAAGCTTATACTGCGTAACAGTGGGCGCTGGCCGCAGCCCGGGGCCGAAGCCCGGAGGAATCTTGCCTCTTTCGACAGTGATCAAGCGCCTGCAGCCTGTGATCTGGGCGAAGGGAACGTTTCTGACGCCGCAGCATTTGCAGGTCCAGGATCGCTTTATCGAAAGCGCCATTGAGTTTCGCCTGGGCGCGCTCAACTTCCGCCCCTGGGGTTTTGCTTCGCTGCGGCTTGATCAGGAAGCGCTCGCCGCCGGGAATCTCGCTATTACGGGCGCCAGCGGCCTCTTTCCGGACGGGCTTCCATTCGACATCCCGGAATCCGACGCCGCGCCGCCGGTGAAATCGCTCGCTCCGTTCTTCGATGTGGAACACGACACGGTCGACGTCTACTTGGCGATTCCACAATACCGCGAACGCGGCCGCAACGTGTCGATGCCCGGCCAGCGCTCCGACACGCGTTACCTCGCCGAAGTCGCGATGATCCGCGACGAAAACACCGGGCTTGTCGAAAAACCAATTCAGTATGCCCGGAAGAGCTTCCGCTTGCTGGCCGAAGGCGAGTCGCGGCAGGGGAGCACTTCGCTGCGAATCGCGCGCATTACGCGCACGCGGGCCAATCTCTATCAGCTCGACGAGCGCTTCGTTCCGCCGCTTCTCGACATTTCCGCCAGCAATTACCTGCTGGGCATCTTGCGGCGGCTAGTGGAGATTCTCTCGGCCAAAAGCGCCGTGCAGGCTGGGCTGCGGCGGCAGAAGAATCAAAGCCTCGCGGATTTCTCGGCGTCCGATATCGCGAATTTCTGGCTTCTCTACACCGTCAATTCATACTTCCCGCTGCTTCGACATCTCTTTGAGACGAAAAAAGGCCATCCCGAGGAACTCTTCTCGGCGATGACCGCGCTCGCCGGCGCACTGAGCACGTTCTCCAGCAGATTTCAGCCGCACGATTTCCCCGTCTACAATCACGACGAGCTCGGCGTTTGCTTCATGCAGCTCGACGAGATCCTGCGCCAGCTCCTCGAAACCGTAGTGCCGGTGAATTTCGTTTCGCTCCCGCTGAAACTGGTGCAGCACTCTATTTACGCCACAGCGATTGCGGACGACAAGTATTTCGCCAACACGCGGCTCTATCTCGCCATCCGCGCCGAAATGAAGGAGCCCGACCTCATCAGGAAAGCGGCCACGCTGCTGAAGGTCGGCGCCTCGACGCAGATCGATGGCCTCGTGCGCCAGGCCTTGCAGGGAATTCGCCTGACCCACGCGCCCAATCCTCCCGGAGCGTTCCCGATCAAGCTCGATTACCAGTACTTCAGCCTGAACCAGTCGGGCGAACCGTGGGACGCGGTCGTGCGGGCGAGAAACCTCGCCGTCTATGCCCCCGCCGATTTCGCCTCTCCCCAATTCGAGCTGGTGATTCTCTTGCCGCAAGCGTGACCGCCGTGTTTCGTGCCAGCCTCCGTACCGGTAGCGCAGAGTTTTGCGGTCCAGAAACTCTGCGGCCCTTCGCCGGCCTCTAAAAGCCGCAGAATTAAAAAACAACTCTGCGCCACCGGCTGGGGTTGTTTATTGCGCTCCGAGTTCGGGGTTAGGCAGTTTGGCGCCGCTGATCTCGCGCTGCAGCTCGTCTCGAACGGCTTTTTGCAGGCGCGCAGCGGCCGCGAACTCAGATTGCGCTTCCCCACGGCGCCCCAGAGCGAGAAGCACGCGCGCCTTCAAATAGTGGACGCTGGCGCTCTCGGGATCGAGTTGCGCGGCCCTGTCCAGAGCCGCCAGCGCCGCCGCAAAATCGTTTTCTCGCAAGTCGATCTTCCCCAGCCCGTAATATGAGCTTGCCAAGCGCGGGTCCCGCCGCAGCGCCTCGCGATAGTACTGCGCGGCTTCACGGTTCTGTTCGAGGAACGAGCAGACGGCCCCAAGCTCGTCATACGTGTACGCCGCGCCAGGATCGACGGTCAGATCGCGCAGAAACTCTGTCTTCGCACGCGCGAAATCGTTCTGCCTTCGGTAGGCGATCCCGAGATAAAAGTGGACGAAGGGTAATCGGGGGTCCGCCCGCGCAGCTTCCTGGAGTTCTTGCAGGGTGGTATCGCGTGGCGATAATCGCCCTCGCGGTAGTAAACCAGCCCGATGTCGGGGCGGATTCCTGCCACCTGCGGCGCCAGCCGCTTCGCCGCGTCGAGGTCCCGCAGGGCGCGCGGCCATTGTTTGCGCCGCATGGCGATGACCCCGAGATTCGCGTAAGCGCCGGCGTTGCGCGGGTCGGTGGCGAGCACCTGATCGAACACCTTTTCCGCGCCATCGAGATCGCCGCCTTGAAG
>JBOGKE010000074.1:0-8313 GCA_050745265.1 Terriglobia bacterium
GCCGAGAAGACGCCAGCGAGCAGCGCCGGAGAACGGCGGGCCATCAGGCTCGCGGCGATTCTGTCGTCCATCGGCTGGATGCGGCTGACCACGAGTTCGGGATCGATTCGCCGCACTACTCTTTGTAGCGCGAGGGCCAGCGATTGCCGGCCGATGCTCCCGCGCACGACAATGAAGAGCTTATTGTCCGGGCGGTAGATATAAGGGTAATAGACAGCGCCTTGGGCGGTGTCGTCTGTAAGACCGGCTTGCTTTACGTTGCTAACCACTCCAACCACTCTAAATGCCTCGGAATCCGGGCCGGAGTCGGAACCCTGAAACAAAAGATGTCCTATAGCGCTGCTGTGCGGCCAATAGTAGCGGGCAAAATCTTCGTCGACGACGCAAGTTCGCACCCCGCGGCGTGAGTCTGCGCCGGTCAGAAACCGCCCGGCAATTAGCGAAAGACCCATGGCCTGGAAGTAATCGCTACCAACACCGTAAGAGTAATGTCCGCGCAGCGATTCGCCGCGCGGCAAAACGTAGCCCTTCACCGTCGCGGCGCTTTTGCCGTTGTTACCGCTGAAAGGTATATTGTTGGCCACGCCGACGGCCAGTACTCCCGGTTGACGGCCAAGTTCGCTCATCAGTTTCTCATTGAACGCAAGGGCGGCCAAGAGCGAAGGATACCGGTTTCCAACTAGCGCAACTTGTCCAGTGATCACGTGGTCGGATTCAAATCCGGGCGAGACCTCCATCGCGTGCTTGAGACTGAGTGCGAGCAATCCTGTTCCGGCCAAAAGGACGAATCCCAGGGCAATCTGGGCGACGATAAAGGCGTGGCGCAGCGTCTGCGCGGCGCGGCCTGCCGTCGCGCCGCGAATCCCGAATTGAAGCGCGCCTGCCAGCGGAAGTCGAAGATTGAACCAGGCGATGGGCGCTGCGAGCAAGATACCCAGGACAACTGCCCCAAGCACGCCTGCCGCTGCGACTCGCGCGTCGAGAGCTATGTGCGCGCCAAACGGTAAACGATCGGCTCCCAGCACGGCCACGAGGCGAATTCCTCCGGCTCCCACGCCAAGCCCAAGCAGTCCTCCGATCAGACAAAGAAACATAGTCTCCACGCCTGTGTCAAAGGCGATGTTTCTCCGGCTCGCTCCCAGCGCCTGCCGCACGGCGATTTCCTTCACCCGCGCGTTGGCGCGGACCAGAAGCAGGTTGAGCAGGTTGACCGCGCCGATCAGCAGAAGCAGTAGCACTCCTCCCTGAAGCAACAGCAGGAGAGGACGGATTGCGGCTACTTGGTCGGCATGGAGCGGCACCACGAGGGAACGAAAACCCGCGTCGACCTCCATTTTGGCTCTCGGGTCGCTTCTCTCCAGTGCCGCATTCTGTGCATCAATTTCGCTTTGGGCCTGCGCGAGAGCCGCTCCCGGTTTCAGACGCGCAATCATCTGGATAACATTTCCGCCCGAATGCCGGTTTTGGGGCGCCCGCTGTTCGGAGTTGGATGAAAGCGGGAGATACAACTGGGACTCGGAGGAGAGAAAGCGGAAGCCGGGAGGAAGCACGCCGACCACGGTCTTTGGATGCGTATCAACCCAAATCTTCCGCCCAATCACGTGAGGATCGGCGGCGAATCGTTGCCGCCAGCAAGCGTTCGAAAGAATTGCGACATCATCGGTTTGATAGGTCATCTCGGCGTCGGTGAAGCTGCGTCCGATAATAGGACCCGTGCCGAGCGTAGCAAAAAAATCCGGAGACACCCGCGTAATCTGCTCTCGCTCCGCTGTTCCGTTCTCTCCAACGATCGCCGTGCCGAACGCGTAAATCGAAAGTGAGCTGAATGCCGGAATACGGCCGCGGCGTTCGTAGTAGTTGGTTATGGAAGCTCCATCCCGCTCTACATTAGCCTTCGGATAGGTGTTGAATATGGTTACGAGCCGGTCGGCCTGCGGAAACGGCAACGAACGCAACAGAACTGCGTCGATTACGGCGAAGATCGTCAGATTTGCGCCAAAGCATAGAGCAAGGGTCAGCAAAGCCGTTGCGGTGAAGCCAGGCGTCTTTCGGAACAATCGGGCAGCATAGCGGATCTCCCTGCCAAACTCGTCGAACATACGAAGGCCGAGCGCCTCCCGGCAGTCTGCCTTGACGCTGGTAAGGCCGCCGAACTCTATGCGTGCGCGGCGGCGCGCTTCGTCCGGCGCCACGCCGGAACGCACGAGTTCCTCGGCGTATTGCTCAATATGAAAGCGCATCTCCTCGGCCATTCCAGCCTCAAAATCATGTCGCGAGGTGAGCGCACGAAACAGCGAACGAACACGCGCAAACATATCACATCTCCTCCGGTTTCGTGTTCATCACCGCCGCAATCGCAGAAGCAAGCCGGCTCCAGCTTGCTGTCTCCTCACGAAGGCGCCGGAGTCCAGCCGCCGTCAGGACGTAATACTTGGCCCGGCGGTTATTCTCGCTCTGCCCCCATCGCGACGTGATTAAGCCCTGATGCTCCAAGCGGTAAAGCGCCGGATACAACGATCCTTGCGGAACCTTAAGCGCGTCCCGAGAGATCTGACGGATGCGCACCAAAACGCCGTAGCCGTGCAGAGGCTTCAGCGAAACCGCCTTCAGGATGAGCATGTCCAGAGTTCCTGGCAGTAGTTCTGCGGCCTTGTTCACCATATTCCATTTTTCTCCTCGTCTATCTAGGAGTATAAGAAAGCTCTCCTAGTTTGACAAGAGGGAAGTACGGACCTCGTTACTCGGGCGTTGACGCGGCGAGCTGCACTATGCACTTTATCAGGCGTACCGACAGATAGGACAGGCGGCCCAGGCCCAAACCGTCCTCGCGCATTCAGGCCGAAGGCCGCATCGAAGTGCTGCTCGGTAATCTCGCCCAGTTTGGCGGCTTCGCCCCTGATACAAACATTTTCGGCAGTTCTCTTGATACTCTTCCTCAAAAACCGTCTCCAATTCGCCGCCAAAGCCTCGAATTGTCAACTGAGGGGCCCATTCGGCTGTGAGACTGGGGAATTCTGTACGCACATCGGAGAGCAGCAGCAACTCGGGGGTCAGAGCGGGGACGCTCTCAGAATCAAGGCTGGTTTGAACACGGTCATTCTGCAGATCCGCGGAAACGTCAATGTTTTTCGGGGATCCAGGCCCGTACAATCGTGCCGTTGTTCCATAGGATCAGCGACTTCCGATATTGCCCCCTGGGTTGCTGCTGCTCGCCGAGCGACAAGCTCTTTGCTAGGCTGCAAAATCAATAGCGATCACCTCGTGCAGCCCAACCGAGGGGACCTCCAGCTCAATGGCACCATCCCCTTGCCGGTACGGGATCTCCAGCTTTCCAACGAGCAGTTGGACCCTCGCGATACGCCGGCCGTTGGGGACTCGGACACGCACCTGCTGACTCGGTACTGGAATAATCTCCCGCACGGGGCCCTTCATCATCATTGGATTGGTCAGATTCACCAGATGAATTGTCATAGAGTTGTTTTGCGTCCATATTGACAAATCAAGAATACCCGCGCCCTTTACGGAAACAGGCGCCGGCTCGTTTGTAGCCCACAGCACCGCATTTCGCAGCAACTTCCCGTGGTCCACATTCAGCACATTCCAGAAGGTACGATCCACGTCCCAAGGGAAGTACACCACGCGCCCGCGCCCAACTTGACGGATGAACACCCCCGCCTCCTTTATCTTGTCTGGCCGCGGGTAAACCTCTTCCATCGGAAGATTGGGATACGACGGCACGACGATCAGGGGAGAAGACGGGCCTGCGACCGCCGGTTTCACGATTACACGATTCACGCCGTTGATGATTCGAGTGGCATCTTCAAGCCCAGACAATAGGGGATGGAAATGGCCGGTCGCGGGGTCCTTCTCTACGGTCAGATAGGAGTTCAACATCGGCCCTTCCACCCGCCCGGCAAACGAAGTACCAAATAGGGATGCAAGACCAAAATCGTTCCTGCGTACGCCCCATTCGTCGTAGAGCGATGTTTCATAGGTGGCGATAACACTGCCGCCCCTGTTCGCGTATTCGCGGATCTGATCGCACTGTTTCGTTGAGAGCGCCGCAATGTTGGGCAGGATCAGCGTGTGAAAAGGCTCGACGTGCTCAGCATCGAGCAGCTCGTCGTGGACCATCTCAAACGGAATCCGGGCTTCAACAAGCGCCTGGTAAAAGCCGAGGGCGGGGTCTTCCACCCTGGCGCGCGCCTGCACGCCGCCATAAAATGCGGCGGTCTGTTGCGAATACA
The DNA here is from genome assembly GCA_050745265.1 of Terriglobia bacterium. Classification (GTDB taxonomy): domain Bacteria; phylum Acidobacteriota; class Terriglobia; order UBA7540; family UBA7540; genus RH2-MAG17b. Next base: position 4,248 of record JBOGKE010000074.1, read on the forward strand.
CCATGGCAACCCGGGCAAGCGAAGCCTCGTTCCGAAGATATCGCTCATTCCGGTAGTGCCAATCATAGAGTTCTTCCACAACCGGAAGCCACCGCCGGTCAATCGGCTTCGCATTAAATTTGACGAACCATGGGCGGAAATTTTGCGCGATGCCGTCGACAACCCACGTGCCGATCTCGTTGCCATTTTGAACGGAATCCTTCCACCGGTACTTATCTTCGATGCCGACACTGAAGATCCCGGCGATCGCCTTTCGTCCCAAGGTGGCGCGGTATTCCTTTGCATTCTTGCCGTTTGCCCACGGTGGCATGAGCCCGCTGCGCCCTTGCCTGTCGGCGAACAATGTGGGCGCTATTTCGCCGATGGCTTTCATATCGAGCGCGCTGAGAGCTCCCCCTCCGGCATTGGCGATGTAGCTGGCGTCCGGGTTGATGGCTTTGATGGCGGAGTCCCAAACGCGCCACAGTTCAAAGAGACGCTTCTGGCGCCATACGATATACTGGCGCCGGGCCGGGTTCTGGGGATCCGGGGTTCGTGGCAGATCCATTCCTGAGAACGCCTGGAAGTCCTCCCGGCAGTGAATGCAGTAGCACATGCCGGAACCAGCCCAACGATTCGTGAAAATTCCGTCAACCCTGTAGAGCGCCATGATTTCTTTATGTACCGCCGTCATGAACTCAAAGTTGTAAGGGCCGAGGGCACAAGTCACCCAGAAGTCCGGGTCAGACCAATGACGCACCTTCCTGCCCTGTTCGTCAACCATGATCCAATCCGGATGAGTTTCGTAGACATCCTTATGGCAAGCGTGAGCGTCAGTTCGGCCAATCACATTCATGCCCAGGCCGCGGCAGCCTTTCACCATGTGGCCGAAAGGGTCCCTATTGCCAAGCCACTTGCTTCGATAATGAAGGGGAATCTGGGTGGGATAGAACGCAACACAACCTCCGGCGCTGAGACACGCTCCGTCCACGTGGATGCGACGGAAGTAGGCCAGCCAGAACGCCGGGTCGTAGTTCCCTGGATCGTCCTCCACAAAGGCCACCTGCGCCCAGCGCATGGGATGATCGTACCACCCTGTTGTTTGCTCTGGCGGACGCGGCTCCCTGAAGTCCCCACGGCTGCTCGTGGCAAGGACCGTTGCGCCTCCGAACGTTTGCAAAAACTCGCGTCGGTCTATCGTCATTAAAGCCCCCTTGGTGGTTAAATTCCGACAACAGAAGTTAGACACCCCCCCGCGAAGCGGGTGGCTTGATGAGTAGGGCACCGTCAAACGGGGTCGGGTTGTTGATTAAGGCGTCGTGCCGAGCGCGCCTTCTCTTTAATGCTCAGAATTTCCCCGCTGCTCCATCTGCTTCCTCTTGCTCGCGGATGTAGCGGCGGGCTTCTTCCAGCTCAAACCCGACCGTGGAAACGGCATACCCACGAGCCCACAAGTGCTCGCACCTGAAGTTCCGTTCCCGGCCGTTCAGCCGGGCAACAGCGATGGCGCTCTTCCCTTTCAGAAATCCGACCACCGAAGCCCCGGCGTGCTTGGAACAATCGCAATGCAGATATGCACATGGTGCGGCATGAGATGCCCTTCGATAATCTGGCACTCCTTCTGCCGAGCCAGACCGTGAAAACCTTCGCCCAATTGTCGACGCACCTGGCCGAACCGCACCTTGCAGCGTCGCTTGGGCACGAACACAACATGGTACTTGCAATCCCACCTTGAGTGGGATAAATTCTGATAAAACCCAGACAACACATCCTGCTTTTTTCGGTTCTGCGCAGGAAAATGACAGTATGTGCATTTTAAGCGGCTTTCCTCTCATCAAGCCACCTGAGGAGGATTGCGATGCCTCAACGGTCAAACCCTTTTAAGTCGCACTGGTCGAACCGGCGGCTTACCTCATGTGCAGTTACTAATGGCCAGCAGACAAAGTGTGGACGCTTGCAGTTTTGACAGCGATCGCGGAAATCTCGATCAGCGCGCCGTTGGACAAGGCCGCGACTTGAACGGTTGTGCGGTTTGGTTTCGGATCGGGGAAAAAGCTCTTATAGATTCTATTCATGGCTACAAAATTGTGCATATCCATCAAGTAGACGTTTACAGAAACAACATCTTTCATCTGAAAGCCAGCGGTCTTGACAACTTGATCGATATTTTCGAGCACTGCCAGGGCTTGGGGAACGAAGCCGCCGGTCGGGAACTTGCCGCTTTGATCAGTTCCCTGCAGGCCCGCAATATAAAGTGTTACCCACAACGATCCCGTCGCTATAGGGCGCGTGTGCTGAGCGACTGAAGGCACGGCGCTGCGCGAAGCCGTTTGAAATGCCTCCAACAGGAAAAACGTCAGCAGAGCCGCGCACCCAACCAATCGCTTAAAAATGCCTTTGTTCATCCTTACTTTCTCCTTCGATTCAAGCCCTAACCTGAAAAAGTTTATGCTCCGTCGCCGGTAGCCGTTCCGGTAATTGTCATGCTTCTCGTCCAGCGGCTCGTGCCGGCCCCGCCCAAGAAATTCGTCCCGCTCCGCCTCGAGCAGACTATTAATCCAAACTTGCATCTTCTCCAGCAAATACCCCTTCAGAGAGCGCTTCTGTTTTTCGCTCTTCCCAGGCTTCTCGTTTTCTTCCGTAGTCCTGCCCGTTTCAGTGCTAATATTCAACACGGCGGTTGTCCTCCTCAGCGATTTAATTTTTCCAACAAAAGATTTATATCACTTCCGGAGTCTTCAGCCGCCTCTCCTTCCTGGTCCTTTTACACATCTTATACCGCACTACCAACCGACTTGGTTGCTGCTGGCGGGCGGTTGAGTTCGCTCTTCTTATGATTTGATCCTGCTGGTAGAATCACTGGTTGTCCGTTCGTGCACGCACGAGCGAAAGAGTGCCGGCGGCCGAAGCCCAATCATGACGAGGAGCGTGCTGTGAGTGATCAGTCGGAAGACTTTGCCGCGATGTTCGAGGCTTCGGTCCAGGCCAAGCGCCTCGAGCAAGGCGAACTCGTCGAGGGCAGGATCGTCGCCATCGGCCCAGAGGTGGCGTTAGTCGACGTTGGTCGCAAGGGTGAGGCCGTAATGGATATCGCCGAAGTGAAGAACGCCGACGGCGAGTTCGAGTTCGCAGTGGGCGACCTGGTTCAGGCGATGGTGGTATCGACGTCAGGCGGACTGACGATCTCCCGCAAGCTGGCTGGAGCGACCGCAAGCGATCGGCAGTTCGAAGCTGCCTTCCAAAGCGGCCTGCCGGTGGAAGGGAAGGTCGAACGAGAGGTAAAGGGCGGCTACGAGGTGCGCATTGGCCGGCGTCGCGCGTTCTGCCCGATTTCCCAGATCGACGTCCGTGGCGCAAGCACGTCGGCGCACGAAGGGCATGTCTACCAATTCCGCATCATTGAGTATAAGGAAGGCGGCTCGAACATCGTCGTCAGCCGTCGCGCGCTCCTCGAGGACGAGCAGCGGGCGAGTGCCAGCAAGGTCCGCGACAAGATCGTCCCCGGTGCAGTCATGACCGGCCGTGTCACCTCCGTCCGCGAGTTCGGCGCGTTCGTCGATCTCGGCGCAGGTGTCCAAGGGCTACTCCACGTGTCCGAGATGGCGTGGTCCCGCGTGCCGGACCCTGCGCAGATCGTCAAAGCGCGCGACGAGATCACGGTCAAGGTGCTGCGCGTGGACGAGGAAAAGCAGAGGATCTCGCTCGGGTTGAAGCAGCTCTCCGCCGACCCCTGGTCGAGAGTGCCCGAGATATACAAAGTAGGCCAAGTGCGGCCAGGCCGCGTCACGCGCGTCGCGCAGTTCGGGGCGTTCGTGGAGCTCGAGCCGGGCATCGAGGCGCTGGCCCATGCTTCCACCTTCGAGCCCACCGGACGATCGGAAGGCTGGGCGGGTCAGGTCGTTCCGGGGATGATGGCCACATTCGAGATTCTCACCATCGACCCCGAGCAGAAACGGATCGGGGTGGCGCTGGTTCAGGAAGCCTGGGGGCGGGCCGCGGGGGCAACGGGAGCCCCGCCCGGCATCGTTCCGGGCGCGCGCCTGAAGGGAAAGGTCGAGCGATACGAGAAATTCGGTGTGTTCGTCTT
>JBOGKE010000075.1:0-8659 GCA_050745265.1 Terriglobia bacterium
ACGCCCGCCTCGCGTCAACCTTCCCCGGCTCCCCCGCCCGCCCCCGCCAGCAGGCAAAACGGAAGCTTTGTCCTCAAAAAGACGGTGAACCTGGTCGTCCTGCACGCCACGGTCTACAACAGCAAAGGTCAGATGGACGACGACCTCGGGAAGAGCGCTTTCCGTGTATACGAAGATGGCGTGCTGCAGAATCTCGCGGTCTTCTCGCACGCCGATGTTCCCGTGACCATGGGCATTGTCATCGACGACAGCGGAAGCATGAAAGACAAGCGCCCTTCGGTCAACGCGGCCTCGCTCACGTTCGTCAAGACGTCCAATCCGCACGACCAGGTTTTCGTAGTGAATTTCAACGACGCCTATTACGTGGACACACCCGGCGAATTCGCCGCCAACATGCAGCAACTCGAGGCCGCGCTCGACAAGATTGATTCGCGCGGAGGCACGGCGCTCTACGACGCGGTGGTGGCCTCGCTCGACCACTTGAAACTGGGAAATCGCGATAAAAAAGTTCTTCTAGTCATTACCGACGGCGAGGACAATTCAAGCCGCTACACTCTGCCCGCGATGATTCAGTACGCCGAAAAATCAAACGCCGAGATTTACACAATCGGCCTGATGGGGGGAGATGAGGGCGGCGGCGGGCTGTTCCACATCCGCAGCGGCGGCGACCATCATGCTGCCCAAGTGCTTAAGAAGATGGCCGAAGACACCGGCGGAAAAGCTTACTTTCCGAAAACCCTCGCTGACGTGGACGAGGTGTGCCAGCATATCGCGCACGAGATCCGAGACCAGTATACCCTCGCTTACTACCCCACCAATGCCACGCAGGACGGGACGTTCCGCCGGGTTCGCGTGATCGCGACGATGCCCGGCACGCATAAACATCTGGTCGTGCGCACCCGCCCCGGCTATTTCGCGCCGAAGGCGGGCGCCTACGCCCTCAGCACGCCCGTGAGCGGGCAGGCCGGGAGCACGCGCGCGTCGGGCGCGGGATTCGCGCCGCCCGCCAATCCCGAAGCGCCGACCCATCCGTAGCGCCGCCCTTCCGAGCCTCCCCTGAGCGCCGCGAATGGGGCGGCAAAGGGAAGCAAACAGGCGTGCCGGGCTGAAGCCCCGCGCTTCAATCAAACGTCAAAAAACGTAAAGCCGGGTTCCTGGTTGCACTCCCGCAGCAGCAGCAGCGCGAGCTCTCGCGCGTGGTAATCCCCCCACATCGACGACTCGCCGCACGGAATCGCTCTTCCGGCGGGCACGTAATCCCAGCCTCGCGGGCGGTGATAAACGGAGTGCAGAATCAGGCCTTGGTGGGCGGCGGAAGTTGAAAGATAGGGTTCGGAGAAGAGCGTTCCCGCGATGGTGAGCGACGCGCAATTGTAGCGCCCCGCGCGCTCCGGGTCGCGTCCCGGATGGTCGAGATATTTGCCAAGGCGCCACAAGCCCTGAGCGGCAATGGCTGCGGCTGAGCTGTCCACCGGCTCGGCCTCGTTGTACGGGTCGCTCGGTTTGTGCGCCCAATCGCCTAGCCCCGTGAGGCCGGGCGCCGCGGTATCCCAATACGGGATGCCGTCGCTTGCCGCCTGTTCAAGATAGTAATCCGATGCGGCGAGCGCGGCCCGGAGCATCATTTCTTTGGTAGGTTCACGGCCGCCCAGGGGCTCGAATGGCGCTTCCCCAGCCGCCTCGACAAACTCAAGTTGCTCGGCGTATCCGCAAATGATCCAGGCCAACGCGCGCGTCCAGGTACTGTACGGCGAATAACCTTGCTGGCTGCTCGCGCACCGGTAGGTTCCGTCCCTCATATTGAAAATAGACTCGTGGGCCACGCGGCCGGGCACGTCGTAGATGTCTCTGCCTTCACCGTAGTAGACGTTGAACTCGGCCGTCGTCGCGGCGTGGTGTATGAGCCGTTCGAGAAGAGAAACGCGGCGGCCGCCCTCCTCGATCAGCGTGTGCCCGAGGCGATGCGCGAGCGCCAGCGACCGCAGCGACCGGATCGTGTCCGCGAAAAGGGAATGCGGGCCGTTGAACGAATGGATGTACCCCTTTCCGCTGGCCGTGCGCGACCAGCGCGCCGCCTGAACCGCGCCGCTGATCTTGAGCGCTAGTCGGTAAAATTCTGCCTCAAACGACTCAAGCTTGAATTTCCCTTCCTTCCCGAGACGCAGCAGGTTTCCATACGTGCTGACGTTGTTGAACCCATGGTCGTGCACGCCGAAATCGGTGAGGTGGAGAGTCTGCCGTCCGAATGCGTGGCGGCGGGCGAGGTCGAGAAACCAGCGATCGCCCGTCGCGTCGAACTGCAGCAGCGCTGACCCATAGACGAAGCCCTCCGTCCACTCCGTCCACGCCTGCGATGTGTAGCGGCCCTGCACGGTGAAGACTGGAGCGCCGTTCGCCGGATTCCAATCGGCTTCGAGCGCGCGGATTTTTGCGGCCGACAGATCGAAGAACCGCTCAATCTTCGCAAGCAGGCGCGCGGCCGAAAGGGTGGAATCAAAACGAATCATAAGAGCAGAGACAAGAGACGAGGGACGAGTGATCAAAGGCGAGAGGGCAGGAGACTCCCAGCGATGCTCCTGATTTGCCTTTGTCTCTCGTCTCTTTTTTTACAGCACCCGGATATGAAACCCGCCGTCCACATTCAGCACTTCGCCGGTGGAAAACGGGAGGCGGTCCTCGGCAATCGCGGCGACCGCGCGGCCCACGTCCTCCGGCGTTCCCCAGCGTTTGATCGGCGTGAGGCCGGACTGGATCAGGCGGTCATATTTTTCCTCTACCGCGCGAACCATTTCGGTGCGAACCACGCCCGGGCGTATTTCGTAGACATTGATCCCGTACTCGGCGAGCCGCACGGCGAACAACTGCGTCATCATCGAAAGCGCCGCCTTGCTCATGCAGTACTCAGCGCGCGTGACGCCGGGCGCGAAGGCTGAAATCGAGGAAATGGTCACGATGCGCGGCCGCGGCCGGCCGAGCTCGCCGGCGCGGAGTCGGGGAATCCAAACGTTCGCAACCGACTGGGTAAGGAAGAAGGGACCCTTGGCGTTGGTTCCCATGACGCGGTCGAAGCTTTCCTCCGAGGTGTCGAGGACGTCGCTGCGCACTGCGGGCGCGATGCCGGCGTTGTTCACCAGCAGATCGATCCAGCCGAATTTCGCAAAGACGGCGGCGATGAGCCTCTCGCGACTGGCGGCGTCGGAGACGTCACCCTGAAGAGCAGCGAACACGGACGCGGCGTCCGGCGCGGCTTTCCGGCAGCGCTCAGCGCATTCGACGGCGGCGTGCTCGTCGCGCACGTAGTTGATCGCGACGCTGTAACCGGCGCGGGCCAGCTCGATGGAGATGCCCCGCCCGATGCCGCGAGATGCGCCCGTAACCAGAGCAACTAGAGGTACCATATCATCGAAGCCGAAAAGCCGGGTTGGCTCGGACTGCGCGCCGGCGACGCCGCAGAGTTGCTATAGTACACCAAGCCCTTTTCGCCAGCGCTTGGTAGAGCCCGATTGATAACAAAGCAGAATTCGACCTTGAACCGTGGTGTGCCACATTCCAGCGCGCCTGGCGACGAAAATAGACCTCATGGTGGCGCTGCGTCACGGATAAGGCAATCAGACGTCAAGCGGCAGGCACGGCAAAGCTTTCTTGCCGCGGGCGTTTCTGTGGGTGGCGCAGACGTTGGGCAGAATGCCAGTCCGGGATCAGGGCAAGCGATTCATCGCCAGGATCGCGGCGCCGCCCTGAAGCGATCGGCTTGGAACTCGACCGCACTCACCGTAGGTTCAACTGAGGGTCGCCTCTGCGAACGCCGACTCGGGCCTGCAGTTCCAGCGAGTCGCACCTGATGGTCGGCTCGGCAGGGTTTCGCGTTTCGGCGATCGGTTCAGAACGGCGGCAAGGTTAATCAGATTCGGACTCTCGCATCCGGCGCAACGATGACCGCTGCGTTGCTGCGAGATGCGATCGCAATCCATGCAGAGAACCGCTTCGGCGAGCGGCACCAAGTCGAGAACCGGGCGTTGATGTTCAGCATTCTTCATAGTCCCTCCTGCGCTTCGACGACCTGATCGGCGCGGCCCCCGCGCTCCGGAACTCCCGCAGACGCCGGCCGGGCCGAAGTAGGAATTTCCATTAGGCTTGAACTTTGAGCTGCTCGACGACAAGAATGGCAAGATGAGGGCCAGTCGGGGCCGCTTCGCGGCTTGGGATCGACAATCCACGAAATGGATGGGTGTCGCGCATGCGGCGACGCCGGTCCACAGCGCAGGAAGGGGTTACGCCGCCGTGCGTTACGGGTTGCAACTCGATCTCGGAGGAGGCAGTCGTCTATCGCCTGGCGGTCGGACGATTTATCATCCGGTTATATCTACACCGTAATTTGAAGCGTCCCTGGAAGGAAAATCTTTGGAGCAAAGCAGCAGAGGAATTCCCACACGGGGGGTGGTCCGCGAGTTGCGCCGTCGGGCTGCCTACGGGGAAAATCGAAATGCGAATCGCCGCTATTTATGACATTCACGCCAACCTTCCTGCACTTGAGGCCGTGCTCGAAGATATCCGCCACTCAGGCGCTGACGCGGTGGTAGTCGGGGGCGACGTGCTTCCGGGCCCGATGCCGCGAGAAAGCCTTGCACGCCTGCTGAGCCTCCGCACTCCCTTGCAATGTATTCAAGGCAACGGCGAAGTTGGGTGCTCGACGAAATGGCAGGTAAGGAACCGGTGGGCTATCCGGAGCGCATCGGCCCATCATTCGATGGACGGCACAGCAGCTTCAGCCCGATCACGAGCGGTTTCTAGCTGCGTGGCCAAAAACACTTCGCCTCGAGATTCTCGGGCTGGGAGCGGTTCTGTTCTGCCATGCCACACCCCGAAGCGACAACGAAATATTCACTCATCGAACGCCGGAAGAACGCCTCGCACGAATCTTCGAGGGACTGGGTGTGTCTACGGTTGTTTGTGGTCACACCCATATGCAGTTCGATCGAATGATTGGGCCGACGCGAGTTCTCAATGCCGGAAGCGTCGGAATGCCGTTCGGAGAAGGGGGCGCCGATTGGCTTTTACTCGGGCCCGACGTCCAGTTCCGGCACACCCTATATGATTTTACGCAGGCTGCCGCGCGCGTTCGCGACACCGGCTACCCACAAGCACAGACTTTTGCGGAGCAGAACATTCTGCACCCTCCATCGCAGGACCAAATGTTAGATGTATTCACCCGTGCCGAACTGAGGCACGACCAATAAGTCTACCGGCGGCGCGATCGGCGCTTATTCTCCAGCCGCTCACCGTTGCAGCATTCAAATGTGAGCGGCGTCACGCCCGTCTTGTCCGTCCATACATGGCGAAGCAATAACTGCCCAATCCACAAAACCCGGCGCAAAGCTTGCTGACGGTACGAAAGAGGATTACTTGCAAATCATTAGAAAGGATTGGCGCGCCTGGGGAGGCTCGAACTCCCGACCTACAGATTCGAAGTCTGCCGCTCTATCCAACTGAGCTACAGGCGCGTATTTAGAATCAATGAGTTAGCGCGACTGGAGAGGCTTTAAAGCCAACTCGCGTCCAATTCGCGTCCATTAAAGGAACTATTTTGCGCGCCGAAGATCGTTTCCTCAAGTACCTCAACTGCTCTTCGGCGACATGCCAATTCCGCTTCGGTGTAGAGCAACGACATCTCGGGATTTGCGTGTCCCATGATCTCCTGCTGCACCTTCAGCGGAACGTTGTTGACGTGTAGTGCCGTCGCACCCGCGCGCCGGAACGAACGCCAGGTGAACGGCGTGAGCTTGAACTTCGTGATGAGCGGCGCGAACCCGAGGCGCTCGATCAGCGGGGGTCATAAATCTTGCCGCGTTCAGTGAGGAATAGAAGTTCCCCGCGATTGTGCGGACTGTCCCGAAGAGAGAGCACGGCTTCGCTCACCCGATCGCCGAACGGGATGTCTCGAGAGCCCTTCTCGCTTTTCGTCGCGTCGAGTTGCTTCCGATACAGGGAACGTCGTACCGAAATCACCCGCCGCTGCCACTCGAAGTCCGTCCACATGAGCGCCAGCAGTTCTGACTCCCGAATGACGGTGCCGGCCATGGTGATCACCATCGTGCGGAACGGCTCCTCAAGATGACCGACAAGGCGCCGGATCTCCTCCGGCGAAAGCACGCGAGCACGCCCGACTGGCTTTCCGCCCGGAAGCTTCAAGCCGCTTACTGGATTACGTGAAAGATACTCCCAGTCAACGGCAGTGGCGAATATGCGACTCAGCGTGGCCCTCAGATGCTTCAGGACCGATTTGCTGTAGTCGCGGAATCGATTGGCGAAGCGCTGAATCTCAGCGGGTTTGATGTCACCGAGCGACCAATCCCCAAAGTAGGGGATAATCCAGCGGTCGAGGTTCCCCCCGTAAAACCGCCGCGTGGATGGCCGGTAGTTCTCCAAGATTTCCTTCTTCCACCGCACGCAGAAACCCGTGAATCTCATTTCCTGCGCTGGGGAGTGAACGCCTTCATTGACGGGGCGAAGCGTTTGTTGAAATTTGCGCTTCGCCTCCGCTTTGGTGAGCTCGGAACAGAATCCGAAGACCACCGCCCGCCGCACTTTTCGCAGGCTCCCGGCGATCAGCACGGGTTCGTAATACCGCCCTTCCCACACGGGAAAGCGCCTACCTCGTTTCCGTATGCCGCCGGCCTGGAAACGTCTTCGCATGACTCCTCCGTTTCCGGCCCGCCAGCTTTTCCCTGTGGCAAGAATTATATCCTGCATGCGTCAAGCCATCCAAGAACCTCGGCCTTGCGGAAACGGAGATACTTCCCCATTTTCATATGGGGCAACTGCTGATTTCCCTGCCAACGCGTGCGCTCATAAACCCATGAAACGGGTAAGCGCAAGAGTTCGGCGACCTCTTGCACCGTCAGTAGGCGCTCAGCCGCAGCTGGCGACTGAGGAGTCAAACTGATTCCGGGAGATTCGGCCTGGATCATAAAAGGAGCCCTCATCCAGCTCGGGATCAGTATGGCACATGATTATGTATCGACACATCTATTTATAGTGCGCTTTAATGTTAAAGACGCAATAATCAAGTACATGGCCAAGGAAGCTCAGCAGCAGACCTTGTCGATCCGGGTCCCGGATGATTTGCGGATTTACCTGGAGAACACCAAGAAGCTCATCTCGAACGCGGTCGGCGAATTTGTATCCGTGTCGGACGTCGCCAAAACGCTTCTCGAGCGCGCCAAGACGGACAGGATCGACGACTTGGTTGAGCTGCCCGAACTTTTCCGGGCGCCCACCGAATCGCTGGTCAGGATTCGCCGCAAATGGGAGCAGAAGCAGATGCTCTCGCGAGGCGAATGGATTCTGCTGGCCTACTACGTCCAGCAGGGCTGCGAGTGCTTCACTGGCGACCTCGCCTTGCCTTCCGGCGACTCTTTGGCACAGCTCCTCGACGCTTTCCTCGCGCTGACGACGGCTCTGAGAAAGCCGGCCGTCCGCGAAGACTTCTACCTGAAGAACCTCGCGCTAGAACCCCACGAACTCCCGCCAAGTCCGACGCCGAAGGGCATCGTCGAAGCCATCCACGTGAAGCAAGAAAGGCTGCGTGATGCTCGCTGGAGCGCAGGATCATTCCAATTCAGCCGCAGCTTCTACGTCGCTCTGATGCACGAGGAGTTCAAGAGCGTCGACGCGCTCAATGGAGTGTTGACCCCCTTCCTGCCGACTCTGTACCGCTTGGCGGCCCGAGGACATTGGCTCGCGGAAAAGGCCCCGGTCCGGTACACGACTGCGGCGAAAGATTACGGATTCGTTCCCGTGAATATTCCGACCGTCAAGTTAGGCAACTTCGTCTTGACCACTCTCGTGGCGGATGACGGCGACTTGGCAGCGGCGCTGAATTTTTTGAGCCGAAACGTGACTTGTCCCATGGGACCCTATCCCCAGATCCGGGACCTTTGGACGACGCTAAAACGGCTGCGGCCGGGCGAGCAGTGGACCGGCCACGAATTCTTCGCCTATACCGACGCCTATCGCCGGCCCGAGGCGGTCACCGAGTGCTATTTTCGGCACCGCGTGAACGGCATCATTTTCGGCTTCAGTACCGAGGAGTGGCGGCAGCTCGGGAAGGTTTTCGACCGCCTTTTCGCGCTGCCGGAATTGAAACCCGTGCTCGACGAATTGTCGCTTCAATACGGTGAGTTATGAGGCTTGGGAGCGCGAGAGCGGTGCTTCGCACCGGCAGATGGATTGATACTTCACAGCAGATTGCATCGAGGATGATGAACAAGCGGGAATGGGAACACCAGTCGGCGAACCATTTGCGCCTCCTCAGCAGTATTTGTGGGTTGATTCGGACTCGGGGAGGCGGCCAAGCGTGTGATGGAGCGCGATTTCCATGGCTTTGTAGGTTCGAAATCCGTACGAGCGTCGGGTGATCACTCGGATTTTGTTGTTGAGACCCTCGACGGCGCCGTGCGAAATCTCACCCTTGGCGCGAAACCAGTTCATCAAGAGCGGGTCATGGGTGCGCAACATGCGAGCGACTTTCTTCATCGGCTCCAGGCGGCTGCGCATCGCCCAGAAGGTCCAGCAGTCGAGAAACGCTCCGGCCCACCGCAGCGAGCGGTACGTCCAGAAATGAGCGAAGGTCTCCTTCAACTCCCAAGCCCGGGCCGTC
>JBOGKE010000076.1:0-43607 GCA_050745265.1 Terriglobia bacterium
CCAACGCCGCCCGCGCGGAGTCAAACGCAAGATGAGCAACTTCCCGCTGCGTCCGCGAGGGGCTTGCTGCAAGGTTCGAATTAGAATCTCGGAATGCATCAGAATCGTTAAGTGAACAGTATTGGGCTAGGGCGTCAGTATCGTTCTCAGGTTTGCGTAGATTCTCAGTTCGTGATCGTAAGAAATCAGCCCGAGCTTCTTGAATCGGTTCATCAAGAGACTCACGCGGGAGCGGTCTGCCCCGATCATTTGCCCGAGCGTCTCCTGGCTGATCTTAGGAATCACCGCTTGAGCCTCGCTGCCGGGTCCCAGGTTCGCCATCAACAGGAGCAATCGGGCCAGCCGCTTCTCAGCCGGATTAACGCGCTGGTCCACGAGATCGTCCTGCGCGCGGGCGTGCTGCGCAACGAGATGGGCGAGGAAGCGCTCGGAAAATTGCGAATTCTTTCGTAGCAGGCGGGTGATCGCGTGCCTTTCAAGCCGAACGACGATGCTGCTGCCCAACGCCGCGGCGCTGGTGGTGAATCGCGGACGCCCGCTCAACAGGCTGACCTCGCCAAAGAAGAGGCCGGGATCCAACAGGGAAACGATCGCTTCCCTCCCCGAGGCCGAAACTGCTGTCAGCTTGATTCGCCCCTCGCTGACGTAGAACACCCATCGAGCCGGTTCTCCCTGAGAAAAGATGACCTGCCGGTCGCCGAGATCCAGCACCGATCTGCCACTTCGGACCTTCTTAAGCACGAGCGCGAGATTCGCGCTCGCCGCGCGTCCAAGTTCCATATGCTCACAGGATCCCGGCGCCGGAGGGAAAGTTCACGCCCTCGCGAAGCCGACTCTACCAAGCATCAGCTTGATTCCCCGTAGCCAGGTTTTCAATAGTACGAAGGTACGCGGAGGAAAGGCGGGATTTTGATCACGGGCGATGCAGACGCGGCGCCCGAGACTGCGGGCAGCTTGCCGCCGCCCGGTCTCGGGCCCGTAGCGCCGGCTTTATGCCGCCATTGCGCGTGGCGGAGTAAACCCGCCGCCACAAGATGCACCCCGTTCCGAACCCTGCCGCGGCGGCTAAAAAATCTGTCTCATGGGTCTCACACGCATCAGCGCCCTGCAGCGCCTCAGGCTATAATGGCTTCCGCGTCTCGTGCGGATATTGCGCGGAGCAGGCGCGCCGAGCACAAAACTCGCGGAACGAAGCCTATTGGTCGTTTAGAATCAACAACATTAGCAATTTCTAATGCTGGCCGTCCGGCCCCAGCCGCTTTATGGGATGTGTGCGTTCAAGGCATCGTAAGCCGGTCGTCTCCCATGGACTTTGACCCTGGCAATAAGTGCCCCCGTTCAGGTAGCGAAGAGCTGCTCTTTAACTCCGCAGCTTCTTCCGAACGCACAAGCCAAAGCCGCGGACCTCAGCCTACGGAGGTCCGCGCTACAGGGCCGACCCGGAGGCGTTAACTTCCTGCCTCGTTCGTGCCGTCTGCATCATCCCATCGCGCTGTGCCACGCTGCTAGGGATGGAGCACCGGCCTGAGATCGAGAATACCGTCAGTGGGAGGCCGGCCCGTCAGCTCGCCGATTCGGCGCACCAGCCACCCGCGGCGCCGCGGGGGTCTCACCGCGGGCCCGAGTCCGGCGGAAATCACCGCGGGGTTCTTCGCTCCACTCCGTTGCGCGCGGCAGACGCGTGGTCCTGTTCGAGCCGCAGCAGACGGCGTTCTTTCCCTGCCGCGAGATCGAGCGCGTACGCCTGGAGCAGGGCGGCGTCGCCATTCACTTCCCCAAGCAAGCTCGAAAGTTGCATCGCCAGTTCTTCCTGATCATTGTCGTAGGCGATCTGGGCGACGTCGTAGACCTCATCGGCCAGTTCCTCCGTCTGGTCCGACAAGGTCATCGCGACGACGAGTCCCCGCGGGCTCTTTTCAAAATCGGCCAAAGTCTTTCTCAGGTCGGTAACCGTCTGGCGGCGATCTTTGATCTTGCGCCGTCCGGACGGATGTCCCGCCTCGTCGAAGAGCGGCAGCTTGGCGGTCGAGAGTTGCGCGAACGCGGCGTCGACCTTGTCGAGGTCGCCGGTGAAAGTCTTTTCGAAATCGGGAAGATTGGAAGACGTAAGCTTGTCCATATCAGTGCCGGCGGCGGCGCGTGCGCCCAGCACTCCCACAACGAGAAGAAGCAACAGGGTTCGAAGCCTCATGGTCTTGCCTCCTCCTATACCATAAATACTCTGAAGCCCACAGCGCAATCGCTGGAGCCGCACCTTCGGCCTCGTCGCCTGACCGAAGCGCAGTCGCCAAAGTGCCAGTCGGGGCGTTTTGTCCCGCACCGCGAGGCGCTGCCCGCCCGAGGGCCTGTTTCGAATTAGGCAAGAATCCGGTCCGCGAGCCGGCGGAAGGGCCGCCGAAGGAGGCAGCCGCGGATTGACGCAGATCAACGCCGATCTTCAGGCAGCCATCATCCGTGTTCACCCGCGTTCATCTGCGGCGAAGCGCCCCAAGGATGGACCTCTGTGCCAGGCAGGAGCACGGCGCTGCGCGCGGAGGCGAGCAGCACTGCCAGGCGCGTGGTTTCTATTGCGTCTGCGGGCTGGCCGCGTTATGATCACCCCATCGAAACTCAGTTAGTTCTCCCAGGAAATTAGACGCGCCCGGCCGCGATTCGCGAGTAAGATCGAACCGCGCCGAGCGATGGAGGATTCAAAATGAAACGCTGCATCGGTGTCGTGCTCGCGCTGTTAGCGCTCGTGTCGCCAGGGCTGGCGCAGCAGAAAAAGCGCGTGGCTGTGCTGAACTTCGATTATGCAACGGTCGAGACCGCGGTTCAGGGCATTTTCGGAACGAACCAGGACGTCGGCAAAGGCGTTTCCGACCTGCTCGTTAATCAGCTTGTGAAGTCGGGCACTTACATCGTGGTCGAGCGCAACGCGATCGACAAGGTGATCGGCGAGCAGAACTTCTCGAACAGCTATCGCGTCGACCCGGCGACGGCGGCGAAGATCGGCCACATTCTGGGCGTCGATGCCATTATCTTGGGCAGCGTAACTCAATTCGGGCGTGACGATCAGTCGCGCTCGATTGGCGGCGGCGGGCTCGGCTCGATCGGACGCCGTTACGGATTCGGCGGCGCAGGGGTCAAGCTGCACAAGGCGAAGGCGGTGGTGGGTCTGTCGGCCCGGCTCATCGACGTCAACACGGCGCAAATTCTGGCCGTGGCGGATGGGAAGGGTGAATCTACACGGTCGGGGACGTCGCTGATTGGCGGCGGCGGAAACCTAGGGGGCGCGGGCGGCGGCAACTACGACATGGGAAGCAGTAATTTCGCCAGTACAATCCTCGGTGAAGCCGTCCATTCCGCCGTGGACAATCTCGCTCAACAGCTCGGCCAGGACGCCAACCAGCTTCCAACGGTCGCGCGAAGCCTCTCGGGAGAGATTGCCGATGCCTCCGGTAATCCGCTAATTCTGAACATCGGTTCGAAAGCAGGGGTGAAAGTAGGCGATCAGTTGGGCGTCTACCGTAAGGTTCGGGACGTGAAAGACCCGGTGACGGGGCGAGTGATCAAGACAATTGAGGACAAAATCGGCGAGGTGAAAGTCACCGAGGTCGACGCCCTTTCCTCCGAGGCTCAATTTACCGGAAGCGGCTCCGCCAAAGTGGGCGATACGGTGAAGAATGAGCAGTGAGATGCCGCTTGCGGGAGAGGTGATCACATTCGTCGCAACCCAGCACCCTGGGGAAGCGAAAGCTTTTTACGGCACAACGCTTGGCCTTCCGCTCGTTTCCGACACACCTTTTGCGCTCGTGTTCGATGCCGGTGGCGCCATGCTGAGGGTTCAAAAGGTGACGGAACTCACGCCGGCGGCGCACACCGTCCTCGGATGGAAAGTTCCGGATATTCGCGCTGCGATGCAGGATCTCGCTACTCGAGGCGTTTTGTTCGAGCGCTACGACGGGATAGCGCAAGACGCTTTGGGCATCTGGACCACGCCGGATGGGCATCGCGTATCATGGTTTAAGGACGCTGACGGAAACACCCTCTCGCTGACACAATTTCAGCCAAAGTAACGGCTTCGGGCGGGCTATCGGCCCGAGCCTATCGGGAGCAGCCCATGAGCTTTGAACCAGGCAGCCGCATCTTTGATTACGAAGTCGTCGCCGAGCTCGGCGCGGGCGGGATGGGCAAGGTTTATAAGGTTCGAAACGTGATCTCGGACCGCACGGACGCGATGAAGGTGCTGCTGCCCGATCTCGCGAACCAGCCGGAGCTCGCGGACCGCTTCTTGCGCGAAATCAAAGTGCTGGCGAGCCTCAATCATCCGAATATCGCTGCCTTTCACACCGCACTGACGTTCGAGAATCAACTGATCATGGTGATGGAATTTGTGGACGGCGTGACGCTCAACCAAAAGCTCGAGCAAGGGCTGATTCCGCTGGCTGACGGCGTGAAGTATCTCGACCAGGTGCTGGCCGCGCTCAGCTACGCGCACAAGCAGGGAGTGATCCATCGCGACATCAAACCTGCCAACATGATGCTGACGCCCACAGGGAACGTGAAGTTGATGGATTTCGGAATCGCCAAGGCCGCCGCCGACCCGCAGCTCACGCGCACGGGAACAACCGTAGGCTCGCTCCACTACATCTCGCCCGAGCAGCTGACGGGCTCGGCGCTCGATGCGCGATCGGATTTATATTCTCTCGGCGTCGCCATGTACGAAATCCTGACGGGCAAGCGGCCGTTCGAAGGCAAGAGCGAATATTCGCTGATGGCGGCGCACCTCAAGGAGGCGCCGCGCGCGCCGAGCGAGCTCAACACGCGCCTGCCCGCCGCCTTCAACGGCCTCATCCTGATGGCGCTGGCGAAGAATCCCGCCGACCGGTTCCAATCCGCGGACGCGTTCCGCGCGGCGCTTGCGGCAGAGGCGGATGCAATACCAGGCGTCGGGACCGCTCAGGAGGCGGTAAGCGCGAAGGCGCAGCCTGCGACTACCACTGCCGTAGCGTCACCGACTCCATCCGCAGCGCAAGCGGCCGCCGCGCCGGAACGCGCCCCGTCGCACCGCGGCCGCTACGTTCTGCTGGGCGCGGTCATCGCGGTGGCGATCATCGTGGCGAGCGCGGTCGAATTGCCGCAGTGGTTCCGGGCGCGCGCGCGGACGAGCGCGCATTCGGCGATAGCGACGCAGCCGATTGTTTCGCCGCCGGCGTCCGCGCCAGTGAACACGTCCACGACAACGCTAACACAGCCCGTGAAGCCTGTGATCTCAGCGCAGCCGGTCACGCAAACGGCTCCGGCCGGCGCGCCGCCTTCCACTGTCGCCGCACCAGCATCGCGCCAAGCATTGCGCCGCGCCACCGCAATCAGCCACATTCGCATCGCGGCGCCGAGATCGCAGAACGCCGCCGCCACGGCCCGCACCACATCTCCCGGCCCGTCGCAAATAATTCCGACTGCCGCGCCGGCGCCAGCCGCTCCCGCCCTCGACGACGCTGCGGTGCAGGCGCTTCAGGATCGCATGGACCAGCTCTCCGGCCGCGCCAACGCCGTTAAAACGAGCATTGACAATCTTCAGCAGCAGGTGGGAAGCACCGGGCAGTCACTTCGTCCCGACGTCGTGGCCTCGGAAAGCCGGATGGAACGCCACATGGACGAAGCCGATGCGGCGCTGTCGGCGCGCAACGCGGCGTCTGCGAAGCATTCGATGGATCTTGCGGAAAAGGAGATTGAGGGTCTGGAGCGCTTTTTAGGCAGGTGAAGCAGAGAGCGGCGGCTGTAAAAGGTCAGTTTGCTCGTCATTCTGAGCAAAGCGAAGAATCTGCCTTTGGGCGAAATAAGCAATGACTCGCGAGATTCTTCGTCGCCTTCGGCCCCTCAGAATGACACATTCTCGGAGCTTTTCAGCAACCCGCTAGTCTAGACGGCTTTCTGCTTCAGCTTTCGCTGCAGCGCCTCGTGCAAGCGGTCGCGAACCACGACGGGCATGGGAAAAAGCTTTCCGTCGCAATAGAGCTCGATCGCCTTCCGCGTGGTATCAAAGACGACCTTGCAATGTTCGCACCGGCCGATGTGCTCTTCGAGCAAGCGCTTCAGGTCAGCGCTTGTTTCGCCATCGAGGTAGGCCGAGATTTCTTTCCAGGCTTGTTTGCAGTTCACCGGGGCTTCTCTCGCTTCAAGACTTTAGTCAATTCCTCGCGCAGTTGAAAGCGCGCCCGAAACAGCCGGGCCTTCACCGCTCCGGCCGTCAGACCCAGCGCTCCTGCGGTTTCTTCGGTGGAAAGCTCTTCCACGTCGCGCAGAAAGAAGACCGCTCTCAGACTGTCCGGCAGCGCCATGGCCGAATCCAGCAAGACCTTCTCAATTTCCTTCTGACTCATCTCCTGCTCGGGATTCGGCTTCCAGTCACGGAAGTCGCGCGGCATCACTTGGCCGTCGTCATCAATCGCGTCTTCCATCGGCTGCGCTTTATCGGAACGCCGCTTGCGCAGCTTCATCAAGCCTTCATTGACGGCGATCCGCACCAGCCAAGTGTAGAAGCGTGAATCCTCGCGAAAGTCCTTCAGGTGCTCGAACGCTTTGAGAAACGTCTCCTGCAGGACGTCCTCGGCATCCTGATCATTGCCCATCAGCCTCAGGCCGAGACGGTAAATCTTCTGCTCGTAGCGGTTGACGAGCTCTTCGAAAGCTGGGCCGCTGCCGTTCTTGGCCTCAGCGACCAGCTCCGATTCGGGTTTTGCGAGAACTTCCTGCGCCACGTTGCTTTATCCTGACGGAGGGTCGGAACCGCGGCATCGCGGACCGGCGCACCTTCCGAAGTATAATGCATCTTGACGCGCCTCGCCACGCCAGCCAGCTCGCGTTCTCAGCGGCACGATGATAAATGGGCTTTCGGAGCGCACCCTCCATCCGGCTTCTCCACCGCCGCCTGTCGGAGGACGACCGGCCAGCCGGCTACATCGTCGCGCGACGTCCTGCCATCTACTGAGTAAGATGAAACGCGCAGCGCGAGGTTACAAACATTAGTGATGGTGCGATGGCTCGGACGCTAGCCCCGGGCGCCGTCGATCGTGGCGGAAGGCCGCGAATCTCATCAAGGAGCCAGATCTGCTGTGGAGTTAAGACCGCGGGAGCCGTTCGATTTTCATCGGACTCTGCGATTTATCCTCAGCCCCCCGGCGCTGCTGAGCCGGCGCGAATTTGCTCCCCTGCTCGACTATTGGGTGGGCCAGGAATTTCGCCGCGTGGCCGTCGTAGGAGGCAAGCCAGTGCTCTACGGCGTTTCGATGAATTCCGCTGGTTTGCGCCTCCGCATTCTTAGCGGGCCTGACGAAGAGCAGGATTTGCGGGCGGTCGCCGCTATCGCCAGACGCCAACTGGCTCTCGATCTCGACCTTACGCCGTTCTACGAAGTGGCGGCGCGCGATCCCGTGCTCGACCGGCTCGTCGCTCGCTTCCGGGGCATGCGCATACCGCAGGTTGCCGATCCTTACGAGTCGCTCGTGTCGGCCATCCTCGAACAGCAGATCAACCTCTCCTTCGCTCACCAGGTGAAGCGCGCGTTGATCGAAAAATACGGGCAGCACCTGGAGTTCGAGGCGCGCCGGTATAATGTTTTTCCGGCCCCGCAGGCGCTCGCGGCGGCAACGCCCGAGGCGCTGAGAAACATTCAGATCTCGGGACCGAAGGCCCGGTACATCATCGCCATCTCGCAGGCCGTGGAGGACGGGCGCCTTAATTTCGATTCTCTGAGCGGGCTTGACCCCGCCGCGGCTCACGAACAATTGACCGCGCTCAAGGGCGTTGGCGCATGGACGGCGCACTACGTGGCGATGCGCGCCCTCGGCCATCTCGACTGCCTTCCGGCCGCCGACGTGGGCCTGCAGAAGTCGATACAGTTCCTCTACGGATTGAGAAAGCAGCCGACGCTCCGCCGGGTCGAATCGCTGGCGAGCAAATGGCGGGGCTGGCGCAGTTATGCCACGTTCTATCTTTGGCTCACTTACTGGGAGGACGCGCCATGGAAAGAAAGCCTGCGCGACGAAGTTCGAGCGCTCCGAAAGGCGCGAACGACGCTGTCGCGAAAGAGTTTGCCGGCTTAGCGGTTCATGCGTTGCGCCGCCATTATTTTCCGCGGATTGCCATGTGCCTTGAAAGGCTGGGCGACGCGGATATTTGGTGGCGCGCGAATCCGCAGTCGAACAGCGCCGGCAATCTCGTGCTTCACCTCGCCGGGAATGCGCGCCAATGGATTACGTCCGGCCTCGGCGGCGTTCGGGACGTTCGGGATCGTAACCGGGAATTCAGCGAAACGGGTCCGATCGCCGGACGCATGCTCGCGGCGGTCTTGCGGAAAGAGGTGCAGGCGGCCTGCCGGGCAATCGCGGGTCTCCGGACGGAAGATCTCGCGGCCCCCTACGTCATTCAAGGTTTTCGCGTGACTGGACTGAACGCTATCGACCACGTCGTCGAGCATTTTGCTTATCACACCGGACAGATCATCTATCTCACGAAGCTTCGACTCGGGACCGATCTTGGATTCACTCGCCTTCCCCGGCAAAAACAACCAGCCGGCGCGCGAAGCGCCTTGCCGGCGATATGAGGGTTCAGCGAGACACAGCACGTGGCGCAACGCGGCAGAGCCCGCGATCGGCCGTGTTGTCATCCGGAGCGAAGCGAAGGATCTGCTTGTAAGCCCACCGAAAAGCAGTTCGGTGCGCGGCAGAATGACAAACGCGAAGGGCTCGGGTTGAGATGCGCACCGCGGAACTCGAAAATGAGGTCCGCGGTAACACCACGCCGAGGGTAGATCGTGTATCTCGAAATCCAGCGTACGGTTCGAACTCGCTTTGTCGAAACCGTGACGAAGTTGTTCGGTATCCAAATCGACGAACCCGTGCTGGGATTTCCGCCCTCCCCTGATCTTGGTGAAATCTCGATCACGTCATGCTTCGAGCTTGCCAAGCGGCTTCGCCAGCCCCCGCGGAAAATCGCGCAGCAAATCGCAGATCAGATTTTGCCGATTGAGGGCGTCGCTCGTGTGAACGTCGCCGGGGCCGGGTTTATCAACCTTTTTCTGGATCGCGCGGCCGTGCTCGACAATTTGCTGAGCGAGAGAGCTTCAAGACAATCCGGGCCAGAGCTGGCGGAGCACGCAAAGACTCTCGTCGAGCATACCAGCATCAACCCCAACAAAGCCGCGCATATCGGCCACTTGCGCAACGCCGTGCTCGGCGATACGCTGGCGCGCCTGCTTCGTTATGAGGGCCGCGAAGTGGAAGTCCAAAACTATATCGACGACACGGGCGTTCAGGTTGCCGACGTGGTGGTCGGCTTTGTCCACCTTGAGAAGATGCCCCTCGCAGAGGTTGGCCGGCTGGCCGGAACTTCCAACCCGCGCTTTGATTACTACTGCTGGGATTTGTATGCGCGGGTGTTTCAGCACTACGAATCCGAGCCCTCCTCGCTCGAGCTCAGAAAGCAGGCGCTCGCAGCGATCGAGGAGGGCCTCGGCGAGCTCGCCGAGATGGCGGCGGTGATTTCAACGGCGATCGTCAGGCTGCATCTCGACACCATGCGCCGAATGGATATCCGCTACGACGTGCTGGTGGAAGAGAGCGAAATCCTGCGCCTGGAATTCTGGAAATATGCCTTCGAGCGGATGAAGCAGGCCGGGGCCATTTACCTTGAAGAGAATGGGAAAAACCGCGGCTGCTGGGTGATGAGGCTTGCCGACTCGAATCCGGTGGAGGACGCGCCGGGGGGCGAAGAGGACGTGAAGGTCATCGTGCGCTCGAATGGCACCGTTACGTACGTGGGCAAAGACATCGCCTATCACCTGTGGAAGTTCGGCCTGTTGGGACGGGACTTTGAGTATCGCCGCTTCTATCGCTATCCCGGCGGCCACGAGGTCTGGCGAACCGCACGCGGAGAAGATCCCGGCGCGCCCAGTTTTGGCCGTGCGGCGAGTGCCTACGCCGTGATCGACACCCGCCAGTCGTATCTGCAGGATGTCGTTCGCCGAGCCTTTCTTGCGCTCGGCTATCGCGAGCAGGCCGAGCATCTTCACCACTTCTCATACGAAGTCGTCGGCTTGTCACCGCGATGCGCGGCGGAAATGGGGGTCGCGCTCGCCGATGACGACCAGCGCAAAGGCTACATCGAGGTCTCGGGGCGTAAGGGACTCGGCATCAAGGCGGATGATCTTCTGGACCGGCTAATCGCAGAGGCGCTCCGCGAGGTTCGCTCCCGCGAGATGAATGCCACTGAGGCCGAACAGTTGAACGTAGCGCGAATCATCTCGGTTGGGGCGCTGCGCTATTTTCTGCTGAAATATACGCGGCGCACGATCATCGCTTTCGATTTTCAGGAGGCGCTGGCCTTCGAGGGCGAGACCGGCCCTTATCTTCAGTACACGGCGGTGCGCGCCCGCAACATCTTCCGCAAATTCGCCGAATCGGGCCGCGATTTCAAAGCGGCCCGCGCGCTTGAGAAATCGGTAAGGAGCCGGTTCGAAGGTTATCTCAGCGGCGAGAGCGGCGGTGATTTCTGGGAGCTTGTATTGCTGTCGTCTCAGCTTGAGATGGCGGCGGAACAGGCGGCTGCGGCCGAGGAGCCTTCGCTCCTGGCGAAGTACGCGTTCCGCCTCGCGCAAGCGTTTAACAACTTCTATCATCACCACCACATCCTGCACGAGCCCGACGCTTCACTGCAGGAGTTTCTCCTCGTGCTCGTCGGCGTGATGAGCCAGTCGCTTCACACCGCGCTCGAGCTGCTCGGAATTGAAACGCCGGAACGGATGTGAATCGAGCCAGGAACTGAGGAACCATGCTACGGACCATTGCGATTTGCCTGATGCTCTTCTTTTCAGCGGGCGCGAGCGCGAAGGCGCGGCAATCCAAGGGACCGTCCGCCCGGCCCGCAGCAACCTCGCGCGCCGGCAAGCTGATCGCTCTCACCTTCGACGATGGACCGAAGCCTTACGTCCTGCTCGGATTGAAATCGGGCGACGGTGTGAAATCCGAGAGCCTCCTCGATCTGCTCGACCGCGATCATGTGAAAGCCACCTTTTTCGTGATGGGGTGGCGGCTTTCGCCAAACGCCGATAAATTCTGCACCAAAGCCGATGGCGCCCCGTGCCGCGAGGGCGCTGTTGAAGAACACCGCAGGGGTGATGAAATTGAGAATCACACCTACGGCCACGGCGACTTTCGGAAGATGGAGAAACGGTACGGCGACGCGTGGATTCTGAAAGATATCGACCGCGCGTCCACCGTGATCCAGGGAATCACCGGCGTGAGGCCGCACGACGTGCGGCCGCCGGATTGGGATATCTGGCCTGCGCTTCAGCAGAAGATCGAGGCTCGCGGTTATCGAGTGATGACGAAATCGCACCGCGTCGCTCCCAACCTGCGCGACGTCGACTCGGAAGACTATTTCTGCGCGGGCAAAGACCTGTCAAAATGCCCGAAACCGTCCGACTACGATTACGTATGGCGAACCATCGCCCAGCGCGAGCGGGAAGGCGTTGATCAGCACATCCTCGCGTTTCACGAGCTGCCGCAATCGGTGGTATTGCTCTCGAAGCTCATTCCGGCCCTGAAGGCGCGCGGGTATCGATTCGTGCTGCTGCGGGATTATCTGGCGGCAGTCCAACCGCAGAAGGGGCCACGGCTGGCAAAGCGCTGAGCCGACGTCGCGCATCGACTACGCAGTTTTGCCAGATCGGCGGCACACTACCGACGCGGCGGCGGTGCAGGGGGAATATAGGGCAGCGCCTGCGTGCCCTGAATGTTCGAGCGGTCCTGGTGCGGCAGCTCGATTGAGGGCGGATAGGTGATGTGAACCGGCAGCAGATGCGAATGGATGTCCGGCGGGATCGGTATCGCGCGAGCCGGAGCCGGAGGCTGATTGAAATCAAAACAATCCGCCATATCATTCGCCCGGCCGTCGCGAGCGGTGAGATTCTTGAGATTCCAGCGCCGCTCGACGAACTTCAGCACGGACGTGAAATCGTAATCGTAGTGGGAGACGTAGTGCTGCTTCGCATAGGGCGAAATCACGATCATGGGAACGCGCGGCCCGTAGCCGTACGCGTCAACCTCGGGCGGGACCACGTGGTCGTAAAACCCGCCGTAATCGTCCCACGAGAGGAAGATCACCGTATTCTTCCAATACGGACTTTGCATCACGGCGTTGATGAGACGCGTCACGTACCACATCCCTTGCGCGAGGGGTTCGGGAGGGTGCTCGCTGTCCTGGAAATCGGGGATTAACCAGCAGACTTGTGGCAGCGTCCCGTTTTTGAGGTCGCTGAAATACTGATTCTCCGAAACGAGCCGGCCCATCTCCGACGGGCTTTCCCGGATTGCTTTAAAACCGGGCAGCGGATTCCAGAGCGTGAACTCCTTGGGATCGGGGTACGCGAGGTGAGATAGGTGGGCGTTCACGGAACTGCTGCGCGCCGATGCGGGCTGCGTCTCCACGTAGTATTTCCAGGTGATGTTCTGGCCCGTAAACCGCTTCACGATTGAAGCAAAACTGAATCCGTCATCATCATCCGTTTCGCGCTTGAGCGCCTGAAGCGATCCGATATTGTTGATCTCTCCCGATTGCGCCGCCACCGTGTAGACATGGTTCGGCGAGCTTCCCGTCATTTCGGAGGAGAAGAAGCGGTCGCACAGCGTATATTGACGTGCGTAATCCCAGTAAACCGGAAGATCGTTCTTATCGTAATAGCCCATCGTGTAGGGCGAGCCCTCGGTCCACACAAACCCGTCCATCCTGCCGTTGTCGTAGGCCGAATGCGCGGTCTCCCAACTATGTTCGAGATCGATCATTGGCTGGCCAGGCGGCATGTGAAAGGGCTTTACGCAATCTCTGCTGCCCGGCATCTTTGGGAGGCACGTCGATGGAGGGATGCCGTCGGCGCCCGGAAACGTGCCGAAATAATTGTCGAACGAGTGGTTCTCCTGCATGATCCAGACCACGTGCTCGATCTTTTCGCTGCCGGGAATCGGCGAAGATGGTGCGTTCTGAGAAAGCGCAGGGGCGGAAGCAACCACTATGACCACAGCGCAGCAAAATCCGAGCAATGCGCACCAGGCCCCGCTCTTATGCATTGAACTCCCTCCTCAAGCTTTGCAATTCAGTAGGAAAAGCGTCGCGCAGATGGCTAATGCTCACCGCGGGCGTCATGCGGTCAACTGATCGATCTTCGCGGCGAGGATGAAGTCGCTCTCGGTGAGACCGTCGATCTTATGCGTCCAGGTTTTGATCTCGACCTTCCCCCAAGTCAGAAAAATATCCGGGTGATGTCCCTCCTGTTCGGCGACCTCGCCCACGCGGTTCACGAACGCCAGCGCCTGGGCAAAATCAGGAAAGGTGAACGTCTTCGAGATATGATGTTCGTCAACGGTCTTCCACCCGGAGACCTGGTCTTCGAGCGCTTTCAGTTGCGCTCCTTTCAACGGGGGAACGCCTCCGCGACAGGGTACACAGCTTTTGGCGGCAAGTCCGGACATGACGTGATCCTTTCTCCCCATCTCGCGCGGCTGCGGCGGCCTCTTTCGCGCCTGCCCCGGGGACGTCCAAGCCGCGCCACGGTAATTATACACTCGCCCCCGATGGGCGATGCCGCACCGATTTCATCAGTTTCGGATGTTATACTTCTAGCAGGCTGCGGCGTTGGCGCGTGCCCGCGCGTCGCGACTACACGGGATCGATCAAAATGCATCAGGGACTTTTGTGGTTTGCGCTGGCGTTTTACGGGGCTGGCATTGCGTTCGCACTCCCTTCGCTGAGGCGGGGGCGGCGCGAATTGAACGCTGCCGCGGTCGGGGCGCTCTCCGCCGGACTCGCCCTCAACGCGGCGGCGCTCGTGCTCGCCGCGCTTCGGCTGCACCGCCTTCCGGTGGTGGACGTCGAAAGCGCTCTTTCGTTTCTTGCGTTCAACCTGACGCTCGCATTCTTTTTGGCGTACCGCCATTACCGCAACACCTGGCTCGGAGCCCTGATTCTTCCTTTCGTGTTCGTGATGACGCTGGCGGCGGCGCTCAGCCGGGGACGGCCGCTGCCGGCCACGACCCTGCGCGGCGGATGGCTGATCGTTCACGGCTCCAGCATGATTCTTGGCTATACGGGCCTGTGCGTCACCTGCGCTGCCGCGGTGCTCTATCTCCTGCAGGAGCGCCAACTGAAATCGAAACGGCCCAAAGCGTTTTACGCGCGGCTTCCGGCGCTCGAGGTGTGCGACCGGCTCTACGACCGTTCCCTCATCTTTGGCCTGATCTGCCTGAGCGTCGGTATTCTGACGGGCTGCCTGTGGGCGACGCGCGCCTGGCGGGGCGCTTGGGAGCTCGATCCGAAAATATTGGCCTCTATGTTCACGTGGGTGATTTATCTTCTCCTGTGCTCCACGCGATTCAGCAGAAGCTGGCGCGGCAAGCGTTCGGCGTACTTCGCCATCTTCGGCTTCGCTGCCATCATGATCACGTTTCTCGGATCGACTTTCCTGAGCTCGGTGCATGGGATCGTACCGCACGCCGGCGGGATGCATTAGGAGCACCAGAGAGCGGCGAGTGACGAGCGCAACCGCGAGCTCGGCGTTCGCCGGAACCTCCTACGCATGAATCTGATTGTCACAGGAATCAGCCATCGCACCGCGCCCGTCGAAGTGCGCGAGCGGATGTACATCCAGCCCTCGCGCCTGCGTGCGGCGCTCTCGGACCTCGTCAGCCGAGAGGGCATTCTCGAGGCGATGATTCTCTCCACCTGCAACCGAGTGGAAGTGATCGCCAACGCGGAGACGGGACTCGACCCGGAAGCGCCGCTGCGCGCATTTCTCGCCAGCTATCATCACTCGAACCTCGCTTCCTACGAACAGCATCTTTACTGGCTCCGCCAGGGCGAAGCGGTCGAGCACCTGTTCCGCGTGGCGGCGAGTCTCGATTCGATGATTCTCGGCGAGCCTCAGATCCTGGGGCAGGTGCGGCAGGCCTACGCCCTCGCTCTTGAGGCGGGAGCGATGCGGGGGGAGCTGCAGCAAGTGGTCAACTACGCGCTGGCCGCCGCCAAGCGCGTTCGCCGCGAAACCGCGATCGGCAGCGCCGCCATCTCCGTCTCCTACGCCGCGGTCGAGCTGGCGCGGAAGATTTTCGGCAGCCTCGACGGCAAGGTTGTATTCATCCTGGGCGCCGGAAAGATGAGCGAGCTGGCTGCGCGACATCTCAATTCCGGCGGCGCGAGCACGATTCTCGTCAGCAACCGCACTTACCAACGCGCCGCGGAGCTGGCTCGCGAGCTCCGCGGCGAAGCCATCCCGTTCGACGAGATTTTCCACCACCTGCACAAGGCCGACATCGTCATCAGCTCGACGGGCGCGCCGCATTTTCTGCTCGGCAAAAGCCAAGTCGAGGAAATCCTTGCCTGCCGAAAGAACCGGCCGATCTTCTTCGTGGACATTGCGGTGCCGAGAGACGTCGATCCCGCCGTCAATGAACTCGACAACGCATTCGTTTACGACATTGATGATCTCGAGCAGGTCGTGACCGCAAACAAGAAGCAGCGGGAGGAGGAAGCTGTGCGCGCGGAACAGATTCTCACCGAGGAAGCCGCAAAGATGATGCGGCGCCTCGACTCGCGCGAGCTGGCTCCCGCGATCGCCGCCATCGAAGGCCGCCTGAACCGCATTCGCGAGGAGGAGACGGAGCGCTTCCGCGGCCGCCTCGCCGGGCTCACGCCGGAGCAGCGCGAGGCCGTGGACAGCTTGACGCGCGGCATCCTGAACAAGATACTGCACGGTCCGGTGACGGAGCTCAAGAACACCGCGAACCACTCCGAGAGAGGCGCGCTGGTTCAGATGATTCGCAAAATTTTTGGCGTGACATAACACAGGAAATTGGAAAGCTGCTCGACCACGGCTGGAGATATTGCGCACTGACTCGCCTCCCACGTAAGCTCTCCAGTATGGACCTTTCACTCGGCTCTCGCGGCAGCAAGCTTGCGCTTGCGCAAGCAGAATGGGTGAAGCGCTGCCTCGTGGAGCTCGGGCACGTTGTCCGCATCGTCCCCATTGCCACTTCGGGTGATCGGATGGCGGCGGCATTCCTGATCCAGCCCGATCTGAAGGGCCTGTTCATCAAAGAAATTGAGGAGGCGCTGAGCGCGGGCCGGATTGACTTGGCTGTGCATAGCCTCAAAGACGTGCCGGTGGACCAGCCGCCGGGACTCCGCATCGCCGCCGTGCCGCGTCGCGAGGACGCGCGCGACGTGCTGGTTTCTCGCGGCAACGCGAAGCTCGATCAGCTTGCGGCTGGATCGCGCGTTGGCACCAGCAGCCCGCGGCGGCAATCGCAACTTCTCCGCTTGCGTCCCGATCTCGCCGTCGAGCCGATTCGCGGCAATGTCGACACGCGTCTCGGGAAGCTCAAGCGCGGCGATTACGACGCCCTGATAATGGCAGCGGCCGGATTGCGCCGCCTGGGTCTCGAAGACCAGATCAGCGAGTATTTTTCGCCGGAGCAGATTTGCCCCGCGGCCGGACAGGGTGCGCTGGCCATGGAGATACGGGACGCGGACGAGCGGCTCGCGCGCCTCGCGGCGGCGTTGGACGATGCGGAATCTCATCTCGCCGTGCGCGCCGAGCGCGAGGCCCTGCGCGCGCTGGGCGGCGGCTGCCGCACGCCAATCGCGGCGTATGCCCGAGTCGACGCCGCTTCGCTTGCAATGCACGGCGTGGTGGCGGCCCCCGACGGCAGACAATTGATCTGCGCTCACGCCTCGGGCGTAGCGTCGGACCCTGAACAGGTCGGCCGTTGGCTCGCCGAGAATTTGACGCGCGACGGCGCGCGAGAACTGATCGGTTTGTAAACGGTGCGGCCGGGTCTTCGCGGCAGGGCTGAAACGCCGCGGCTAACGGCCGTTGCGGACCTGAAAGCACGACGAGCCGGAGATCGGGAGAGGCTCGAAAGAGTCGTCGAGATTTACCGTACTTTCGGAGCTCCCGAGCAACAGAAAGCCGCCCGGCTTTAAGAGCTGGCGAGCCCGGCCCAGGATATCGCGCTTGACTTCGGCGTCCAGGTAGATCAGCACGTTGCGGAGGAAAATGACGTCGCTCTTCGGCAGAAATGACCAACTCTCGCTGAGGTTCAGTTCCCGGAACTCCACTGAGCGTCGCACGCTTTCCTGGATTCGCCACTCGGCGCCTGACTTTTTGAAATACTTGACGCGGAGGTGAGCGGGCAGCCCCCGGTTGACCTCGAGCTCGGAGTATCGGCCCTGGATGGCGCGCGCGAGCATCTCAGTGGAGAGATCGCTGGCGATGAACCTCACATTCCAGCTCGAGAGTTGCGAGAAATGCTCGCGCAGCAGCATCACGACGCTGTACGGTTCTTGCCCGCTCGAGGAGGCGGCGCACCAGAAAGTCAGGCAGCGCTCCGCGGCGCGCTGCTTGATGAGCTCGGGGATCACGTGCGTCGCCAGCACTTCGAAGGGTCTCGCGTCCCGGAAGAAGAGCGTCTCGCTGGTAGTCATGGCCTCAACGACTTTGTGGTTGAACGCGCAAAACGGGTTCAGCCGGAGATGAGCCACGAAGTCATTGACGGATCCAAAGCCTTCCTGCCGCGCGATGGGATCGAGCCGCAATTCGACCGCGCGTTCCTTGCCGGTCTCAATACAGAGTCCGGCGCGGGCGTGGACCAGCTTCTGAACGAATTGGAAGTCCTGCTCGCTAATCGCCATGCTTCGCTTCCACGTCCTCGGAGCGCCGCGCCAGCGCAATTCTGATCCGGAATGTCGTTCCCTTCCCGCGTTCGCTGTAGACGTCCACGGACCCGCCGATCTCCTCAATCTTCGTTTTGACGACGTCCATCCCGACGCCGCGGCCGGACACGTTCGTGACCGACGTCGCCGTCGAGAGCCCCGCTTGAAATAAGAGCGGAATCGCTTCCCACTCCTTCAATGAGGCGGCTTGGGCGGACGTGATGAAGCCTTTTTCCAGCGCCTTCTGTTTGACCTTTTCGAAGTTGATGCCCTCG
This sequence comes from Terriglobia bacterium, assembly GCA_050745265.1. GTDB lineage: Bacteria > Acidobacteriota > Terriglobia > UBA7540 > UBA7540 > RH2-MAG17b. The sequence goes on from JBOGKE010000076.1 coordinate 18,021, forward strand.
CCGTCGTCGGACACCTCGATGACGGCTTGGCGGTTTTCCTCGAGAGCGCGCAAGCGCAGACAGCCTTCCGCGGGTTTGCCCGCAGCCACGCGTTCTTCCGGGGGCTCGATTCCGTGGTCGACCGCGTTGCGGACCATATGCGTAATCGGGTCCTTAATCGCCTCGATGAGCGTTCGGTCAAGATCCATCTCCGCGCCCTCCACCTCCACGCGAATCAGCTTGTGACAGGAGGCCGCAAGATCACGCACCACGCGAGGAACTCTGCCGAAGATAATGGCAACGGGCTGCAATCGGAGCCTCATCACGCTTTCCTCGAGCCCGGAAGTGATCGCGTTCAAGCGTTGCGGCACGCCGGATAGGCCGCACCGGTTTTGAGACGCGTAATCGATAATCTGAGCGCGAGCGAGCGCCAGCTCGCCGACGAGGCTCGTGAGCTTGTCAAGCTCACCCACATCCACGCGGACACTGCCGCCTAAGTGTGAGGTCGCGGCGCTATCCTTCTGAGCCTGCAGCGCGCTGGCAATGTCGGCAGACTTCACAATGCCCTGGTCGATCAGAATTTCGCCAACGTGCCGCGGGTCGCCGTCCGCCTGCTGTGCGAGCGCCTGCTGAACTTCCCGTTCGGTCACGAGCCCCGCCTCCATCAGGAGCTGGCCGAGAGGGATTCTCGGGGTGGAAACGTCCGGCGGCTCGAACGGCGACGCGGCCCGGGCGCCGCCGTTCTGGCCACGACCGTCCGCCGTGCTGGCGGCGTGACTCGCCGGCTCCGGAGTTCGCAGCGAGGAGAGCTTTTCAATTAAATCCGTGAAGTCAGCTTCCCCTTCGCCGCCATGTGTCTCGATGCTTTCCAAGATCGCGCGCGCCGAGTAAACCAGCGCGATGAGCGCGCTTGAAATTGCCGGGCTCACTTCGATCTCTCCGTCGCGCACACCGCTCAGCAGGTTCTCACCTGCGTGCGCAAGCGATTCCAGCTTCGGAAAACTCAGGAAGCCCGTCGTTCCCTTGATCGTATGGATGACCCGGAAAATCCGTGCGATCGTTTCCGGATTCGTACAGTCCTCCTCCAGAGCCACCAGGTCGCGATCGAGCCGATCCAGATTGTCGGCGCTTTCGATGATAAACTCTCGCACGATCGCGTCCATAGCGTCTTGCTGCTCCCCGGCGCGCGGCGCGCCTGCCGGACTGTTGCCACGAGCCTCCACGCCAACACCTTCCTCTATCGATGTTTATCGACTCTCCCGACGTGGACTTTAGATCGCGGAGGCCCTGCTGCGCAGCGCGGCGCGGCGGCCGCAACCAAGGGGCATGTCATCCTGAGCGGAGTGAAGCATCCCCGTATTTCGCTGAAAAGACATGCAGGGACCCTTCGCTGCGCTCAGGGTGAGAGGCTTCCACTTGTCCGCCGTTCTTCTGTAACAGGAGACTATCAGGGCGCGACTTTAGTTGTGCCGTGTGGCGGCCATTGTTGGTTCGGCCTTCGCCGCTGAGTCCTCGCGGGCTGAAGCGCCTGTGTGAAAAAGCCGGCCTTCGCGCTGTAGAGGCGATCTTGATCGCCGAAGCAGTTGAAGTCACGTCCGGCGATCACGGATCGCCGCTGCAGCCGCAGTGGTGGGGGTAATTGTCGTAGGGCGACGTGAGCGGCAGCTAAAGGAAGGGACGATTTCCGCCGATGACTATCTTCTGGTGCGGCGTCTATGAAGAGCCTGTCCGTCTTGATCGTTGACGATTCATCCGTGATGCGCAGAATTGTCGAAAGATCCCTCCGGCAGACGGGCCTCGGAATCGAGAAGGTGCTCGAAGCGGACAACGGAGTCGAGGCGCTCAAGATTCTGCAGACGGAGGAAATCGATCTGGTTTTCAGCGATCTCAATATGCCCAAAATGGATGGACTCGAGTTTCTCCGGCAGTCGCGGCGCGACAGCGCCGCGCGGCGCGTTCCGTTCCTGATGATTACCACCGAGGGCAGCCAATCGAAGGTCGTCGAGGCTATTTCCCTCGGGGCCCAAGGTTACATCCGCAAGCCCTTCACCGCAGACCAGGTCAAGGCGCAAGTAACGTCGGCGCTGAATCTCTGATTCTGAAGGTCCGCCTTTACGACTTCCCGAGAATGATCTTGGCGATAGTCTGGAGCTGCATGAACGAGGTCCCTTCGTAAATCTTGCCGATTTTTGCGTCACGCAGATACTTCTCCACGGGATAATCCTTCGTGTAACCGTAGCCGCCAAGAATTTCCACTGCTTCGGAGGCGGTGCGCTCCGCGATCTCTGAGGCGAAGTACTTCGCCATGGCGGCCTCGCGCGCGAACGGGCTATCGGCGTCCTTGAGCCTCGCGGCGTTGTAAGTCATGAGTCGGGTGGCTTCGATTCCTGTCGCGAGACGCGCGAGCTGAAACTGGACCGCCTGAAAATCCGCAATCGCTTTTCCGAATTGGCGCCGCTCTTTCGCATACGCCAGAGCGTGGTCGAACGCGCCCTGCGCGATGCCCGTCATTTGCGCCGCAATCCCGATGCGGCCTTCATTTAGTGTCTCAATGGCAACTCTATAGCCGCTGCCGATTTCGCCGAGCACGCTTTCGCGCGGCACGCGGCAGCCGTCGAGCAGCAGCTCGCACGTGGATGAGGCTCGAATCCCGAGCTTGTCTTCCTTCCGCCCGACGGTGAAGCCGGGAGTCTCGCGCTCGACCAGGAAAGCCGTGATGCCGCGGTAGCCGAGCTGCCGGTCCACCGTCGCGAAGACGATAAAAAGCGCCGCCTCGTGCGCGTTGGTGATCCAAAGCTTGCGGCCGTCCAGCACAAAACAACCGACACCGGCTTTGGCGCGCGTCTCGAGCGCGAAGGCGTCGCTGCCCGACCGAGGCTCCGAAAGCGCGTACGCGCCGACGCTCTCCGAGACGAGCCGCGGCAGGTATCGGGTTTTCTGCTCTTCCGTTCCCCAGCGGAGAAGGGCGTTTTCCACGAGCGTGTTTTGCACGTCGATGATCACCGACGCCGAAGCGTCGACGCGGGCGAAAGACTCGACGGCGAGTATGGACATGAAGAAATTTCCGCCGCCGCCGCCAAATCGCTCCGGGACGCTGATGCCCATAAATCCTTGCGCGAAGAACTGGTCCAGCAGGTCCCGCCGGAAGACGCCGTCACGATCCATCTCGCGCACGGCGGGCGCAATCTCTTTCGAGGCAAACTCGAACGCCGCGGCCTGAAACATCCGCTCTTCCTCGCTGAGCGCGGTCAAAGGGGCAGCGACCGCAGGACGAGGCGAGGATGGCGCGCAATCCCCCTGCGCCGGCTCAACGGCCCCGTCGGGCGCGCTGTCCCCCCGTGACTCTGGCTCACGTTCGCTGCCCGCAAGCGTTCCGTCGAGAGCTCGATTCGCCAATCGGTCCGCCTCGCGATTGGCTTCACGCGCCACGTGAGAAATCGTGAACGAATCGATTTGGCGGATCATCGCCAGCGCCTCTTCGTGGAGGGGCTTGAGGTCGCTGCTCTTCACCTTATATTTTCCCTGGATTTGCCGCACGAGCAGCTCGGAGTCGCTGCGCAGCACAATCTTCTTGTTCGCATTCTGAAGGGCGTAGCGGAGCGCCGCGAGCAGCGCCTGATATTCGGCAAAATTGTTAGTGCGGATTCCGAGCGTTTTGGCGAACGAGGCGACGGCCTCTCCGCTGGGCGCCGTTACCACCACAGCATAAGCGGCGGGACCAGGATTGCCGCGGGATGCGCCATCAATGTTAATGGTGAGCTGGCGGGAGGGATCGTGCATGGAGACGCTCAGCCTTCGGCGGCGCCGGAGCCCGGCCCGGCGGCGGTGTCCGGCGGGGGTGTCGCGGAGTAAAAGAGAATACGGGCGCACGCTTCGCACGTCATGAAGACCTCGCCCGTGCGAATCTCGTTATACGCCTGGGGACGAAGCCGCACGTGACATCCCGTACATAACCCGTCCCGCACCTCGGCGAGTGCGATGCCATTGCGGCCGCGCCGCAGCCGCTCGTAGTGATTCAGTATGTGTTCGGGCAGCGCGGCTACCAGCGGTGCGCGGCGGCCGAAGAGGGCCGCCTTGTGCTGCTCGGCTTCTTTACGCGCCGCCTCGAGATCTCGAATCTCCCGCTCGATCCGCGCCGTCTCCGCGTCAAGGATCGAGGACGCTTCGCGGATCTGCTTTTCGATCTGCTCCGCCTCGACCATTTTTTCGAGAATGCGGTCTTCCGCCTTGCCGAGGTTCGCCTCTTCGCCCTCGACTTCCTTCAGCATCGCGCGGTACTGCTCGTTGGTTTTGACCTGGTAAAGCTGGTCCTTGTGCCTCGCAATCTTCGCCCGGATCGTTTGGACGTCGCCGTCTAAATCCCGCCGCTCCTTTTGATTCGCCGACAAGCGCGCCTTACGCTCCTCATAAATTCGAATGAAATCGCTCAACTGAGCCTTCAGGGCCTGCACCTGCTGCGGCGTCGAATCGATGCGCGATGAAAGCGCTGAAACGGAGCTGTCAAGCTCCTGCAGCTCTATGAGGGTTTTCACGTCAGGATGCACAAAACCTCTCGCGTGTGTTCGACGGCGGCTGTAGATACAAGCGGCGATCTATTTGACCGCCGAAAAACGGTGGTCTGCGATCGCTGAAGACCGCGAACGCAGTTCGCCGATACCAACCCCGCCGAGCTGAATGTTCGACTCGCCTCGCGTTACGTTTACCAATCGACGCGCGTAACGGCGCCTTCTGAGGCGGAGGAGACGAGCTTGGCATACTTGGCAAAGACACCGGTTTCGTAGCGGGGCGGCGGCGGCGACCACTTCGAGAGGCGCTCGTCGATCTCGTCCTGCGACAGCTCGACGTCCAGCCTGCGCGCGGCAAGGTCAAACACAATGATGTCACCCTCGCGCACGGCGGCAATCGGACCGCCCGCCGCGGCTTCAGGCGCAACGTGACCCACCATCAGGCCGCGCGTTGCGCCGCTGAACCGGCCATCGGTGAGCAGCGCCACCGACTCGCCTAGACCTTCGCCCACAATCGCACCGGTGACGCCCAGCATTTCGCGCATCCCCGGCCCGCCGCGCGGCCCCTCATAACGGATCACCACCACATCGCCGGCTCGAATGCTCTTGCTGGTGACGGCCTTCATGGCGTCTTCCTCTCGGTCAAAAACGCGCGCCGGGCCGCGATGGTGCGGGCGCTCGTGACCGGCGGCTTTGAGGACGGCGCCCTCCGGCGCAAGATTGCCTTTCAGGATCACCAGTCCACCAGTTTTCTTCACGGGATCGGCCAACCGGCGCACCACTTGCTGCCCCGGGGTTTCGCGCGCAGCGCCGGCCTCTTCGCCAAGCGTTCGTCCGGTCACAGTCATCTGCGTGCCGTCGAGGAAACTGCCCTCGAGCAGACGCTGCGCAATAAGCGGGATGCCGCCCGCGTGGTGAACGTCCACGGCCACAAACCGGCCGCCGGGCTTGAGGTCCGCGATCAAAGGCGTGCGCGCGCTCACCGCGTCAAAATCGTCAACGCTGAGCGGCACGCCAGCTTCGCGCGCCATCGCGAGCAGGTGGAGCACCGAGTTGGTCGAGCCTCCGGTCGCCGCGACACTTGCGATGGCATTCTCGAACGATCGGCGCGTGATCAAATCGCGGGGCCGCACGCCCCGCCGCAGCAAATCCATCACCATCTCGCCCGTGCGGAACGCAACGGCGCCCTTCTCAGGATCGAGCGCGGGGACGCTATTGAAGCCCATCGGAGATAGTCCGATGAATTCCATCACGGTAGACATGGTGTTGGCGGTGTACTGGCCGCCGCACGCTCCGGCTCCCGGACACGCGACGTTTTCAAGCGCCTTAAGCGCTTCGTCCGTCATCAAGCCCGCGGCGTTCGCTCCGATCGCCTCGTAGACGTCCTGGATGGTGACGTCGCGTCCGTTGAGGCGGCCCGGCGCGATCGACCCCCCATAGAGCAGGATGGCCGGGACGTTGAGCCGGAGCAGCGCCATCGCGCCGCCCGGAATCGTCTTGTCGCAGCCCACCAGCGCCACCATCGCGTCAAACATGTGCCCGCGACCGACCAACTCAATCGAGTCAGCGACAATCTCGCGGCTGACGAGGGACGCCTTCATGCCTTCGGTGCCCATCGTGACCCCGTCGGAAATCGAGACGGTATTGAACTCCATCGGCGTTCCGCCCGCGGACCGCACGCCTTCTTTCACCTTCGCCGCGAGGCCGCGCAGGTGAAGATTGCAAGGCATCGTCTCAATCCAGGTGTTGGCGACGCCAATGATCGGCTTCGCCAAGTCCTCATCGGTGTAGCCGGCCGCTTTGAGCATCGATCGCGCGCCGGCGCGCTCGCGCCCGTCGGTGATGGTGTGGCTCTGGTGCTTTGGGTTGAACGGCATGAGCTCTCCTTCAGCGTCGAATCGCTCATCTTGTCAGAATCAGCCGGGCAGTGCAAGGGCGGCTCTGTGAGCCGCTCAACTGGTAGAGCCGGGCCTCAGACCGGCAGATGTCTGCAAATTTTGTGGTGCGCCGTAGCGCCGGACTTCAGACCGGCACAATTCCGCGCCGAATCGTGCCGCCCTGAAGGGCGGCGCTACGCGTTTGCCGGCCTGACGCCGCCGCCACTTCGTTGTTGCTCTCGCAGCGGAGCGGGATTACGATATCTCTTAACGATTCATCAGGAGGAGTTCTTTATGTCCCGTCACGACATGTCACGCCGCTCGTTTATGCGCACCACCGCCGGCGGAGCGCTTGCCGGCTCGGTTTTGCTCGAAACCAATCCCATCGCCGCGTCGCCGCGCACCGTGCCACCGAGCGATACCATCCGTTTTGCGATGATCGGCTGCGGCATGCGCGGCTCCGGGCTGCTCTCGACAGCGGTTAAGCTTCCCGGCGTCCAATGCGTCGCGGCGAGCGAGCTCTACACCGGGCGCGGCACGCTCGCTCAGCAGATCGTCGGTAACTCGATCCCCATCACCGGGCGTTACCAGGAGCTGCTCGATCGTAAAGACATCGATTGCATCATCGCGCCCGTGCCGGACCACTCCCACGCGCAAGTGGTGACCGATTGCTGCAAAGCCGGCAAGGACGTTTACGTCGAAAAGCCGATGACGCATACCGTCGAAGAAGGTTTCCAGATCATTCAGGCCGCGAAGGAGAACAATCGCATAGTCCAGGTGGGCAGCCAGGAGCCAAGTTCGGTGGTGTACCAGAAGATGAAGAGCCTTTTCGCGAAGCAAGCGCTCGGCGACCTGTGTTTGGTCGAAGCCCAGATGGGCCGCAACAATTACTGCGGCGCGTGGGGATACACGATTCCACCCGATCTCTCCCCCCAAACGCTTGATTGGGAGACCTGGCTCGGCCCGGCGCCGAAACGGCCGTTCAGCAAAGTGCGATGGACGCGCTGGCGCTGCTTCAACGATTACGGCGAGGGCATACCGGGCGACCTTTTTGTGCACCACCTCACGGGCATCCACTACGCTCTCGGCATCACCGATCCGCCGAAACGCGCCTTCACCCAGGGCGGCCTCTACCGCTGGAAGGACGGCCGCGACGCGCCCGACGTGATGACCACGGTTTACGATTATCCGGGCTTCAGCCTCACGCTGCGCGTCACGCTGAACACGAACACCGGCGAGGGATTCACGTTCATGGGTAATCACGGAGTGATGTCCGTGGATGGCGTGGAAAACCCGCGAGGATTTTCAATCAAGTATCAGGATGGGCAGAACCACAGTCCCTGCACGCCGGGTTGGCCGAGCCCGATGCGCCAGAACTATGCGAAGCAGTGGCGCGCGGAGCACGAGGTGACCGGCGATCCGCTTGCTGCCGACACGGACTGTCATGTTCCCGAGGGCTACGATTCAACCCGGGAACATCTCTGGAATTTCTTCCAGTCGGTCAAAACGCGCCAGCCCTCGGTGGAAGGGCCGGAGTTCGGTAACGCCTGCGCCATCGCGTGCCACATGGCGAATTACTCGTACTTCAACCAGAAACCCGCCGTTTGGGACGCGCAAGCGCAAAAGCTTACGTAACGGCGCAGGCGAGAGCAGGCAGCGCGTCGGACCTGCGGTGTAAACCTCCGTCTCCGTGCTCTCGCACCGGCCTACGACGAGCGTCGTTACACCTTGATGAAGATAATCACAAACGTATAAAGCGCCAGCGACTCGATAAAGATCAACCCCAGAATCATAAAGAGAAAGATCGCCGGCCGCGCTCCCGGGTTGCGAGCCACACCTTCGCAGGCGCTCGCCGCGGCCTTACCTTGCCCGATGCCGCACAGCCCGGCGGCGATTGCCATGCCGATTCCGGCGGCGATGGGAGAAAGATTCGAACCGCCGCCTGCCGCAGCGGGATGCGCGGTGGTTTGCGCGAAAGCCGGCGCCGCGATGAGAAGACCTGCGAGCCCGGTCAGAAAGAGCACAATCTTCTGTCGCACTATAGATTCTCCTTTGGCTTCCCACGACAGCGTGATGAGAAGCGGAAGTGGTCTGCAAATCTCAAATTTCAAATCTTAAATCTCGGAGCGGCTATCCATATTCGCGAATCCAAAATCCAAAATCGGAAATCCAAAATCGCTAGTGTTCCTCCGTCACCGCGAGGCTGATGTAAAGCAACGGAAGGATCATGAAAATATACGCCTGCAAGAGCGACTCGAACGCGTGCAGCGCGATAAAGAGCGACGGCACGGCGATCGGCACCAATCGCGTGAAAATGTTTTCTACTAATCCGCCCGCCAGCATGTTAGCCCAAAGGCGGACGCTCAGTGAGAGCAGCCGCAGTAAATTACTGAAGACCTCAACCGGAAACATGAGTAACGCGATGGCGGCGAGCGGCCCGGAGAGATGCTTCAGGTAGCCTAGAACTCCGTGGTGGCGTATGCCCTGCCAGTTGTAATGGAGAAAGACGACGGTGGCGCAGCCGAGCGGCACCGGGCCGTGAGCCGTCGGGCTCTCAAGGTCTGGAACTAACCCCATCAGGTTGCAGAGCAGAATGAAAAGCCCGAGCGTTCCCACCAGGGCGACGTATTGCCGCCCTTGCGGTCCAACGACTTCTTCAGACATGTCGCGCGTGAATTCGGCGACCGCCTCCATCGCCAGTTGAAACTTGCCCGGCCTTTCCACGGAAAGCCGCGTTCGCAGAATCACGGCACCCACGATCAGGATGAGGACGACAATAATCTCGCCGGCGACGTAAGCGGGAATCGGGTGAGCAGGGTTCGGCGTGAGGCCGAGGCGGAGCATCACCGCCGTCGCCGCTCCGCCAAACAGTTTATTCAATAAAGCCGCCAAAGACGCCATGGCTTGTAATTCCGTTCTGTTACTCTCTGCCGTACACGCGCGTGATTCGCGGCGTTTAGCAAAATCTCCGCAACAAGTGATGCGGTGTCATGCTGATCCCTTCGCGGTTCTCATTCTGAGTGCCACATGGGCCTGCGGCCCACCCATTGGAATGAAAATCAAAGCGATCGTCACCCCCCCGAAAGCGGGGGTCCAGGGCCTGGATTCCCGCTTTCGCGGGAATGACTGGTCCCGGTGATTTCCGACGGAGCGAGGCGAAGAATCTCAGTATTTCCGCTCAGGGCAATCCGCGACACGCCTGCTTCTTTCGCGTCGGCGCCGGGAAAGCAGATTCTTCGCTTCGCTCACGCCCTGGTAACAAGTCTGCCGCGAGTAACGATCACGAACGGGATTTTGGCTGCAGCGCAGCGCCGCCCTGGTACAGGCACTCAACCACCCCGCCCGCCAGCGGCACGAAAAGTCCCGCGAGCACGGCATCCAGGGGCAGCCATTTGGTTCGGTAAAAGAGGTACAGAGAGCCTAACAAAACAGGATAACGCATGATGAGCTTGATGGCCATACCTTTCGAGAACCGCGCCGATTCTCCCTCCAGGGCGCGCCCCAGGGCTGCGAAGAGCCATGCGTAGCCGACCACCGCGATGATTGCGCCCGCAGCTAACCCCGCCGCAAACCGGACCCCGATCGACGCGCCTACCGCCAGCGTGGCGGCGCCTCCCGCCACGATCATCCACCCGAGGACGCGGCGCTCAATGCGGCCGACGGTTTCCGTCTGTTTAATCTCCGGCATTTCTTTCCATTCGCGAGATGAGCTGAATCACTTCGATAATTCCCGCCGCCGTGCCGGCAAAAATTCCGATCACCGCGAGCACAAAACCCGTGTGAAAGCGCCCGTCCAGAAAATGCCCGATGAAGTACCCCGCCACCGCGCTGGCTGGAATAATGGACCCGAGCGTGGCATAAAATGCCGCCCGCGCCCACACGTCGGCTGATTTGCCCGGCATCTCTTCATAGTACTATGACGCCCGAAGAGCGGTGACAGTGACAAGTGATGAGTGACAAGTGATGAGTGACGAGTGACGAGCCTGCGGCACCTGACGAGCGTGTATGCAGCTTGCTGTTTGCGATTTGCCGGTCGCCTCGCCCTCGCCTCAATTGTCTCGGCTCTGCTCGTCACTCCTCACTCGCCACTCATCACTGCGTTAAGTTGCAGCGAGGTTCGGGGGCGGCAATCCACACGAGGGTATCGCGGAGCTATCTTCAACTCAGCGGCTTTTGAAGGGATGAATGATCAGCCGCAGGTTTTTTTGCAAGCTTTGTTCGGCCTCTCATTCTGAGTGCCACATGGGCCTGCGGCCCACCCGTTACGACGGAAACGCATGTTCCGGGATTGTGATCCATCCCAAGGGATTTCACGACTGGACAGAGCGCAGCGAAAAATCTGCTTTCCCTGATCCTACGCTGCCGAAAACGGTTTCACAGCGCCCCCGCGAGGCGTGTCCTCCGCGAAAGCGGGGGAGCGGCTACCCGCCACGTCTGGATTCCCGCTTTCGCGGGAACGACGGCACCCGGCCAGGCCGGCTGTTGCGGCTCGCGCTGCCCTACTCAACCTTCTCGCCGGACCAGCGGTCTCTGCCAATCCAGAAGGCGCACTGGGGACAATATGCCTGGCCCTTGGGGTAGTCAACACCTTCCTCGTGAGGGCATCCGATGATGCGGTCAGCGGTGATGACCGTGAGAGCGCCATGGCTTCGGACAAAAGAAAGGATTTCTCCCTGAATCAGCGCGTCCTCACGAATGTCGCCCTCCTCCACGAACCAGCATCGCATCTCGACGGGCTCGGCGCCCTCTTTGTCGATGATCCCGACCGCGATCTTCGTGGCGCGCCGGTCATCCGGTCCATAAAGCGCAATGGTGGCGGCGGGGTAGCCGCGGAAACCCCTTCTTGCTTTTTTTTGAAGTGGCGAGAGCGGCTTGCGGATGCGCCTCATGGCTTACAATCCCTTTGCAGACCGGCGACGGTAATCTTGCGTGTCTTGCCGCGGGTGCATGGAGATCTTCGTCACGCGCTGCGTCCGCGATCGTAGAGGTCCCTTTGCCGTCAACCCGGCGCGATTTCGTGCGGCTTCCAGGGCCGATCCGAAATAGCTGGAGTCCGCTCCTTCGGCGATGGTTTTGGGAACCGGTAGTTGGAGTTTCTTTGTCGGCGGCACGGAAAGCAACACGGTCTAGCGAATCGTCATTCCGAGCGTTTCCAAAGCGCTACACCCAATGCTTTTCGCTCATCGACAGATAGCGCTTCGAGTTGCTTGCGCAGGCTACGTTGACCCACGGCCAGTTTAGGTAAAGCGCCCAAGGCAAGGCAGACGTTCCCAAAGAATGACGAACCCTCTCCAAAGTCGTAGTCGTTGACCATCTCGCGCAGGGCCGCGATTGCGGTTGGGCTCAAGCCGCTACTCTTCGCGAACTCGTCTGAAATCGCCAACCTCTCCTCGTGCTCGCGAACAGCCGCCGTGTACTCCTCGACCGAATAAAAGCCCTGCGCCCGGAGTTCTTCCAGGACTGCCGATTGGACGCTGCTAGCCCAAAGACTGGTTTCCTTGTCGTCTGAGAGCATCAGTAGCTCCTGGAGTGCGTCCAACAGCAGCCCTGTTCTAACAGCGGAAATAAGCACCTGATAGACTTTCCTCCGACAATCCTGGCAAACCAGGCACGCACGATTGGAGACCGCGACCGGGTTCGGGGAGTCGCAATACGGACAACCCGTCCTGGGCGGCGGGTCTTCCTCTTCGTAAGTGTGGTTCCGAATAGGCACGGGATGTTAATAATCCTATCAGGAGGCGGGTGGCGCAGACATCGGTGGATGTCTGCGACTCGCGCTTTAGATCATGCGCCGTAATATCCGCGCGGTCGCGGCACGATAGCGTCGCCGGCTGGCGCAGACCTCTGCGGTGTGAGGTCTGCGATTTCGCGTAGCGAGATTTCCTCAGCCGGCCGCCCGGTCCCGACGCGGCTTGCGCAGACCCTCTCGGTCTTGCGATTTACGATGTCAATTGCGGAGGACGGCGCGCAGACCCGAAGGGTCCGCTACCCGCCAACGGGTGGTCGCTTAATATACTTCATCATGGGTTCCGACAGTTTCGAGCAGAATCGCCTCTACGCCCTCGTGAGTAACAAACTGGAAGACGATCCGTAAGTCGTAACCGGCGCTCGCCGCCCATGAACCTTTGAGCTGGCCGCTAAGCTTATGAGTTTTCAGTCGGGAATGGAAGGCGTCCGCCTCAAGAAGTTGAAGGGCTGACCTTAAGTCCTCGGCGGCCTCAGGGTGACTTTTGCAGGTTTCTTTGCCGCCCGCAGGAAAGCGCTTGAACGCAACAGGACGCTCTTCAAGAAAGAATCTCTTTCATCAGCTCGTCGGGCGTGCAGGGCCGCGAGCGGCCTTGGGCGAATTCTTCTTGCGCCGCCTCAACATCCCGTGCCAGCTCAGCCCGGCGGCGTTCGCGCAGGCGGTTGCGCAGTGCCTCAACCAGCGCCTCCTGTTCCTCGACGGAAAGCCCCTCGGCGCCTTCAAGAATTTCACGGAATTGCAGTTGACTCGCCATTGCCCGTTCTTGTGTCATTTTAGCCGTTCCGGCACGAAACGGCTAGCGCGCCTTTCGCTGGCGCGGCACCCCTGTCCTATGCAAACCAAGGTAGTATAACGGTAGTATGAAAGCGAAAATGCAAACCTCACTCACCCTCTCCCGCGAGGTGGTTAGAGGCATCGACCGCATGGCCGGGAAAAAGCGTTCTCGCTCGGCGATCGTTGACGACGTGCTGCGCGGGCATCTCTCCCACCGCGAACGCGCCGCCGCCAACGCCTGCGATGTGGAGAAAATCAACCGCTTTGCTGACGAACTGCGCCGAGATGCAAGATGTGCTCGCCTACCAATCGCTCGACCACCTCTGGGAGGAGCGATGAAGCGGCTAGCCACGGCACGGTTTATGTGCCGTGGGCTTTTTTCAAACGATGTTACGAACCCACGGCATAAAGATAAGATCATGCCGTGGCTACCAGGTGCGGTTTAGTCATCGACCGCATGAGAATGCCCGCCGATCCGGGATTCGCGTTCCACGCACCAAGAGCCGCAGAGGAACGCAAAACACGCGTACCTCTGCGCTACCCACTCATTTCCGATCCGCAGCGTATTTCTTTTTCCATTCTTCGATCGCCGCCAGCTTTTCTTTGAGTTTCTTCTCAAAGCCCTCGTCCGTAGGTTGGTAATAGCGGCGATCCTTGAGATTGCCGGGCAGGCACTGCATCGCCGTCAGCCGGTCCGCGGAGTTGTGCGCGTATTCGTACCCTTTACCGTAGCCGACATGAGCCATTAGTCCGGTCACGGCGTTCCGCAGGTGAAGAGGTACCGGTTCGGCGAGCATCCTTTGCGCGTCCTTCTGAACTTCACCGTAGCCCGCATAAAGCGCGTTCGACTTCGGAGCCAGGGCGAGATACACGGCGGCCTGGGCGAGCGCCAGGTTGCCCTCCGGCATCCCGACAAAGTGAGCGGCTTGCATGGCAGCGACAGCGACGGCAAGGGCGTTCGGGTCGGCGAGACCGATGTCTTCCGAAGCCATGCGGATCAAGCGTCGCGCGACATAGAGCGGGTCTTCGCCAGCTTCGAGCATGCGGCCCAACCAATAAAGTGCCGCATCCGGGTCGGAATTGCGCACCGATTTATGCAGCGCTGAAATCAGGTTGTAGTGCTCTTCGCCGGCCTTATCATAAAGCAGCACCTTGCGCTGGATCGTGTCTTCGACAATCGCGTCGGTTACGACAGCCCTGCCTTCAGCATCGCGCGGCGCCGCGACCACGGCGGTTTCGAGCGTGTTGTAAGCGGCGCGAGCGTCGCCGTTGGCGAAGACCGCGATCTGCAGCAGAAGTTCCGGCGAAATCGCCACCCGATCGCCGGCCAGTCCGCGCTTCTCGTCCCGGAGCGCGCGCTCGAGCAGCGCCGTGACGTCATCCGTGGAAAGCGCCGAGAGCATGTAGACCTTGGCGCGCGAAAGTAGGGCGGAGTTGACCTCGAAGGACGGATTTTCCGTCGTCGCACCGATTAGAATGACGTCGCCGCGCTCGACGAAGGGCAGGAAAGCGTCCTGCTGGGCCTTGTTGAAGCGGTGAATCTCGTCAATGAACAGGACCGTACGGCGTCCCAATCGCCGCGCCTTTTCCGCCGCCCTCATCACTTCCTTGATTTCCTTGATGCCCGCAAGCACGGCGCTGAACTTGACGAAGTCACTGCGCGTTTTGCGCGCGACGATGGTGGCGAGCGTCGTTTTTCCGGAGCCCGGCGGTCCCCACAAGATGATGGAGCCCAGCTCGTCGCGCTCGATCTGCCGCCGCAAGGGTTTTTCGGGGCCAAGGATGTGCGCCTGCCCGACGAAATCGTCCAACGTCTCGGGGCGCATACGGTCGGCGAGCGGCCGCCCACGGTCGGAGGTTTCGGGAAGCGGGACTGGGTCAAACAGGCTCATAGAAACTTGGAATTCGAAATCCGAATTTCGGACGACGCACTATCCTGCGCTAGAAAAACTGCGATTCCCGCGTACTCGGGAATCTAGCCTAGCATAGTGCGGAAAAACCTCGGGCGATGTCATTTTGAGCGCAGCGAAGAATCCGCTTTTGCTCGTTTTCGATGGGAAACAGCAGATGCTTCGTTTCGCTCAGCATGAGAGATTCCGTTTTTCCGCAGCCCGCCACCATCGAGCGACTAGCCGCGGCACGGGTTTCGTGCCGTGCCATTTTCTAAGGCCCTTACGAACCTACGGCATAAAGATCATGGCGTGGCTACCAGCTACCAGCTTCATGGCCTCGGAGCCGACGATGCGCTGTTTGTCTAGGAAACAGCAACGACCAGGATAGTGGCGTCGTCCTCAAACTCGCCGCCGCAGAAATCGCTGACGCGGTCCAGCAAGCAACGGCGAAGCGCCTCAGCCGACAGTTGACGGTTGCTGCGCGAGGCCTCGGCCAGGCGCTCTTCGCCAAACTCCTCACCGTTCGAGTCGACCGCCTCGCTCAGACCATCCGTAAACATCACCAAGCGGTCTCCGGGCCGCAGGTCGATCTCGCCCTGATCGTAAACACTCTCCTGGAAAGCACCCAGGATCAGTCCGGCTCGTTCCAGGCGTACCTGAGCCCCGTCTTCCCGGGTCAGAACGGGTGCGTTGTGCCCGGCGTTGGCGTACTGCAGGGTTTTGCGGCCGACATCCAGCAGGCCGTAAAACAGGGTAATGAACTTGGCCTCCGTCGTGTTACGCCACATCACGCGGTTGGCCTTCTCCACCAGTTCCTTGGGCGACGTGTTCTCGGCCGCCAGCGCCTTGACAACTGCCTGCAGGTTCGACATCAGCAGAGCGGCTGGCATTCCCTTGCCGGATACGTCGGCGATGCAGAGCCCGAGGCGCCTCGCGCCAAATTTGAAGATATCAAAATAGTCGCCTCCGACGATGCGCGCCGGCCGCCAACTGCCCGAAATCTCAAGACCGGGCATCTGCGGAATTTCCTTGGGCATGAGCGCCTGCTGGATCTCCCTGGCCTCCTCGTACTCCTGAGCCTGTTTGCGAAGACGCAGGCTGGGCGTTTCAATCCCGAACTGCTTGGCGTACTCAGAATTGAGCCGAGGCCAACCAAACTTCATCGCCTCACCAGCAACGATGCGGCCGATGGGAGTTCCGATGAGAAGGCGATCCATAACATCGAAACAAATGTGCCAGCCGGCAGCACCCATTGAGATGTAGCGGCCGTCGATGTTTTGCCACAGCGTCAGGCGCGTGCCGCCGCCACCAAGAGCTTCGAGTTCCCAGCGCATATCGAAGCCGCCCCAGTTATACTCAAGCGACTTGGGAGCGTCGGCTCGCGTCACTGTTGTTTCGGAAACCTGCGGCGTGGGCGCTCCCACCAGGCTGAGCTTCACCGTGGTTCCAACGGCACCCAGGTTGCCATCGGCTTCAAAGGGAGCCCACTCGCGCAGATGGGCCGGATCGGTAAGCGCCTGCCAGACTTTTTCCGGCGAGTGGCGCAGCTCTCGGACGAGAATGAGCGTCCACTTCTCTCCGTCCTTTCGCGCCTGCGCCCCTCTGGCCGGACCCGGTGTGTACCGCTCGCGATCGGTCAACTATCTTCTCCTTAGCGCGAATAGCGTTTCAGCTCGGTGAGCTGAATGAGGTTGCCGCAGGTGTCCTTCAGCATGGCAATGGTCGAGGCGGTTACGTCGGTGGGCGGCATCGTAAACTCGGCGCCGCGGGCCTTGATCCGCTCGTAGTCGCCCTTGACGTCGTCGGTGTAGAACATGGCCGCGGGCTGGCTCTGTTGAAACAGCGCCTGTTGATACGCTTTGGCCGCGGGGTTGTTGTTCAGCGCCAGCTGCAGCTCAGTGCCGTCCGGCTCTTCGGGCGAGGCCACGGTCAGCCAGCGATAAGGCCCCTGACTGAAATCGGTCTTCTTGGCAAAGCCCAGCACCTCGGTATAAAAGCGCAGGGCCTTGTCCTGGTCGTCTACGTATACGCTGGTCAGCTTGATTTTCATTTCGTTCCTCCTTTTTCGCGTTCGCGGCCGTGCAGTTCTGGGCCGCGTCGTCTTCTCCTTGTCTTCCGTTTCGTTGGTGTTGACTGATCCATGCGGTCGAGGTGGCGTTCGAGAGCGTCCGCGTGAGCGGACCAGAAGCGGCGGAACGGAGCCAGCCAGGCATCCACCTCCTGAAGTGGTTCAGGTTTCAGCCGGTAGAGACGGCGCTGGGCGTCCACCGTGGATTCCACGAAACCGGCCTCGCGCAGCACTCGCAGGTGCTTTGACACGGCCGGCTGCGCCATGCGAAGCTGGCGCTCGATCGCTCCCACCGACTGTTGCGACGAGACCAGGAGGCTCAATATCGCGCGGCGGTTCGGCTCCGCAATGATTTCGAACACAGACTCCACGCTCTTTATATACTGCGCTGAGCATATGCTTGTCAAGGCATAGGTCGGGCGCCATGTTTACCATCGCGATTTCCTGCCGTGCCTGCAGGCCGCTGGTGGCGCCGCGCGGTGGCCCGATCCGGCGGACGCCTCTGTCCCCAGAGATTTCGCGACGCCGCCGCGCCCGCTCCGTCCTTGAACTGGATTCGGCGCTCTGGCGGCTTTCCTGCGCCAGGGCAGGTTTTGTTCGCCGCCACTGCGCCAGCCCTTGACCCCCGATCCTCCTCGTGGCCTAATAAACCTACACACCGGGATGATGCGTCGTTGAACCTGAGTCGGCGCGTCGCTAATGGGGGTGATCGTCTCTGTCCCGCTTGATTTGTTTCGCTCTGCTCTTGTTCTTCGTTCCCGCTTGCTTCGCGCAAAGCCAGGCGCCGCGGCACGCTCCGTCCGATCAGAGCACGGCCGGTTCGTGCCAGGTCTCGGGCGAAGTCATCGACGCGATCACTCAGCAGCCGATCCACAAGGTTTCGCTGCAACTGTTCGCACGCGGTCCGGCGCGGGGCATGACGCAGATTCAGGTCGGCGGCGCAGGCGGCGTCGTCGGAAGCCCTCAATCTTACGCTGCCCGATCCGACGATTCGGGCCATTTTCTGTTTCCTGCCGTGCCGCCCGGTGACTACATCCTGCAAGGATATGGCAACGATTACCCCGTCCAGGTTTACGGGCAGCCGAACCGGTTCAGCCCGTCGAAAATCCTTAACCTCACACCCGGTCACAGCCAGGATAACCTCGAGTTCAAGCTCGATCCGGGCGTCGTGATCACGGGGAGGGTCGCGGATGAAGATGGCGATCCGGTCGCGAATGCTTTTGTTACGGCAGTCGCTAGGCGGTATGTAAGGGGACGGGTGCTCTATTCGCGCTCGGGTGGCGTCCGCACGGACGATCTCGGAAATTACCGGATGTACGCGCTGCCCGCGGGACGCTATTACGTGAGCGCGACGAAAGCCTCGCGCCGCTTTCGGGCCGGCGCGACCGGGGACGTCATTTACTCGACCAAATTTTATCCGGGCACCACCGATCCCACCACGGCCACGGCGCTCGAGGCCAAACCGGGCGACACCGAAAGCGGTATTGACATTATGCTGACGCCAATGCAACCCGCGCGGCTCAGCGGGAGCGTCAACGGCGCCGGCGGCCGGCATGGTTTTTTCGTGATGCTGCAACCCGCCGACCCGGAGTGGACGTTCGCAGGAGGGCCCGTATCCCAGGTGCAGCGAATGACTCCCCAAGGCGGTTTCGAAATTCTCGATGCCCCGCCAGGCTCATACATCCTCACCGCGATTTCCCGCGGCCGGACGCAGCAACTCATGGCTCAGCTTCCGGTCACACTCACGGCAGGGGAAGACTTGACCGGCCTCAACCTCACGCTGAGCCCCGGCGCCGAGCTTTCGGGGACGGTTACCGCAGACGCCAGCCCGGGTTTCGAGGTGAGTTCGCTGTTTGTCCGGCTCGATTCCGAGACGAACCAGTTTGACCGACAGGGCTTCGCTCGAGTAGCCGCCGACGGCACGTTCACGATGCACAACCTCTTTCCCGGAAAATACCGCCTTGAGACGAGAGTTCCGCCGCCGTATTATCTGAAGTCGGCGACGCTCAATGGCGCTGACGTACTCGATGCTGGCGCAACCATACTTCCGGGATCGCCGCCCGGACCGCTCGCCATCGCGCTCGGCCTCGACGGCGGAACGCTCACCGGAAATGTAACCGGAACCGACGGCCAGCCTCTCAGCGACGCCGCGGTGGTGCTCGTGCCTGATCCGCCGCGGCGCGATCGCGACGATCTGTATAAGGTCGCTCATACTGATGCGATGGGGGCGTTCACGCTCGACGGAATCGCCCCTGGCAGCTACAAAGTGTTTGCTTGGGAGAACGTCGAAAACGAAGAATACCGCGACCCGGACTTCATGAAGCAGTACGAAGATCAGGGCCAGAGCGTTGACGTCGCCGCGAGCGGCCGGCAAAATCTGCGGCTCCAGGTGATCCCGATGCAGACCGCAAGCCAGCAGTGAAGCGTTCCGTAGCGACCCGCGGACCTACCGTTCGGACCGGGATCCCGCGCTCGTGTCAGCCAATTGTAAAAAGTCGATCTCATTTGTTGCTTTTGTCTCGACAGCACAGAAAAGCAAGGTACAATGGGCAGGACTTTGGGGGAGCCTCGTGCATTGCGTGGTGAATGGCTTGGCAGTAGCGCCGCCCTTCAGCGACTGCTCTGAACGAAATCGAAGAGGCGGCAGGTGCCGGTCTAAACTGTCTGTGTGACAACTCGCATCCGCAGCGCCGGGCTTCAGCCCGGCACAGTTGTGTTCTTCCATCTGCCTCCCTGAAGGGCGGCGCTACCCGGCTGCCGCAGAAGATGTCACACAGGACCTAACGTCCGGCGCTACGTTCGATATCGCAGCGGGATTTCATCACTTGGACTGAAAAGAGGCCGGATGGAGGACGTTATGTTGAAGCGGGTAAGTTTATTGCGCGGCGTGGCGATTTCGATCGCGGTGCTCTTATTACTCCTGGTGGCCGGGCGCGGCGCGTTCGCGCAATCGACCGGATCCATTCAGGGCACCGTCACCGATCCCTCCGGCGCCGTGGTTCCGGGCGTTCAGATCACTGCGCACAATCAGGCGACCGGCGTGGATCGAACCACGACCACGAACCCGCGCGGAACCTATGTGATTCCGGACTTGCCGTACGGAACGTATCTCATTACGGCTCGAGCGACGGGGTTCGAAGCCGAGAGCGCCGGCAATCTGCAGCTCGCGCCGGCGGTGACCCTGGTGCAGAATTTCGCTCTGCGTGTCGGAACCGCGGCGCAGGCGGTGACGGTGACGGGAACTGCGCCCTTGCTGAACACCGCGAATATGCAGGTCGGCAAAGTGATCAACGAAACCACGGTACAGCAGATACCGCTCAATGGCCGCCATTTCGTCGACCTGGCCTTGTTGCTGCCGGGATCCGTCATTCCGCCGCAGAACGGGTTCCTGACCGCTCCTATTCGCGGGCAAGGGATGCTGGCGTTCAACACAGCGGGCAGCCGCGAAGACACGGTCAACTTCATGATCAACGGCATCAACCTGAACGACATGGTGCAGAACCAGATCACGTTCCAGCCGCCCATTTCGACGGTGGCCGAGTTCAACGCCACCAATTCCACGTTTAGCGCCGAATACAGCCGCAACAGCGGCGCCATCGTGAACGTGGCCACGCGCTCCGGGACGAACGAGTTTCACGGCGAGGCGTTCGAGTACGTGCGCAACGACATCTTCGATGCGAAGAATCTTTTCGACAATCCCAACCTTCCGATTCCTCCCTTTAAGCGCAACCAGTTTGGCGGCGACGCGGGCGGCCCGATTCTCAAGAACCGGCTGTTTTTCTTTGGCTCCTACGAAGCGATACGCCAGCGCCAGGCGGTGCCGTTTAACACCGTCGTGCCCACCGCGGCCGAGCGCGCCACGGCGACAAACGGAACGGTCGAGAACGTTCTGAACTACGTGCCGCTGCCGAACGTCGGCGCCACCAGCTTCCAAGGCTCGGGCTCGGCCCCCGTCCTGATCGACGACTGGACGGGCGACATCATGTATCGCATCGCCAACAGCGACACCCTGCACGGCTACTACGCCTTCCAGCGCGACTCGCGCCACGAGCCGAGCCTGCAGGGCAACAACGTCCCCGGTTTCGGGGACATTCGCCCGGCCCACCGCCAGCTCCTTACGGTGAACGAAACGCACATTTTTGGCCCGGCGACGGTCAACGATTTTCGCATGGGCTTTAACCGCCTCTACGAAAATTTCAATCCCGCCACTCCGCTCAACCCCTCTTCGCTCGGGATCGCCGACGGAGTCACCAGCGCGATCGGCATTCCGCAGATCAGCGTGGCGGGTTCGTTCAACGTCGGAGGACCCGCAGGTTTCCCGCAAGGGCGCGGCGACACAGTTTACGTCTGGTCGGACACGGTAAGCCGCCTGGAAGGCAATCACTCGCTGAAATTCGGGGCCGACGTACGCCGCTTCCAGAACAACAATTTCGGCGAAGACGTGGGAAGCATGACGTTCACGAGTATCCCCAATTTCCTGGCCGGCAACGTCAATTCGTTCACCATTAATGCCTCCGGCACGTTCAGCAGCATCCGTACTACGGGCCTCGGCTTATTCGCCCAGGACGACTGGAAGCTGAAACCGAACCTTACCCTCGAGCTCGGGCTGCGCTGGGATGAGAACACCACGCCCTCGGAGGTCTTCAACCGCTTCGTGGTGTTTGTCCCGGCGACGGATTCGCTGGCGAGAATCGGCAGCAATGGCATCGGCCAGCCGTTCGCCACGAATGACAAAGATTTCGGGCCGCGCTTCGGCTTTGCCTGGCAGCCGTTCCGAAACGGCAAAATGGTGGTCCGCTCCGGCTACGGAATCTACTACGATCAGCCGGTCACGAACGACGTCACGGGGCTTGCCAGCAACCCGCCGTTCGGCGTTCCGCTCAACGCGGTAGCGACGGCCACAAATCCTCTTTCCATCGCGAATCCTATGGCGGGCTCCGCTGGAAAGGCCAGCACGAGCCCGAGTACGATCAATCATAATTTTCAGAACGATTACGTGCAGGAATGGAACTTGAGCTTGCAGCATCAACTTTCAAGCAGCCTCGCCGTCGAGGCCGAGTACGTCGGGTCCAAGGGTACGCACTTGCGGATGTCGTGGAACCCGAATCAATTTGAGCTGACGAGCAGCGGCGCCCAGGTGCTGGTGAACGGCGCTCCGGTGCGTCCCTATGCCGGCTTTTCCAACATCTCTGAAATCGACAGCCCCGGAAACTCCAGCTATAACGCGCTGTGGCTGACGGTCACGAAGCAAATCTCGCACGGCCTGCAAGTGAACGGATCGTACACCTGGTCGCACTCGCTCGATCTGAACTCGCTCAGCTCGCAGGGCATCATTGCGCAGAACAACGATGATCTGGAAAACGAATACGGCTCCTCCGACTTTGACGCGCGCAGCCATTTCAACGTCAGCTACATTTACGACCTGCCCTTTCATGGGAACCGGCTGGCGCAAGGCTGGGAGGTGGCCGGCGTGACCACTTTCCAGTCGGGAAACCCGGTGAACCTGATCCTCTCCACCTCGAGCATTACGGGTACGGCGAGCGTGCGGCCGAACCTGATCGGCGACCCGTACCTGTCGAATCCGAATCCCGCCGCGTGGTTCAATGTTGCGGCCTTCTGCGTTCCGGGCGCGGCGGGTTGCGGCGCTTCGCTGCTCGGAGACTTCGGGCGCAACGTCCTAGCCGGACCCGGCTTCGATGACTTCGATTTTTCCGTGATCAAAAACACAAAGATTACGGAGAGCACCACCGTGCAGTTCCGGGCCGAGGCCTTCAACATCTTCAACAACCCGAACCTCGGCCAGCCGGGCCGTGTAGTGAAGTCGGCGACCTTCGGACGAATCACCAGCACACGCTTCTCGCCCGGAGATACCGGCTCGGCCCGGCAAATCCAACTGGCGCTGCGGTTCATGTTTTAGCGTTGCTGTTGCGATCACTTTGAATCTGAAATTGAAATCTTGAAATCAGGGCGATCTGCTCGTCGTCGCCGACGCCTAACGCAGCTTTGAATTTGAAGTTTGACATCCTGGGACCTGAAATTTGAAATCTTACAATTCTAGGACCCTGAATTTGAAATTTGGAATCTGGAATCTGGAAATGTGAACGTCACGGGGGCGAGTGAAAAACAGCAAAAACCACGAAGTTGTTGAAGCCAAAATAAGCCGACGTAGAGGGGACTCGCTTTTTAGATCCGCTGATTTTGTCTCGCGCGGAGCAAAACCCGCATGCGTGGGACATCGTGCTGCCGTTACCTGGTTCAGCTTTTGCGCGCTAGCTTGGTTTACCGCCAGCGCCGCGCTGGCCCAGCCCGCGCGCGTTCCGGGCACGATCGCTCAGGACCTGAGATCGTTCACCGAGACGCCGGCGGTACCGGGCAACGAGGGGCAGCTCGCGGCGGAGATCCGCTCGCGGCTTGAGTCTTATTCCCCCCGCACCGATCGCCTTGGCGACGTGCTGGTGACGGTCGGAAGCGGCGCGCCCCATCGGCTGGTTGCGGCGCCCATGGACGAGCCGGGCTACGTCGTGAGCCGCATCACCGCTGAGGGCTATCTTCAGCTCCAGCGCTTGCCGCAATTCGGCCTGCTGCCACTCTTCAACGAGCTCTATTCCGCCGAGCCGGTGCGGATCGAGACGGCCTCGGGCAAGTGGATTCCGGGCGTCGTCGCCGGCCTTTCGGTCCACCTGATGCCGGGGCGAACCCATCCCCCGGATCCCGACGATATTGCGAATATGTATGTCGATGTAGGCGCGCAAAGCGCGGCCGAGGCGCGAACGGAGGGCGCGGACGTGCTCAGCCCGGTGGCGGTCGACCGCACGGTCTACGAAATGGGTTTCGGCAATTGGACGGCGCCGGCGATTGGCGACCGCTTCGGCGACGCAGCGCTGGTTGAACTCTTGCGACGTCTCGATCCCGCGAAGCTCCATGGCACGCTGACCGTGGCATTCCTCGCCCAGCAGTGGACGGGCGCGCGCGGACTTCAGCGCGTCCTCCAAGACGAAAAGCCGGACGAGCTGATTTACGTCGGCCGTATGATACCGGGCGAAGCTTTTTCGAGCGGTCAACCGCAGCGCCGTTTCCCTCGCCGAGCGCCAGGGAGCGGCGTGCTCGTCGCAGCTCCTCAAAATTCCTCCGCACTCGTTGCGGACCTCGAGCGCGCTGCCACCTCAGCCGGCGTTCCCGTGGTGAGCGATTATTCCGCGGCGCTCATTCCACGCAGTTATCTGCCGCCGCCGCCCATGCCCGCCCGCTTCGCGCATCTCGGAATCGCAGCCGCGTGGCCCTCGACGCCGGCCGAGGTCATCGACGCGAGCGACTTGAGCGATCTCGCGGAGTTGCTGGAACACTACTATCAGGGAACATCGCAGAAGGCGATGTTTCCCGAGGCGCGGGCGATCACCGCGCCGCCGCTGCCGGCGCGCCCTCAATCCGCGCCTTCCCCGGAGTACGTGGTGAAGACGCTCACCGAAACGTACGGCGTGAGCGAGCACGAGGGGCGGGTGCGAGAGACGGTCGAGCGTCTACTGCCGCCGTGGGCCAAAACCACTACGGACGCCGCCGGAAATTTGATCCTCCCGTTTGCACCCGCGGGCGCGAGCAACGGTGGCATTCTTTTTGTCGCGCACATGGATGAGATCGGGTACAAAGTGGCCTCGATACGGGAGGACGGTCGCCTCGAGGTTACGTCACAGGGCGGCGGCCTGCCCTACTATTTTCTCGGACACGCCGCTTTCGTTCACACCGCGCGCGGCATTCGCCCCGGCGTGATGGAATTGCCGCCGGGCTGGAATGAGGGCGGGTTCAAGGGCCTGCTCGGCTCCAGAAGAACCGCCGGCGCACCGCGCGTTCCCGATCTCGTGGACGTTGGAGCGCGCACAGCCGCAGAGGCAGCGGAACTCGCAATCGCTCCCGGCGACTTCGTTACCATTCCTAAGACCTACCGCCAACTCGCCGGCCGGCGCGCGACAGCGCGCAGCCTCGATGACCGCGTGGGCGATAGCGCCTTGATTGCGGCCGCCTGGGCGCTCGGCCCGAACGCGCGTGGGCGGAACATAACCTTCGTCTGGTCGACGGGCGAGGAACTCGGCTTAGTGGGCGCGGCAGCTGCGGCGAAACGGCTGGCCGCCGAAGGGCGCGCCCCCGCCTACGTGTTTGCGATCGATACCTTCGTCAGCTCGGATTCTCCGCTTGAATCACCGCGGTTCGCTGACGCATTGCTCGGGCAGGGATTCGTTGTGCGTGCGGTCGATAACTCGAACATCGTGCCGCGCAAACTGGTCGAAAAGGTAGTCCGGATCGCGCGCGCGAGCGGCATTCCGGCCCAATACGGTGTCACCGGAGGCGGAAACGACGGCTCGGCGTTCCTCCGCTACGGCTCTGCCGATGTGGCGCTCGGCTGGCCGCTGCGCTATTCCCATTCACCGGGGGAAGTGATTGACACGCGCGACCTCGACGCGCTGTCGCGAGTGGTGGCCGCGCTCTGTCGAAACTGGTGAAAGGGAGTGTCGCTGTCCCGCAACACTGCCTTTCGGTGGAACCAAATTCGGAAGTCATTCCGAGGAGCCCTTCGGCTTCGCTCTCCAGAAACTTCTCGTGAAGACGAGCGAAAGGCCCGAAGGGCCGCAATAAAGTAGCCCGGGGCGCAAGCCCGGGGTGAGGACGGCACCCCAAATTGCCGCTCCGCGCCGAGGAAGCTTGCCCTGCTCGTGTTCACTGTAGGCGCTCCGAGCGAGATTCCTCGCTGCGCTCG
>JBOGKE010000077.1:0-59855 GCA_050745265.1 Terriglobia bacterium
CTGAGTACCCGCCCGCCGGGTGGCGGGTCCATAGTGCCGGAAACTTGGCTTCAGCCCGCGAAGCGGGCGGAATAACGTAGCCCACGGCGCGAGCCGTGGGTAAGGCGAACCTCTTACGATCTCGTCCGCGCCTCTCGCCCGGCGCAAGCGCCGGGCGAGAGGCACGGACGAGATCGTAAGAGGTTCGCCTTACCCACGGCTCGCACCGTGGGCTACGTTATTCCGCCCGCTTCGCGGGCTGAAGCCAAGTTTCCGGCACTATGGACCCGCCACCCGGCGGGCGGGTACTCAGGGTAAACTCCGCGAAGCATCCGCTTTTGGTCATTCAAAACAAAGAAAAGCAGATTCTTCGCTGCGCTCAGAACGACATTGGCCGAAATGTTTTCAGCAGTCTCCCACTAGCTAGGCTAAAGCTTTTGTGACCGCAGGTTTTTGTGGCGCAGGTAACGTCCTCGATCCCTGCAGAAAGAATGACTCTGCCCGCCGCGCCTTTTCTGACCCGCCTATACAGCACGTCTTAAGTGCTTTCGCATTCGGTATCAGGGCACGACTTCAGGCGTGCCGCAAAGACATCGTCGTCCATTATTGTGTTGCACTCGGAGGCTGCGGCGGTCTGGGCCGCCGCGCCCTCCGAGTGCAGGGGACATACCGTTGAGAATCGCTTTCGGCGCGGCTCAAGCCGTGCCCTGATACGCCGATTCTCCAGATGTGCAAGTATTTATGTCGTCGCACATAGCAAAAGCCGCCGAGTTAAAGAACAACTCCGCGCTACCACGCTCTAGCCGCTGCTGAGGATTACAAATCATAGTGACAGCCCTTCACTGTGGCGGCGCTCTCTGCGCGCCATAAATGCAATGGTCAGAGGCCGCCGCGGCAACGTCTGATGTCGCTATAATGTGTGATCCCCTGTACGAAGCTTTACTCAGGGCTATCGCGAGGAGAAAAGTGATGTCCGCTGAAATTTATCTGAAGCGCGTTCAAGAAATCATCTCGAGCATCCGGCGCACTCAGCGCGAGCCGATCGAACGGGCCGCGGAGGCATTCGTCCGCTCGGCGCTGGCGGAAGGCCGCATTTACCTCTTCGGCAGCGGTCATTCGGTGATTCCGGTGCTGGACGTTTTTCCGCGCTACGGCAGCTATGTCGCGTTCCAACCGATTTACGATCCGCGCCTGATGTGGTTCAACGTTTTGGGACCGGGAGGCACCCGGGAGCTGCTGTGGCTCGAACGGCAGGAAGGCTACGTCTCGATTCTTCTCGAGAGCTACGCGCTCGAGCCGCGCGATTCCATTCTGATCTTCTCGCACGGGGGCTTGAACGCCGCTCCGGTCGAAATGGCGATTGAGGCCGGGAAGCGGGGACTGACGGTGGTTTCGGTCTCGTCGCACCAGAATCGCAGGCGCTCGGCGGCGACGCACTCGAGCGGCAAGACGCTGGCCGACGCGTCCGATATTGCGATTGACAACTGCGTCCCGCCCGAAGACGCGCTGGTGGAAGTTGACGGGATGACGGAGAAGATCGCCGCGGGATCGACCGTGGCCGCCGTATCGATTGCGATGGCCCTGGTGGCGGAGACGGGCCAGCGGCTGACGAAAGCGGGCGCAAAGCTGCGAGCTTTTGCGTCACCGAACACGGGCGTCGCGCCCGACCACAATCGCGAGGTGTACCGGGATTACGAGCGCTTTGCGCAAAAAAGGCACCGCGATAAAACGCCATGAAACGGGTCGTGTGGGCTGTCGATCTCGGCGGGACGAAGATTGCTGTGGCTTGCGTGGATGCGGCGGGCCGAATCACGCATCGGCTCACTGCGCCCACTCCGCGCGAGGGCGGCAAGACCGTGGTGGAAACCATCGCCCGCATCCTCGGCAAGTTGCCGCGCACGGGAGTGGGCGCGATCGGAGTAGCCGTTCCCGGCTTGGTTCGGTCCGGCGGAAGCGTGTGGGCGCCCAACATTGCGGGCTGGAATCGCATGCCCTTACCGTTGATGCTTGGGCGGCGCTTCGATTTACCTGTTGTGGTCGAGAGCGATCGCAATGCCTGCGTGGTGGGCGAGGCGTGGAAGGGAGCGGCGCAGCGGGCGCGAGACGTTATTTTTATCGCGATCGGCACGGGTGTCGGCGCGGGAATCCTGAGCGGCGGACGATTGATTCGCGGCCGTTGGGAGCTCGCGGGTTGTGTCGGGTGGATGTCGGTGCGCGAGCGGTTCCTGCCGCCCTACGAATTTTCCGGCTGCCTGGAATCACACGTTGCGGGTCCCGCGATCGCGGCTGCCGCGCGGCGGGTTTTCAGGCGCGCCGTCAGCACCGAGGAAGTCGTTCGGCTGGCGCGCCGGGGAGACCCGCAAGCTCGCGCCGTGCTGGCCCGCGCCGGACACAACTTCGGTGTCGCGCTGGCGAACCTCGTGAGCGTTCTCAATCCAGAGTTGATCGTGGTTGGCGGCGGATTCGCCGCGGCCGGAAAATTCTTGCTGGACCCCGCGCGCGAAGAAATGATCCGATGGGCTCAGCCCCTGGCGACACGCCAAGTGCGCATTGTGCGCAGCCGCTTGGGAGCGTCCGCGGCTCTGATAGGCGTGGCACGGTTCGCGCTGATGAAGCTCGAAGGAACGCCCACGCTCTAGCGAACCGGCTCAATCCTCGGTGTTCTCCGCGGTGAGAATGTTTTACTCCCGGCTCGAGCGCTGCGAGAGTCGGGTTGAAATCCGGTGGCTGCCACGCCTCACGCAAAACAGACCGCCGGCGCGGGCTCCTGCGAGCCAACCGCCGCCGCGGGGCTTCACCGCCGCGCGCTGATCGTGGCCGTCAACCTGTGCATGTTTGTCTTCGGCGTGGTCCTGCTGTTGATGGGCTCGCTGCTTCCCGCGCTCGCGATGGGCGGCGTTCGCGCCGGCAGCCTCGGCTCTTTCCCACTGGCCGGGATTCTCATCGCTACGGTTCTGATCGGTCCGGTTTTGGACAAGGCGGGCGCGAAGCCCGCTTTGGTAATCGCGCTCGCGACGATCGCGGTGGCGATTTCGCTCATGCCGTCGCTTTCGAGTTACCGCGCGCTCGCCGCCGCTGCGCTGGTTTACGGACTCGGGGGCGGAGTTCTGAATACGGCTACGAATGCGCTGGTGGCGGACGTGAGCGCTTCGGGCCGCGCGGCCGCTCTCAACCTGCTGGGATTTTCGTTCAGCTTCGGCGCCATCGCCGCGCCCCTCCTCGGCTCGCTCGTGGGCCGCAGGTTTCCTGTGGCCTCGATGCTGCGCGTGCTCGGAGCGGCTCCGGTTGTTGTGCTCGTGCTGGTGTTGTTCCTGCGTTTTCCGACGCCCTCGCACGGCGGCGTGCCGCTGCGAAGCCTCCTCGGAGTTCTGAAGAATCCGTTAGTATGGCTCTTCGGCTTGCTGCTCCTCTTCGAGAGTGGAAATGAAAACTGCATGTTCGTATGGACAGGAAAGGTGGCGCAAGAATTATTGAGCGTCACCGCGCAACGTGCCGAGCTGGCGTTGGTGGGGCTGAGCATCGCTCTCGGAGCGGGCCGGTTGCTGGCGTTGCTCTGGTTGAAGTGGCTCGGCAATCAGCGAACGCTTCTGCTTTCGGCCGCAGTCACGATCGCGGGCGCGCTCGTCGCGATGAGTGACAGAACGTTCGCGGGAATGGCGGCGGGGTTCGTGGTGATTGGCCTCGGAATGTCGGCAATCTACCCTACCGCGCTCGGCTTCGCCGGGGATTGTTTTCAGGGGCAAACCGGTACGATCTTCGGCGCGATTATCGCGGTGTCGCTCATCGGAGGCATCGCCGGACCGATTGCCGGAGGCTGGGCGGCGGCTGCGAACCCGGCGCGAGTGCTCATCATACCGATCGTTGCCGCGGCGGCCGTGATGTGCCTCACGCTCGTTCTCGCACGGACGCGAATCGCGCGGCAGCCGGATCGCTGAAGGAGGTCCCAGAAACCGACACGGTGCATCGAGTATTCTCGCCAACAGGTGCCGTGCGCGGAGTTCGGCCAGTGCGCCTCACCCGGCTCGCGGAATTTATCCCGAGCGCAGTCTGGAAGGCTCGCCACCCTCTCCGGAGGGAGAGTGGCCATGTCGCTTCGCGACACCCGCCAAGCATGAAAATGCGGGCGCGTTGTATCAGGGCATCGCTTGAGCCATGCCGAAAATCGGCGATGAACAAGGGGCTTTTAGCCCCTGAGTCCCCCTCAGCGGCTAAAGCCGATACGACCCATTGCCCGCAAACGGCGCGACTAAAGTCGTGCCCTGATACGCGGCGTTCGCCGCACTTTTCGGAGCATGGCGGGAGTCAACGATGGGACGAACTGCCGGAGGACATCTAAGCAAGAAGGGGACGGTCGAATGAAAATTAGCGACATCCGAGCGACTCCGGTGAGCGTGCCTCTTGAAGCGCCGCTGCGCCATGCCAACGGTTGCCACTGGGGGCGGTTTGTGCGCACGATCGTTGAAGTGCAAACCGCGGACGGAATCGTGGGGCTCGGCGAGCTCGGCGGGGGCGGCGAATCGAACGAAAGCGCTGTGCGCGGCCTTCAGCGTGATTTGATCGGGCGCGATCCGGCAAAGCTCGAAGAGCTCCGGTTTCTGATCAGCAATCCCACCGCGTCGCTCTACAACAACCGCACGCAGATTCTTGCCGCGGTCGAGTTTGCGTGCCTCGACATTCTCGGCCAGTCCTGGGGCGCGCCGGTATCCGAGATTCTAGGCGGCCGCCTGAGAGATCGGGTGAAGTTTGCGTCGTACTTGTTTTTTCGCTACGCGGATTGCCGGCAAAAAGCGGGAGAGGTTCGCACCGCGGAGCAGCTCGTGGCCCACGCGCAGGACCTCAAGCGACGCTGCGGCTTCACCACGCACAAGCTCAAGGGCGGCGTGTTCCATCCGGACTATGAGCTCGACTGCTTCCGCGCGCTCGCGGCGGCGATGCCCAAGGATCAACTGCGCTTCGATCCGAACGCCGTCTGGCCGGCCGAGCAGGCGATCCGCTTCGGGAGGGCGATCGAGGATCTGAACTGCGATTACCTGGAAGACCCGGTGTTCGGCATGAACGGCATGAGAAGGACGCGGGAAAAACTGCGCATCCCGCTGGCGACGAACACGGTGGTGGTGAACTTCGAGCAACTGGCTGCGAATATCCTGAACCCGGCGGTCGACGTGATCCTGCTCGATACGACGTTCTGGGGCGGGATACGCCCGTGCGTCAAGGCGGCCGGCATCTGCGAAACGTTTCAGCTCGGCATCGGCGTTCACTCTTCCGGCGAGCTCGGCGTGCAGCTTGCCACGATGCTCCACCTGGGCGCGGTACTGCCGAACCTCACCTTCGCGGCCGACGCACACTACCATCACTTGCGGGACGATATCATTCAGGGCGGAAAAATGAGTTACGCAGAGGGAGCGATTGCCGTGCCCACGGCTCCCGGCCTAGGAGTCCGTCTTGACCGTGACCGGTTGGCTGAATACAATGAGGCATTCAAACGCCTCGGGCCCTACCCGTACGAACAAGACCCGTTGCGTCCCGGTTGGACGCCGACGATTCCGAACGATCGCTGGGCCGATCCCGCGGACGGGCGAATTCCCCAAATTGACGGTTGAGACGATGCACGCGAACAACAGAAGTGTGGCGGACCTGACCGCCGGGATTCTCGAGAGCGTGGTCGCTCAGGTACCCGCCATCGATATTCATACGCACATCCGGCCTCGCGCGCCCTCGGCCGACGACCTTGGCGACGTGCTTTTCTATCATTACATCGTTGCCGAGCTCGCCGCTTCCGGAGTCGAGCGCGAGCGAATCGAGCGCGCCGTCTCCGCCGCGGACAGGATCGTGCTTTTCACCGCCGAGCAGCACCGCATTTCCAACACGGTCACTTCGTGGTGCTTGCGGCGGGTCCTCTCGGCGCTCGGGATGGACGCGGAAGCGGAGCTGACGGTCGACGCGCTGACCGCGCTGGACCGCCATTTCCGCGAGCATTCGACAAGCCCCGGCTGGACCGGCGAGCTACTCCGCGACCGCCACAAAATCCGTAGAACTTTCCTCACGCTGAACATCAATGATGACCTGCCGGAGTTCGACCGGACGCTCTTCGCGGGCACGCTGCGGCTCGATGACCTCATCGCAGGACTCTCCGCCGCTAATCTCAACAGCCTGGAAACGCTCGCCGGAATCAGCATTGGTTCGCCCGCTGATTTCGAACGCGCAGCGGGTGAGCGTCTGAGCGCGTTCGCGGCCGCGGGCGGAGTGGCGGTGACCGCGGGAATGCCGCCCGAAGAGGATTTTGCTTTAGAGACGCGCGCGGAGGTGGAGAAGTTGTTTGCGACAGTCCGCGGCGGCGGAGTTCTCGAGGAGCAAGACCGCGCGCGACTCCACAGCTACCTCCTCGGGGTGTTTGTGAACCTCGCAGCCGATCTGCGCTTGCCGGTCCAACTGCTGCTCGGCGTGCGGCGTCCGCTGCCCGGCGATGCCGCGGTGCCTGTGGTGCGGGCCGATCTCTCCGCGCGCTTCGCCCCGCTTTTCCATAAGCACTCGGCGGTGCGGTTCGATCTGCTCCTCGCGTCCGTCGCTCATTCGCAGGAGCTGATCGCGGTGGCGAAGAATTATCCCAACGTCAGTCTGTCCGGCCACTGGTGGTACGCCTTCTCTCCGCCTTACATTCGCGGCATGCTGACGGAGCGGTTGCTGGCGCTTCCCGCGGCGAAGCTGCACGGGTTTTTCTCCGATGCGTACAACATCGAATGGTCGGCCGGAAAGCTTGCGCTGTTCCGGCGCGAATTCGCCCGCGTGCTGGCCGAGCTGATTATTTCGGGGTATCTGACGGAATCTCAGGCGCCGGAAATCGCGCGCGGCCTGCTCTACGAGAATCCGCTGCGTTTTTACGGAATCGATGCCGAGGGGCCTGCGCCTTCTCCACGCCATCGCCAGGCGTCGCACGTTCCGCGTTAGCCGGACCAGTGTTGTTCGATCCGCGGCCGTGCCGAACTCTTCTTAGCCTGCGGCTGCCGCTTGGATCTTTATCGCCGTATTCCAATTACGCCCCGTGCCGCGCGTCTTTAGCTTCCGTTCGAGCAGCGCCGTGGTCAGCTTCGATTCCCCGATTCCGTCGGGATAATAGATATACACAGCTCGCCCCGTGGCCCTCACTGTCTCCCGCCCTTCGACTGCGCTCTGGAGCTCCGCGACGATAGAACTCACCGGCGCCGACTTCAGCACCATGAGCACGAGGTGACTGGGATCCTCCTGCGCCTCGCGAGGAAACGGGTTGCCCGCGATGATTCCGTTCCACTCGGTCGCCGCGCGCACGAAGCAATCGGTACGTAGGTGGAGATGGCGCTCGAGTTCGGTTTCGAGATACTCCTCAAGCGCGGCGCCGGTTTTCGTGCCGCCTCGGAACAGGGCAGTCCCGGTCTGAAGAATTGTCCGGACGTCCGCAAACCCAAGCGCTTCGAGCATGGCTCGCAGTGCAGCCATTTCGAGCTTGCGCCCGCCAACGTTCACCGCACGTAGAAAAGCAATCTGCGTCCTCAGCTCGCGCGCCATTTTTGAATTAAGGGAACACTTTCCACCAATCCGAATCCACGCTCCGCACGGTTTTCCATCCGGTGCTTGTGCTGATCGCGCGCACGAGTTTGCGCGCCGCCTTCACGTGGCCGGCGGCCGTCGGGTGAACGCCATCGGTGTAATCGGCGCGATCGAGCCATCCCGCCGTGTCCACATAGACAGTGTGAGGGTCGGAGAGGGATTGCACCGCGGCGCGAACGTCCTTCTCGTGGAAACCGCCGAAGGGTCTCATGCAGAAGATCCACGATTTGGGATCTGCCGCGCGGATTTCACGAATGTAATCGAGGTAGGCCGGCTCGAATTGGGCGGAAGGATACATGCCATCGTTGGTTCCCTGGTTCACCACCACCACTTGCGGAACAAATGACGGGTCCGCTTTCGAGCCCACGAAATTCCAGCCGAATGATTGCGCGGCCGGCGGCACGCCGCCGTTCCCGGTGCGGATGATCCCTTGCCGTCCGAATCCCACCTGGTTTGAACGCGCCCCAAACGCGAGGGCGGTGAGGAAGGCGTAGTCCTTGGTGCCATCGGATCCCGCAGTGCCAATCGCCATTGAGAGGGCGCGCACGCCCTGCGTGATCGAGTCGCCGTAGAATTCCATTTGCCGCGCGCTGGGCGGTGGCAGCGGCAGGGTTTTCGCGCCGGGATCGATCACCAGTCCTTGGAAGATCACCGCCGAAGCGAGCGGGGGTTGCCAGCGGTTCGCCCGTTCGTCCACGTCCTTGACGGCGATCTGGAGCGTGTGACGCCCGCCGCCGAGCCGTTTCGGAACGAAGTCGATGAGTTGAGCGTTGAGCGTATAAAGCTGGGGCTTGCGGCGGTCAATCGAGACGTAGATTTGAGCCGGATGGGTAATTCCCTGTATCGCGAAGCGCCCCCTCAGGCTGCCGCCGGTAAAAATGCAGAGAACGCGCGAACCGGAGTTGACCGTGACCGCTTGCTCCGAAAGGCGCCACTTGTCCCAGTGCCCGATGTAGCGCAGGTTTGCATCATCCGGTTCGATCACCATGCCGCCGGGGTACGGCTGCTGGGCGCCGGCGGTTGGCACAGTCGCGGCCGGTCGTCCGGGTCCTCCTTCCGGGCAACCGGCGAGCAGAACCGTACACAGGAAAAGCAGCGAGAGCAGCGGTTTTTTCATCACTCGATCATTTCCTCCGTGCCTGTCACTTCGCGCCATCGTGGGGCAAGTTCTGACATAATGAGGCATGATCCTAGTAATTGACAACTACGATTCATTCACCTACAACCTCGTCCAGTACATGGGCGAGCTGGGCGCGGAGCCCGCGGTGCGCCGCAACGACCAGATCACTCTTGATGAACTTGAGCTTCTGCGGCCGGAGCGAATCGTCATTTCGCCCGGTCCGAAGACGCCCAATGAAGCCGGGATCTGCCTCGATCTCATTCGCCGATTCGCGGGGCGCCAACCGATCCTCGGCGTCTGCCTCGGGCACCAGGCGATCGGACAGGCCTTTGGCGGAAAAGTCATCCGCGCTCCCGTGGTGATGCACGGAAAAACCAGCTTGATTACTCACGACGGCCAAACGATTTTTGCCGGCCTCGCCAATCCGTTCCCAGCAACCCGCTATCATTCACTGATCGTCGAGCGCGAGTCGCTGCCATCGTGTCTTGAAATATCCGCCACGTCGGGGGACGGGCTCATCATGGGAGTGCGCCACCGCGAGCTGCAGGTAGAGGGCGTACAGTTTCACCCGGAGTCGGTGCTGACCGGGGCGGGGAAGCAGTTGCTGCGAAATTTCCTCGACCTGCGCCCGGTTTCTTCTAGCGCCGCGCGGACTCAGCCCTGATGTACGAGGAGCGCTGACCGACGTCGACTCGCGGACCGGGGGCAGGCGGCTTTCCGGGGACGCGCTTATAGCCTCGACAGCGGAAGCGGCCGTCGCGCCTTGTCGCACGGGGAAAAGCCAAAGCACTGGCCGCCGCCATCCTCCCTTGTTTTTCAACAATATCTGGGTTCGCGCGCATTGTCGCTAGCCCCACATGTCATTGATTATAAAGCATGTTGAAGGTTTTTATCCCAAAAGCTTGGGTTCGTTTTTGGGTTCGTTTTTCATTAGCAGATTCTAATCACCTTTTCTTTGTTAGACATCTGGGTTCGGTGGGTCAAAACACGATGCATGGTTTCATCGAGGTCGCTAGCCTAACCCTCTTTCCGCCTTGTCCCGGAGGGCGCGTTGCTCCTGGAGGACTTAATTCAGTGCGGAGCACGATTGCCGTCGAATATTTGCACCGCGACGGCGAGACCGGCGAAAAAAAGCCTTGACTTTTTGCCGAAAGACAAATACGCTTACCGGCATAATTATTACCCAGGCATAAACTAATTGCAGGAATAGTCCGTGGCGGACCCACTGGATTTGGTGCAGCTTCGCCCTTTGATGGCGCGGAGCCAAGGGGCTCGTGAATTTGCGGTGGGGCTGATCGACGGGCCTGTCGCTCTCGACCACGCCGCTCTCGCGCTGGCGAGTGTGCGCGAGATGCCGGGGGGTGCAAAGGCATCGTGTTCGCGCGCGCAGAGCGCGGCATGTCTGCACGGAACCTTCGTGGCAGGGATGCTGGCGGCCCAGCGGGGCTCTGCGGCGCCGAGCATTTGCCCCGGCTGTACGCTGCTCCTCCGGCCTATTTTCGCCGAGAGCGCAGGCGGCGATCTCGATATGCCGGCTGCGGCTCCTCTGGAGCTCGCGCAGGCCATCATCGCCTGCGTTAACGCGGGGGCGCGAGTCATCAACCTGAGCGCGGCCCTGGTGCGCGGCTCAGCGAAAGGCGAGCGCGAACTCGCAGCCGCTCTCGATTATGCGGCGCGATACCGAGTGCTTGTGGTCGCGGCGGCCGGCAACCAGGCGACCGTTACGAGCTCGATGATTACGCGCCACCCGTGGGTGATTCCCGTCGCCGGATGCGATTTTCGCGGTGGGCCAAGCGGCGCGTCGAACATGGGCCGATCGATTGGGGCTCGCGGCCTGAGCGCGCCGTGCGAAAACATTACGAGCCTGGCCGCAAACGGCGCGCCCCAATCGCTGACCGGAACGAGCGCCGCTGCGCCTTTCGTGACGGGGGCGATCGCATTGCTCGGGTCCGAGTTCCCAGGCGCCCGGCCGGACGAACTGAAACTGGCTGTGATCCAATCGGCGCGCGGGGCGCGAAATTCGC
Source organism: Terriglobia bacterium (assembly GCA_050745265.1). GTDB lineage: Bacteria > Acidobacteriota > Terriglobia > UBA7540 > UBA7540 > RH2-MAG17b. The sequence goes on from JBOGKE010000077.1 coordinate 10,705, forward strand.
TCGTACCGCCGTTGCTCGACGCGTGGGCGGCATACCAGAGCCTCAGAACTTTGACCGCGTGAAGCGCAATCGCAGTTGTGGAGGAAATGGTGAAGAACACGAAGCCTGCTGAATCTCGGCCGCTGGCTAAAGTGCGGCTGCCCGGATTTGTGATCGACAGCGAGATCGGTCTCGGCGACGCCGTCAAGCGAATGACCTACGCGATGGGGATCAAGCCGTGCGGCGGGTGTGAGAAGCGCGCCCAGACGCTCAATGGCTGGATGCGCTTCACCCGCGGCTGATCCGCGTTGTCTTGCGTCTTAGCTGAAGCGGCGCCCCCGAGCGGTGAAACACGCAGGTCGCCGCCAGGCGCTGTGGCAGGGGTAGCCATCACGGCCACTCCTTTCCTGGCTGTGGGTTTTTCGGCGGACGAGCCCACGGTCAATCAAACAGCGATTGACCGTGGCTACCACTACCACTCCAACGCGAGTCGCGGGATGAGCTAACTAGAGCTCCGGCCGCAGGGACTTCGCCACGAGAAAATGTCGAAAAGGAGGAAGCAAACCCATGGAGCCAGTCGAAGTGAATCAGCAAGCACCTCTCGCGCCACTAGCAGACAACGGGACCCAACGTTACGCGGCGCCTGTCGCTCGAGCTGCCGCAAGAACGGTGTGGGCCCAGGCGTGTCCCACGTGTGGCGCGGTAGCGACGGCGACCGCTAATGGGAACGGCAGCAATGTCGCTGCGATTCCCAATTATGTCTACGCGATCGGCAGGATTGAGCCTCGGTTCCCGCGCCCGTCGGTCGAGAAGGAGTTCGCTCAGGCTGCCGGGAAGTCGGGAACGGCTGGGCTGACAGACCGCCAGGCGCTTCAGAAGGTTCTGTCGCAGCGGCAGAATCGCTACCTTGCCCGGCAGTTGTGCTGGGTGATGACGATCGAGGGGCTCGAAACGTACATTCTGGCGCCTCGCGACACGGCGGATCTCGACCTGCTCATCGAAGCCATCCGGCCGAATCCGAGTCCGATGGATCTGGACGTCGTGGTCGGCGTGAAGGGGCCCATTGCCGGGTCCGACATATGCAACGGGCTGATGGTGCCCGTTGTCGTGTTTGACCAAATTTACTCGTTTGACCGGGAGTCGCTCATCAAGGCCATCCCTCGCCCCGATAAAACTCCCGCCAAGGAGTTCGCCGCGGCCGCGGAGGAATTGTTCGACCGCATCATGCACATGGCGGATAACGCGGGTGCAACCGATGAGCACCGCGCCTTGAATTACCTCGCGGTGCGCTATCAGGCCATCTATGCGAACGCCGCGGAAGCGTTCGCGCGCAATGCTTCGTTGAGCGCGGTCGATGTCAGGCCGTCGGCGCTCACCGGCGCGCGGAATGTCGCCGAGGTGATCTTTTCGTTCACGGACCGTGCGACCGACGTCACCGAGAAGTCCTTCGCGCGCGTCGACGTTTCCGAGGAGTTTCCGTACCTGGTGACGAAACTTTCGCCTTACTACGACCGCTAGACCCGGCGGCCGTTAGCCGGCGGAAAAGGAGATGTGAAATGAAGCCCACCAAGATGCCAGGATTCAAGGCTGATTTCTCGCTATACCAGGCGCGCCACTTCCGCTACGCGGCACACGGTGACGCCACTACGCTGGCTGGGGAAGTGTTGCCGCAACTCCCGCGGCGCCCTGGTGGCTCTCCAAGCTGCGAATCTCAATGTTTTCTGGCCGGGCGAAGCGCTCTCGAATGCTGGCTTCGCTGCGACCCCTACTCCTCTCCGCACTGGGTGTTTGTGTGAGTTTGAGAAAGGAGAGACGAAATGTCAGTATCACCAGCGGCTGTACCGGCTCCGCGGCTCAGTCACGGCACTGGGCTCGAATACAAGGCTTTTGCACGCCGTTTTTTACAAGGTCCGGACGGTGTTCTTTACTTGGTGGCCACGTGCTACTACCCGACAAGTGACTTCACGATCTTCTTCCAGGAGAACGCCGGCACTTTTCAACTGATGGAGCAACCGCCATCCGGAATTTTTCGCCATCTCGTAACGTACTACGTCGCAAGCTGGCCGTCTGCAGGCGTTTCCGCAGAAAGACAGCTACCGGAGGAGGTCACCATCGTGGATGCGCAGGGCGAACACCGTGTGCCTGTGAGACCGTGGAGCTGAACTGAGCAAGAGAGGAGATCAGACAATGACCGTACCGAGGTTTACTGCCGAGGATTCACTCGGCCAAACAAGGGAAAGGTACATTCTCACGCCGGGGAACGCAGTAGGAATCGAAGGCGTTCTACCCCAGTTGTACGTATCAGACGCGCCGATCTGCCGAACTGTTTGTATAGGAGGCCGCTGCTTCGACATCTGTGTCGGCATGAATGGCCAGCTCACGGGCGGCGGGGTGGTGAACAAGCACATGTAGGGCGCACGTCGTGCTCTTCGAAATCTGCGGTTCGCCTGATTTGAGAGCTGTTCCGTCGGCGCCGCTGAGAGCTACTTACGGCAGCAAAGCAGCCAGCACCTGCCGCCAAAAGTCCGCGGCTCGTCGTCTCTGGCGGAGCTTAAAGGGGGTTCGCGCGTACTTCTAACTATGCGAGTCCCGAGACCTTTAGCAGGTTGTTGGCCTTGCCAGCATTGCCGCACGCTCGATCGGTGCTGAGTGACCGCCGGGGAAAGTGGAATGGGAAAGCGTGTATTTTATCCGGCGAGCGGAAGCCGCCGCTACAGTAGTCGCTGCTTCGCAGCAGGAAAGGATCAAGTGATGAGACTACCCGAATTTAATGCAGAGGCATCGCTCGCAATGACGCAGGGCCACTACCGCGCACGGGTTTCCGCGGGCGCGGCGGGATCGATTTCGCCCCAAGCCGGCGCGCCGTGCTTCTGTTCGGAGCCCGACTTTCGAAGAGTATGCACCAGCCCGGGCCACTGTTACGAACAGAAGGTCTGCCTGCAGTGGTTCTGCCCGGGCAAAGGCAGTGAGATCGATGATGACGATCTCGGAGAGTGGATTGGCGGTTCACCCTCCTGATAACCGCCGTTGTAACGGCGAACTATGCTCGCCGCCGACGATCTCACATCGCCGCGACAGCGCGTGCATGTCATGTGGCGCCTCATAGCTGTTGATCGGCTAGCGCCGCCCTTCAGAGCCCTCTCCGAGCGAATCGAAAGGGCGGGCATGTGATGGGCAGAACCGGGGCACCGGCTTTATGCCGCCAAGCGCGGGTTGGGGAGAAGACCATTGCGGCGACGTAAAATCGCCGTTACCACGTTGTGCAAGAAGGAGAATTGAATCATGGCGACGATCCAACCGAATGAATACTTACTTCGCGGGCTCGATGTTGAAGTGAGCTATCTCACATCTGGCTTTCAGAATCAGCCATCTCTCACCTACAACGACGGGCAGCAAGTCCTCACGTTTAAAGGAGCGGAAATCCGCGTACTGAATACGGAGATCGGGCAACTGGTGTCGGTAACCATCCGCTTGACCGTTGATACCGGTTCGACTTCGTATAGCGTGCTGATTCCGGCTATCAATCTGGCGAATACTCAGACGCCCGAGAAGTTCTATACGGTGGGAATTAGGACGGTTCACAAGACACCGCTGGTGCTTCCTGCCACGGGTCCACGCGAAACGTACCACATCGACCAACTTGAAGGGAAGGCGCGGGTCGTCGAGGTGCCCTTGACCGCGCAAGCCGCGGGCGCCTAAGCTCGATCCGCCCTAAGATGATCGTCCGTGCGGCGGCCCGGGTGTCGGGTACGACCGAACCAGCGCCGACCCTGACCGTCCAGTTTCTCGAAAGGTGGAAACGCAAATGACCATTCCAGGATTTAGTGCTGAGAAGTCGCTCAGGAGCTGGACGTCCGTCCGTGGCTCCGCACTCCGGTACGTGGGCTCAACCTTCGGCTCGCGCGTGGTTCCTGCTATGATGGACAGCCTCACGTCCCATTGTTCCGAGATTTGCGGCAGCGACCCTGATTGCACTAGCGAGTGCACCGATGCTCTGGGAGGAGGGCTAGGCAGTGGACGAGGCACTGGAGTGCAACCGCCGCGTTGCACGCCGGGTTGCGGGCCCTGCGCGAAGGTCGGCGCGCGGCACCTGCGCGCGTGCTTGAATGCTCAATGCGGCGCGCATACAAGCCCGTGCTGATTGGGCCCGATTATTCATGAGGCGATCCCCGTAGGCGGAAGGGCGAGGTTTCAACATCGCCGAAAAGGGGCGCTGCGTCCGCACACCTAGAGCTATTTTGGCGACGCCCCCATGGTTAGACCGTACGCTCCGTTTACGCGGACTGGATAATCCCTGCTAGTCGATCCGGTAATGGCAGCCGCGGCTTTCGCGGCATTCTTTGGCGGCGAGTAGGAGCAGCCGCGCGGTCTGGATGCCGTTGCGAAGGCCGATGATCGAGTCGGTGACTTCCGCCTTCTCATAAAAGCGGGAAATCTCCGAATCGAGCTCGCGCAGAATCTCGTAAGCGCGGTTGAGGCGCTTCTCGCTTCGAATCAAGCCCACGTAATTCCACATGGTCTGCTGGATGGTGAGCCAGTCCTGCGCGATCAGCGCCGGATCGACGGCTTCGTGCTCGTATCGCCAGGGAACGATGCGCGGCATGTCATAGCAGCCGCCGGCGGCGATGCACTCGGCGGCGTGCTGCCCCGCGCGCGTGCCCCACACCAGGCATTCCAGCAGTGACGTGCTCGCCAGCCGATTGGCGCCGTGAAGGCCTGTGCAGGAAACTTCGCCCACGGCGCGAAGTCGCCGCAGATTCGTGCGGCCCCACTCGTCCACCGCAATCCCGCCGCAGCTATAGTGCGCAGCCGGAACCACGGGGATCGGCTGGCGGGTGATGTCGATTCCCTTTTCCAGGCAATGTGCGTAAATTCCGGGAAACCGTTCGCGCACGTGCTCGGCAGGCTGATGCGAGATGTCAAGGTAGGCGCACGGTTCGCCCGATTCGAGCATCACCTGAAAGATTGCGCGCGCGGCGACGTCGCGCGGAGCGAGCGAGCCGTCCGGGTGGAAGCGCTGCATGAACTCGCGTCCGCGGCTGTCCACCAGGCGCGCGCCTTCGCCCCGCAGCGATTCGGAGATCAGAAAGCGCCCGCCCGGATGGTAGAGCGTGGTGGGATGAAACTGGACGTACTGAAGGTTGATCGAGCGCGCTCCGGCGCGGTTCGCCATCGCAATCCCGCCGCCGTTCGCTTCCGGCGGATTCGAGGTATGCAGGTACACGCGGCCGAGCCCGCCCGTGGCCAGAATCGTTTCCTTGGCCAGCACGGGAAAAATTTCGCCGCTCGGCTGATCGAGAATGTAAGCGCCCACGCAGGTCAGCGGACGGTAAACGTCCAGCGGCTCTTCGGAGTGGTGGGAGGGAGTTAAGAGATCGACGGCGGTGGCCCGCCGCATCAGCTTAATTTTGGGGTGCGCCATCACCCTCTCGAAGAAAACGCGCTCGATGGCCGAGCCGGTCTGGTCCTTGTGGTGCAGGATACGGGGCAGGGAATGGGCCGCTTCGGCCGTCAGGTGGTATTCGCCGCCGCGCTCGGGATCGCGGTCAAATTCCACGCCGAGCTGATCGATGAGGATTTCTTTGACCAGCCGCGGTCCTTCGCGAGCCAGCAGCCATGCGGCTTCAGGAGAGCTCAAGCCCGCGCCCGCGGCGAGAATATCCTCGACCAGCTTTTCTGGAGAATCCCCTTTTCCCTGGTAAATAATCCCGCCCTGCGCCCACCACGTATTGCTCTGCTCGGCGTTGCCGCCGCGCGTAACGAGCGATACTTCGGCGCCCGCCTCGGCTGCCGCCCACGCCGCAGCGCACCCGGCGAGCCCGCTGCCAATCACGAGAATATCGCTGGTGGTGGGCGAAGTCATCGGGAGATTGAGTTATTGAATCATTAGAAGCGATGATTCATTGGCTCAACGGATCAATTCTTGAGGGGCTCGACTTCCAGGCTGAGGTCGGCGGCGGGCGCCGAATGCGTGAGAGCGCCGACGGAAATCCAGTCGACTCCGGCCTCGGCGTACAGGCGCACACTTTCGAGTGTTATGCCTCCTGACGCCTCGAGCAGAATCCCGCTCTTTCGCGCCTGCGCCACGCGCGCCGCCTCGCCCACAGCCTGTGGGGTCATGTTGTCCAGCAGAATGATTTCCGGCGATCCTTTCAGCGCCTCATCGAGCTCCTCCAGGGTCGTGACTTCAACTTCAAGGAATCGAGCGCGGGAGCGCTGGGCGCGGGCCGCGGAGATGGCTAGGCCGATGCCGCCCGCCATGCGGACGTGGTTTTCCTTGATCAAAATAGCATCGTTCAGGCTCGATCGATGGTTCGCGCCGCCGCCCACCCGCACGGCGTATTTTTCGAACACGCGGAGTCCGGGAGTCGTCTTACGCGTGTCGAGAATCTTGGCCGCCGTTCCGGCGACGGCGTCCACATACTTGCGGGTCAGCGTCGCGATGCCCGAGAGGTGCTGCAGCAGGTTCAGCGCCACGCGTTCGCCCGAGAGCAGCGCCCGAGCGCGCCCGCGGAGCGATCCGGGAACGTCGCCGGGATTGAGCGCGTCGCCATCGCGCCAAGGCGTCGTGGCGGCGAGATTGTGGTCCAGAAGCCGGAAAACCTCGAATGCAATATCGATTCCCGCCAGCACCATCGGCGACTTGGCCATGAACCGGCCCTCCGCCTGCCGCTCCGGCTGAACGGTGGCTATTGTCGTCAGATCGTCCGCGCCCAGATCTTCCACCAGAAACTGCTCGAGCAGTCTGCGATGCGAGGCCGCGTCGAATGAAGTCTCGGTCCTGGTAAAATCCCGTGATTGGCGCGCCATACGCGTCAGCCCGCGGAGTGGGCGAAATTCGCGTAACAAATTTTCCGTATCAGGGCGCGACTTTAGTCGCGCCACAAAGGGCCTGGCAACTCGCGTCGGCTTTAGCCGCCGGACTATCCCTTAGGGCCTAAAGGCCTTGGGGATCTAGTGGGCACCGCGGTCGGCACGCCTAAATGCGTGCCCTATACAGGACCGTAATTGCGCGGAGGTTTGACGTTTAGGTACTAGCTCATCTCCAGCATCCGCTGGATGGGACGCTCAGCGCGCCGCCGCAGTTCTTCGTCCATGACGATTTCCGGAGCGCGGTTCTTCATGCACAGATATAACTTCTCCAGGGTGTTGAGCCTCATGTGCGGGCATTCGTTGCAGGCGCAATTGCTCTCGGGCGGCGCGGGAATAAACAGCTTGTCGGGACAGGCCTTTTGCATCGCATGAATGATGCCCGGCTCGGTCGCGACAATGAACTCGCGGCCCGGGCTCTGGCTCGCGTAACGCAAAATTCCCGTCGTCGAGCCGATGTAATCCGCGTTGCGCAGCACGCGCTCCTCGCACTCCGGATGCGCCAAAACCGCCGCCTCGGGATGCCGAAGCTTCAGCCGCAGAAGCTTTTGCTCTGAGAACGTTTCGTGCACGATGCAGGCGCCCGACCATAAGCGCAGCGGGCGGCCCGTCCGTCGAATCAAGTGGCTTCCCAGGTTGCGGTCCGGACCAAAAATAATGGGCTGCTCTCGCGGGAGCTGATTGATAATCTTCTCGGCGTTGCTCGACGTGCAGATAATATCGCTCATCGCCTTGATCTCGGCGCTGCAGTTGATGTAGCTGATGACGAGGTGATCGGGATATCGATCGCAGAACGGCTTGAACAGGTGCGGCGGACAGCTATCGGCCAGAGAGCACCCTGCGTTCAGGTCCGGCAGCAGGACCTGGCGGTGGGGATTGAGGATCTTCGCCGTCTCCGCCATGAAATGTACGCCGGCAAACACGATGACTTCCGCATCGGTTTGCGCCGCCCGGCGAGAGAGTTCCAGGCTATCACCCACGGAGTCCGCCAGATCCTGAATCTCAGAGTCCTGGTAATAGTGCGCGAGAACAACGGCTTTCAGCTCGCGCTTCAGCCGCCGGATCTCCGGTTCGAGATCGCGGGGCGCGGCCGAATTTTCCAGAGGCTCGATTACGGTGACAGCCTGCATGATTTACCCTTTGCCCGTCCTGACCGCCCTATTCGGGCCGGAATCAACCGGAACCATTCCCTCTCTTTAATGATACGCCACACGGCTGGGCCTCGCCATTCGCTGAGCGCGATCCCGGGCTTACCGCGCGGGCTCTGCCGGCTCCGCAGCACACGGGTAACGCTCGAGCTGCTCAACCAGCGAGCGATCACCCAGCCGTTCCGCGGCCAAGGCGTGCTCCCAGGCGCGGCGGCTGTCGCCGCGAACGGCGAAAATGCGGCCGAGACTCACGTGAGGCGCGGCATATTCGGGATCGAGCGCGATGGCCTTCATGAAGTGCAGAATCGCGTCATCCGTCCGCCCGGCGAGATGGGCCATGCTTCCGAGGGCGAAATGAGGTTTAGGATCGGAGGGATTCTTCTCGCACAGCGCCGCCTGTTCGCGGCACGAATCGAGCTCCGCCGATTCGAGTGCGGGCTGGATAACGTCTTTTCGCCAGAAGAACATCTCTCGCTAGTTCCCTGAGCAGCTTTGAAAGAATCAACAGCCTCTCGCAAAGACGCCAAGACGCAAAGAAAGCGCAAAGCGGCACTCTCTTCGGCGAACGCGGTTCGCTGCGACAGCCGAGCGGAAATTAGGACAGATCACCTTGAGAGCGACACACGCTTCAGGTCGCAAGAAATGGCTCGAGCGAGTGCTCCACTGAGCCTTGATTCAGGGCTTCTCCGGAATTCAGACGCTCGAGAATCCCGTTGATCGCCTGTTTCGCCTCTTCCTTCTTGAAGCTGCGTATGAACCCGTCGAAGAAGTGTTCGCCGGCCATCGCGCGGCTGATTTCAAACTCCTTGTTGTGATCCTGAAGCTCGGTAAAGTAGACCACCTTGTAGCGGCCCTGGTAGGCGGTCTCTTTGTAGATCTCGAACATGATCTTGTCCGATTCAAAGGCCATTCGGAAAACCTCCGGCGTCACATTTGGTCCGCGGGCTGTGAGGCCGGGTGGGCACGGAAAAGCGCGACGAGGCTCCGCGCGATAATCTGGTCCTCGCCCGGCTGGAGCATGAACGAATTCATCTCGAGGCCCGTCCGGCCGCCTCCGAGAACAATCGACGGAGTCGAGTTCTTAAGCGCGGCCAGCGCGGCTCGCGGCGTAAGTGAAATCTTCCGCGGGTCCCAGTTGATCTGCATCGTGGGGATATGATTGGCAATATCGGGTACGAAGTACGCCGTGCTTACGCCGGAGACGCGCGTTACCGCGCGGCTCACGGTGTCCAGGCGCGCCCACCACTCCGCCGTCATCGCTTCGTGGTCGGCGTTCAGAAACAGCTCGAGCGCCTTCACCATGCCAACGATTTCTTCCTTCCCGATCTTCTGGCCACGGCCTACGGTGTCTTCAAACGGGCTATTGTTGAGCAGCGCCGCCTGAATCAGGTCCTCGCGACCGAGCAAAAGCCCGGCGCACTGCGGACCGCGGATCGCCTTGCCGCCGCTGAAAGCTACGAAATCGTATCCCATGTTCACGTAGTCCCAGAGGTGCGAAACCGGAGGCGTATCCGCCGCGGCGTCGTTGAAACAGGGAAGATTGCATTCCTTCGCCAGCTTCACCCACGCGTCCACTTTGATCCGCCCCGCGCCATTGGCGAAATTCGTGAAGTGCATCGCCGCCGTCTGCGGACCCGCCGCCTTGCGGACGTCGTCGGGCGTCTCCACCTCAATCAGCTTCACGCCCGTGGCGCGAATCTGGTGATCAAAAGCGTAGCGATGCGATTTTTGGATGATCACTTCCGACTTCATTCCCGTAAGGTCCGGCACCCGCTTGATGAATTCCTCGTTGCGGCCGGTAAGGATTCCGGCGTATCCGCAGGTCATCGCTCCGGCGGCGCCGGAGGTCACCAGGCCCGTGTACCCGCTGGGCAGCTTGAGCATTTGGGCAATTCGTTTTCCGGCCGCGGCTTCAAGGTCCGCGATGTTCACGTAATGGCGAGCCGCGTCCGCCATAACCTGCTCGACTTCCGGCGGAATCAAGGAGCCGCCGAGGTAGGTCATTGTGCCTTGGCCGTCGATGACGGGCGTCACGCCGAGCTCCCGGTAAACGTCGCCGGACGCGCCGAGGCCGGAGAGCTTTCCCGATTCGCCGAAGGCAAAGACTCGAACGCTCTCGGGCGCCGAGCTCGCGACGAGTTTTTTCGCCCCCGCCGTCAGGCCGCCCGCCATCCCGGCGGCGCTGAGAAATCGCCGGCGGCTCCAACATTTCACGTGCTCCATAAAAGCTCCTCCCCGTGGCTGAGATTGCGCAGAGCGCTTGCCGGTGATTGTAATACAGGTGCGCCGATTCGAACCAGCCGAAATTCCGAACCGCACGCTTGAAACCGTTCCGTCCTGTCCCCCGGCAAAGTTGGTGAATGCTCCAGACTAGGCGTCCGCTTCGGCCGGCTCGGCTTGCCCAGCTAGAAGTGTTTTCATGCGCCCGAGCCCTTGAGGGCCAGCGGCAAGCAAGCACACGGCCGCCAATAACGGGCATACGCCAGCGATCAGAATCGCCGCTCCGAACTGGTTTTGCGGCCCCACCATCCAGCCCGTAATTAGAGGCGCCGCTATTCCTCCAAGCACGGAGATCGTGTTCAGATATCCGATTGTGCGGCCGACCAGGTTCTTCGGCGGCACGTGCTGTGAGATGGTCCAGTAATTGGTGTTGCCGATTCCGGTGGCGCACACCGAAACCGTGAGGATAGGAAGCGCCCAGGCGCGATCGAGCGGCAAGAGCAGGAGCAGGATTGCGGCGGTGCCGGCATAGCCGATCACCCCGAACCATAATCTCGCGTGGAATACGCCGATCCGTGCCGCCAACCGGTCCGCCGCCGAACCCGCGACGACATTCACCGCGGCCATCGTAAATAGCGCGGTCGAAAGCACGTCTCCCATCTTGAGAGTTGAAAAGCCTCGCGAGAGAATCAAGTAACTCGGAACCCAGGTTAAAACGAAGTACCAATAGTAAGAGGACAGCAAGATGGCCAGCGACATTGCCCAAAAAGTGCGGCTGGCGAGAAGGCAGCGCCAAGTCCACGGCTTGGGCGCGGCGGGGTTCTCAACGGGCCGCTGCACTGGGCGCACGGCCCGTGCGTCATCGCGGGGCGCGGCGGCGAGCCAGCCGGGCAGCCAGACGAGCGCCACCAGGCCGGTAACGGCAAACATGACTCGCCACCCAAAGTTATCGAGCAGCACGGCTCCCACGAGCACGCCCAGCGCCGGTCCGACATTCTGGCCCGCAATATAGATCGACGTCGGCAGCCCCTGATCTTTTCCCGCAAAATTCTTTCGGATGAAGGCGATGCTTGCGAGCGGAGCGGTCGATTCAGCAAGCCCCAGAAGCATTCGCATTCCGATAACTTCGCCGGGCCCGCTGCACAGGGCGATCGAAGCCGACGCAATGGACCAGACGAGGAAGCCCGCGGCGTAAGTGCGGCGGATGCCAAAGCGGTCCACAATCGCGCCGGCTGGAATCTGGCATACGCCATAGGTCCAGAAAAATGCGGAGAGCAGCACGCCCATCTCTGCGGGCGCGATGCGGAAATCCCGCATCATTGACGGCGCCGCGACGCTGAGGTTGCCGCGATCGACGTAGTTGATCACAATTCCGAAGAAGATAAGCGAGAGGACGATCCAGCGACGGCTCACAGTGTCGGGTCACCTTTGGAGACGGCCCGCGGTGAATGCAGGCGACCGTCCTTTCGGCCTGATGGCGTGATCCAGAACTCCACTCGGGCGGCTTGAGCCGCTGAGGAACTGTGAAATAATAACAGCCTCTCGCAAAGACGCCAAGGCGCAAAGAAAACCGCAAAGACACCCGCAAAGAGGAACTCTCTCGATACCGCGCAGACCTAACCTACCCGAGGATCGCTAATAAAGTGCTGGCGACGTGCCGATAATCCCGCTATGCGAGCGTGCATCACCCTGTTGGCCCTCGTCGCCGGCGCAGTTTGTGCGCCAGGCTTTGCCGCTCGGCCGGCTTCGATCATCGGCCGCGTGATGATCACCCGCGTCCTGGCCAAGAAGCGCGTCGGCCTGCCGGTAGATGTCTACGGTCTGCGGGGCGTTTCGACGGGCCCGCCGAATTCAGCCGGAGCGGTTCAGCATTCAGAGCTGTCACGGGTTGTAATCTACCTTCAGGGCAACGGGCTCAAAGCGGCGGCGCCCATAACGGCGACCTTAACTCAGCAGGACAAGCATTTCGTCCCTGAGATTGTGGTCGTTCCGGCCGGCTCGACGGTTTCATTTCCTAATCGCGACCCCATCTTCCACAACGTGTTTTCGCTTTCGCGGGCGAAAAGCTTCGACCTCGGCTACTACCCGGCCGGCGAGACTCGCTCCGTAAGGTTTGCCCGCCCGGGCGTCGTCGAGGTTTACTGCCACATTCATCCTGACATGAGCGCGGCGATTCTGGTGGTGCCAAGCGCGTGGTGGACGCGCCCGTTGCCGGACGGGTCGTTCTCCTTCGCGGGCGTTCCGCCCGGCGCGTACACACTCATCGCCTGGCATCGCTCGGCGGGATTTTTCCGCCGCAGCATTACGGTTTCGGCTGAGGGTACCCAATCGGTTGTTTTCACGATTCCGGTGCGGGATCAGGGGGCGCCCAAGCCGGCGCAGTCGAGAGGAGTGTCATGAAGCGCGCGCTGCCGCTTTCCACTCGCACGCTCGTGTTCTCGTTCCTCTGCATGTGCGGAGTGCTGACGGCCGGATTTCTCGCGCTCCACGCCGCGATTGAAACGAGGATCAAAGAAGGGCTCGTCGAGAACCTTCAGGAGACCCAGCAGAGGCTCGCCGAAGCTCAAGCCGAGGACGACCGCCACAGCACGAAGCTGCTGGCGACGCTGAGCGACAATGCCGGGCTCAAGGCCGCCATCGCGCTGATGCGGGAGCAATCAACGCCCGCGCTCAGAGCGCAGGCCGAGAGGACGATTGAAGACGAGCTCCGCCACGTCGGGGCCGGTCTCGGCTACGATCTTCTGATGGTGATCGACACCCGCGGCCGCATCATCGCAACGGCGGGCGCGGGCGCCGTGCGCGTGCCGGGAAGTCCGCCCTTGCTGAAGGATGATCCGCCCGGCGCCGAGCTGGTACGCCTCGGCGACGTATTGTACCGGCTGACCGAGGTCCCGATCAATCTCGGGCCCGAGAATCTGGGAATCCTTGCCGTGGGCAAGAAGTTTCAGTTGCGCGCGCACTCGCGTTTTGGATATTCAGTGCTCCTCGGTCCGGGTGGAATCGAGGCCACCACGCTCCCTCCCGCGCTCGACGGCGCCGTCACCGCCGGTCTGCTCGGCCGCTGCCATGGCCAGAGCGGAGGCTGTGAGATTCACGCCGGCAAGCAGACCCTGGTGGTGCTCCGAGCGGCGCCCGTGGGAACGCGCTCCGAGTATCGACTGCTGTTTCTTGCCTCCACGGGCCGCGCCATGCGCGGGTTCACGCGCGGGCTCTGGCAGGCTTTTCTCATCACCGCATGCGGCGCCGATCTCATCGCATTGTTGCTTGCCCTGTTCATCTCACGATCGGTTGCGAAGCCGCTGGCGGACCTGGCAGCGGACCTGGAAAAGTGCGGCGCGACCGGCGACCTGCCCGCCGCCTTTCACGCCGATACTCCCACTCTCGAGGTCAACATGCTGGCGCAGGCGCTGAACCACGCCTCGGCGGCACGCCGCGAATTTGAGCTCGAGCTCACAAACGCCCGCGACGCAGCGCAAGCCGCGAGCAAATCCAAGAGCGAATTCCTGGCCAACGTGAGCCACGAGCTGCGCACTCCCCTCAACGGCATCCTCGGCCTTACGGGCTTGGCGCTCGACACCGCGCTCACCGCGGAGCAGCGCGAATATCTGACGATGGTTGCCGATTCAGGCCAGGGACTTCTCACGGTGATCAACGACATTCTCGATTTCTCAAACATCCAGACGGGAAAGCTCGAACTGGCCGAAACCGACTTCAGCCTCACCAGCAGCGTGGCCGACGCCATGCGGCCGTTCGCGATTCAAGCTCGCGAGAAGGGCCTGCGGCTGATCTGCGAGTTGAAGCAGGGCGTGCCGCCCGTGGTCACCGGCGATCCCGCACGCCTGCGGCAGGTTCTGATCCATCTCGTCGGCAACGCCCTTAAGTTCACCGAGCGCGGCGCCGTCAAGCTGAGGGCGGAAACCGAAAACGAAGGCGGGAACGCCTGCGTGCTGCACTTTTGCGTCGAGGACACCGGCATCGGGATTGCGGCGGAAAAGCAGAGCGCGATCTTCGAAGCCTTCGCTCAGGCCGACGGCTCCTCGACCCGGAAATACGGTGGCGCTGGACTCGGCTTGGCGATTGCCGCCGGCTTGGTTGAGGCGATGCGCGGGCGCATCTGGGTTGAGAGCCAACCCGAGCGCGGCAGCACGTTTCACTTCACCGCGCGCTTCGGAGTTCCCGGCGATGAGGTCGGAGAGAAACCCGCCCGCCTGGCGCTCGGCGCCGGCTAATTGCGCCACCCCGCAAAGCTATGCAGCTTGACCGCGAGCCTTGGCCCCGCACGTCGCGCCGCTGGGAGAGCTGCGGGCGCTTGTGCCACCGTTTCGCCGCCGCGCTCCTGGTGACGCTCGCTGTGTGTGTGCAGCTCGGCGCGCAGGAGGAAGCGCAATTCGGCGTCGCGGTGCCGCTGACGATCACGGGCGGCATCTTGGATACTGGCCGGGCCAAGGCGGATGAGGCCACGGCGGCTTCCCTCACGGCGGGATTTCACCTGCTTGCGTACCCCGAGCTCGAACTCGGATCGCACTGGTACGCGTACTCAGCCATTCAGGCGCGCTCGACGCCGTTCTTTTACGACGACGCCTACAGCGCCGACCGCAAAATTGACACGAACCTGCTTCAGGGCTTTGTCGGCTACGCACGATCGTGGCGCAAGGCGTCGATTGGCCTGAAGGCGGGCAAGCTTGCTTCCGCATTCGGCTCGTTTCCCCTACGCTACGACGATATGGCGAACCCGCTGCTCGATCAGCCGCTCGCCTACACATACGTGAAATTGCCCTATGCCGGATCAAGCGAAAATGAATATGGAAACGCGCTCGTGACACTTTACGGATTGCCGGGCGCGGAGGCCGATGCGTCCTGGCATCGCGTAGACGCGCGCTTCCAGCTCACCAATAGCTCTCCGGCGAACCCGCAGCCCTTGTTCGCTTCGGGCGAGCACGCGCAGTGGACCGCAGGCGCGGGATACACGATTCGCCAAGGATTTCGCGTGGGAATGTCAGCGTACCGCGGACCGTGGCTGGGCAGCTCCCTAGGCTATTCCTGGGGACCGGGCGCAAGCTTCGCCGATTTTCCGGCAACAGGATTGGGAATCGACGCCCGATGGGCGCGCGGGCATTGGAGCGCGAACGGGGAATGGGATCGGTTTCAATTTGATGTTCCGAACTACACGACGCAGCCCGTGGCGAGCTTTGCCTACGCTGAAGTCAAGCGGATCATCAGCCCTCGGTGGTACGCCGCCTTCCGCGCCAATAGCCAGTGGAACGGCCACACGGCTTGGCCGGGCTGGCGAAGCCCCGGGCCTTTTCTGCCGAACCAGCAGGCCTACGAACTTGCGGTGGGCTTTCGCCTGAACCGCCTGCAACTGCTGAAGGTGGGCTACGAAGCAATGGCGGTCCACGGCGGACCGGTCGTTCACAACAACGTTTTCGGCGTCCAGCTTGTCACCTCGATCAACTCGCTGTCCAAGGCCTTCCGGTAAGAGCCACGCGCCACAGCGTCGCGGCGCGCCTGGTGTAAAATGGGCCTTCGCCCAATCGCCTCACCAACCGGAGGTTCCCTCGTGACGCGCCACTGGAAAACGCATTTCGAGCATCGTGCGCCGTTCTGTTTCGGATTTATCTCCGTTGCACTGCTGCTGCTCGGCGCCGCGATGCCATCAGGCGCGAGCGGGCCGCCGCGCGGCCCCGCGCCCGCGGCTACGAAGAAGCCGGTGATCGACGTTTATCACGGCGTCAGGGTGGAGGACGACTACCAGTGGCTCGAGAACTGGAATGATCCTGCCGTCCGCGCCTGGAGCGAAGCGGAAAACCGCCGGGCCCGCGCGTTCCTCGCCGCGCTGCCAGGCCGCGACGCCACGATTCGCCGCTTAAAACAGCTCGCGGGGAAGTCGTCGGCGCGGTACGCGGATCTGGCGTACCGGCACGGCGTGCTGTTCGCCCTGAAACTCCAGCCGCCCAAGCAACAGCCTTTCCTGATTACACTCGCGTCACCCGAGAATCCCGGCTCCGAACGCGCGGTGGCCGATCCGAATCGGATCGACCCGAGCGGCAGCACCGCGATCGATTTCTACGCACCTTCGCTCGACGGACGGCTGGTTGCTTTATCGATGTCCCGAGGTGGAAGCGAAAACGGCTTGCTGCACGTCTACGATGTTGCGAGCGGCAAGCCGCTCGCCGACGTGATTCCGCGCGTCAACAAAGGAACCGCAGGCGGAAGCGTGGCATGGAATGCGGACGCCACCGGATTCTACTACACCCGCTATCCAAGCTCCGGCGAGCGACCGGCGGCCGAACTGGATTTCTATCAGGAGATTTACTTTCACAAGCTCGGCACGCCCGCGAGCGCGGACACCTACAGTCTGGGCAAAGACTTCCCGCGAATCGCCGAAATCGCCCTGCAGTCGTCCACCGACGGCCGCTACGTTCTGGCCGCCGTGGCCAATGGAGATGGCGGGCAGTTTGAGCATTACCTGCTCGGGCCCGACGGCAAATGGCGCGAGCTCACGCGCTTTTCCGACGGGATCACCGCCGCTGTATTCGGCGACGATGGCGCGCTCTACCTGCTTTCGAAACAGAACGCGCCGCGCGGCAAAATTCTGCGGCTGCCCCTGGCGAATCCTATCCTCAGCGCCGCAACCACGATCGTGCGCGAGAGCGACGACGTGATCGAGTCGATCACGCCGGCGGCTCACCGGCTTTATGTGACGGATGTGTGGGGCGGACCATCCGACCTTCGCATCTTCGGCTTGCGCGGCGAATCGCTCGGCAAGGTTCCGATCGGCGCGGTTTCGGCCGTGAATCAGGTCGTGCGCCTCGGCGGCGACGATGTCTTGTACGAGACCCAATCTTATCTCGAGCCGCCGGCGTGGTTCCGATTCGCCGCCTCCTCGGGTCGGGCCGCCCGCACCGCGCTTTTCGAAACGGCGCCGGTCGGCTACAGCGACGCCAAAGTGATCCGCGCCTTCGCCACGTCGAAAGACGGCGCGAAAGTGCCGATGAACATCATCTGGCGCAAAGGAACGAAGCTCGGCGGCGAGAATCCCGTGCTGCTGACCGGCTACGGCGGCTTCGACATCAGCCTCACGCCGCAATACAGCTACTTGAGGCGGCTGTGGCTGGACCGCGGCGGCGTCTGGGTGATCGCCAATCTCCGGGGCGGCGGCGAATACGGCGAGTCGTGGCACGAGCAGGGAATGCTCACCCGGAAACAGAACGTGTTCGACGATTTCGCGGCGTGCGCCGAATACCTGATTCACTCCGGCTACACGAATCCGTCGAAGCTCGCGATCGAGGGAGGCAGCAACGGAGGCCTGCTGATGGGGGCGGCGCTCACCCAGCACCCCAAACTTTTCCGCGCCGTCGTGTCGTTCGTTGGAATTTACGACATGCTGCGCGAGGAAGCCACCACGCCGAACGCGGTGTTCAACACCACCGAGTATGGAAGCGTGAAGAACGCCGCGCAGTTCCGGGCGCTCTACGCCTACTCGCCCTACTATCATGTGGTGAACGGCGCGCGATACCCGGCGGTCCTCTTTTTCACCGGCGCCAACGATCCGCGCGTTAACCCGATGCAGTCGCGCAAAATGACGGCGCGCCTGCAGGCCGCGACATCCTCCGGCCTGCCTATCCTGCTTCGCACCAGCTCGAACAGCGGACACATCGATTCGTCCGTCAGCGAGCAGATCGAAGAAGAGGCGGATACGTTCGCGTTCATTTGGCATGAGCTGGGAGTTCGTCCCGGCTTGCCGAACGGACATTGATTCATTTCTTCCCGATCGACCGCATGTGAAGGAAGCGTGCTCGCTCAGATGATGAGGGAATTCGACGTGGTATCATCGATCCCGGGAAGGCGCATTCAATTGTCAGTTTCTAGAGGGCGACTCACAAAGCTGGTCATGACAGGCGCAAAATGGAAGGATCAATATCCGACCACCCAAGCCTGGGCGGATGATTTTGAGCAACTCCTCGCGTTTGCTGAGCATCAACGCGTCCTTAATCAGTACATCCCACGCCTTCAGGCCAGTAACCGCCAGCGCAATGCCGCTTTGGCCGAGCTTCGGGTCGCTTGGTTTTTCAACCTCAACGGATACAGACCGCAGCGCGATACGTGGAAACCCAACGGTGGGGCGGACGCTGACGGGGAATTCGAAATTCAAGGCCCGAGCAGCAGCCGCGAGCTGATTGAAGTTAAGCATCGTGACTGGCAGGGCGAGCTCACTGGCGACGAGATTCAGGCGGGCGCCGCGCGGCTGTCAAAGTATCAAGCGAAAGATGGCGGTTCTGTTGCACCTTGGCAGGCGATTCAGGACGCCATTCAACGGGCATATGCGAAGTTCGATGACCAAACGCCAAGTCTGCTCGTTGTCGGCAACGGCTTATTCGTTGGCCTCTGGAAGAGGGTTGCAGGACTTAGGAATATTCTAGCGCACACCCATTTTGATGCAGATCCGGAGATCGTCTGGCGGATCGTCCAAGATGACCTGCCCACACTCAACGCCGAGATTGAAAAATTGCGCTGGCAATCTAACCGCTTTTCCAACCGCATAGCACAAGTCGATCAAATCGTCGCCAGCAGCGCCGCGAGCAACGCCGCGCGGCGGGGAAGCTCGCGGATGAGCACGTGTTCGTGGCGCGCGTGAGCTCCGTCGCCCACGCCGCCCATTCCATCAAGCGTGGGCACGCCGAGCGCCGCAGCGAAGCTTCCATCGGAGCCGCCGCCCGTTGCGGCTTCATCCACGCTGAAGCCCAGTTGGCGAGCAAGTTCGCCCGCATGGCGGAAGAGAGCCGCACTCTGGCGGCGCTCCATCGGAGGGCGATTCATGCCTCCGGCCACTTCGATTTGCGTTCGCCCGTCGAACGGTTTCAGCGCTCGCATCCTGCGCTCAATCCATTCCCCGTCGCGCCCTCGCGCCACGCGGACATCGATCGAGGCGGTAGCTTTCTCGGGCACGACGTTCGAGCGACTCCCTCCTTGCACCATTCCGACGTTAATCGAGAGGCCGTCGCGCGTTCTCGCGGCGGCGCGGCCCAGGCTTTCGATCCGGGCGATTTGCCGCGCCATCTCGCTGATCGCGTTTACGCCCGCGGCCGGGTTAATGCCGGCATGAGCGGAACGGCCGCGCACGGTAATATGAAAAATCCCAACTCCCTTGCGGGAAGTTTTCAGCGCGCCGCCTTCGGCTGCGGGCTCGAGCACCAGGCAGGCGCGGGCTCGCCGGGCTTCGGAAAGGATGCGGGAGCGGAAGGCGAGCGAGCCCGTTTCTTCGTCCGAGTTGAGAAAAAATCTCACCGGGCCCCTCGGCTGGATTTCGGCAGATTTCAGCGCGCGGACGGCCCAAATGCCGATCACGATCCCGGACTTCATATCCAGAATGCCGGGGCCGTAGGCGCGCCCGGCCGCAGTGCGGAAAGGCATCGAGGCGAGCGCCCCTTCGTCCCACACCGTGTCGGTGTGCGCGAGGACGAGGAGGGGCTTCGGTTTTCCCGGCCACAAGTTCGCCGTGATAGAGTCTCCGGCGCGGGGATGGCGATGCGTTTCGACCCGCGCCCCGGCGCTTTCAAACTCACGCGCCGCGAAGGCGGCCATTCGGGTCACCGACGCCTTCGAGCTGCTGGGCGATTCAATTTCCACCGATGCGCGCAGCATCGCGAGCATCGCTTCGGTGTGGGAGCGGCACCAAACGAGTAAATCACGCGGGTTCATTCACCAACTCGCCAATTGAAATCATAGCTGGCACCCTGCCGCTGATTATTCTAATCTAAACTGCTGGAGGGCGCCGGACCTTCCCGCCGGACGTCAGTCCCGGAAGCAGGCTCAGCTTCGAGCGCCTCCGCCCGCCGAGAGTAATTCGAGCCGCCTTTGCAGCGAAGAACAGGTCGAGAACCATGGCCACCGACAGAGTGTCGCTCTCGATGCTGATTCACTCCCACCAGCCAGTCGGGAACTTCGATCACGTCATCGAGGACGCCTACCAGAAATGCTACCTGCCGTTTCTCGAAGTGTTGTCGCGCCACCCGCGCGTTCCGCTCAGCCTTCATTACTCCGGCATACTCTTGAAATGGATGGAGGATCGCCACCCGGAGTGCATCACGCTCCTTCAGGACCTGACGCGCCGCGGGCAAGTCGAGCACGTGGGCGGCGGCTATTACGAGCCGATTCTCGCCTCAATTCCCGACGCCGCGAAGGTGGCTCAACTCCGGCGGCAGGCAGATTACCTTGAGAGCCACTTTGGCGTTAGGCCGCGCGGCGCCTGGATTACCGAGCGCGTGTGGCAACAGGGATTGATTGTGCCGCTCGCGCGCGCCGGCGTTGAGCACACCATTCTCGACGACACGCACTTTCTCGCCGCGGGAGAAGATCCTTCGGCGCTCCACCAGGTGTTTCTTACCGAAGAATGCGGCGTGCCGCTGAAGCTCGTACCCAGCCTGCAAGCGCTTCGCTACACCATTCCTTTTCGCGATCCCGGCGAGACGCTGGCGCTGCTGTCGGAAGGACGGAAGCAGGGCCGGAGGCTGTTTGCCGTCGGCGACGATTGCGAAAAGTTCGGTGTTTGGCCGGGAACCTACGAGCACTGTTACACGAACGGCTGGCTCGAACGCTTCTTCCGCGCACTCGAAGACGCCTCGGAGTGGCTCGACGTCACTACGATTTCCGATTTCATCTCCGCGCATCCGCCGGAGCGCAGAACCTATCTCCCCACCGCCTCCTACTCGGAGATGATGACATGGGCGCTACCGACCTCCGCCGCCGAGGAGATGGAAGCCTGTCTGGCGGAAACTGCTTCGATGCCCAACGGTGCGCGACTTCGCCGCTTCATGCGCGGCGGATCATGGCTCAATTTCCTGAGCAAGTATCCCGAGTCCAACCAATTCCAGAAGCTGATGCTTCGGACCTTCCGGCGCTGGGAAGAACTCCGGCGCCTGGTGGCCAACGGCACGCCGGAAGCCACGCGATTGGCCTGCGCGGAGGATCATCTGCTCGCCGCGCAATGCAATGACGCCTACTGGCACGGCATCTTCGGCGGCCTCTATGCGCCGCACCTTCGCAACGCGCTCGAAGAGCACCTGATCCGCGCCGAAACCGTTCTCGACCAGCTCGAGAACGAGCCCCGCGGAGTCCGTATCACGACGGAAGACTTCGACATTGATGGGCACGACGAGGTGCTGGTCGACGATCCGTGTTTCGGCATCATCATCCGCCCGGCGGATGGCGGCTCTGTCTCGAGCCTTCGCGCAAAAACCGCGGGCATTGAGCTGATCAACTCATTGCAGCGCCGCCCGGAACCCTATCACGCACAAGTGCGCCGCCAGCACGGCGAAGGCAGACACGCGAGCAACGCGCCCGCGTCCATCCACGATCAGATGCGCAGCAAGGAAGCGAATCTCGCGTCCCTGCTCCATTACGACCAGTATGCCCGGCACTGCTTCCGCACCTATCTCTTTCCCCGCTACAAATCTTTCCAGGACTTCGATGAGTCTCGCTTAGAGGAAAACGCGGAGATGGCGCGCGGCTGCTGGCGGTTGGTGGAAAGCTCGGAAGAGCTCAACTTGGTGCGCCTGCGCAAAACCACGGGCGTGCGGTCAAACAGCGCTGAATTCAGCGTGTGCGCCGAAAAATGGTTTTCTACCCGCAGCCGGAGCGCGGAATGGAGCGTCGACTGCCAGCTTGAGCTCTCCGCCGATAATCCGCTGGCCCAGCCGTGGTCGGTGGGACTCGAGATGGTGTTGAACCTGCTCGCGCCCAACGCGCCCGACCGCTATTACTCATGCGGCGAGGAGCGTCATCCGCTCGAATTCCGAGGTGCGCTTGAATCCTCGAGGCTCGCTCTAGTGGACGAGTGGCAGCGACTCGAGATCGCTCTCGAGTCGGGCTCCGTCGCGGCGTGGTGGGTAACGCCGATCCAGACAATCTCGCAATCCGAATCCGGCTTTGAACGGATCTATCAGGGTTCATCCATCCTCGCGGTTTGGAATGCCGAGCTCGGCGCCGGCAACCCCGCGGCGTGCCACCTCCGAATGAAAGTGCGCTCCCTCGCGCCCGCCGAGCTGGAATCGTGAAGCCGCCGCCGCATCCTCCTCGTTCTCAGTGCCTCCTGTGATGCAGCCGTTCTGCGAGGCAGGTCGCGTGTTGCAGGCGCCCACGCCCAAAGCGTGCGGCGGAGCATTATTCGTATCTCCTTCAGCCCAATTTGCGCTATAGTTCTAGAGTTTTTGCCGGAGGCTCAAACAAAAGAACGGCATAGCGAATGGAGAACTGTTCATGAGCATTCAAAAAGATCAGCCGAGCATGGCGTCTCAGAGGCCGCGGACCTTACTTTGCGCGGCGATGGCTGCCGCCCTCGCCTGCTGTCTGGCTCCAATTCTTGGCGCACAGGTCTCGAGCGCAAATCAAGCCGCGAGCGCGCGACCGGCGTACCTGAATCCGAACCTCCCGGTCGAGCAGCGCGTCTCCGATCTTGTGTCGCGGATGACGCTGGAAGAGAAAGTTCGCCAGATGCAGCACACGGCGCCGGCGATCCCGCGGCTCGGCGTACCGTCGTATGATTGGTGGAACGAAGCGCTGCACGGCGTGGCGCGCTCGGGAGCGGCCACGGTGTTCCCGCAGGCGATCGGGATGGCCGCGACTTGGGACGCGAGTTTGATTCACCAGGAGGGCCGCGTGATCTCGACCGAGGCGCGCGCCAAATACAATCAGGCGCAGCGGGAAGGCAATCACAGCATTTACTTCGGCCTGACGTTCTGGTCGCCCAACATCAATATTTTTCGCGATCCGCGCTGGGGCCGCGGTCAGGAAACCTATGGCGAAGATCCGTTCCTCACCTCCACGCTCGGCGTCGAGTTCGTCAAAGGGATGCAAGGCGACAACCCGAAGTACCTGGAAGTCGTCGCCACGCCGAAACACTTCGACGTTCACAGCGGCCCCGAGCCCGAGCGTCACAGCTTCAACGTAAACGTGGCCCCGCGGGACCTGGAAGCGACGTATCTGCCCGCCTTTCGCGCCGCGATCACCGAGGGGCACGCGGACTCGCTCATGTGCGCCTACAACGCCATCGACGGTGTACCCGCGTGCGCGAACAAGTATCTGCTCGAAACTACGCTCCGCCAGGCGTGGGGCTTTAAGGGATACGTCACGTCCGACTGCGGCGCCATCGCCGACATCACCTTCGGGCATCATTATACGCGCGACAACGAGCACGGCGCGGCCGTCGCGGTGAAAGCTGGCACCGACACGACGTGCGGCAACGAATACGTTACGCTCGTCCAGGCGGTGCACGGCGGACTGATCTCGCAGAGCGCCATCGATACCGCCGTGAAGCGCCTGTTCACGGCGCGCTTCCGGCTGGGGATGTTCGACCCGCCTTCGATGGTTCCGTTCAATACGATTCCCATGTCCGAAGATGATTCGCCGGCGCACCGCGCGCTCGCGCTGCGCGCCGCCCGCGAGTCGATCGTGCTGCTGAAAAACGATGGCATCCTGCCGCTGAAGCCCGACGTCAAAACCATCGCCGTTGTCGGACCGAACGCCGAATCGCTCGCCGCGCTTGAGGGCAACTATAACGGCACGCCATCTCATCCCGTGTATCCGATTGACGGTGTCGCGGCTCAATTCGCGGGTCGCGCTCACGTGCTCTACGCGCAAGGCTCGCCCTACGTCACGGAGCTGCCTTCGCCAGTCCCACGGAGCGTGTTTGAGTCTCAGCATGAGCCGGGGGTCGCCGGGCTGCGGGCGGAGTATTTCCCCAACGCGGATTTTTCAGGCGCGCCCGCGCTGACGCGCTCCGACCCGCAGATTCAGTTTGACTGGAACGCCGCATCGCCCGCGCCCGGCATTCCGATGAAGGCGTTTTCCGTCCGCTGGACCGGCGCGCTCACGCCGCCCGGCCCCGGAGACTACACGTTCTTCGTCAATAAATTCCACTGCTACCGGTGCGCGGTGCACGAAAGCGTGCGGGTATATCTCGATGGAAAGCTCGTGCTCGACAGCAGCCAATCCCATCCTCCGCCGCGCGACCGCGCCGTAATCAACCGAAGCGGATATAATCGCCGTCCGACGGAACCGTCATTCCGCGTGCACTTCGCGGATACGCGGCCCCACGCCTTCCGATTCGAGTACACGCACCAATCGCCGCTGTTTGGCGCCGGGGTGACGCTTGCGTGGCGGCCGCCGATTGACGTTCTGCGCGCCGAAGCGGTCAGCGCCGCGAAGCGGGCTGACGTCGTCATCGCATTCGTGGGGCTCTCGCCGCGCCTCGAGGGCGAGGAGATGCCCATCCATATTCCCGGATTTAACGGCGGCGACCGCACAACAATTATTCTGCCGCAGGTACAGCAGGATCTCCTCCGCGCGCTCGATGCGACGGGAAAGCCGCTGGTGGTGGTGCTGATGAACGGAAGCGCGCTGGCCGTCAACTGGGCCGAGCAGCACGCCGGCGCCATTCTCGAAGCGTGGTACCCGGGCGAAGCGGGAGGCACGGCAATTGCCGAAACGCTCGCGGGGGCCAACAATCCGGGGGGGCGGCTGCCCGTCACCTTTTATCAATCGCTCAATCAGCTTCCGCCCTTCACCGACTATTCCATGCATAACCGCACCTACCGTTATTTCACCGGCAAGCCGCTCTATGAGTTCGGTTATGGCCTCAGCTATTCAAAGTTCGCCTACAGCGGCATTAAACTCTCTTCTCGCAAGCTCGAAGCGGGGCAGCCGCTGACGGTGATGACGCGTGTTCACAATGTCTCTCCTGTCGCGGGAGACGAAGTGGCCGAGCTCTACCTGCGCTACCCCGCCTCGCCGGGCGCGCCCCGAGTGGCGCTCAAGGGTTTCGATCGCGTTCATCTCGCTCCGGGTGCGACGCGCCGCGTCACGTTCAAGCTGTCGCCGCGCGACCTGAGCCTCGTAACCGAGAAGGGGACTCACGAGATTCTGCCGGGCGCGTATCATGTGTTTACGGGTGGCGGCCAGCCGTCCGCGGGGCACGGCGTTGAGGCGAGCTTCGAGATCCGCGGCCAGAAATCGCTGCCGCGGTAGCGCCGCGTCCGCGCCACCCCGGGGCTCGCGCCGGCGAGGAAGAGAACCGGCTAATGCTGCGCGACTACAAACCGGCGGACCTTCAGACGCTTCACGAAATCGACTCTGCGTGCTTTGCGCCGGGAATATCGTATTCTCTCGGGGAGTTGCGGGCGTTCATCTCGCACCCACGCGCCAAAACTTGGGTTGCAGTGGAAGGCGGCGAGGCGGTGGGCTTCGCCGTCGCTCAGCGCGTCTCCGCGCAAGAGACTCACGTGATCACGATTGACGTGGTGGCGGAGATGCGGCGCCGCGGCACGGGCTCCGAACTGATGGAAGCGGTTGAGCGATGGGCGCTGCAGTTGAAGTGCCGCGTTATCTCGCTTGAGACGGCCGAAGATAATGCTGGGGCGCAAGCGTTCTACGCGCGGCGGGGATATCAGAAGTTCAGGCTGATCAAAGGGTACTACGGCAACGGAACGGCGGCCTGGGGGATGCTCAAGGCGCTCCGTTAAGAGAGCTCGATGACGGCCAGGCTGACCCGCAGACAATATCTGATCATCGCAATCGCCGCGGCGGTCGCGGCCGCCTCTCTGCTGATCGCGCTCCGCTATTTTTCCCGCGCCTTCCCCGAAGCCACGCTCCAGCTTCGCGTCGACCGCAGCGGCTCGGCGCGCATTGCCCAGCGCTTTCTCACCTCCCGCGGTTTCCGGCTTGCCGGGTACCGCCACGCCGCAATTTTCAACTACGACGACACCACCAAGCTCTATCTCGAGCGCACCCAGGGCCTCAATCGAATGGACAAGCTGACGAGCGGCCCCGTCCATCTGTGGCGCTGGAGCCATCGCTGGTTCAGACCGCAACAGCAGGAGGAGTTCCGCGTTGACGTGACGGCGGCGGGCGAAGTCGCGGCGTTCAGCCACGAGATTCCTGAGGCCGCCGCGGGCGCAAATCTCAGCCAGAATCGGGCGCGGCAGCTCGCCGAATCGTTCCTCACGGGCGTGATGAAACGGCGCCTCGATACGCTCGGCTTCGTTGAGGCCGAGCGCGTGAAGCGCCCCGCCCGCACCGATTACACGTTCATCTGGAAGGACCAGGCGGTCCGCCTCGGCCAGGGGAGCCTGAGAGTCGAGGTGAATCTTGCCGGGAACCAGGTGTCCGGCTACGACGAGTTCGTCAAGATTCCCGAAGGCTGGCAGCGCGGCTACGCGCGAATCCGGTCGCACAATAACGCCGCCCAGGAAGTGGACCAGGTCTTCTGGGTGCTCTTGACGATCGCCATGCTCATCATTCTGGTGCGCCGCCTGAAGGATGGCGACGTGCCGCTGAAGCTTTCGCTGGCGCTCGGCGGCGCGGCGGCGGGGCTCGAATTCCTGAGCCGCCTCAACGATCTGCAGGTCGCGCTCTTCTCGTATGACACGACGACGTCGTTTACGGACTTCTATGCGGGCTACGTTCTCCAGGGGCTCCTTGTCGCGTTAGCCGCAGGCGGATTCATCTTTTTGATCGTTGCCTCGGCCGAGCCGGTCTACCGCGAATCGCTTCCTCGGTTGATTTCGTTCCGGCGGTACTTTACATGGAGCGGCCTGCGAACGCGCTCGTTTTTCATGGCGAGCATCGTGGGCATCGCGCTGGCCTTCTTCTTTTTTGCTTACCAAACCGTGTTTTATCTCATCGCCAATCATCTGGGCGCCTGGGCTCCTTCGGACATTCCCTTCTCGAACCAGCTCAACACCACTTTTCCCTGGCTTGCGGTGCTCTTCACCGGTTTTTTCCCCGCGATTTCGGAGGAGATGCAGTTCCGCGCCTTCGCGATCCCGTTTCTGAAGAAAGCGACGCGCTCGTGGCCGCTCGCGCTCGTGCTCGCCGCCTTCAATTGGGGTTTCCTGCACTCGGCCTACCCGAACCAGCCGTTCTTCATTCGTGGCGTCGAGGTCGGGGTGGGCGGCATTATCATCGGTGTCATCATGCTGCGCTTCGGAATCATTGCCACGATCATGTGGCACTACTCGGTCGACGCGCTCTACGAGGCCTTCCTGCTGCTTCGCTCGTCGAACCATTACCTGATGTTTTCGGGCGGGCTCTGCGCCGGGATCATGCTGATCCCATTATTCGTCGCGCTCGCCGCTTATCTCCGCACCGGGACCTTCGCAGAAGAAGGCCCGGTGACGAACGCGGCGGAAGGACTGTCGCGCGCGCCGGGCGCTGAGGCCACGCCCGAACCCGGCGCGCCGGTGCTTTACCGGCGCTTTTCGCGGCGGAAGCTCTGGGCGGCGCTCGTCGTGGTATTGATTTGCGCAGCGTGCGCTTCGCTAAAGATCGAGCGCCTGGGCGGGGGCATTAAGCTTCGCATCACGCGCGCCGAGGCCGCCGGGATCGCGGCAGGCTATTTGGGGGGAAAGCATGTTAATCCCGCCGGCGACCTCTCGGCAGCGTGGCCCGACCGCAACGTGGACGATCAGGCGGTGCGCTACTTCCTTCAACGCTTGCCCGTGCGGCAGGTGAATCGCATTGTGCGCGAGACCTCAGACCCTTATTTGTGGCAGGTCCGGTTCTTCCGGCCGCTCGATCCGGAGGAGTACCGCGTTTTCATCAGCGCCGCCAGCGGGAAGGTTTATTCGTTTGAGCATGTGCTGCCCGAGACCGCGCCCGGCGCAACGCTGACGCCGGCGCAGGCACGCTCGCTCGGCGAACGCGCGGTCACCCAGTACGGGTATAAACTCTCCGACTTCGCGCTGCAGGACTCGTCCGCTGAAAAGCGCTCGAAGCGGGAAGATTACCGCCTGGTATGGCAGGCGAAACCGCATGATCCCCGCAACGTCGGCGACGCCCATTACCGGCTTGAAGCGGGCATCGCGGGAGACGAGGTGGTGAGCTTTGCGCGCTCATTCAAGCTGCCGGAGGCTTGGGTGCGACGGCAGGAGAGCTCGAGTCTCGCAACGGATATTCCCGCAGCCGCGGGGCTAGCACTTGGCGCGTTGCTGCTCGTCGGAGCGGTGTGGCTGTTTGTACTGCAGGTGCGGCGGGGCGCGCTGCGCTGGATCCCGGCGCTTGAGGCTGCTTGCGTTCTGGCCGTGCTGCTCGCTCTTATGGAATTGAACGCTATTCCCGAGCTCGCCGCGGCGTACGACACGTCAATCTCATTCGCCAATTTCAAGCTTCAGGCCGGAGTCAGTTACCTCGCAATCGTTCTGTTGGCGGGTGTCATCCTGTGGTTGCTGGTAGCGCTTGCAACCAGCCTCTATCCCGAAGCGTGGCAGGTGCTTCGATCCGGCCCGCGCCGGGTGTGGCGGCGCGATGCGGCGATTGCCACCGTGGTGGCGCTTCTCGCCGCCGTCGCCGTGTCGAAGCTGATGACACTGCTGGCGAATCACTTCCACGCCTTCGCGCGCCTAACCTACGGCGGCCTGCCGACATTGTGGGGGACTGAGTGGCCGGCCGGCGGCGCTATCGTACAAGGCTTGCTTGCCGCCGTTGTCGCTCCGGTCTTGCTCGCGCTTGCGATCTACGGCGTGCGACTCGGCTGGCAGCGGCGGGCATGGTGGTTCTGGCTTGGCTTGGCGGTGCTGCTGATCGGCCTCGGACCCTCCGGCGCCCACTCGGTTCCTGAATTCGCTCTCGATTGGGCGGCGCGGTTTGTTCCCCTTCTCGCGGCCGTGCTGATCCTGATCTTCTTCTTCGGCAACAATGCGCTTGCTTACGTCACCGCGTGCTTCTGCTCGGCCGTCGTCAGGCCCATGCTCGATCTGCTGTCGAACCCGGCGCGGTATTATCGCGCGAACGGAATTGTGCTTGCCATCGCCGCCGCGCTCGCGCTCGTGTGGCTGCTCGCGCCAGGAAGGGGAACGCGTCCGCTGCCGGAGGGGATGGGGCATTCATAGGAAGCCACGCCTTGTTGCATACCTCTTGCAGCGTCGCCCCACCATGATTGCTTGACGCCAAAGGCCGGGCGCGGTCATCGAATCCATATCGCCTCCGGGTTGGCGGAGAGCGGCCTTGCGGCCGCAATCAAGCGGCATGTCACGCTGAACCCTTCGGCTGCGCTCTCCAGAAACTTCAGACGGAAGCGGCCAAAAGGCCCGGAGGGCCGCAAGAAAGTAACCCCGGGCGTAAGCCCGGCGTTAAGGGCAGCGCCCACGTTTTCTCGCCGCGCCTCTCGCCCGGCGCTTGCGCCGGGCGAGAGGAGCGGACGAGATCGTAAGAGGTTCGCCTGACCCACGGCTTGCGCCGTGGGCTACTTTATTTCGCCCGCTCCGCGGGCTTACGCGGAGGTTTCCGGCACTATGGACCCGCCGCCAGGCGGGCAAGCAACTCAGGGTAAACTCCGCGAAGAGCATCCGTTGCAATTTGGGGAAAAGCAGATTCTTCGCTGCGCTCAGCAGGATCCGAGATGTTTGCCAGGAAAACAAGCATTTAGGGGTTTGCAATGCAGAGCGCTGGCTTTTGGGTTCTGCAAATCCCCGAAGAACCGGATTAGACCACAATCAGAACGTCTCGTTTCGCGAGGTCGTGGACTCCGCGGCCGAGGTTTGCATCGCTCGGCATTTTTCCGGGCGCGCCGCAAGAGCCGCGAAAGTGAAACGCCCAGGTGTGCGGTGGTCGCTGTTTTTGTGGGGAGGCTTGAAAATTCATGAATACTTGGCCAGGGAAGCCCTATCCGCTGGGAGGAAACTGGGACGGGTCGGGAGTCAATTTCACGCTCTTCTCCGAAAACGCCACCAAAGTCGAGCTCTGCCTTTATGACGAGTCCGGCAACCAGGAGACCGGCCGCGTCACGCTCACCGAGTACACGGATCGTGTGTGGCACGTCTACCTTCCGGGAATCAAACCCGGCCAGCTCTACGGGTATCGGGTTAGCGGTCCGTACGAGCCGGAAAAGGGCCAGCGTTTCAACCCCGCCAAACTGCTGCTTGATCCTTACGCTAAAGCGATCGCCGGCAGCCTGCAATGGAATGACGCCATGTTCGGCTACACCATCGGAGATGCGGCCGAAGACCTCTCGCGCGACGACCGTGACGACGCTCGAGACATGTTGAAATGCGCGGTGATTGACCCAGGCTTCGACTGGGAAGGCGACTCGCAGCTCCGAACCGAATGGCATCGAACGCTGATCTATGAGCTTCACGTCAAGGGGTTCACCATCAATCATCCGGAGGTCCCAAAGGGGCTGCGCGGAACCTACGCCGGCCTGGCTACTCCGCCGGTGATCGATTATCTCCGCTCGCTTGGCGTCACGGCCGTTGAGCTGATGCCGGTGCATCAGTTCGTCGACGACCGCTACCTCGTAGAGCGCAAGCTCAGGAACTACTGGGGGTATAACTCGATCGGCTTTTTCGCGCCCGAAGCTCGCTACTCAAGCTCGGGAGTGGCCGGACAGCAGGTGCAGGAATTCAAGGCGATGGTCAAGGCGCTGCACCGCGCCGGCATCGAGGTGATCCTCGACGTCGTATACAACCACACGGCTGAAGGAAGTCATTTGGGCCCGACGCTGTGCTTCCGCGGTATCGATAACGCGGCGTACTATCTCCCGGCGCCCGATAATCCGCGCTATTACCAGGACTACACCGGCTGCGGGAATTCGCCTAACATGCGGCACCCGCGCGTTCTACAGCTCATTATGGATAGCCTCCGCTATTGGGTGGAATCGATGCACGTGGATGGGTTCCGGTTCGATTTGGCCGCAACGCTGGCGCGAACCCTTCAGGGCGTGGACCGGCTGGGAACGTTCTTCGACGTAATCCATCAGGACCCGGTGCTCTCCCAGACCAAGCTGATCGCAGAACCTTGGGACCTCGGGGAAGGCGGATACCAGGTGGGAAACTTTCCCGTCCTATGGGCGGAGTGGAACGGGAAATACCGTGACACGGTCCGCAGCTACTGGAAGGGCGATGAAGGGCAGACGGGCGCGCTCGCTTACCGTCTGACCGGCAGCAGCGATCTTTACGAGCTCAGCGGCCGGCGCCCGTACGCAAGCATCAACTTCATCACCGCGCACGACGGGTTCACGCTGCGCGACCTGGTCTCCTACAACGATAAGCATAACGAAGCCAACGGGGAAGAGAACCGGGACGGCTCGAGCGATAACGCGAGCTGGAACTGTGGCGCGGAAGGGCCCACGGATGATGCGCAAATTCTCGCGCTGCGAAGACGGCAGGAGCGAAATTTCCTGGCAACGCTGATGTTCTCGCAGGGCGTCCCCATGCTGCTCGCGGGCGACGAGATCGGGCGCACCAAACAGGGGAATAACAACACCTACTGCCAGGACAACGAGCTCTCCTGGCTCGATTGGAAGCTCGACCCGCCGCAGCAGGAACTGCAGAATTTCACCCGGCGGGTCATCAAAATCTTTCGCGAGCACCCGGCCCTGCGGCGGCGGCGGTTCTTCCACGGCCGCAAAATCCGCGGCTCCGAGGTGAAGGATCTGACGTGGCTGCGGCCGGATGGAAAGGAAATGCTCGAAGAAGATTGGTCGGACTCCGGCACGCGCTGTTTCGGGTTGCGGCTTGCCGGGAAGGCAATGGACGAACGGGATCAGCGCGGCAATCCGGTGACCGACGACACGTTGCTCGTCATTCTCAATTCGCATCACGAGCCGGTCGATTTCAAGCTGCCCACGGATCAGCCGGACCAGCGGTGGGAGCTTCTCGTGGACACGCGGGAGGAAAGCGGCCAACGCGATCAGCCGCCAATCGGAGCGAACGAGTCCTACAAGGTTGAGGGACGCTCACTTGTGATGCTGCGCATCAAATGAGATACACGAGTTGCCATCGGCAGATCGGCGAAAATGAGAATGGCGCGTTCGCGTCGGATATGGTTCCCGCTGGGTATCCTCCTGCTGTGCGGTGCTGCGGCCACCCTCCAGAGCGCGCCGCAGGAACAGGCCACGCAGCCGCAGGGCTCGTCCGCTGATCACGCCAAGAAGAAGCGCAAGGGTGTGCTGGGGCTTGTCCCCACCTACGGAGTGACGAGTGACCAGGCCTCAGGGCCCCTGACCGCCCGTGAGAAGTTTCGTCTCGCTGTCGATGGCACCGCGAATCCATTTGAGGTCGCCGAAGCGGCATTCAAAGCGGAGTATTATCGCGGGACAAATCCGCGCAAGAAAATAGGACACGGCGGTACGGGGTACCTGAAGCAGTGGGGCGCGTCGTATCTCGACGAAATCTCCGGCAATATGTTTAACACCTTCGTTTATCCCGCGCTCTTGCATCAAGACCCGCGGTATTTCCGCCAAGGTGAAGGCTCGATCAGGGACCGCGTGGCTTATTCGCTCTCGCGGGTCCTTGTGACAAGCGGCGATTCGGGGCGGCGGGAGTTTAACGCGTCCATGGTGCTCGGCAGCGCCACCTCGACGGCGCTGTCGAATCTCTACTACCCGCCGCGATCGCGCGGTGTGGGGATGACTATTGGCAACGTGGGCTGGGCGCTTGTCGGCGACGGCGCGCGCAATGTCTTCGAAGAGTTTTGGCCCGACATCGCCGCGCGGCTCAGCCGGCGCCGCTGAAGCGAACGGCAGGGCACACGGAACTGACGCGCGCGCTTGATCTTTCGCGCCTCTGGGGCGCGGCAACCATAATTCACGTCACCCAATGTAATCCTCAGGTGTGAAGGAGAATTCCATGAAGCGACTCGACATGGTGAGGGGTGTGATGGCGGGGGCTTCACTGCTGGTCGCTGGATGTTTGCTGGCCGCGCGTCCCGCGCCTTCCACCGCGGGCGCCCACATCCTGAGGGGTGAAGACGCATTCGCCAATTTCCGCACCGAGAAGCCCGGCACGTTCAGGCAGATCACAGTTGCCGACCTGCCCAGGCCTTACGCCACCAAATCGGCCACGAACGATCCCAAGCAGGCCGCGCGGCCGGAGAACGTCTGGCCCATCGCGCCGCAGGGATTTGAGGTTCAATTATACGCGCGCGGGCTCGACAGACCCCGCGAGATACGGCGCGCACCGAATGGCGATCTCTTCGTCGCCGACAGTTACGGCGGGAAGGTCCTCGTCTTCCGCGGCGTTGGCAGCGACGGGAAGTACAAGCAAACGTCCGTCTTCGCGAGCGGCCTCACGCTACCATTCGGGATCGCGTTTTATCCCTTGGGTGCGAACCCAAAGTACGTCTACGTGGGAAACACCAATTCCGTGGTTCGCTTTCCGTATCGCAACGGCGATCTTAAAGCTTCGGGAAGCGCTGAGATCGTGGTCGCGCACATTCCCGGATACGGCCGGCTGCGCGGAGGTGGCCACTGGACCCGTGACCTCGCTTTCTCGCCCGACGGCTCCAAGCTGTTTATCGCCGTGGGTTCGAAGGAGAACATCGACAACACCGACAACAATCCGGTGGAATATCACCGGGCGAATATTCTGGTCACCAATCCCGATGGCTCGGAGGGCGTGCGCGTATACGCTTCGGGAATTCGGAACCCCGTCGGAATCGCGGTGAATCCCCAGACGGGCGAGCTTTGGGCGTCGGTGAACGAGCGGGACGACCTCGGAAACAACCTGCCGCCCGACTACATCACGCACATCCGGCCCGGCGGATTTTATGGGTGGCCCTGGTACTACATCGGCGGGCATCAAGACCCGAGGCTCGCCGGCAAGCACCCGGAACTAAGATCCAAAGTGATCGTGCCCGACGT
This sequence comes from Terriglobia bacterium, assembly GCA_050745265.1. Classification (GTDB taxonomy): domain Bacteria; phylum Acidobacteriota; class Terriglobia; order UBA7540; family UBA7540; genus RH2-MAG17b. The sequence goes on from JBOGKE010000077.1 coordinate 44,554, forward strand.
GCTCCTCCAGCCCCACAACGCGTCGCTCGAGATGGCTTTTTACGAAGCGAAGCAATTTCCCACCGAGTATCGCGGCGATGCGTTTGCCGCGGAGCACGGTTCCTGGAATAAGGCGATCCGGGCCGGGTACGAAGTGATCTGCGTGCCGATGAAGGGCGGGCACGCTGTGGGCGACTACGAAGATTTCCTCACCGGATTCGTCCTGCCGAACGGCACGGTGTGGGGCCGCCCCGTCGGGGTTGCGGTCGGAAAGGGCGGGTCATTATACGTTACTGATGACGGATCGGGATCCATTTGGCGCGTAAGTTACCGCGGCCGCTGACGCTCGCACTAAGTAGCGCCGGCATCTTGCCGGCATGAGGGGTCATGCTGCCGTTGCCCTGAACAGGCGCGGCGCCTCAGCGCTTGCCGCCGAAATGGCGGTGTTAAAACGGAGAACGTTACGATACTCCGTAATTCCGCTGGTTTATGACGATGTAGAATCGCCGCTACGCCGTTCAGACACCCTCTTCAGCATTCTGCTCGTAGTGTAGTCCGTCGAAAGCGGATTTCCCACGCGAACGAACCCGGGCTACTCTGCTCGACTATCAGCCCGCCCCTCGCCGGGCGCGCTGCCCTCCCTCGCGCTTATCCCGTCCCCGTTGAGCTGCCTGAAACTCCCTATCTAAAGTTAGGTGCGCTTCAAAGCCGGAGGGGGTATGCTGCTGGCCCATTTGAGGAGTAAGCGTTTGAAGCCTCAATGCAAACGCAGGAGGACGAGCATGAGAGCCCAGAAGACTAGCCAACTTGTCATGTTGGCGGTGTTCCTGCTGGCGCTGGCGGCCGGGCCGGTTGCCGCCCAGAATTCGAATTCTGGAGAAATTCGGGGGACGGTGTCAGATCCCTCCGGCGCCGTGGTTCCCGGAGCGGCGGTCTCAATCAGGAACGTGCAGACGGGCGTCGTCACTCGAACCACGACGAACCAGTCCGGCCGCTATGACGTTCCATTCATGGCGCCGGGCAACTACACCCTCACGTTCTCGAAGCAGGGATTTCACGAGTTATCCCGAGAGGGCATCGTTTTGCGCGTCGAAACCTTGGACGTGAATGCCACGCTTCAGATCGGCGCCACTGCGCAGCAAGTGGTCGTGAGCGCGCCCGTGCCGCTCCTCGAAACGCAAACCAGCGGACAAAGCCTGGATCTCAGTACGACGGCAATTGACGCGGCGCCCATTACGGGCACCGACTGGCGCTCCGAGATGATTCAGCTCATTCCAGGCGTGAACACCGGCGGGGGAGCGGGCATGGCCGGTAACGGCCAGGGGTCGGGAATCAACGGCACGCAAGGGTACAACATCAATTTCCTTGCCGACGGCTCCGCCTCCACCGACCCGAGAGATTTCAACAACAGCAACAACATTCTCCCCATCGATTCCATCTCCGAGATCAGCATCAATTCGAGCAACGCTCCTGCGCAATACGGCAACGGTCTCACCGCGATTAATGTCATCACCAGGAGCGGAACGAACCAATGGCACGGGAGCGCGTATGAGTTCATTCAGAACACGGCGCTCAACGCCAGGGGTTTCTACAATCACACTGGGCCGAAGGCGGTCGAGCACTGGAATAACTACGGAGACAGCGTGGGCGGCCCGATCAAGAAGGATAAGCTGTTCTTCTTTTTCAATTATCAGCGCAACCCTTCGTCGACGCCTACTGCCGGGCTCTACAGTTACCCGACGGCGGCGATGGAAGGGGGAAATTTTTACGGTGTCGCAGGAAGCACGAACCCGGCCTTTTTCAGCCCATCGGGCTCGCTGCTGGCTGCTCCGGATCCGGTGGCGCTGAAGCTTGCGAGCTATTTCCCTTCAGCAAGCGCTCCGGGGTGGGTGAAGGGGTGTCCGGGTCCAGCGGCGCCTTCCGCCTCCACTCCACAAACGTGTCCGGCGATTAACAATTACGTGTTCAACGGCAGCAGCCCAAACACGTCCACCTGGTATACGGGCAAGGTCGATTACAACATCTTCGCCAAGCAGAAGCTTTCCGTCAGCTTCAACTATTACCCGAACTTCGTGACGTATTCCCCCGCCGATCCTCTTTACCCGAGCGATGCCTCAGCCATCGCACAGGCTCATAATTACAACCTCACTGGCCAGATCTCGGACGTCTATACGATCACCCCGACCACGCTGAACGAGTTTCGCGCCGGGGCGCTGCACGAGCTTGATTCTTACCATCCACCTTCTCTGAACAAGAACGACCCTACGACGCTCGGACTCGAGCCGGCGTACGGCACGAATGCTCCGGCCAACGTGTTTCCGAAAATCACCATCGACTCCGGGGCGGGCGCCGGATGCTTCACGGTAGGCTCCGGGTGCGGCGAAAATGGCAACATCGACGCAGTTCTGGGCGAAGAGGTTTACAACTACTCTGATGTTCTAACGCTCGTTCGCGGAAAGCACACCGTCAATCTGGGTGGTGAGTACGACAGAGATTACCAGAATTATACAAATTGGGGCGATATCACTTCGGGCAATTTCGAATTTAACGGGGGCGTCACCGGAATCCCCTACGCCGATTTCCTTTCGGGCGACGTGTACGGATGGTACGTTTACGAATCGGACGAAACCGGCGCACACATGTGGAATTCTGCGATTTTCGCGAGCGACGACTACAACGTCTCGTCGCGCCTGACGCTGAACCTGGGTCTACGCTGGCAGTTGCAATCCGGCTGGGGCGTAAAGGGCACCCTGTTCGGTAACTACGATCCGTATCTGCCCAACACCGCTGACGGCGGGATTTACAAGGGGGCAATCCTCTACGGCGGCCAAGGCGACACGAAGTACGGAGGGCCGACCAAAGACATGACCACGATTCAGAACGCCGACTTCAGGGAATTTGGCCCCAGGGTCGGAGTTGCGTGGTCGCCTCACCGGAATTGGTCAGTCCGCGCTAGCTACGGCATTTTCGATGCTCCGCGCGACGCCGAAAACTACACCGACGGCGCGCTCGGACTCGGCTTCAACCCCCACAACGCCGGCCATGGCGGATACGTCAACGGGAGTTACACCTTTAAGGTGGCCAGCGGGCCGCCTCCGGGCACGGTAATCTTTCCGACGCTGCAGACTCTGTCGCCGGAGATCGACAATTTTAGCGGCGTGACCTACTACCCGCGGAACATGCCGACCGACTTCGTGCAGCAATGGCTATTCAGCGTTCAGCACGAGTTCGCGGGCGGCATCCTGCTCGATACGAGCTTTGTCCACACCCACGGCAACAACCTGAACTTTGCCACGGATATCGACCAAGCTCCCGTCAGTGCGCTAGGTTGCACGGGCTATCTCTGCGGGAATCCGAATCCCGTATTCACCTCGATTCAAGCTCAAAACTACACGGGATGGTCGAATTATAACGCCTTGCAGTTCCGCCTTCAGAAGAGAATGCAGAATGGCTTGGACCTGCAGGTGAACTACGCCTGGTCGAAATCGATGGATACGGGCACGGGCAACGGCCACGGATCGGGCGTTGATATCTACCAGAACGCGTACAGCCCCGCCGCAAATTACGCTCTGTCCGACTTCAACGCGGCGAGCACCCTCGTCGGTGAAGCCGTTTACGAGGTGCCACTCGGGAGCGGACGGCGGTTTGCGCTTCACGGAATCGCCAACGAGGTAATCGGAGGGTGGCGGGTCTCGAGCATCTTCCAGTGGCATAGCGGAATTCCATTCACTCCCGTGATCCAGGGTTCCGTCGCAGACCGGATTGATCCGGGGCTCGCGTCGTCATTGAGCGCCGGCTCCAGGCTCTATCCCGAGCTCGTTGGCGATCCCAAAGAATCGAACCCGACTATCGGAATGTGGTTTAACCCCGCAGCCTACGCCAACCCGGCACCTGGAACGTTTGGCAATTCGGGGCGCATGACCCTGATTGGGCCTGGATTCACCGACGTGGACCTGGGTTTCGCAAAGGCCTTTCCTCTGCACTTCGAAGGGACGCGTCTAGAGGTCCGCGCGGACATGTACAACATGCTCAACCATGTCAACTACGCGAACCCGGACGCGAACGTCGGATACACGGCGGCGGGCGTACTCGCTGATCCCACCGCCGGCGTGATCACTGGGCCCCAGGGTGGCGCCCGCATCATCCAAATCGGGGTTCATCTGTTTTTCTGAAGCCGGATCGGCCCGCTTCGGGGTGTATGGCGGCAGGGCTGAATTTGAGCCCAGGATAGATACCCGATGTTCGCCCGCCTGATTTCCGCGGCATCGGAGAATTGTGCGAGGGTCAACGAGCTTATACAATCGGGAGGATCGTACCGACCACGAGGGTTTTACGGGATGCCAGAAGCATCTGGGCGGGCAACCGGGCTTTCGCGCAGCGCAGCCGCGCGAAGAGCTCTTCTCCCGTTCGTCCTGCTCGTTTCGACTCTTTCTCTTGCGAGCGCGCGAGGTCAATCCCCAGCGGCAAGAGCTTCCCAGATCCAAACCCACCTTGAGCGGGCCCAAGCCGCCTTGAAGTCGAACCGGGCAAACGTTGCCGCACAAGAGTTGCGGGCCGTACTTTCCCTCGACCCAAGAAATTCGGAGGCGTACAGCAACCTCGGCGTCATCGCGTTTTTTCAGGGTGATTGCACCGCCGCGTCCGACAATTTTCGCCGCGCCCTGGCTATTAGCCCTGAGATGATCCGGACCAAGGCGCTTCTGGGCATTTGCGACATGAGGGCGGGGAATCCGTCAGGACGCGCGCTGCTCGAAAGCTCATTTTCGGAACTGAAGGACAAAAAGCTCCGCGTCGCAGTCGGACTTCAACTGGAGGAGATTTACTATCGCGAAGGCGATCTCGATCAGGCGTCGTCTCTTGCACGCACGCTCGTCGCGATCGATCCCGACAACGTCAACGTGCTCTATGCGGCGCAGCGGGTTTATTCCGATCTCGCGAGCGAGACGCTGAATAAGCTGGCGCTGCTCGCGCCCGGTTCGGCGCGCATGCAGGAAGCAATCGCCGAGCATCTGGTGAACGCCGGAAATCTGCGCGCGGCGGTCGTTCATTATCGCAAGGCTCTGGCGATTGATCCGCGGCTCTCCGGCGTTCACTTTGAGCTTGGCGAAGCGATTTTGGAATCGGCGACTTCAGACCCGAAGGCAAGGCGGGAAGCCGAACAGGAGTTCGGGACGGCAGAGCGCCTCGAAGGCGACAATGCGCAGATCGAATGCGAGCTCGGAAGGCTTGCCGGGCTGCGGCCGGACTTGCAGGCGGCGCTCGCTCATTATGAGCGCGCCGTTGCGATGTCTTCCGGCAACGCGGACGCCCAGCTTGGCCTCGGAGAAGTGCTGCTGACGCTCGCGCGGCCCGAGCAGGCGCTGGAGCACCTTCGCATCGCGGCCCGTTCCGATCCACTCAACAGCGCAGCCCATTACCGGCTCGCCATCGCCTATCGAAGTCTGGGCCGCACCGCCGAAGCGCAGAAAGAGATGCGCCTGTTCGAACAGATCAAAACAAGCACTGAAGGCGTGCGGAGGCTCTACCGCGAAATCGGTCAACAGGTGAAGCTGCCGGGCGATCAATCCCCGAAAGCGAGGCGGTAATCTCGTTATCGCTCTCGCCCCGAAAAGTTCAGCCGAGGCTGCGTATCAGGGCACGACTTTAGTCGTGCCGTCGGTGGGGGCCTTTGCTTGTTTCGGCTTTAGCCGCTGGGGCCCTCAGGGGCTAAAGCCCATTACTTAGCGCCCGGTTTATGGCACGCCTGAAGCCGTGCCCTGATACAACGCGCCCCGCTTTTCATGCTTCGGGGTGTCGGAAGGCGACACGGCACACTCGCCGAATCCCGCGGCGCTGGCCTTGGCCGGGATCGCTTCCGTCGGATCCGAATGATCGCGTTAACGCAAGTACCGAAAAACCTTCCGGGAGTCTATTGATGCCTGCAAAATTCGCGCTTCCGCGCGCATGGAATTCCGTCGGGCGCTTCCTCTCGCTGATATCAATCCTCATTGTGCTTCTGGGCGCCGCTCGGGACGCAGAGGCGCAGGATTTCCGCTACGCGGTTGGTGCGGACGTTTCTTTTCTGAAGCAGGCGGAGGACCGCGGCACGGTCTTCAGGGATGACGGCAAGCCGGAACCGGCGCTCCAGATCCTTCGCGACCACGGCTTCAACTGGGTGAGGCTGCGGCTGTTCGTGAACCCCACAGGCTTGCCGAACAACCTCAGCTATACGATTGCATCGGCCCAGAAGGCGAAAAGTCTGGGCTTCAAATTTCTCCTGGACCTCCACTACTCGGACACTTGGGCCGATCCCGGAAAGCAGTACACGCCAAAGGCCTGGGCGGCGATGTCCCATGCGCAGCTCGTCACCGAGGTTTACGATTACACCCGAGACACGATTCGGGCGCTCCGCGCAGGGGGCGTTCTGCCGGACATGGTGCAAATCGGAAACGAGATCACCAACGGGATGCTCTGGCCGGATGGGAAGCTTCCGCAGAATTGGGATCAGTTCGCAGATTTAATCAAGGCGGGGATCAACGGTGTCGACGCCGGACACGGAAATCAGCCGCGGCCGCTGATCATGATCCACATCGATCGCGGCGGCGATTGGCCGCGCACGCACGATTTCTTTGACCACCTGCTCGCACGCGGCGTGCGCTTCGACGTCATCGGGCAGTCATATTATCCCTGGTGGCAAGGCAGTCTGAATGATTTACGCGAGAACCTCTACCGAATGGCGGTCACGTATCACAAGGACATCATCTTGGCCGAAGTCGCTTACCCCTGGAAAGCGGCGGCTCACCAGCGAGGCCCCGGGCCTTTTGCCGAAACACCCGAGGGGCAAAAGCAGTTCCTCCAGGCGGTTAATCGCGTCGTCGAGGAAACTCCGGACAATCTCGGGAAAGGACTGTTCTGGTGGGAACCCTCGGTGCCGGCGGGAACGCCGCTTCGAATCCGCGGCATCTTCGACGATAATGGAAACGCGCTGCCAGCGGTAACCGCGTTCGACGAGTTTACCCGCCGGTGATCGGCCGGCCGGACGAAGGTGCGATCAAACTCTACCCGCCGCGGGAACTCCCGTTCTCAGCGCTCCCTCGATGCCGTATGCGTTCACTCGTTTTCAAAAGTCTCGCCATCGCATTCTCCGTGCACCTCGTGGCGCTGTTCGCGCCCGCTCTTCCAGCCGGGAAATCGATCTGGGAATTCGACCGCCACGTTTGGCAGGTGCAGAACGGGCTGCCGGAAGATACGATTCAGGCCCTCGCAGAAACTCCGGACGGGTACCTGTGGGTCGGCAGCAGGGAAGGGCTGGCCCGGTTTGACGGCGTACGCTTCACGATCTTCGACCGATCGAATACGGCGGCGTTCCGCGACGACAGCGTGCTGGCCCTGTATGCAGCGAAAGACGGCTCTCTCTGGATTGGTACGGAAGGCGGCGGGCTGCTTCGCTATAGCCGCGGCGCCTTCGAGCGTTTCGGCGTTCAGCAGGGTCTGACGGACGGTTTCGTGCGGGCCATTTATGAAGACCAGCGCGGCCGCCTGCTGGCAGGAACCGACCACGGCCTTTTTCTCCGCAGCGCGGGCAGATTTGTCCGTATCGACGGCCGCGGCGGATTGCCGGCCATTTCGGTCCACGCCATGGCGGAGGACCGCGAGGGGCGGCTGTGGATTGGCGGCTCTGGGTTGTATGTTCTCGATCACGGAACAGCGCGGCGGGTGATGCTGAGCCCCAGTGCAGCGAGCAACCAGATCAAGTCGATCCTCGCCGCGCGAGACGGCGTGATCTGGGTCGGGACTTACGCCGGCCTCTATAGGATTAAAGGGCACTCGATTCTCCACACGCCGTTCGACCGTGATGTCGAGGCCAACATCTGTCAGGATCGCGACGGCAACGTGTGGCTTGGCTGGGTTGGTGATGGCCTGACGCGTTTCCAGCAAGGCAAGTTCGTCACCTACCGCGCCCCCGCGATTCTGCCCAATAATACCGTGCTGTCGATCTTTGAGGATTCCGATCAGGACCTTTGGGTGGGGACAGAAAACGGGCTGGTCCGCATCAGTGACACGGGAGTGAGCGTCCTCGAAAACAAGGACGGAATCGCGCTCGGCAACTCGAGCACAATTTATGAAAACGTCAGTACGATTTACGATGCCCCGGATGGCTCGCTTTGGATCGCGAACGGCCATCTCTATCGGATCAGCGGCTGGCGTCTGCTTCCGTTCGCGCTTCCCCCGGAAGTGAGTTCCGTCCAAGTGCGCACCGTCTTCCGCAATCGTGAAGGCGTTCTGTGGCTCGGGACGGGAGGTGAAGGCGTCGTTGCGATACGCCACGGCGCGGCTACGAGATATACCACGCGACAGGGTCTTGTGAATGATTTTATCAGGGCATTCTGCGAAGACCGAGACCACCACCTTTGGATCGGCACCGACGGCGGCGTCAGCGTCTGGAACGGGAAAAGGTTTCGCAACCTTGACGCCGAAAAGGGTCTTGTTTATCCAAGTGTCAGGACGATTGTTGAGGCGAGGGACGGGGAAATCTGGATCGGCACCGACGGCGGGATCAGCGTTTTCCGCAACGGCGCGGCAATCAAAAAGCCCGTGCTCAACCGTCTGGTCGGACATCGAATCTGGGCCATTCATCAAGACGCCGACGGCGCTCTATGGATTGGAACGCGAGCCGACGGGCTGTTCCGGCTGGCCGCTGGCGCGCTGACGCATTACACCACGAAGTGCGGCCTTCCGGATGACAACGTGTACCAAATCCTCCAGGATCGGCGGGGGAATCTTTGGTTCAGCGGCCGAACCGGCATTTTTCAGATCGGTCTGGATAATCTGAATACCGCTGATTGCGCTGCCCGCCCGCTCTACGCGACAGTCTACGCCAACTCAAAGAGTTTGGAAGTGGGAGAGGTCAACGGCGGCGTGCAGCCGGCGGGATCGTCCGCCCCTTCAGGAGCCTTATGGTTTCCCACAATCAAAGGCGCTATTCGAATTGAGCCGGATGAGGTTCGCGCGATCTACCCGAGGCGGGTGCTGATCGAGCAGGTGGTTGCGGACGGGCGTCAAGTTGCGATTAATGCGCAGTGCCGCCTTCCGCCGGGCGAAGGCCGGCTGGAAATTCGCTTCACGTCGCCCGCCCTGATCGAGCCGCAGCAGATTCGCTTCAAGTACCGTTTGGAAGGCTTCGAAAAACGCTGGTCGTATTCTCAGGGGCAGCGTATTGCGTACTACACCAACTTGCCGCCCGGAGATTACCGGTTCCGCGTGATTGCCTACGGCGGGCGCTCAACGGCCCGGCAGGCGGAAGCGGGCTTCCCGTTTACCTGGCGCGCTCACTTTTATCAGACGGCGTGGTTCCTTCTCGTGTGCGCCTTGTGCCTCTTATCGCTGGCGTGGGCCGGGTTCCGCCTCCACATGGCGCAGACGAAAGCCCGCTACGCCGCAGTCCTGGCGGAACGCAGCCGTCTGGCGCGCGAGATGCACGATACGGTGATCCAGGGATGCGTCGGAGTATCGACGCTACTCGAAGCTGCGTCGAGCCTTCCCCCGCCGGATGGAACGGGGCGGGACCTTCTGGACCGTGCCAGAGCTCAAATCCGTCAGACGCTCGCCGAAGCGCGAGAAGCGGTGTGGAACCTGCGCCACACTTCGCTAGAAAGCGGAACCTTGGCCTCCGGACTCTCGCAGCTCGCGCGCCAGCTCACCGCCGAAGGCGCGGTTCGCGTGACTACGGAAACCACGGGAACGCCGGTTCCGGTGGATGATCGCACGCAGTCGAACCTGCTCCTGACCGCTCGAGAAGCGGCGCGGAACGCGCTGGAACACGCGAATCCGCAAAACGTCTTCATCTGCCTGTCCTTCGCCCGGAGCCGGCTGTGCATGGAAATCAGCGATGACGGCTGCGGCTTCGATGCAGCGGCGGCTTTGCAACTCCAAAACGGTCACTACGGAATTCTGGGCATGAAGGAGCGCGTGGAGCAGCTTGGCGGACGTTTCCTGCTCACGAGCAAGAAAGGGAACGGGACGCAAGTGACGGCGGTGATCCCGCTGCGAGGCAGGCGGCCAGTCAGGGCGCCGGAGTAATCCCGTGGCTCAGCAAACCCGGATCCAAATTCTCGTTGTGGATGATCACCCGGTGGTTCGTTTCGGCCTCACCGCGATGGTGAACACCTTGCAGGACATCTCCGTGGTCGCTGAAGCCGAATCAGGCGAGGAAGCACTGCAACTGTTCCATCGCCATCGCCCCGATGTCACGCTGATGGATTTGCGTTTGCCTGGGATCAGCGGCGCGGAGGCGATTCAGTCAATCCGGAGTGAATATCCCGGCAGCCGGTTCATTGTTCTGACCACCTACGACGGTGACGAGGATATCTACAAAGCGCTTCGAGCCGGCGCACAGGGTTATCTGCTCAAGGGAATGTCGCGCAACGAGCTGCTCAAAGCGATTCGGGCCGTCCACGGCGGCCTGAAGTACATCCCGCCGCGCGTGACGAAAACTTTGGAAGCGCGGCCCTCGGGCGCGGGCTTAAGCGCGCGCGAGTTGCAGGTGCTGAAGCTGATCGTGAAAGGGTTGAGCAACCGCGGCATTGCCGAAGCGTTGGGCATAACGGAAGGCACGGTAAAGTGGCACGTCAACATCATCCTGAGTCACCTCAACGTCGCCGATCGCACCCAAGCTGCCATCGCTGCCGTGCAGCGCGGCATCGTCCATATTTGAGCGCGGGCGCACAGCTGTCGTTCTGAGGCGCGCTAGCGGCCGCATCGCAGACCTTGACGGTCTGCGCCAGCCATCTCGGCCGGCCCGACTCAAGCCCCAGGGCGCGACCCTTCGCTGCGCTCGGGGCGGTCTGAAGTTTCTTTTCCGGATGCGGCGCGCTTCGGTATGATATGGATTACCGCCGTGGGGCTGTCCGCCGTAGCGGCGATCTGTGATCGCCGGTCTGTACTGCAAAGATTCCGGCGCACGCAGTTCGCCGCTACAGGAGAGCCGGGTGACAACACACGTTTTGCGCAGGAGTTTCTCAATGAGTTCGACTTCAGTTTACGACGTTTGCGTGATCGGGTCGGGAGCGGCGGGCGGAATCGTCGCCAAGGAACTTTGCGAAGGCGGCGCGAAGGTGGTCATGCTCGAGGCCGGCAAGGAAGTGCCGCTCTCGGATTTTCTCTCGCACGACTGGCCGTACGAGCTCCCGTACCGCGGCTTTCACGGCGAGAAGCAGAAGCCCTTTTACCAGGACAACGTCAAATCATCCATTCAGTATGAAAACTGCGACTCGGTAAGCGTGGATCGGATCCGCGTTCTCGGCGGCCGCACCGTTCACTGGAACGCCGTGACGCTGCGGTATGCGGCGCGCGATTTCAAGGAAAGGTCGCTGAACGGCATCGAGGAAGACTGGCCGCTCACTTACGAGGAGCTTGCGCCTTATTACGAGCGCGTGGAGCAGCTCATTGGCGTTTGCGGAAGCGATGATCATCTGGAAATCCTGCCGGCGGGACATCATTACCTGCCTCCCATCCCATGGCGCTGCAGCGAGCACATCTTGCATCGCACGCTCTCGAAGATGGGCATTCCCTTGATCGACGTTCGCAAGGCCGTTGTAACCGTGCCCTACGATAATCGTCCGCCGTGCCACTATTGCGGCCATTGTATGGATGGATGCGACGTGGGCTCGGTCTATAACAGCGCCGTCGCCATGATTCCGAAGGCGAAGGCGACGGGGAACTTTACGTTGCGACAGAACGCGCTGGCGCGCGAGATCCTGGTCGACCGCGAAGGCCTCGCGCGCGCGGTCTCCTTCGTAGATACCGAAACAAACAAGGAGGAGCAGGTCCGCGCGAAAATCGTCGTGCTCTGCTGCGCGACAATCGAATCTCCGAGACTCCTGCTGAATTCACGCTCGCCGCAGCACCCGAACGGCCTCGCCAATTCGAATGGCGTGGTCGGGCGGTATCTCCACGGCCACCTTGGGGTCGGCGCTAACATTTATCTCTCTGAACTCGAAGGGCTGAAGCCGTGGAATCAGGACGGCGCCACCGACCACGTTTATATTCCGCGCTACAACCAACTGTTCGGAAAGAAGGATTACGTGGGCGGCTGGGGCTTCCAGGTCAACTTCGGGAGCTACATGTTTCCCCACCACGCATCGCGCGTGCGCGGGTACGGCGCGGACTACAAAGCGCGCGTGCGGGAGATGCAAACCGGTTATTCGATGCTCGGCTCGTTTGGCAAAGTCGAGTCGCGCCGCGAAAACTACGTCAGCACGGAGCCGAGCAAGGTGGATCAGCACGGGATTCCGATCCCGATCTTGCACTTCAGGTTCGGTGAAAACGATTGGGCCCTTTGGCGCGATACGCAGCGCAGTCTCAAGGAGATTTGCTCCAATTTGAAGGGGCAGACGTTTTATAACATCGGGCGGGGCCCGAGCGGATTCGCCAGCCACGAGGCCGGTACCATTCGCATGGGCAAGGATCCCAAAACGTCAGCGCTTAATGGCTTTTGCCAATCGCATGTTGTGAAGAACGTGTTTGTCACCGATGCCAGCTCGTTCACTACGTCGAGCGAAAAGAATCCGACGCTCACGATCATGGCCCTCTCGATGCGCGCCGCGGATTATATTAAGCAGCAGCGGCGGCGGGGAGAACTGTGAATAGTGGTCCGCAGTCCGGAGTCCGCAGTCCGAGGTCCGGAGTGCGAGTGGAATGAATGGCAGCGATTAGGCGCTTCGAAGATATTCAGGCGTGGCAGCAAGCTCGAAAGCTGGTCCGCGAAATTTGCGCCGTCCGCGCGGACGGGCGACCGAAGAACGATTTCGGGTTCAAGAGTCAGATCACGCGCACTGCTGTGTCAGCCATGAGCAACGTTGCCGAGGGTTTCGCCAAAAAGGGCGACAAGGAGTTCGCGCGCTTTCTCGAAATGGCCAGAGGTTCGATTGTCGAAGTTCAATCTCTGTTGTACGTCGCCGGCGACGTCGGATACATCACGCGCGACGAATTTGAACGCCTGTACGGCATGGCTCATGAAACGGCTTCGCTCATCGGTGGCTTCACATCTTATCTGCGGCGGAACCACTAACCTACGGAGACGGACTCCGGACATCGGACTCCGAACATTGGACTGAGGTCTACATGAAACGACGCACAGCACTGAAGATTGTTGCTCTGAGCAGCCTTGCCCCGAGCATCGAAGCGATGGGCACGGCGGTCTGCCATCCCTCCATGGGCCGCGTTGCATGGTCAGCCCAGGATTACAAGCTGCGGTTCTTCACCGAACACGAAAACAAAACGCTCGATCAGGTTATGGAGTTGATCATTCCGGCCGACCATCATTCTCCGGGCGCGCACGCAGCTCAAGTGAGCCTGTTCGCCGATCTGATGATTTCAAGCAGCGGCAAAGGCGTGCAGAAACAATGGCGCGACGGGATTCGGCAGATGCAAGAGGCGGCTGCGAATTCATCCCTCGCCGAGGCGCTCGCCGCGGCCGCCGCGCACGAGGGTCACGCCACAAACGATTCCGAGCGGTTCTTCGCGGCTCTCAAGGACATGACGGTGAATGGCTATTACACATCGGCCATAGGAATCCACCAGGACCTGCAATATCAGGGCAACACATACTTGAACGCGTTTCCGGGCTGTACGCTCAAGCAACTCGTCAAACGCGAATCGGCGAGCACGTGAGTTGCTCTCGGCCAGGGCGCCCGACCTGGGTTGCAAGTCGAACGCGCATGCTCACTCCGCCGGCTGCGGCTGGGCAAATTTCGCATCAGGGTGAGTCAATGAAATACGGCGTCAACACGCTGGTCTGGACCACCCGCATCGGCGAACGCGATGAGCCGCTGTTTCGCCGCATCCGCGATTGGGGCTTCGACGGCGTCGAGATCTTTCTCTCGACCGATGAGCCGTCGGACGTTCCCGCGGTGAAGCGGATGCTCGATGGAATCGGCCTCGACCGGACCACGTGCAGCGTCCTGCCGCGCGACGCGAACCTGATCAGCGCCGATCCGCGGGTGCGCGCGAAGGGGCTTGCGTCCTTGAAGAGCTTCGTCGAGCGGACGGCGGAGCTCGACGGCCGACTGATCTGCGGCCCTCTTTATGCCGGCCTCGGCGTCATGACGGGCCGCCGCAGAACCGCGGATGAATGGCAGTGGGCGGCGGATGGCCTGCGCGCTGCCGCCGAGCGCGGCCGCGCATTGGGCGTGATGCTTTGTATTGAGCCGCTCAACCGCTTTGAAACGTATTTTCTCAACACGCTCGACGATGCTGCCCGTCTGGTCCGGGACATCGGAGCTCCGAACGTCCGCATCCATTTCGACACGTTCCACGCGAACATCGAGGAAACGCATCCGGCCGATTCGCTTCGCACCGTCGCGAAAGAACTCGGGCACGTGCACCTGTCTGAGAACGATCGCGGCATTCCCGGGACGGGTCACAACGACTGGCGAGGCGTTTTCCTGGCATTGAAAGAGATCGGCTACGACGGGTGGATGACGATCGAATCGTTTGCGCAGCCTGAGCCCGAGCTTGCGGCGGCGGCCGCGATCTGGCGCGACGTTGCAGCCTCGGGCGACGAGCTGGCGCGCCAGGGCCTTCAATTTGCGAAGTCGCTCGCGCGCGAGACCGGCCTCGGCCAGGGTGCGGAGTCTTGAATGTGAAAGCTCAAATTCGAAATCGGATTCAGGACGATCTACGCGACGACATAAATAGTTGCGCATCTGGAGAATCGGCGCATCAGGGCACGGCTTGAGCCGTGCCGAAAGCGATTCTCAACAGTATGTCCCTTGCGCTCGGAGGGCGCGGCGGCCCGGACCGCCGCAGCCTCCGAGTGCAACATAATAATGGACGACGATGTCTTTGCGGCACGACTGAAGTCGTGCCCTGATACCGAATGCGAAAACACCTAAGACGTGCTGCATAGTCGGCCTGGAGCACAGAAACATGACTGAGAACGCAGGACGCCGGCAATTCCTCAGATCGATTGCGGCGGGCGTGCCGGCCACCGCGGCTTTCGGCGCGACAGCGTCTGCGCGTGCTGCGAGCCAGGCGAGCTTGCCGGACCCGGAGCGCACACGCCCCAGCCTTCCGATTCCGCTCGCGAGCGAAATGGCCGGGGACGATGCCATCCCGTTCCGCAAACACACACTGGACCTCGGCATCTGCGAGGCGGTCACCGTGGTGGACATGAACGGCGACGGCCGGCTCGATATCGTTTCGGGCGAGAACTGGTACGAGCAGCTACCCCCCGAGCGAGGCGCCGGACCGCGTTTCATCAAGCACAAATTCCGCGAGCTTCCCTACACCAACTTCTATCTGGAAGATCTGAGCGATCTTGCGATTGACGTCACCGGCGACGG